>NZ_PNOS01000026.1 GCF_002869745.1 Oceaniglobus roseus
CGGTGACGCTGGCGCTGGCCCTGCCGCTGGCCCTGGCCGTCGCCGCGCTCCAACACCGCCCGCACCTGGCCCGGGGGCTCGAGGCGGTGGTCTATCTCTCCGTCGCCACCTCGCCCCTCGTCATCGGCACCGGGCTGTTCCTGCTGATCTTTCCCCTGGCCGATCCCGTGGCGCTGGCCCTTCCCGTGACGGCACTGGTCAACGGGGTGATGAGCCTGCCCTTCGCCCTGCGCGCCCTCGTCCCCGCCGCAGTCGAGACCGAGGCGCGATTCGGGCCGCTGGCCGACAGCCTGGGAATGACCGGCGCGCACCGCCTGCGCCAGCTGACCATGCCGCGCCTGCGCCGCCCGCTGGGGTTCGCCGCGGCGCTGGCGGCGGCGCTGTCGATGGGGGATCTCGGGGTGATCGCCCTCTTCGCCGATCCGACCGAGGCGACGCTGCCGCTCTACCTCTATCGCCAGATGGCCGCCTACCGCAGCGGCCCGGCCGAGGGGGTGGCGCTGCTGCTGCTGGCGCTCAGCCTTGCCGCCTTCTGGCTGCTGGACAGGGGAGGGCGCGTCGATGCTGACGCTTGAGCGGCTGGTGCTGGCGCAGGGCGACTTCCGCCTGGCCGCCGACCTCGAGGTTCCCACGGGCGCGCGGGTGGCCGTCATGGGGCCGTCCGGCGCGGGCAAGTCGACGCTGCTGGCGGCGATCGGCGGCTTCTTCGCGCCCGAAAGCGGGGCGATTCGCTGGCGGGGCCAGGACATCACCGCCGTTGCGCCGGGGCAGCGGCCGGTCAGCACGATCTTCCAGGACAACAACCTGTTTCCGCACCTGACGGTGGCGCAGAACGCCGCCCTCGGCATCCGTCCCTCGGGGCGGCTCGAGGGGGCGGAGCGGGCAAGGGTGGAGGACAGCCTGACCCGCGTCGGGCTGGCGGGCATGGGCGCGCGTCGGCCCGGCAACCTGTCGGGCGGGCAGCAGAGCCGCGCGGCGCTGGCGCGGATGCTGCTCCAGGCGCGGCCCGTGGTGCTGCTGGACGAGCCCTTCGCGGCGCTCGGGCCCGCGCTCCGGGCCGAGATGATCGCGCTGGTCGCGGCGCTCTGCGACGACACGGGCGCGACGCTGCTGATGGTCACCCACGACCCCGGCGACGCCGCGGCGCTTGGCGGCGGGCTGATGCTGGTCGCCGACGGCACGGTCCATGCGCCTCGGCCGGTGGCCGAGGCGCTGGAGCATCCCACCGAGGCCCTGCGCGCCTATCTCGGCTGACGCCCCCACCCGCAACGAAAAAGGCGCACCCCGCGGGATGCGCCTTCGTCTCTTCGGGCCGTCAGGCCGCGGCGATCACTCCGCCGGCGTCTGCCGCCGCTCGGGGTGCTTCACCGGCGCCCAGATCCGCTTGTTGGTGAAGTAGAGCAGCGCCGCCAGCAGGGCGAGCATCATCACGCCGACGAAACCGGCCTGCTTGCGCGCCATCAGCTTCGGCTCCGCCGTCCACATCAGGAAGGCCGAGACGTCCGTCGAGATGCTGTCCAGATCGTTCGGAGCGCCGTCGGCGAACTCCACGTCCTCGCCGTAGAGGGGCTGGGGCATCGCGATCCAGCCGCTCGGGAACGCGGTGTTCTCGTACAGCGTGGTGCCCGCCTGTTCCCTCGTCTCGCCCGTATAGCTCGTCAGGATCGCGTGGATGTACTCGGGGCCGCCGATGCCCTTGAAGAACTGGTTGATCCCGAGGCCATAGGGGCCGTGGAACCCGGCGCGGGCCTTCGCCATCAAGGTCAGGTCCGGCGCGTTGGCCAGCGAGCTCTTGTTGAAGTGGTCGGTCGGGGTGGCCGGGCGGAAATCGCCCGCGCCGTCGGCCAGCGACTGGTCGAACACCTCGAACCCGGCGGCATAGGCGCGCACCTGGTCCTCGGGCAGGTCCGGCCCGCCCTCTTCGCCCAAGGCGCGGTAGGTCAGGTACTGGAGCCCGTGGCAGGCCGAGCAGACCTGGGTGTAGACCTGCAGGCCACGCTGCAGCTGGTTCCGGTCGTAGGAGCCGAACGGACCGTCGAACGAGAAGTCGACGTTTTCGATGTGGTGCCCGCCTTCCTCGGCGGCCAGCGCCGCCCCGGAGGGCAGCGCCAGCGCGAGGATGGCGGCGGTGGCGAGATGCTTCAGCATTGTCGTGCGGTCCTTTCTCACTCGGCCGGGTTCACGAGGGTCTTGGAGCCCCCGGTCTTCGGCGCGTAGTGGGCGTTGAAGTCTTCCTCGATCGTCGCGGGCTGCGGCAGCGGCTTCTCGATGACGCCGAGCAGCGGCAGGATCACGAGGAAGTAGGCGAACCAGTAGGCCGCCGCGATCAGCGAGATCGTGGCATAGGGTTCGGTCGTCGGCTGCGAACCGACCCACATCAGCACCATGAAGTCGAACACCAGCAGGGCGAACCACCACTTGAACATCGGCCGGTAGCGGCCCGAGCGCACCGACGAGGTGTCGAGCCAGGGGGCCAGCGCCATCACGATGATCGAGCCGAACATCGCCAGCACGCCGAAGAACTTGGCGTCGATAATGCCGCCGGTCACGAAGCTGGCGATCTGCACCACCCAGACGTCCGCGGTGAAGGCGCGCAGGATCGCGTAGAACGGCAGGAAGTACCATTCGGGCACGATGTGCGCGGGCGTCGCCAGCGGGTTCGCGGGGATGTAGTTGTCGGGGTGGCCGAGGTAGTTCGGCATGAAGCCGACGACCGCGAAGAACACCGCGAGGATCACGGCCAGCGCGAACAGGTCCTTCATCACGAAGTAGGGCCAGAAGGGCAGGGTGTCCTTTTCGGCTTCCGCACGGGAGGTCCGGCGCACCTCGACCCCGGTGGGGTTGTTGTTGCCGGTGGTGTGGAAGGCCCAGATGTGCACGATCACGAGGCCCGCGATGATGAAGGGCATCAGGTAGTGCAGCGAGAAGAAGCGCGTCAGGGTGTAGTTGTCGACGGCGGGTCCGCCCAGAAGCCAGGTCTGAAGCTCGGGGCCGATGAACGGGATCGCGCCGAACAGGCCGGTGATCACGGTGGCGCCCCAGAACGACATCTGCCCCCAGGGAAGGACGTAGCCCATGAAGGCGGTGCCCATCATCAGCAGGTAGATCAGGATGCCGATGATCCAGGTGATCTCGCGCGGCTCCTTGTACGAGCCGTAGTAGAGGCCGCGGAAGATGTGCGCATAGACCGCCACGAAGAACAGCGAGGCGCCGTTGGCGTGCATGTAGCGCAGCATGAAGCCGCCGTTCACGTTCCGCATGATGTGCTCGACGCTCGCGAAGGCGAGCGAGGTGTCGGGCGTGTAGTGCATCACCAGGACGATGCCGGTGACGATCTGCAGCGCCAGGCAGAAGGTCAGCACGATGCCCCAGATCCACATCCAGTTGAGGTTCTTGGGGGTCGGGATCATCAGGGTGTCATAGAGAAGCCCTGCGACCGGGAGGCGCTTGTAGAGCCACTTCTCGCCGCCGGTCTTCGGTTCGTAATGATCGTGGGGGATACCAGCCATTTAAGCCTCCGTTATCCGAGGACGAGGGTGGTGTCGCCGTCGAACCGGGCGACGGGGACGGCGAGGTTGCGCGGTGCGGGGCCCTTGCGGATCCGTCCGGCGGTGTCGTAATGCGAGCCGTGGCAGGGGCAGAACCAGCCGCCGAAGTCGCCCGCGTTGCCCAGCGGCACGCAGCCGAGGTGGGTGCACACGCCGATCATCACCAGCCATTCCTCGGCACCCTGCATCGCGCGGTTCTCGTCCGTGGCGGGGGCGCCTGCGGGCAGGTTCGCGTTCTCGGCGTTGGGGTCGGTCAGGGACGAGACGTCGACCGCCTTCGCCTGCTCGATCTCGTCGGGGGTGCGCTTGCGGATGAAGACGGGCTTGCCCAGCCACTTCACGGTCAGCTGCGTGCCTTCCTCGACCGCGCTCACGTCCACGCGGATCGAGCTCAGGGCCTGCACGTCGGCCGAGGGGTTCATCTGGTTCACAAGCGGCCAGACGGCGGCCCCTGCGACCACGGCGCCGGCACCTGCAGTGGCGAAGTACAGGAAATCTCGGCGCGTGCCTTGTGGATCTTCTGCGTGAGACACGGCATTCTCCATTTTCTTGCCCGTTGCCGGGAACACATCAGGGGGGCGCCGTCCCGGGCGCCCGATAAACCCGTGTCTTAGCGTCGCGGGGCGGGTTGGTCCAGCGGACAAAGCCGCGCAGGAGCCGCGGTTTAACGGCAATTTCCGGCAGGATGCGCCGCGCGGCGGCGCGGGCCGGGGCCGCGGGCGCCGCGCGGCTGCCGCCTCAGCGCAGCTTCTCGAGGATGGCGAGCGAGGCATAGCCGTCGGGCGCCTGCCCGATCGCGCGCTGGAACGACCGCACCGCCTCGATGGTCAGCGGGCCGATCTTGCCGTCGATCCCCTTGGTGTCGAAGCCCTGCGCCGTCAGCCGCCGCTGCATCTCCTTCCGCTCGTCGAAGGTCAGCGCCCGGTCGCCCCTCGGCCAGGCTGCGCGAATCGGTGCGCCGCCCGCGATCCGGTCGGCCAGGTGCCCGACCCCGATCACGTAGGCGTCGGCTGTGTTGTAGCGCTCGATCACCGCGAAGTTCGGAAAGACGAGGAACGCGGCCCCCTGCGCCCCGGCAGGCAGCAGGACCGAGGCGCGGGCGTGGTCCCTGACGGGTTTCCCGTCGACCCCCACAACGCCCAGCTTCGCCCATTCCGAGGGCAGCTTGGTCACGTCGCGCCGCGCCGAGGCATAGTCGAACCCCTTCGGCAGCGTCACCTCGACCCCCCAGGGCTGCCCCTTCGTCCAGCCGTAGCGCTTCAGGTAGGCGGCGGTGGAGGCCAGCGCATCGGCCGGATCGTCGCCCCAGATGTCGCGCTTGCCGTCGCCGGTCAGGTCGACGGCATAGGTCAGGTACGAGGTCGGGATGAACTGCGTGTGCCCCATGGCGCCGGCCCAGCTGCCGGTCATGCCGCGCGGCGCCACGTCGCCGCTCTGCAGGATCTTCAGCGCCGCGACGAGCTGCGATTCGAAGAACCGCCCGCGCCGCCCGTCATAGGCGAGCGTCGCCAGCGACTGCACCACGTCGTTGCTGCCCTTGAAGGTGCCATAGGCGCTTTCCAGCCCCCAGATCGCCACCACCACCTCGCGGTCGACGTCGTATCTCGCCTCGATCCGGTCCAGCGCCGCCTTCTCGCGCGCCAGCGCCGCCTTGCCGTTGGAAACGCGCAGGTCCGATACCGCGGTGTCGAGGTAGTCCCAGATCGTCTTGGTGAACTCGGACTGGTTGCGGTCGCGCTCGATGACGGCGGGGTCGTAGGTCACGCCCTCGAAGGCGCGGTCGAAGACCGTGCCCGAGATCCCCTGCGCCAGCGCCCGGCCGCGGAACCGGGTCGCCCAGGTGTCGAAGCCGCGGGCCTTGCGTGCAAGCTGGGCGTCGACGGCGGGATCGGGCGCGCCCTGTGCCGGCACGACGGAGGAATCGGGCCGGGCGCGCGGGCGCATGGCGGGGACGGCGCGGGCCGGGCCTTCGGTCAGGCGCGGGGTGCGCGGCGCGTTGGCGCGGATCTCGAGGATCGAATGCGCGCTGAGCGAGGCCGGAACCGGCGTCGCACCGGCAAGGCCCGTGCCAAGCCAGAGAATCGCGGCGGACAGGGAAACGATCGGTCGCATGGGGTCACCTTTGGCTGCTCGGGGGGTGATCTTGGGGGCGAGCCTAGCGGATCGGGCCCCGGGCGCAAAGGGCAGCGGTGCCGCACGGGCAGGCTGCCGCCAACACCCGCCTCAGCTGCGCTTGCGCGTCACCTTGCGCTTGGCCTTCGCCGCCTTGGCCCGCGCCTTCGCCACCTTGCGCGGCGGCCCCCGTCGGCCGCGCCCGGAGGACGGCCCGCGGGCGATGCTGTCGCCGTTCACCTCCAGCAGCTCCAGCACAAGGCCGCCCGTCACCGGCACCGCCTCGGTCAGCCGCACCAGCACCCGGTCTCCGAGCGAGATCGTCAGCCCGCTGTCCGACCCCATCAGCGTCTGCGCCTCGGCGTCGAAGTGGAAATACTCCGCCCCCATCGAGCGCACGGGAATCAGCCCGTCGGCCCCCGTCTCGTCCAGCCGCACGAAGGCGCCGAACTTCTGGATGCCCGAGACGCGGCCGCCCAGCTCGGTCCCCACCCGCTCCGACAGGTAGGCGGCGAGGTAGCGGTCGGTGGTGTCGCGCTCGGCCGCCATCGACCGCCGCTCGGTGTCGGAAATCTCCTTCCCCGTCGCCTCCAGCCGCTCGATGTCGTCCGCCGACAGCCCGTCCTTCTGCGGATCGGGCCCCCAGCGGTGCGCCGAGATCAGGCCGCGGTGCACGATCAGGTCGGAATAGCGGCGGATCGGCGAGGTGAAATGGGCATAGTTCCGCAGCGCCAGCCCGAAATGCCCGAAGTTCTCGGGGTGGTAGTAGGCCTGGGTCATGGCGCGCAGGGTCGACATGTTCAGCAGCTCGTCGAAGGCGGTGCCCTCGGCCTGGTCCAGCAGCCGGTTCAGGTGCTTCGTCTGCAAAACCTGGCCCTTTGCCAGCGTCATGCCCGAGGCCTGCGCCACCTCGCGCAGCGCTTCGAGCTTCTGCGGGCTCGGCTCCTCGTGCACGCGGAACAGCAGGGGGGTGCGCCGCTTCTTGAGCTCCTCGGCGGCGGCGACGTTGGCCAGCACCATGAACTCCTCGATCAGCTTGTGGGCCTCCAGCCGGTCCTTGAACGCGACCGAGTCCACCCGCCCGTCCTGCCCCAGCACGATCTGCCGCTCGGGCAGCTCCAGCCCCAGCGGCTGCCGCTCCTCCCGCGCCCGCGCCAGCGCGTGGTAGGCGGCGTAGAGCGGGGCGATCACCGTTTCGACCATGGGTGCGAGCCGCCCGGACGGCGCGCCGTCCTGCGCCGCCTGCACCTCCTCGTAGGTCAGCGAGGCGGCCGAGCGCATCATCGCCCGCTCGAACCGATGCGACAGCTTCCGCCCGTCCTCGGAAATCTGCATCCTCACCGCGATCACCGGCCGGTCGATCCCCTCGTGCAGCGAGCAGAGGTCGCCCGACAGCACGTCGGGCAGCATCGGCACCACGCGGTCGGGGAAATAGGTGGAGTTGCCGCGCTTCCGCGCCTCCCGGTCCAGCGCCGAGCCGGGGCGGACGTAGTAGGCGACGTCGGCGATGGCGACCCACAGGATGTGGCCGCCGGGGTTCTCGGGATCGGTGTCGGCCTCGGCATAGCAGGCGTCGTCGTGGTCGCGGGCATCGGCGGGGTCGATGGTGACGAGCGGCAGGTCGCGCAGGTCGGTGCGCCCCTTCATCGTCGCGGGCTTCGCGCCTTCCGCCTCGGCCGTCACGTCGTCGGGGAAATCGTCGGGGATCTCGTGCTGGTGGATCGCGATCAGCGACACGGCGCGCGGTCCCGTGGGATCGCCGAGCCGCGCCAGCACCCGCGCGCCGGGCAGGCCCAGCCGGTTCTTCGGCCCGGCCAGTTCCGCCTCGACCAGCTCGCCGTCCTTCGCGCCGTGGGTCGCGCCGGGCGCCACCCGCCACTCGCGGTCCGACCCCTTGTCGATGGGCACGATCCGCCCGCCCTCTGCGGCCTTGCGGAACACGCCGAGGATCTTGCGCGCCCCCGTCTGGATGCGCCGGATCAGCCGCGCCTCGTAGCGGTGCGCCTCGTCCTTCACCTCCGACAGCCGCGCGAGGATGCGGTCGCCCTCGGCGAGCGCCGGGTCGCTCTGGCGCAGCACCAGCAGGATCTTCGGCTCGGGCCCGTCGCCCTGCCACTCCATCGGCCGCGCGAAGAGGTCGCCGTTCTCGTCCGGCCCCCTCACGCCCAGCACCGACACGGGGGGCAGCGCATCGGGGTCGCGGTAGGTCTTGCGCCGCTTATGCAGGTGTCCCTCGGCCTCCAGCTCCTTCAGGAGCCGCTTCAGGTCGATCCGCGCGGCCCCCTTCACGCCGAAGGCGCGGGCGATGTCGCGCTTGGCGGTCTGGGTGGGATGGTCGGAGATCCATTGCAGGATCTCGGATTTCGTGGGGATCTGGCTCATGTCCGCTGGGTATCACGCACGGCGGGGGGCGTCACCGGGAATCGGGCAGGTCGGCGGCGGTGTCCACGTCGCTAAGCGTCGCGGCGCGCCCCCAGGACAGCTCCGGGGCCGAGGCGAGCGTATCGGCCAGCGCGTGGGGCGAGGACCAGCGCACGCCCCGGAACAGCCACGGCGGCGGGGCGGCCGTGCGCTTCAGTCCGACCAGCCAGTAGCCGCCGTCGGTCGCGGGGCCGAGCACGGCGTCGTGCCGTCCAAGCTGCGCGAAGGCGTCGGCGATCCGTGCCCGCGTCATGCCCGGAATGTCAGCCCCCACCACCAGCACGGGCCCCGGCGCGGGATGGCGCAGCAGCCGCAGCATCCGCGCGCCCAGGTCGCCCCGCCCCTGCGGGATGCGCGGCAGGTGCGCGGGCCAGATGCGGCTGGCGAGTCCCTCCCGGTCCGGGGAGACCGCAAGGTGCAGCCGCCAGCGCGGATCGTCCAGCCGGGCGAGCAGCGTCAGCGCCTGCCGCCGGAACCACCACGCGGCCGCCCCGGTGCCGATGTCGCGCGCGAGCCGCGTCTTCACCCGGCCCGGGCGCGGCTCCTTCACCATGACGATCAGGTGGCGCGCCCGCCGTCCGGTCAAATCGGCAGGTCCATGTCCCGGTGCGGCACCGTCCCGTCAAGGTACTCCGGCCCGTGCGCGACGAAGCCGAACCGCTCGTAGAACGGAAGCGCGTGCACCTGCGCGCTGACCCGCACCACGGACAGCCCGCCCCGCTGCCGCAGCTCGTCCAGCGCGGCTAGGATCAGCCGCGCGCCAAGTCCGGTGCCGCGGTGCGAGGGCAGGACGCAGACCCGCCCGATCTTGCCCACGGTCCCGTCGACATAGGTCCGCGCCGTGCCGACGGGGCGACCGTCGTCCGTGGCCAGCAGGTGAGTGCAGACGGGATCGAGGTCGTCGAACTCCTCGGCCTCGCTGAACCCCTGTTCCTCCATGAACACGGCGCGGCGCAGCGCATGGCACGCGGCAAGGTCGTCGGTCGCCGCGATCCTTTCCGTCATGCGAAATAGTCCTTCAGGATCCGCCCGTAGATCGTTTTCAGCTGGTGGATATGGGCGACCTCCACGCATTCGTCCGCCTTGTGCATGGTGCGCCCGACCAGCCCGAACTCGACCACCGGGCAGAGATCCTTGACGAAGCGCGCGTCCGAGGTGCCGCCCGTGGTCGACAGCACCGGCGTCACGCCGGTCTCGGCCTCCACCGCGCGCCCGACCAGATCGGACAGCGCGCCCGGCGGGGTCAGGAAGCTTTCGCCGGTGATCTTCGTCTCGATGCCGATGCGGATGCCGGTGTCCTTCGCGACCGCCTCCGTCTCCTCCCTGAGCCAGCCGATCAGGCTCTCGGCGCTGTGGGTGTCGTTGAAGCGGATGTTCACCGTGGCGCGGCAGGCGCCGGGGATCACGTTGCTGGCGGGGTTGCCGGTGTCGACCGTGGTGATCGCCAGCGTCGAGGGATCGAAGTGGTCGTTGCCGCGATCGAGCTCGCGCGAGGCGAGCCGGTCCATCAGCCGCATCATCGCCGGAAGCGGGTTCTTCGCGCGGTGCGGATAGGCGGAATGACCCTGCACCCCCGTCGCGGTGAAATAGGCGGTGACCGAACCGCGCCGCCCGATCTTGATCATCTCGCCCATGGTGTCGGGGCAGGTCGGCTCGCCCACCAGGCAGACGTCCATCCGCTCGCCGTTCGCGGCCATCCAGTCGAGGATCGCGGCCGTGCCGTGGACCCCGTCCGCTTCCTCGTCGCCGGTGATCGTCAGCACCACCGCCCCGTCCGGCGGGGTGTCGCGCACGAAGTCGATGGCGGCGGCGGCAAAGGCGGCCACGCCCGATTTCATGTCGCAGGCGCCGCGCCCGTACATCACGCCGTCGACGATCTCGGCCCCGAAGGGATCGTGCGTCCAGTCCTCGCGCGGGCCGGTCGGCACCACGTCGGTGTGGCCGTTGAAGCCGAACACCCGCCCGTTGCCGAGGCCGCCCCAGCGGGCATGCAGGTTGGCGATGCCGCCCCGGTCGGTGCGGGTGCAGGTGAACCCGGCCTCGCTCAGCAACCGGTCCAGAAGCGCGATGGCGCCGCCTTCCTCCGGGGTGACCGAGGGGCAGCGGATCAGGTCGGCGGTGAGGGCGGCGGGATCGACGGACATGGGCGGGCTCCTTGCAGGCGCCATAGCGATAGCGCCGGCGCCCGCGGGGCTCAACCCGCGTCGGAGTCGCGGCCGGAGTCCGGGGTGTCGTAGAAGGGGGTCATCTGGACGACGATCACGCTGTTCTCGGCCAGCGCCCGGTCCATCAGCGACCGCTCCTCGTCGTCGATGTCGTGCCCCTCGGCCAGCCGCTCCTCGAGCGTGCCGTAGCCCGAGACGTCGAGCGGCGCCATGTCGGCCTGCTTCAGGATCGCGACCGTCTCGCGCACCGCCTCGGCCTCGTCGACGCCGGAGGCATAGATCATCAGCGCCGCGCCCGTGGCGCCCTTGGGCAGCCCGTCGCCCGCCTTGCGCCCGACATCCACCAGAAGGGTGAAGACCTGCTGTCTGTTCTTCCGGTCTCCGGACATGATCGGGGCCCCCGCATCGAAGTGCGCATTGCACCTGCGATGGACGGGGGCCCCTGTCAAGCCGTTGCAGCGGGGTCTGCCGCGGCGAAGGTCAGGTCTTGCGGCGTACCAGGCGGCCGACCCAGATCAGGATGCAGGCGCCGATGAAGCCGATAATCAGCTGGCCGATCCAGCCGCCGAGCGTGGCGCCGGTCAGGGTCAGCAGGATGAAGTTCAGGACGATCGCGCCGACGATCCCGAGGATGATGTTCATCAGAAGCCCCATGTTGGACTTCATGAATTGCTCGGCGAGCCACCCGGCGATGCCGCCGATGATGATCGCTGCAAGCCAGCCTACACCAGTCATTTCCGTATTCCTTCCGTTCCGGTGCGCCCAACCATCGGGCGCGTCGGGAAGCCAACGTCGCGAGGGGCCGCGGCGTTCCACTTCCCCGTGATCGCCCGCGCGATTTCCCGCTCAGCCGAAGACCTCGACACAGAGGGCGGCGCCGTAGGTTCCGGCGATGGCCACGCTCTCGATCCCGATCCGCGCCGGGCCGCGCCGCTGCCGCAGGATCAGCCCGGCGAGCAGGATCGCCGTCATCAGCAGCCCGGTGCCGAGCCAGTAGAGATCCCCCGGCTCCACCGCATGATAGAGCGAGCCGTCGCGGTAGGCGACGTCGGAGGCGACGAGGAACAGCGTGTCGAAGGTGTTGCCGCCGATGATCCCGCCCACGGCCAGCTGCAACGCGCCCCGCCGCACCGCGACGAGGGTCGTGACCAGTTCCGGCAGCGAGGTGACGACGGCGGTGATGAGCGAGCCGACGAGGCTCGACGTCAGGCCGAAGCGCGAGATGAAGGCGCCGCCGACCTGGCTGATGACCCAGCCGCTGACCCCCATGACGGCGACGAGGGCGGCGAAGCGCAGCGCGGGGCCGAGCACGGGGCGGTTCTTCTCCTCCTCGTCCTCGGGTTCGTCGGTGCGGGTGTCGTCGGTCTGCACCGGCTTCCACATCGGCGCCTCCCGGACCTCCGAGGCGGTGCGCGTGCCCCAGACATAGGCGAGGAACAGCAGGACCGAGACGGGATGCACCCCGAGATAGGACAGGTCCGGCCCGGCGACGGCGCAGAGCGGCAGCGACAGCAGGATGATCAGCATCACCGCCTGGAACAGGTTCGCAGGCTCGGCCGCCGCGTGTTCGAGGTTCGCGCGCTTGTGCAGCAGGTCGGCCACAGCGAGGAACAGCGTCTGAGCCGCGATGCCGCCGACCGCGTTGGCGAAGGCGAAGCTCGCATCGCCGCTGAGGGCCGCGTCGACCGAGACGACGACCCCGGCAAGCGAGGTTGCGCCGCCCAGGATCAGCCCGCCCGCCATGGCCTCGCCCATGCGGGTGCGGTCGGCGAGGATGTCGGCCAGGCGCGTGGCGCGGATCGACGCCGCGATCACGGCGGCACCGGCGACGGCGAAGACGGCCAGAAGCCAGAACAGCGGCAGGTCAGAGATCACGGGGCAGGTCCATCGCGGGGACAACTCGGCCGCGCCGGATCGGTTTCCGAAAGGATCGGTTAACCATCCTCTGCCACAGCTTCGCCATGGCCCTGCCCGCCTATCTCGCCCCGGAGCATTTCCTCGCCGATCTCTTCGCGGCCAAGGCGGCCCGGCAGGGCGGCGTGATCCGCCGCAAGCGCCGGGACATCGAGCGGTTTTACGGCGTGGAGGCGTTCCTGGAAGAGATGCGCCGCCGCGGCTTCGGCGTGGTGGAGAACGCGGGACAGTTCGTGATCTTCTGCAACCAGGAGCCGATCAAGCGCCTCGCGTGACGTCCGGGGCCCGCTCTTCTGAAGAAAAGCGGGACGGAATTCTGGAGAATTCCGTTCGCCCCGCGCCGGAGGTCGGGCCCCGGGAGCCGCTTTTCTCGAGAAAAGCGGTGCGGACTTCTTCAGAAGTCCGCTTCCCCGCCCTCAGTCGCGCAGAAGCTCGTTGATCGCCGTCTTCGAGCGGGTCTTCTCGTCCACCCGCTTCACGATCACCGCGCAGTAGAGGTTGATGCCGTTCCTGCTCGGCATCGACCCCGCGACCACGACGGAATAGGGCGGCACCTCGCCGTACATCACCTCGCCGGTCTCCCGGTCGACGATCTTGGTCGACTTGCCGATGAACACGCCCATGCCGAGGACCGAGCCCTCGCGCACGATGCAGCCCTCGACCACCTCCGAGCGGGCACCGATGAAGCAGTTGTCCTCGATGATCGTCGGGCCGGCCTGCATCGGTTCCAGCACGCCGCCGATGCCGACGCCGCCCGAGAGGTGCACGTTCCTGCCGATCTGCGCGCAGGAGCCGACGGTCGCCCAGGTGTCGACCATCGTGCCGGAATCGACATAGGCGCCGAGGTTCACGAAGGAGGGCATCAGCACCACGCCCGGCGCGATGTAGGCCGAGCGGCGCACGACGCAGTTCGGCACGGCCCGGAAGCCCGCCGCGCGCCACTGGTTGTCGCCCCAACCCGCGAACTTGCTGTCGACCTTGTCCCACCAGCCGCCGCCCTGGGGCCCGCCGGCCTGCTGTTCCATGTCCTTGACCCGGAAGCCCAGCAGAACCGCCTTCTTCGCCCACTGGTTCACGTGCCACGCGCCGCTCTCCTGCCGCTCGGCGACGCGCAGCGACCCGGAGTCGAGCGCGTTCAGCGTGGCCTCGATGGCCTCGCGGGTCTCGCCGCCGGTGGCGGGGGTGATCTGGTCGCGGGTGTCCCAGGCGGCTTCGATGGCGGCTTCAAGATCCTGGCTCATGGGCGTCTCCGTTGCTCGGCTGCGGCTGATGTCGCGCTGTCATAGGCAGTTCGGACCCGCCGCGCAATCCGCCGCGCCCGCCCTGTTCCCCGCCGCCTCCGCCCGCTATAGAGGCGCGGAGGCGCCCCCGCGCCTCGGTGCGGTCCCTCTCCGGGGCCGACGCGACCAGCAGGAGCCGCTCCATGACCGCAGACCACCGCTCGGCCTTCCGCGACGCCCGGCAGGACATCGACACCGCCAAGGACATTCCCGATACCGCGCAGACCCGCGCGCCCTCCTATGCGCTGGCCTTCGCGGACAACGATTTCCTGGCCCGCGAGGAGCTGCGCCCGGTGCGCCTGCAGCTCGAGCTGCTGAAGCCCGAGATGATCCTGTCGGACGCCGGCGTGGTCTCGACCGTCGTGCTGTTCGGCGGCGCGCGGATCCTGGCTCCGGGTGCGGCGGGGCCCGGGGTGGCGCCGGGGCTGAAGGCGCTGGCGGGCTTCTACGACGAGGCGCGCCGCTTCGCCGCGCTGATGACCGAGCGGTCGCTGGCCGGGGGCGGGACCGAGGGCGTGATCGCCACCGGCGGCGGCCCCGGCGTGATGGAGGCCGGCAACCGCGGCGCGGCCGAGGCGGGCGGTCGCTCGATCGGGCTGAACATCGTGCTGCCCCACGAGCAGGCGCCGAACGAATACGTCACCCCCGACCTCTGCTTCAACTTCCACTACTTCGCGATCCGGAAGATGCATTTCCTGATGCGCGCCAAGGCGATCTGCGTCTTCCCCGGCGGCTTCGGCACGCTCGACGAGATGTTCGAGGCGCTGACGCTGATCCAGACCGGCCGCATGGACGCGGTGCCGGTGCTGCTGTTCGGCCGCGCCTTCTGGGAGGGCGTCGTGAACTGGGAGGCGCTGGCGGAGGCGGGGACGATCTCGGCCAGCGACCTCGACCTGTTCCGCTTCGTCGAGACGGCGGAGGAGGCGGTGGCGGCCATCGACGCCTGGCAGGCGCCGGAAAAGCGCCGCGCGGCCATTCCGGGGCGTTGAGCGGAACCCCGCGCCCATCGGATCGCTTTCCTCCGCAAGGAGGGACCGCATGACCGCAATCCAGACCATCGCCGCCAACCCCTGGTTTCTCGTCCTCTGGGCCGTGCTCATGGTGCCGAGCGTCGTGATCCT
The DNA here is from genome assembly GCF_002869745.1 of Oceaniglobus roseus. Classification (GTDB taxonomy): domain Bacteria; phylum Pseudomonadota; class Alphaproteobacteria; order Rhodobacterales; family Rhodobacteraceae; genus Oceaniglobus; species Oceaniglobus roseus. Next base: position 14,562 of record NZ_PNOS01000026.1, read on the forward strand.
GATCCGCGACCTCCGGCAGAACAACACCCACCTGATGTCGCTGATGAAGGTCGTCTGGGTGCTGACGGTGATCTACTCCGGCCCGCTCGGCCTTGCGATCTACTGGCTGACCGGGCGCAAGGAGATTTCCGACGACCACCTCTGGCGGCGCGGCTTCCGGTCGGTCGCGCACTGCTATTCCGGGTGCGGCATGGGCGAGATCGTGGGGGTCATCCTGGCCGCCGCGCTGTTTGCCGGGGCGAACGTGGCGACGGCGGTGACGACCTTCATCCTTGCCTATATCGCCGGAGTGGCCCTGACCGTGGGGCCGCTGATGCAGGACGGCGTGGCCTTCCCGACCGCCTTCAAGGACGCGCTGATCTCGGAGACGCCGAGCATCGCGGTGATGGAGATCGTCGCCATCGGCACCGACCTGCTTCTCGCCGGGAAGGCCCATATCGGCGAGGTGCTGTTCTGGTCCTCGATGGTGATTTCGCTGACAGCCGGCCTGGTCGCGGCCTATCCGGTCAACGTGCTGCTGCTGAAGTTCGGCGTGAAAGAAGGGATGATGGATCCCCGGATGACGGACCACGAACACGGCTGAGGAGAAGGAGCGCCGGAAGCGGCGCCCCCGGTTCCCGCGTTCAGGCCTTCTTCAGCTCGGATCCCGACTTCAGCACCTCGTCGCCGTCCTCCTGCTCGATCAGGTAGGCCGGATCGTCGTCCGAGGCGTCGCGGGTCACTTCGCTTCCCTTGATCTTCTTTGTGATCTTTTGTGTGTATTTCTTCACCACCTTGCCGGTCCCGGTGCCGTTGCCCCAGGACCACTGGACCTTCGTACCTTCGCTGTAATCGGACATCACACTGCCTCCTGCGTTTCCTGGATCTCGCGTACCGCCGCGCTCTGGTTCACCCCCTCGCGCCGCGCCGCGGCCGCGCAGACGAGGGCGCGGAACAGGGCCCGCTGCCGGTGGGCGTAGAACAGGTGTTCGGGGTGCCACTGCACGCCGATGGCGACCGGATCGCTGGTGCGCTCGATCGCCTGGATCATGCCGCCCTGGTCGCGGGCGCTGACCCGGAGGCCCTGGCCCAGCCGCTCCACCGCCTGGGAGTGCAGCGCGTTGACCTTCATCGGCGCGGTCCCCGCCAGCCGGGCCAGCCGGGTGCCGGGTTCGACCTGCACCACCTTGCGCGGCAGGATCGTCCAGTATTTCCGGCTTTTCAGGTAGGTGCCGTAGGCGTCCTGGTCGAGGTTGCCGCCAAGCGCCACGTTCAGCATCTGCGAGCCGCGGCAGATTCCGAGGATCGGCTTGTTCTGCGAGAACGCCTCTTCCACCACCCGTCGCTCCATGTCGTCGCGGGCGGGATCCAGCGTGGCGCTGGTGATCAGCTTGCCGCCATAGAGGTCGGGCGAGATGTCGTCGCCGCCGCCGATGATGACACCGTCGACGTCGTTCACGTCCGAGGGCCGCGTGGCGACCCAGCGGACGGCTTGCCCGCCCGCCAGCCAGACGTTGAGGCGCATCAGGGGAAAGACGCGCCAGCCCGATTTCCGCGAGGTGGTCACGCCGATGACCGGTCGGCTCATGCGGGGATCCGGGCCGCGTCGTGATCGCGCAGCACGTCGCCGCAGACGTGGGCCCAGGAGGGGCGCAGCAGCGCCGTCTGCTCGCGGTTGTGGCGCCATGCGTCGCGCAGCGCCGCCATGAGCGCGGCGTCCCCCGCCACCTCCTCGATATGCCGCCAGTCACGCCAGCTGTCGTCGAGCGACCAGTCGGGCTCGTCGATGCGGCAGTCGGGCAGGCGATAGTGGAAGGTCGGGCGCACCGCCTGGTCCTTGCCCATCTTCGCCTTCACGCGCGGCTCGTCGATGTGGGCGAAGGCGGGCAGCATGTCGAGACCATAGTTCCGGCTGGCCGCGTGCTTCAGATAGATGTCGATGGCCGTGTCGATGTCGGGATCGCTGCCGAGCCCGACCAGCGCATCGACCAGCGCCGCCGGGTAGGGGTCGGTGAAGGGCAGCAGGCGGCGGGTCGGGTCGATCGGGTTGGTGTCCCGGATCCAGGCTTCGAGCAGGGCGTAGGAGACCAGGGGACCGACCACGTCGCGGGCCGAGGTGCTGGCGATCTCCGGGTTCAGGTGCACCCCGAAGCCATAGAGCACGCCCGCCCCGGTCCCGAGCGCGCCCGCCTCGCGCAGCTTCTCGCGGCAGCGGTCCAGCGTCACCAGCCCGTCGCGGTCCAGCGGCGGGCTCACGATCTCGACCGGGACGAGGTCGCGCCCGGCGTCGAGCACCGCGTCGCGCAGGGCGCTTTTCGTGGCGTCGCGCAGGAAGATGTCGAGATAGACCTCGATGTCCCCGAGTTCGGTGCCCTCCACCAGCCACTTCACGCTGTCGGTCTGCCGCGCAATGCCGCCCAGCACATCGGCCACGCACTTGGCCGTCTGCGCCTCGTCGAGGCCGGCGAGCTCGATCTCCACCCCCGTCTTGCGGGGGGAACTGTCGGACGTCTCGGGGCGGGGCAGGGGGGCGAAGGGCTGTGTCATAGAACTCGGAACGTGGCCCGGTGCCTCCGGTTCCCGGACCGGCCCGAAATCCTTCACGCCTGCGGCGCTTCGCCCACCGCGCGGCGCGGCTTGCGCGCCCGCTCGCTCTCGGATTTCAACTGTCCGCAGGCGGCCATGATGTCCTCTCCGCGGGGCGTGCGGATGGGCGAGGCATAGCCCGCCTTGTGGATGATGTCGGCGAAGGCGCGGATGCGGTTGTTCGAAGACCGCTGGTAGGGCGCGCCGGGCCATTCGTTGAACGGGATCAGGTTGATCTTTGCCGGGATGCCGCGGATCAGCTCGATGAGCCGTCGCGCGTCGTCGTCGCTGTCGTTCACGTCCTTCAGCATCACGTATTCGAAGGTGATCCGCTCGGAGTTCGACAGCTTCGGGTAGGCGCGCAGCGCCTCCAGCAGCGCGGCGATGTTCCACTTCCTGTTGATCGGCACCAGCCTGTCGCGCACCTCGTCCGTCGTGGCGTGGAACGAGACCGCCAGCAGGCAGCCGATCTCTTCGGCGGTGCGCGCGATCTCGGGCACCACGCCCGAGGTCGACAGTGTGATCCGGCGGCGCGACAGCGAGATCCCCTCGGGATCCATCGCGATCTTCATCGCGTCGCGCACCGATTCGAAGTTGTAGAGCGGTTCGCCCATGCCCATCAGCACGATGTTGGACAGAAGCCGCGTCTCGTCCTTCGGGTTGCGTCCCGGCGCGGGCCATTCGCCAAGGTCGTCGCGCGCCAGCATGATCTGGCCCACGATCTCGGCCGCGGTCAGGTTCCTGACCAGCCGCTGGGTGCCGGTGTGGCAGAACGAGCAGGTCAGCGTGCAGCCGACCTGCGACGAGATGCACAGCGTGCCGCGCCCCTCCTCGGGGATGTAGACGGTTTCCACCTCGTGGCCGCCCGCGATCCGGACCAGGTACTTGCGCGTCCCGTCGGACGAGAGATGCCGCTCGACCACCTCGGGCAGGGTGATGGCGAACCGCTCTTCCAGCAGGGCGCGGTAGGGCTTGGCGAGGTTCGTCATCGCGGCGAAGTCGCGCACGCCCTTCTCGTAGATCCACTGCCACAGCTGCCCGGTGCGCATCTTGGCCTGATGCTCCGGCGTTCCGGCGTCCAGCAGCGCCTGCTGCATCTGCGGCCGCGTCAGCCCGACAAGATTGACCCGCCCCGACTCGTCGGCCGCCACCTTGCGGGGCAGGGTCAGGACATCTTGGGTGATCGGCGCTGTGGCGGCCATGGCGCGAAACCTCCGGGGTTTGGGGACAGCCCCGTATATGGGAGTTTCGGGCGGATTACAAAGGCCGCGCGCAGTCAGCCGCTTCCCCGCTCGGTCCGGTCCCGTCGCCGCCCGGCGAGCTCGTGCAGGTCGGTGGCGGGCAGGTCGGCGCTGCGCGGCGGTCCGGACCGGCCGAAGGCGGCGCGCGCCACGGTGATGACCACCGCGATGACAAGGCCGATCGCCACGCAACCGAGCAGGAGATAGAGCGGCGGCGGCGTGGTGCAGGGGTCATCGGTGAGGGACCGCAGAAAGCGGACGAACGCCCCCTCGGGCTGGACGCAGGTGAGGACGGTTCCGACGTCTGGGGTCATGGATGTGGCGCGCCTTCTCCTTCGAGAGGGAGCAGACCCGCGGAATCCGGCGGAATTGTGGCGGTCCGGGATTCGCGGGGGCGGTCAGCGGCCGGGCCACCATGGCGGCCCGGACAGGCGACGGCCGCGACGGACGGTCCGGCTCAGCTGTTGCAGCGCTTCGCGGCTTCTTCCATCGCCGCCGTGAACCCGAAGAGCGAGAACGTGTCCTCGGTCTGCGTCCCGCGGGCCGAGCGGGCGGTCAGCACCGCCTCGGAGCCGCGCCGCAGGGCGGCGACGATCTTGGCATCGTCCGCGTCCGAGGCCGGCCAGGCCCATTCGCCGTCGACGAACAGGTCGAACACGCTGCCGCCCACGTCCATCTTGACGGTCGATCCCTCGGCGAAGGGATAGCCACCGGTGAACGACACCTCGCCGTCGGCGCCCGATCCGGGGCGAAAGCTGACGAACAGCAGGATGTCGCCGCGGCGCACCGAGACCACGCGCCCATCCTTGGTGTTCACGGTCTGCTTGGGGCTCGACACGCCCCAGCACTCGGTCGGCTCCTGTTCGACGAACACCGCCCAGGCGGTTTCGACGGCCACGCGGTTGGTGGATTCCGTCTGTGCGATCACGCCCGTCGCCGCCAGTGCGAAGATGCCTGCCGCAAAGATGCCCTTGAAATGGGGTCTCATGTCAATCCCAGCCTCCAGCTGCCTCTGCCTCGCGGAAATTCCGTATCCGGTCCTTCTGTGCAGACCTTGTGGCGATACGCATCCCTTTACCTCATTGCCGGGCGACTTTAACGGTAAAAGGCGTGTCAGTGAAAGCCCCCAAGGCGGAAAATCGCCGAGGTGTGAAAGGAAATTTCGTGAAGTTATCAGCTGTTCCCATGGTCGAAGTCTGGCGCGGTCCGCTGCTGGAATCGGTCCATGCCGGCCATGCCGTCGTCTGCGGCGCCGATGGCGACATCCTCGCGGCCTGGGGCGATCCCGACGCGGTCATCTATCCGCGGTCGTCCTGCAAGATGATCCAGGCCCTGCCGCTGGTCGAATCCGGCGCTGCCGCCGCGAACGGGCTTGCCTCGCGCCACCTCGCGCTCGCCTGCGCCTCGCACCAGGGCGCGCCGCTGCATGTCGCCGAGGTGACGGCCTGGCTGAAAGCCATCGGCAAGGCCGACCGCGACCTGCGCTGCGGTACCGAGATCTCGCGCGACGACGACCTGCGGATCGCCATGATCCGCGCCGACGAGGCGCCCTGCCAGATCCACAACAACTGCTCGGGCAAGCACACGGGCTTCCTGACGCTCACCCGCCACCTCGGTGCCGGGCCGGAGTACGTCGATCCGTCGCACCCGGTGCAGAAGGCCGTCCGCGCCGCCCACGAGGAGGTGACGGGGATGGAGAGCCCGGGCTTCGGCATCGACGGCTGCTCGGCCCCGAACTTCGCCACCACCGTGCATGGCCTGGCCCGCGCGATGGCGGCCTTCGCCGCGGCCCGGAAGGGGCAGGGGGCGCGGGCCGACGCGATGGAGGCGCTGAGGAACGCCATGGCGGCGCACCCCGAGCTCGTCGCGGGCGAAGGGCGCGCCTGCACCGAGCTGATGCGCGCCATGGGCAAGGGCATCGCGATCAAGACCGGGGCCGAGGGCGTGTTCGTCGGCATGCTGCCCGAGCAGCGGATCGGCTTCGCGCTGAAGATCGCCGACGGCGCCACCCGCGCCTCGGAATGCGCCACCGCCGCGCTGCTCTCGGCGCTCGGCGTGCTCGACCGTTCGGGCGCGGCCGCGCGCAAGAGACTCGACGCGCCGATCCTGAACCGCGCCGGGCTGGAGGTGGGAATGGTCCGCGCCGCGCCGGGTTTCGCCGACAGGGCGATCGCCTAGGCCGGCTCAGGCGGCGTGGCGAACTCCGTCCGCGCATAGCCTTGGAGGTAGAGCAGCGCGGTCAGGTCGCCGTGGTTGATCCTGAGCTGCGCCTGCGCCGCCACGGCGGGCTTGGCATGAAGCGCCACGCCCGCCCCCGCCGCGCCCAGCATCGCCAGGTCGTTGGCCCCGTCGCCCACGGCCAGCACCTCCGCCGCCGCGAGGCCGAGCCGCTCGCAAAGGTCGTTCAGCGCGTCGAGCTTCGCCTGACGGCCGAGGATCGGCTCGGCCACCGTGCCGGTCAGCTGTCCGTCCCGCACCAGGAGCGTGTTCGCCCGGTGCTCGTCGAACCCCAGCCGCGTGGCGATGGCGGAGGTGAAGGCGGTGAACCCGCCCGACACAAGCACCGCCCGCGCCCCGTTCGCCTTCATCGTCGCCAGCAGCTCCGGCCCGCCCGGCATCAGCGTGATCCGCTCGGCCAGCACCTGGCCGATTACCTCCTCGGGCAGGCCCTTCAGAAGCCCCACACGCTCGCGCAGCGCGCCCTCGAAATCCAGCTCGCCGTTCATCGCGCGCGCGGTGATCGCCGCCACCCGCGGGCCGACCCCGGCGGCATCGGCCAGCTCGTCGATGCATTCCTGCCGGATCATCGTGCTGTCCATGTCGGCCAGCAGCAGCCGCTTGCGCCGCCCTTCGGCAGGCTGGATCGCAAGGTCCACGCCCTGCGCCTGGAGATCCTGCCACACCGACTTGAAATTCGCGGGACGCTCCGCCACGGGAACCTCCGCCGCCTCGTCCGGCGCGAGCCACTGGACGGCGCCCCCGCCCCAGGCGTTGCGCAGGGCGTCGGACAGCGCCGGATCGAGCGACGGACGGTCGGGAGAGGTCAGGAGAGTGACGGCGTACATCGGCAGGGCCCCTTCGGTTGTGCGGACTGAAAACCACGCAGGCGGCGGTTTGACCAGTGGGCGAAAGGACATTCCCGCCGCGCGCCCCGAAGTTTCCGATCGGCTCAGCGGAAGACGCGCCAGCGGCACTTCGCGCGCCTTTCGCGGCATTTTGCGCCTTGCCGACCCTGCGGCGCCCGCGTATCTGCGACGGCGGGACACCCCTCCCCAACGAGGGGCATATATCTGAGAGGATACCAGTGATGGTGACCGCTATCCCGGCCGCGCGGCCGGTCAATCCGCGTTTCTCCTCCGGCCCCTGCGCCAAACCCCCCGCATACCACCTCGACAAGCTGAACGGCGCCGCGCTCGGCCGGTCGCACCGGGCCGCCATCGGCAAGGCCAAGCTGCTTGCCGCGATCGAGGGCACGCGCGAGATTCTCGGCATCCCCGCCGACTACCGCATCGGCATCGTGCCCGCGTCCGACACCGGCGCCTTCGAGATGGCGATGTGGACCATGCTGGGCGAACGCCCGGCCGAGATGGTGGCCTGGGAAAGCTTCGGCGCGGGCTGGGTCACGGACGTGGTCAAGCAGCTGAAGATCGAGGCGACGGTGCACGAGGCGCCCTATGGCGAGATCGTGGACATGGCGGCGCTGAACTGGGATCACGACGTCTGCTTCACCTGGAACGGCACCACCTCCGGCGTGCGCGTGCCGAACGGCGACGTCATTCCGGCGGACCGCCAGGGCCTCAGCCTCTGCGACGCCACCTCGGCGGCCTTCGCGCAGGACCTGCCCTGGGACAAGCTGGATGTGACGACCTTCTCCTGGCAGAAGGTGCTGGGCGGGGAAGCGGCGCACGGGATGCTGGTCCTCAGCCCGCGGGCGGTCGCGCGGCTGGAAAGCTACACCCCCGCCTGGCCCCTGCCGAAGATCTTCCGCCTGACCAAGGGCGGCAAGCTGATCGAGGGGATCTTCAGGGGAGAGACGATCAACACGCCGTCGATGCTCTGCGTCGAGGATTACCTGGTAGCGCTCGACTGGGCGCGCTCGGTCGGCGGGCTGAAGGGCCTGATGGCGCGGGCCGACGCCAGCGCGCAGGCGATCGCCGATTTCGTCGCAGGGCACGACTGGATCGACTTCCTGGCGCAGGATCCGGCGACGCGCAGCAACACCAGCGTCTGCCTCACCTTCTCGACCCCCGAGGGGATCGACGGCGCCGCCTTCGCGAAGGCGGTGGCGAAGCGGCTGGAAGGGCAGGAGGTCGCCTTTGACGTCGGCGCCTACCGCGACGCGCCTCCGGGCCTCAGGATCTGGTGCGGCGGCACGGTCGAGACCGCCGACGTCAAGGCGCTCTTGCCCTGGATCGAATGGGCCTACCACGCCGAGCTCGACGCCGCCCGCGCCACCGCCTGACCGCAGGATGGGTGATATCACCCATCCTGCCCGACCCTTCCCCGTGCCGCATCCGCGCGCACGCCGTTCCCCATCTTCCGCAGAGGAGCGCCAGACATGGCCCCCAGAGTCCTGATTTCCGACAAGCTGTCGGACGCCGCCGTGCAGATCTTCAAGGATCGCGGCATCGACGTCACCTTCGACCCCTCCATCGGCAAGGACAAGGAGAAGCTCCTGTCCGTCATCGGCGAGTACGACGGCCTTGCCATACGCTCGGCCACCAAGGTCACCGCCAAGGTGCTGGAGGCGGCGAAGAACCTCAAGGTCATCGGCCGCGCCGGCATCGGCGTCGACAACGTCGAGATCCCGGCCGCCTCCAAGAAGGGGGTGATCGTGATGAACACGCCCTTCGGCAACTCGATCACCACCGCCGAACACGCGATCAGCCTGATGATGGCCGTCGCCCGCCAGATTCCCGAGGCCAACGCCTCGACCCACGCCGGCAGGTGGGAGAAGTCGCGCTTCATGGGGGTCGAGCTGACCGCCAAGACCCTGGGCGTGATCGGCGCGGGCAACATCGGCTCGATCGTCATCGACCGGGCGCAGGGGCTGCACATGAAGGTGATCGCCTACGATCCCTTCCTGTCCGAGGAGCGCGCGGCGCAGCTGGGCGTCAGGAAGGTCGAGCTGGACGAGCTGCTGGCAAAGTCGGACTTCATCACCCTGCACGTTCCGCTGACCGACAAGACCCGCAACATCCTGTCGGCCGCGAACATCGCCAAGCTGAAGAAGGGCGTGCGGGTCATCAACTGCGCCCGCGGCGGGCTGGTGGACGAGGCGGCGCTGGCCGAGGCGCTGAAGTCGGGCCATGTCGCGGGGGCCGCCTTCGACGTCTTCGCCGAGGAACCGGCGACGAACTCGCCGTTGTTCAACCTGCCGAACGTCGTCGTCACCCCGCATCTCGGCGCCGCGACCACCGAGGCGCAGGAGAACGTGGCGCTGCAGGTGGCCGAGCAGATGTCGGACTACCTGCTGACCGGCGCGGTATCGAACGCGCTGAACATGCCGAGCGTCACCGCCGAGGAGGCGATGGTCATGGGGCCATGGCTGAAGCTGGCGGGCCACCTCGGCAGCTTCGTCGGGCAGATGACCGACGAGCCGATCGAGGCGGTGAACGTACTCTACAACGGCATGGCGGCCGAGATGAACACGGCGGCGCTGAACGCGGCGGTGATGGCCGGGATCATGCAGGCCGCGAATCCCGAGGTGAACATGGTCTCGGCCCCGGTCATGGCGAAGGAGCGGGGGATCGAAATCTCGACCACCACGCAGGGCAAGACCGGCATGTTCGACGGCTACATCAAGCTGACCGTAGTGACCGGCAGGCGCGAACGTTCCATCGCGGGCACCGTGTTCAGCGACGGCAAGCCGCGGTTCATCCAGATCAAGGGCATCACCATCGACGCCGAGATCGGCGAGCACATGCTCTATACCACGAACCACGACGAGCCGGGGGTCATCGGCGCCCTCGGCCAGACCATGGGCGAGAACGGCGTCAACATCGCCAACTTCACCCTCGGCCGGTCGGATCGCGGCAAGGAGGCCATCGCGCTGCTCTATCTCGACGAACAGCCGCCGAAGGCCGTGCTCGACAAGCTGCAGGCGACGGGGCTGTTCCAGTCCATCCGTCCCTTGCAGTTCACCATGGCCTAGGGTTCTCTGGCAACGCCGCCCCGACGGGGCGGCGTTGCGCCCATCGGAAGGAAGACGATGACGATCTATGCCATCGGCGACATCCACGGCCAGCGCGGGATGCTCGAGGCCGCCCATGCCCGGATCGCGGCCGACAGGGCCGAGCATGGCGCGCCGGACGCGCCGGTGGTGCATCTCGGCGACCTGACCGACCGCGGGCCCGACAGCAGGGGCGTGCTGGACTTCCTGATCGGCGGCATTGCCGCGGGGCGGCCCTGGATCGTGCTCAAGGGCAACCACGACCGTATGTTCGCGGGCTACCTCGACGATCCGCTCTACCACGATCCCGGCCTGCGCGCCGGGTTGCCCTGGTTCGACCCGCGGCTGGGCGGCGCGCAGACCCTCGCCTCCTACGGTGTCGCCGATGCCGCCGCACGCCCGGTGCCCGAGGTCCATGCCGAGGCGCTGGCGAAGGTGCCCGCGGCGCACCGCCGTTTCCTGGCCGGGCTCGACACGATGCACGTGACGCCGGAACTGGTCTTCGTCCATGCGGGGATCCGCCCCGGCGTACCGCTCGAGTCCCAGGCCGAGACCGATCTCGTGTGGATCCGCACCGGCTTTCTCGACGATACGACCGACCACGGGCGCCTCGTCGTCCACGGTCACACGGCGCTGGAGGCGCCGCAGCACTTCGGCAACCGGGTGGACCTCGATTCGGGCGCCGGTTTCGACCGGCCGCTGACGGCGGCGGTGTTCGAAGGGCGGGACTGCTTCGTGCTGGAGGCGGAGGGGCGGCGGCCGCTGCTGCCCTGAGCGGCGCGCGCCGGAGAGACCGCCTTTCGGGCGGTAACTCTCCGCGGGCCGTCAGGAAAGAGGGATTGCACGCTCCCCGCTTCCCCTCGCCGGGGACGGTGGCGGCGTCAGGCTCCGAGGTGGCGGGTGCCCCGGACGCGGGCCAGGTCGACCTGCCGCTGGCGTTCGCGGTAGCGGGCGCGGTCGGCCTCGGTGAGGCGGTCGATGCATTGGGGGCAGGAGACGCCCTCCTCGAAGCCCGGGTGCTGCCGGTCCGCTGGCGAAACCGGATGGCGGCAGCCATGGCAGAGCGTGTGCGCCCCCTGTTCCATCCCGTGCCCGACCGACACGCGCTGGTCGAAGACGAAGCATTCGCCCTGCCAGCGGGAGTCGGAGCGGGGCACCTCCTCGAGATATTTCAGGATCCCGCCCTTGAGGTGGAAGACCTCCTCGACGCCCTGCGCCTTGAGGTAGGCGGTGGATTTCTCGCAGCGGATGCCGCCGGTGCAGAACATGGCGATGCGCTTGCCCTCGAAGCGGGCCCGGTTCGCCTGCCACCAGGCGGGGAAGTCGCGGAAGCTGGGAGTCTCCGGGTCGATCGCGCCCGCGAAGCTGCCGATGGCGGTCTCGTAGGCGTTGCGGGTGTCGATCACGGCGACGTCGGGCGCCGAGATCAGTGCGTTCCAGTCGGCGGGGTCCACGTGGGTGCCCGCGCCGGTGGCGGGATCGAGGCCGGGCTGGCCCATGGTCACGATCTCGGCCTTGAGACGCACCTTCATCCGCAGGAACGGCATCTCGGACGCCGCGCTTTCCTTCCAGTCGAGGTCGGCGCAGCCGGGCAGGGCACGGATGTGGGTCAACACGGCGTCGATCCCCTCTCGCGTGCCCGCGATGGTGCCGTTGATCCCCTCGCGGGCCAGAAGGAGGATGCCCTTCACGCCGTTCGCGCAGGCGACCTTCGCCAGCGGCGCGCGCAGGCCGGCGGGGTCGTCGAGGCGGGTGAAGCGGTAGAGGGCGGCGACGGTGAACATGGCGCGCCTCCTACGCCCGCACCGCCGCCCGATCAAGGTGGGCGCTACTCGGTAGGCAGGCCCGCCTCCTTCCAGCCGCCGAGGCCGCCGCGGATGTAGACGGCGTCGTAGCCCATCTTCTTCAGCGTCTCGGCGGCCAGCACCGCCCGGCCCCCGGCCGCGCAGAGCACGCAGACGGTGCCCTTGCCCGCCTGCGCCTTCAGGTCCGCGGCGCCGCCGTCGCTGGAGGGGTCGGCCTGCCATTCCAGCAGCCCGCGGGGAATGTTGAGGGCGCCGGGAATCCTGCCCTTCTCGGTCAGCTCGGTCGGCTCGCGCACGTCGAGGATGAACTTGTCGCCGACATCCGCGGGCTCGATCACCTGCACGTTCTGCCTGGCGGCGTCGATCATCTGGCTGGCGGTCATGGCCATGGGTCTTTTCCTTTCGTCTTTCCGTGCCGTGGGCCGCGCCCCTTGGCGTCTTGCATCTGCGCTGTAAGGTAGGGCGAATCCAGCGCACGGAGACCCCCATGGCCGATCTTTCCGCATTGCTCGTCATCGACGTCCAGAGCGATTTCTGCCCCGGTGGCGCCCTGGCGGTGGCCGGGGGGGACGGGATCGTGTCGGGGATCAACGCGCTGATGGAGGGTTTCGACGCGGTGATCCTGAGCCAGGACTGGCACCCGGCCGGTCATTCCTCCTTCGCCTCGTCGCATCCGGGAAAGGCGCCGCTGGAGGTCATCGAGATGCCCTATGGCCCGCAGGTGCTGTGGCCGGATCACTGCATCCAGGGCACGCCCGGCGCGGACTTCCACAAGGGCCTGCGGACCGACGGCGACCTGATCCTGAGGAAGGGCTTCAACAAGGGCCTCGACAGCTACTCGGCCTTCTTCGAGAACGACCACGAGACGCCGACCGGGCTGGAGGGATACCTGCGCTCCCGCGGGATCGGACGGCTGACGCTGGTGGGCCTCGCGCTCGACTTCTGCGTGGCCTGGTCGGCGGTGGACGGCGCGCGGCTCGGCTTCGCCGTCGAGGTGCGCCGCGACCTCTGCCGGGCGATCGACGCCGCGGGCTCCCTCGCCGCGGCCGAGGCGCGGATGGCCGAGGCCGGGGTGCGCGTCGTCTGACCGTGCGGCCCGGCCCCCCTTGCCGCGACAATGCCCCGCTTCCGCTGGCCGCGCGACACAGATCTGCCCCATGCCGCGCCTAGCGTCCGGACAGGACAAGGGAGAACCCTGATGCGGACGATCGGAATCCTTCTCGGCGCGGCGGCGCTTCTGGGAAGCGTGCTGGCGGCGCGGGCCGAGATATCGCTCGACCCGGACGCCTCGCCGCTGAAGGCGCTGGCGACCTCGGACGCGGGGCGCGGCTGGGACGGCGTCGGGCGGCTGAACATGGGCGAGCGCGCCTTCTGCACCGGCGCCCTGATCGCCGACAACCTGGTGCTGACCGCGGCGCATTGCCTGTTCGACAAGAAGACGGGACGCCCGTTCGAGGCCTCCGAGATCACCTTCCTCGCAGGCTGGCGCGACGGCCGGGCCGAGGCCTATCGCGGTGTCCGCCGCGCCATGGCCCACCCCGACTATGCCCCCCGCTCGACCGAGGTCGGCACGATCTCGAACGACATCGCCCTGATCGAACTCGACCAGCCGATCCGCACCTCTCGCATCACGCCCTTCGCCACCCATGACGGCCCCGCGCCGGGCGCCGAGGTGGGTGTCGTCTCCTATGCCCGCGACCGGGCCGAGACTCCATCGCTGCAGGAGGTGTGCCATGTCCTCGCCCGCCAGTCCGACGCGCTGATCCTGTCCTGCGCGGTGGATTTCGGTGCCTCGGGGGCGCCGATCTTCGTGATCGAGAACGGGGTGCCGCAGATCGTCTCGGTGGTTTCGGCCATGGCCGAGGTCGAGTCGAAGACTGTGTCCATCGGCACCGCCCTGACCCAGCCGCTGGCCGAGCTGAAGGCGCTGATGGCGGGCAGCGACGGCGTGTTCCACCGCGCCGCGCCGACCGTCCGCCGGATGAGCGCCGAGGCCGCCCGCGCCGCGGGTTCGGCGAAGTTCGTCCGGCCCTGACCGGCCCTGATCGGCCCGGACTCCGCTTCGGCTGGTCCGGCCTCGTGACGCCGGACAGGGCGGCGCCCGCGTCCGCACGACGCGGCCCCGCCCCCGGTCGCCGCCCCGCGGTCTGCTCGCCCGGGGCGGCGATCGAGCTTCAACGGCGGACGCGGGCGCAGCGCAGGTCCGCGGCCCAAAATCGCAAGCACATGACTTGAAGCGCGAAAATCGTCTTCCTACCTAAGCGCTGTCGGACGCCGAACCCGGGTCCGGCACACTGAAATGGCCTGTCCCCCGACGGGAAGGCCGCCCACAGCAGTTGTCGCTTTCTGGAGGATGACCCATGCGAACCTTTGACCTTGCCCCCCTGTACCGCGCCACCGTCGGCTTCGATCAGATCGCCGATCTCATGGACCGCGTGCTGACGGACAACGTGTCGACCCAGAGCTACCCGCCCTACAACATCGAGAAGACCGCCGACGACGCCTGGCGCATCTCGATCGCCGTCGCCGGTTTTTCCGATGACGAGCTCAGCGTCGAGGTCCGGGAAAACGCCCTGATCGTCTCGGCCCGCAAGGCGCCCGAGGACACGAACCGCACCTACCTGCACCGCGGCATCGCGACCCGCGCGTTCGAGCGTCGTTTCCACCTGGCCGACCACGTCCGCGTCACCGGCGCGAGCCACGTGAACGGCATGCTGGACATCGACCTGGTGCGCGAGGTGCCCGAAGCGCTGAAGCCGCGCCAGATCGAGATCGCCAAGGGCGCTCCGGTCGAGCGCAAGGCGGTCGAGCACGCCGACGCCTGATCGGCGGGCCCGGCACGGCAAGGACGGCGCGCCACCCGGCGCGCCGGATCCCAAGGGAACCCCGTCAGTGTCTGGCGGGGTTTTTCGTTTCCCGCTGCGCGGTCGTCCTGCTGCCGGGGCCGCACCTCCGCCAGCCGCCGACCGGACGGGGAAAATCGCGCAGGATGGGTGATATCAACCGTCCTGCCCGAGCCATCCCCGGGCGGGGCACCATTGCAGCCCCCCGCGCAAGCGGCTAGCGAAGCTGCATGCTCGACATCTTCCTGAAGACCCTCCCCTTCTTCGCCATCATCGGCCTCGGCTACGGCGCCGGGCGGCGGGGGTTCTTCACGGCCGAGGCCACGGCCTATCTCACGAAGTTCGTCTTCTACTTCGCCCTCTCGGCGATGCTGTTCCGCTTCTCGGCCAACCTGTCGTTCTGGCGGGTCTTCGACGGGCAGGTGGTGCTGGCCTATCTCGCCGCCACCACCGCGATCTACCTCCTCGCCACCGCCGTCGCCTTCAGCCGCCGCATCGGGGTCGAACAGGCGGCCATCGAATCGCAATGCGCGGTGATCGGCAACGTCGGCTTCCTCGGCGTGCCGATGCTGACGCTGCTCCTGGGCGAGGCCGCCATCGGCCCGGTCATGCTGATCCTCGCCACCGACCTCATCGTCTTCGGCTCCCTCGTCGTGATCCTGATCACCGGCGGGCGCGGCGGGCGGGGCGTCGGCACCGTCCTTGCCACCGTGGGTCGCGGCCTGATCGCGAACCCGATGATCGTCTCCATCGTCCTCGGCTTCGGCTGGGCCGCGCTTGAATGGCCGATCCCCGCGCCCATGAACGAGTTCCTCGCCATCCTCGGCGGCGCCGCCACCCCCGGCGCGCTTTTCGCCATCGGCGCCTCGCTCGCCAACAAGTCGGCCGAGCGGCTGTCGATCGCCGGATGGCTCTCGTTCTGCAAGCTGGTCCTGCACCCCGCCGCCGTGGCGCTGACCTCGCTCATAGTCTTCACCGTCGACCGCTATACCGCGGGGGTGATGATCTCGGCCGCCGCGCTGCCGGTGGCGGGCAACGTCTACATGATCGCGCAGCACTACGGCGTCGCGCCGCAGCGGGTCTCGGCCTCAATCCTGATCTCGACGGCGGTGTCGGTGCTGACCGTTTCCCTCGTGATCGGGCTGGTTCAGGGCGGCTAAGACGGGCGTATCGGTTGCCGCGGGCCCTCCCACCCGCTAGCCATGGCGCAAACCGAAGGGGAGACACGCGATGAAGACCGTATCCGAGAACGCCTGCTTCGGCGGCATGCAGGGCGTCTACAGCCACGACAGCGCCGCCACCGGCACCGAGATGACCTTCGGCCTGTTCCTGCCCGCCGAGGCCAAGGACGGCCCCGTGCCGGTGCTGTGGTATCTCTCGGGCCTGACCTGCACCCACGAGAACGCCATGATTAAGGCCGGCGCCCAGGCCCACGCCGCGGCGCAGGGAATCGCACTGGTCTTCCCCGACACGTCGCCCCGCGGCGAGGGCGTGGCGAACGACGAGGCCTACGACATGGGCCAGGGCGCGGGCTTCTACGTCAACGCGACCGAGGAGCCTTGGGCGAAGCACTTCAAGATGTGGGACTACGTCGCCGAGGATCTGCCGAAGGCGCTCGCGGACCAGCCCATCGACTGGGACCGGCAGGCGATCACCGGCCACTCCATGGGCGGGCACGGCGCGCTGACGCTGGCCATGGGCCTGCCGGGCCGCTTCCGCTCGGTCTCGGCCTTCTCGCCGATCTGCAACCCCACGGCCAGCGACTGGGGGCGGAAGCAGTTCACCGGCTACCTCGGCACGGACGAATCGAAATGGCAGGCCCACGACGCGAGCCTGCTGATGAAGGAGCAGGGCTTTGACGGCCCCGTCCTGCTGGATACCGGGACGAAGGACCAGTTCTACGACCTGCTCCGCCCCTGGGCGATGGCCGAGGCGCTGGCCACCCGCCGCCAGCAGGCCGCCATGCGCCTCCAGCCCGGCTATGACCACAGCTATTTCTTCGTCTCGACCTTCATGGAAGAGCACGTCGATTTCCACGCCGAGGCGCTTTACCGCTGACCTCGGCCCCGGATCGTGGCAAAGCCCTTCCCGTGATCCGAACGGGGAGGGCCCTTCCATGACCGCAGCGCCATTGGCACGCCCATGATCTACGTCGACGCCGACGCCTGCCCGGTGAAGGCCGAGGCTGAAGCCGTGGCCACCCGCCTGAAGGTGAAGCTGTTCCTCGTCTGCAACGGCGGCCTGCGTCCCTCGGCCAATCCTTTTGTCGAGACGGTCTTCGTCCCCGACGGCCCCGACATCGCCGACAAGTGGATCGCCGAGCGCGCGACGAGGGGCGACGTCGTCGTCACCGGCGACATCCCTCTCGCCGCCCGCGCGGTCGAAAACGGCGCCCGCGTCCTGAAGCACAACGGCGAGGCGCTGACCCCCGCCAACATCGGCAACGTGCTGGCCACCCGCGACCTGATGAGCGATCTGCGCGCGGCCGACCCGTTCCGGCAGGGCGGCGGCAAGGGGTTTACAAAGGCCGACCGCTCCCGTTTCCTCGACGCGCTGGACCGCGCCGTGCGGGCCGCCGAAAGGGACCGGACATGACCATCGACGCGGTGATCTTCGACATCGGCAACGTGCTTCTGGAGTGGAGCCCGCACCGCTACTACGACAGCAAGATCGGCGAGGACCGCCGCCGCGCCCTGTTCGACGCGGTGCCGCTCGAGGCGATGAACCTCTCCATCGACGGCGGCGCCCCGTTCCGCGAGACGATCTATGCCACCGCCGACGCCCACCCCGAGTGGCGCGACGAGATCCGCGACTGGCACGACAACTGGATCCAGCTGGCCAGCCCCGCCATCCCGCAGTCCGTGGCGATCCTGCGCGCGCTCCGGGCGAAGGGCATCCCCGTCTTCACCCTCACCAACTTCGGCGTCGAAAGCTTCACCTACGCCCAGACCCAGTACGACTTCCTGAACGAGTTCGACCGCGAATACGTCTCGGGCCGCCTGCGCCTGCTGAAGCCCGACCCCAACCTCTACGCCCACGTCGAGCGGGACTGCGGCATCGCCCCGGACCGCCTGCTCTTCGCCGACGACAAGGCCGAGAACATCGCGGCCGCGGCGGCGCGCGGCTGGCAGACCCACCTCTTCGACGGCCCCGAACCCTTCGCCGCCCGCCTCGTTGCCGAGGGCCTGCTGAGCGCACAGGAGGCCGCATGAGCCACGTCACCATCACCGCCGAACAGGGCGAGGCGAAGCTCGCATGGCTGCCCCTGACCGACGCGCTGGCCCATGGCCACACCCTGCCGAAGGCCGAGATCAGGGACAGCTTCCTCTACCGCGGCAAGGACACGGTGCTGTCCCGCGCCGCCTGGATCGACGGCCTCGGCATCGCGGTCAAGACGGCGACGATCTTCCCGGGCAACCCCGCGCAAGGTCGCCCCATGGTCAACGGCGCCGTGACCCTCTTCGACGACGCGACCGGGGAGCTGACGGCGCTGATCGACTTCCACCTCGTCACCCGCTGGAAGACCATCGGCGACAGCCTCCTCGCCGCCCGCCGCCTGGCGCGCAAGGACAGCGACACCATCCTCATCGTCGGCGCGGGCACCCAAGGCAGAAACGCGCGCGAGGCCTATGGCACCCTGTTCCCCAAGGCGCGCTTCCGCGTCTGGAACCGCACCCCTGCCACCGCCGAAAGCTTCGCGGCAGAGTTCGACAACACCGAAGCCGCGCCCGACCTCGAACAGGCCGTGCGCGCCGCCGACATTGTCATCACCACCACCATGGCGACCGAGCCGCTGATCCGCGGCGACTGGCTGCGCCCCGGCCAGCACCTCGACCTGATCGGCGCCTACCGTCCCGACATGCGCGAGGCCGACGACGAAGCGCTGAAGCGCGCCACGATCTTCGTCGACAGCCGCGACACCACGCTCGACCATATCGGCGAGCTGAAGATCCCGCTGGCCGACGGCACGATCCAGCGGGACGACATCCGCGCCGACTACTATGACCTTCCCTCCGGCCACTTCGCCCGCGACAGCGACGACCAGATCACCCTGTTCAAGAACGGCGGCGGCGCCCATCTGGACCTGATGACCGCCCGCCACATCCTCGACGTCTGCGCATGACCCTGCTCACCGAAGCCGAGATTGCGCGGTTCCAGCAGGACGGCGCCCTCGTGGTCCGCGGTGCCTTCACGGACTGGCTCGACACCATGGCCGAGGGCATCGCCACGAACATGGCCGACCCCGGCCCCTACGCCAGCGAGAACAAGGTCACCAAGGGACGGTTCTTCGACGACTACTGCAACTGGACCCGCATCCCCGCCTTCGAGAAGGTCATCCGCCACAGTCCCGCCGCCCGGCTCGCCGCCGAGGCCATGCAGTCCCCCATCGCCCGCATCTTCCACGACCACGTGCTGGTGAAGGAGCCGGGCACGCCGAAACCCACCCCCTGGCACCAGGACGCCCCCTACTACTTCGTCGAAGGCTCCCAGACCGTCAGCCTCTGGATCCCGCTCGACCCCGTGCGCGAGGCCTCGCTGCGCCTCATCGCGGGCTCCCACCGCTGGCCGCGCATGGTCCGCCCGGTCTCCTGGGCCGACGACAGCGACTTCTACCGGGGCAGGCAGGACTGGACCCCGGTCCCCGACCCCGACACCGATCCGGGCGACCTCACGATCCTCGAATGGCCGATGGAGCCCGGCGACGCGGTCCTGTTCGACTTCCGCACCGTCCACGGCGCCCGCGGCAACCTCGCCACCACCCGCCGCCGCGCCCTCTCGCTGCGCTTCGTCGGGCAGGACGCCCGCTATGTCGAGCGTCCCGGCCGCACCTCGCCGCCCTTCCCCGGCCACGGGATGCAGCCGGGCGACAGCCTGCGCGACGACTGGTTCCCGATCGTCTGGAGAGGCTAGTGGCCGGCCTGCTCCTGCTGCTCCTCCTCGCGGGACTCGCCGCCGCGCCCTTCGTCGCCGAGCGCCTGCGCACGCCGCTCGACCCCGCCGCCCGCGTCGCCGCCGAGGGCGCAACCGCGGACCTCGCCGCGGGCGCCACGTACTATCGCTGGCAGGGCCGGGTCGGCGGCCCCGTCGCCGTCTGCGTCCACGGCCTGACCACGCCCCACCAGGTCTTCGACCGCATCGTCGCGGGGCTCGTGGCCGACGGCTGCCGCGTCCTCGCCTACGACCTGCCGGGCCGCGGCCTCTCCGCCGCCGCCGACCGGATCCAGGACCGCGCCTTCTTCACCACCCATCTGGCGGACCTTCTCGCCCATCAGGGCGTCGGGCGCGTCGACCTGCTGATCGGCTATTCCATGGGCGGTGCCATCGCCACCTGCTTCGCCGCCGACCGCCCCGACCGGGTCGGACACCTCGTCCTCCTCGCCCCCGCGGGCCTGTTCCACGACGCCGGGGCGACCGGCCGCTTCGTCGCCCGCACCCCGGTGCTCGGCGACTGGGTCATGCGCGTGCTCGGCGGCGTTCTCCTGCGCCGCGCGACACGCGGAACCGATGACCTCGCCCGCCTCCAACGCGCCCAGACCCGCCGCCGCGGCTTCCTGCCAGCAGTGCTCTCCTCCCGACGCCACATGCTCGCCGAACACCTCGGGCCGGAACACCGCAAGCTGCAGGAGGTCCGCCTGCCGACCCTCGCCCTCTGGGGAGAGGAAGACACGGTCATCCCGGTCTCCAACGTCGGCCGCCTCGCCGAAGTCCACCGCGACGCCCGCCAGGAGACGATCCCGGGCGCCACCCACGCCCTGCCGCACACCCACGCCGGGCAGGTCCTGCACGAGATCCGCGGCTTCCTGCACGACACGATGGACGCCACGCCGGGGTGACGAAGCCGCGCCGCCGCCCCTCCCCATCTTTGCTTTTCAAATATCCCACGGGGGTCCGGGGGTGTGAAACCCCCGGTCCCTCACGCGCAGCACGCGCGCGCTCCGGTCGGCGCACAGCCGCCGCGACAGGCGCAAGAGGGGTCCGGAAGGATGGGACATCCCCCCGGCCGCCGCAGCAGGAGACTCACATCGCCGCGGCGCGCTGCCAGGCGGGGCGGGACTTCATCCGCTCGAGATAGGCGAGGAAGCGCGCGTCCTCGACCGGGAACTTCGCGTTGACGGCCCAGGTGCCGCAGTGGACCGCGACGATGTCGGGCACGGTCATCGCCTCGCCGGTCAGGAACGGCCCGTCGCCCAGCCGCGCGGACAGCGCGGCGACGCTGCGGGCGAACTCGTAGCGCAGGCTCTCCTTCACGGCCGGAACCCGCAGCGCCTCGGGGAGGACGAAGCTGTGGCGCGCCGCGGTCCAGAGGCAGGAGTCGAGTTCGTCCAGCACCATCTGCGTCAGCGAATCCTGCCGCGCCCGTGCCAGCGTGCCGGCGGGATGGGTGAAGGCGCCGTGGCAATCTGCGAGGTAGGTGAGGATCGCGGTGGAATCCGTCACCGCCTCGCCCTCGGCGATCAGCACCGGCACCTTGCCCGAGGGGTTCAGGGCCCGCACCTCGTCGGACTGCGGCCCCGCGCCGACATGCTCGTAGGGCAGGCCCAGCTCCTCCAGCAGCCACAGCACCCGGAAGGCGCGGCTCTTCACGGTTCCGACCAGTCGGTACATCAGCGTCCCCCCAGCATGGCAAGGCGGATCAGGGTCCGCTCCATCACCGCCATCTGCGGTGCCCGCGCCGCCGAGCGCAAGGCAAGATCGGTGTCGGTCAGGAGGTGCAGCGCCTGCTCCAGCCGCGCCGCCCCCCAGCGCCGCGCCTGCGCCGCGATCACCGACGCGCGGGGCGAGAAGATCTTGCCGCCCGGATTCATCGCCGCCCCGTGCAGGCTGCGGAAGTGCCGCGTCGCGCCGATGCACAGCGTCACCGGCGTCACCCCCTGGGCCTGGAGGCGCGCCATGACCGGGCCGATGGCGGCGGCACGGCCCTCGGCCACGATGTCGAGGATGTCGTCCAGCCCCGCCTCGACCGAACTCGGGGCGCAGGCCGACACGTCCTCTGTCGTCAGCGGAGTTTCGTCGCCGAACTTGTAGAGCGCGACCTTCTCCAGCGTCTGCCGGAAGTCGCCGGGATCCAGCGCCTGCGCAAGCGCGGCCAGCGCCTCCCGCGCCTCGGGGGCGATCTTCGTCAGGCCCGCGGCGGCCAGGTTCGCCTCGATCTCGGCCGGGGAGGGCGGGTCGTCGTAGATGCCGGCGGCGAAGGCGTTCGGATGCGCCTCGAACAGTTTGCGGATCGGGCTCGTCGGCTTCAGCGCCCCGGCGGTGACGACGATCTGCGCATCGCCCTCGCGCCACTCCAGCAGCGCGGTCTTCAGGGGGTCGGCCGTGAACTGGTTGGCGTCCTCGACGAAGGCCACCCGCGGCCCCGGAAAGAACCCCTGCGCCTTGATCGCATCCAGCAGCAGCGCGCCGTCGCGGCGCAGCTCGCCCGCGGGAATCCGGGTCAGCCGCATCTCGGCATCGCCCTCCGGCCCGATCAGCGCGGCGATCACCTGCTGCCGTTTCAGCGCCACCCGCATGGCGTCGGCGCCGTAGATCAGAAGGCCGGTGCGGCGCGGATCGGGCTTCGCGAAGTACCCGGCGGCCTCGCGCGGCGAGAGTTTCACCGCCGCCACTCCGGCGCGGTGGCGATCAGGCGGCTGACCAGCTGGTCGGCGAGGATAACCATCAGCCGCTCGCGCGCGTCCCGCCGGGCGGTCAGCACCGAGACGGTATTGCCCGCCACCGGCGCGCCCGCGGCGCCGAAGACCGGCGCGGAGTACTCGGTGAAGTTTCTGACCAGCCCGTTCGACACCGTCACGTCGTCCGAGAGCCGCCGGAGCGCCCAGGTCAGCTCTCCGCTGAGCCGATACCGGGTGATCTCCTGGTCCGGCGTGATCCCCAGCCCGTCCTCGCCCAGCGCGAGGCTCGCCGACAGCCGATACTGCGCGCCCGCGGGACGGCCCAGCCGTTCCTCCAGCCGTCGCACCAGCCGATAGCCGTCCTCGTCCGAGGGCGCATCGACCTCGATCGACCCGCGCAGCCCCTCCGCCGCCCCGCCGGGCCCGTAGGCCGGGGAGAAGCCGCAGCCCGCCAGCGCGGCGAGGCCAAGGAGGAGGGTGCGCCGGTCAGATGACCACATTGACGATCCGCCCCGGCACCACGATGAGCTTCTTCGGGCTGGCGCCGCCCTCCAGCGCCCGCACCACCGCGGCGTCGGACATGACCAGCGATTCGATCTCGTCCTTGGCCATGTCGCGGGGCACCGTGATCTCGCTCCGCCGCTTGCCGTTGATCTGGATTGGCAGCGTCACCTCGTCGTCGATCAGCATGGCAGGGTCGGCTTTCGGCCATGCGGCCTCCGTCACCAGCCCTTCGCCGCCCAGCACCGACCACAGCTCCTCGGCAAGGTGCGGCGTCATCGGCGACATCAGCTGGACCAGCGCCTTCGCCGCTTCCAGCTTCGCCGCCTTCCCGGCCTCCGACTTCTGGAGCGCCGAGGTGAAGGCATAGAGCCGCGCGACGGAGGTGTTGAAGCCGAAGCTCTCGATTCCCATGGTCACGTCATGGATCGCCTTGTGCATCTCGCGCAGCAGGTCCTTGTCGGCGGGCTTCGCGCCGTCCTCCGGGGCCTCCACGATCTCGGTCACGATCCGCCAGACCCGGGCCAGGTGCTTGCTCGTCGCCTCGGCTCCGCTCGCCGTCCATTCCACGTCCCGCTCGGGGGGCGAGTCGGACAGCACGAACCAGCGCGCGGTGTCGGCGCCGTACTGGTTGATGATATCCACCGGGTCGACCACGTTCTTCTTCGACTTCGACATCTTGGCCGAGGGGATGATCTCCACCTCCGTCCCGTCCGCCAGCTTGCCGTCCTTCACCGCGCTCGGCAGATGATACACTGCCCGCCCGTTCGCGTCGCGGGTCATGTAGATCTCGTGCGTCACCATGCCTTGGGTGAACAGCGCATCGAAGGGCTCGATGGCCGAGGCGGGCAGGTGGCCGCAGGCGTGCATCGCGCGGGCGAAGAAGCGGGAGTAGAGCAGGTGCAGGATCGCGTGCTCGACGCCGCCGATGTACTGGTCGACGTTCATCCAGTATTCGGCCTCCGCCGCCTCGGTCGGGGTCTCTGCGCGGGGCGAGGTGAATCGGGCGAAATACCAGGACGAATCGACGAAGGTGTCCATCGTGTCGGTCTCGCGCTGCGCGGGCTTCCCGCAGCTCGGGCAGGGCACGTCGCGCCAGGTCGGATGCCAGGACAACGCGTTGCCGGGGCGGTCGAAGGTCACGTCCTCGGGCAGGACGACCGGCAGGTTCTCCTTCTTCTCCGGCACCACGCCGCAGCTCTCGCAATGCACCACCGGGATCGGGCAGCCCCAGTAGCGCTGCCGCGACAGGCCCCAGTCGCGCAGGCGGAACTTGGTCACGCCATGGCCCACCCCGTTCGCCTCGCAGAAGGCGATGGCGGCGTCGATGGCGTCGTTGCCGGTCTGCGCCTCGTCGCCCGCGAAGCCCTTGATGTAGCGCACGGTTTCCGTCTTCGGCGGCACGTAGGCCGGGCCGCCGTTCTCGGGCAGGATGAAGGTGCCCGCCTCGCCCATGGCGGGGGCGAAGGTCGAGACCACGGGAAGCTCGTACTTCCGCGCGAACTCCAGGTCGCGAGCGTCGTGGGCCGGGCATCCGAAGATCGCACCGGTGCCGTAGTCCATCAGGATGAAGTTGGCGACATAGACCGGCAGCTCCCACGCCGTGTCGAACGGGTGGCGCACGCGCAGCCCGGTGTCGAAGCCGCGCTTCTCGGCCTTCTCCAGCTCTTCCTCGGCGGTGCCCATCTTCCGGCACTCGGCGTTGAACTCGGCCAGCTCGGCATTGGCCTTCTCCAGCGCCTTCGCCAGCGGGTGATCCGGCGAGATGCCGACGAAGGAGGCGCCGAGCAGCGTGTCGGGCCGGGTGGTGTAGACCTCGACCCGGTCATGGCCTTCGGGCCCGTCGACCAGCGAGAAGGCGAATTGCAGGCCGCGCGACTTGCCGATCCAGTTCCGCTGCATCAGCTTCACCTTGTCCGGCCAGTTGTCCAGCCGGTCCAGCGCCTCCAGCAGCTCTTCGGAGTAGTCGGAGATCTTGAAGAACCACTGCGTAAGCTCGCGCCGTTCAACCTGCGCGCCCGACCGCCAGCCCTTGCCGTCCTCGACCTGCTCGTTCGCCAGCACGGTCATGTCCACCGGATCCCAGTTCACGACCGCGTTCTTGCGATAGACCAGGCCCTTCTCCAGGAAATCGAGGAACATCGCCTGCTGCTGGCCATAGTATTCGGGATCGCAGGTCGCAAGCTCGCGCGACCAGTCCAGCGACAGGCCCAGCATGGCGAACTGCTTCTTCATGTTGGCGATGTTCTGCCGGGTCCAGACGCCGGGGTGAATCCCCCGCTCGATGCTGGCGTTCTCGGCCGGCAGGCCGAAGGCGTCCCAGCCCATCGGGTGCAGCACCGCGTGGCCCGTGGCGATCTTGTAGCGCGCCACCACGTCGCCCATGGTGTAGTTCCGGACGTGCCCGATGTGCAGGTCCCCCGAGGGATAGGGAAACATCTCGAGCACGTAGTACTTCGGCTTCCCCTCCACCCGCTTCGCGGCGAAGACCCCGGCCTCGTCCCAGGCCTTCTGCCACTTCGGTTCGATCTCGGAGGCGGCGTAGCGCGACATGACGGCGGTACCTTCTGCTGCAGGCGTATCAACGGCCCGCGATTGATAGGGTGCCGCCGCCCGTTGGTCCAGTGCCCCGCGGCCTTAAATCGTGCGTGCCGCAGTTCTTCCGTGACCCGGGCGCGCGATGTCGTATAGGCTGCGGTCAGACAGGCAGACGCGCACGGATTTCCGATGAACATATTGTTCCTACACCAGAATTTTCCCGGCCAGTTCAAACATCTCGCACCGGCCCTGGCGCAGTCCGGCCACCGGGTGCTGGCGCTGACGTCGAGGGTGAAGACGGCGCAGACCTGGAACGGCGTGCAGATCGTCCCCTACGCCTGGAGCGAGCCGGAGGGGCAGAAGCACCATCCCTGGCTGACCAACCTCAACGCCGCGACCCATCGCGGCACCGCCGTCTATCGCGCGAGCCACGCCCTGGCCGAGCGCGGCTATCGCCCGGACATGATCGTCGCCCACACCGGCTGGGGCGAGGCGCTGTTCGTGCGGGACGTCTGGCCCGATGTCCGGCTCGGCACCTTCAGCGAGTTCTACTATCAGGCCGAGGGCGCCGACATCGGCTTCGACCCCGAGTTCGCCCTGACCAACGCCTTCGGCGAGGCGGCGCGGATGCGGTTCCGGAACCTGTCGATGCGAACCCAGCTGGAAAGCGCCGACATGGCCCTGTGCCCGACCCATTGGCAGGCCAGCACCCATCCCGCCGACCTGCGCCACAAGATCACCGTCGTGCACGACGGCATCGACACCGCCACCGCCCGGCCCGACCCGGCGGCCGAGTTCCGGCACGAGGAGCTGCGGCTCGGGACCGGGGACGAGGTGATCACCTTCGTCAACCGCAACCTTGAACCCTACCGCGGCTTCCACGTCTTCATGCGCGCGCTCGGCGAGCTGCTGAAGCGGCGGCCGCAGGCGCGGGTGGTGATCGTCGGTGGCGACGGGATCAGCTACGGCGCGGCGCCGAAGGACGGACGGACCTGGAAGGAGGTGATGCTGGCCGAGGTCCGGGCAGGCATCCCCGACGACGACTGGGCGCGCGTGCATTTCGTCGGCAAGGTGCCCTACGACCAGTTCCTGAACCTGCTCCGCGTCTCCACCGTCCACGTCTACCTGACCTATCCCTTCGTGCTCAGCTGGAGCCTGATGGAGGCCATGGCCTGCGAGGCGGCCATCGTCGCCAGCGACACGCGGCCGGTGACGGAGGTGATCTCGGACGGCGAGACGGGGCTTCTGGTGAACTTCTTCGACGGCCGGGCCATGGTCGAACGGGTCGACGCGCTGTGCCGCGATCCCGAGCGGCGGCGCGAGCTGGGGCAGGCGGCGCGCCGCAAGATCCTGGAGGAGTACGACCTGGCGAAGGTCTGCCTGCCGAAGCAGTTCGAGTGGGTCGAGGCCCTGTCGGCGGTGCGCCGGGACTGAGCGGCGCCCGGAGACTCCGTTACAGCCGCCCGTCGCGGATGCGAAGCTGGCGGGCGCGGGTCAGGATCGCATCCTCGATCGCGCGCACGGTGTCGGGGCTGGCCGGCCCCGAAGAGGTGGACAGCGCCACGTTCAGCGACCGCGCGTCGAGCGCCGGGTCCTGCACGTAGACGGTCGCCCGATAGGCGCGCCCGCCGCCCGGGGGGCGGCCATAGCCGTAGACCAGCACGCCCGAGAACGGGTCGGCCGATTCGATGGGCATGAAGTCGAGGATCTGCTGGGCCGCGTTCCAGATGTACTTGTTGACCTCGATCGTCGTGTTCGGGTCGTCCTTGTTGCCGAACAGATCGAAGATCGACGCGCCGTCGTCGCGCTGCGGCCCCGACGTGGGCTTGGCATCGTTCTGCGGAAGCAGGCCGCAGGCGGAGAAGGCGAGAACCGCCGACAGAACCACCCAGGCCCGTCTGCCTTGAATCACCGACATATTCCCGCCTCCGCTCGCGCCATGGGGCCCGAACCGTGCGACGGACCCGGGCCTTTCGGGTTTTCTAGCCAGCGCGGTCCAATGGGACAAGGGCCTTCCGTCGCAAGCGCCCTTTCAAATGCGGCCCCGGCGGGGCCCGTGGCGGCCCCGGAAGCCACTGTGGCAATCGCGCACCATTTCGATGCAGGGTGATCGGCCCGGTCTCACTTCCGTTGCAAATGGCCGCCTGCGGAGCGAAACAGCATCCAGTCAATCCGGCCACACGGTTTGATACACCTGCTTAGAGACACAAGGGAAACTCAAATGAAAAAAGTTCTGTTTGCGACCACCGCAATCGTTCTTACGGCCGGCGCTGCGGCTGCACAAAACGTGACCATCTCCGGCACCGGCCGCGTGGGTCTTCTGTACCAGGAGAACCGCGGTGTGGGCCAGAACGACACCCAGGTGAACAACCGCCTGCGGTTCAACTTCGACGCCCGCAAAGAGACCGACAGCGGCGTGGTCTTCGGTGGTCGTATCCGCATGCAGTACGACTCCAACTACAACGGCCTGGCCGGCATCCCGCCGACGGCCGGTGTCCAGCCGGTGTCCTCGGGCGCCCGTCTGTCCGCCGCCTACGTCTATGCCGAGTACGCCGGTCTGCGCGTCGAAGTCGGTAACGCCAACACCGCGTTCGACTCCGTCGCCCTGCTGTACAACTCGGAAATCGGCTACATCGGCCAGACCTTCGGCTCGTACAACAACCAGTCCTACTACTCGTTCGCGACCAACCCCTACGGCCCGGGTGAGCAGAACCGCATGGGCGTCTACGCCGCCTACTCGTTCGCCGGTGCGAACCTGAAGATGTCGTACATCACCCCCGACCAGGCTGCCTCGACGCTGCCCGTCGGCCGGAACGAAGAGTTCTCGATGGCCGCCGACTACACCTTCGGCGCGATCACCCTGGCGGGTGCCTTCGCTCTGAACGGCAGCGGCATCGACAACAACGACGTCTACTTCCTGGGCGGTGAGTACGCCTTCAACGACGTCGGCGCTGTCGGCCTGCACGTGAACTACACCGACTTCGGCGCCCCCGGCGACGAGACGACCGTGACCCTGTACGGCAACTACAAGTTCGGTGCGATCACCGCCCGCGCTTACGTCGCCAACTACGACTCGATCGGCGTCAACCCGACCGACACCGTGTACGGCATCGGTGCCGACTACGACCTCGGCGGCGCGACCCTGGCCGGCCACGTGGCCCGCGACAACAACGAAGACATCCAGGCTTCGCTTGGTGTGAAGTTCTCCTTCTGATCCCACAAGGATCATTCGGAACGGAAAGAGCGGGCCCTGCGCCCGCTCTTTTCTTTTGTGGGGCCCCCTTTTCCACCGCGGCCCCGATGGCGTAACTGGTGCCGACCAAGGGAGCCCGCGCCATGAGCCTGACCGAAATCACCACCCGCCTGCACGCCGCCGAAGCCGTCGCGGACCGCCCGGAAGGCAGCACGACGCTCATCGCGATCTCCAAGGTCCAGCCGCCCGAGCGAATCGAGGCGGTGCTGGAGCAGGGCCACCGCGTCTTCGGCGAGAACAAGGTGCAGGAGGCCCAGGGCAAGTGGCCCGCCTTCCAGGAGCGGTTCGGCAAATGCGAGCTGCACCTCGTCGGTCCGCTGCAATCCAACAAGACCCGCGCGGCAATGGAGCTGTTCGACGTGATCCACTCCGTCGACCGTCCGAAGCTGGCCGGGGCGCTGGCCCGCATCGCGCAGGAGACCGGCGCCTGCCCCGACCTCTTCATCCAGGTCAACACCGGCGAGGAGGATCAGAAGGCCGGCGTCCTGCCCGCCGAGGTCGATGCCTTCGTCGCCGAGTGCCGGGGCATGGACCTGCCGATCCTCGGCCTGATGTGCATCCCCCCCGTTGACGAGGAGCCGAGCCTGCACTTCGCCCTTCTGGCGAAGATGGCCGAACGGAACGGGCTCAGGGGACTGTCCATGGGCATGTCCTCGGATTTCGAGAAGGCGGTGTCCTTCGGCGCCACCCATGTCCGCGTCGGCTCGGCCATCTTCGGGGAGCGCGTGACGGGGTAGGGTTCCGGAGAGGGACGACGTCCGGCAGTCCGCGTGTAAAGGCCGTGCCGAAGCTTTCACCGCATTTGGTGCAGTCGGACAGCCGCACATCCTGTCATTCACCGCCCCGCCAGTGTCTCCGGCACCACCAGCCGCGTCTCGTATCCGATGCGCTCCGCGATCCACCTCAGATCACGGGGCCTCAGCCCCACGCAGCCCGCCGTCGGGTATCCCGGTGCCCGCCAGCGGTGCACGAAGATCGCGGACCCCTTGCCCGGAACCCCCTCGGGCCAGTTCCAGTCCGTCAGCAGCACGAGATCGTAAAGCCGGTCGGCCCGCCTCAGCCGCTCGTGCCCGAATCCGTGCGGCGCCCGGACCATCAGGTTGTAGTCGGGATCGCGGACGTCGTCGGACCAGAGGTCGCCGGGCCGGATCGGCACCGCCCAGTCGGCGGGCCGCGCCATCCGATCGGGGCGATAGAGCATGCCGACGATCCGGTGCACGCCCACCGGCGTCGCCCCGTCCCCCTCGCGCTTCGCCGCCGAGATTCCGCCGCGCCCCGGCACGCAGGGAAACAGCCGCCCGCGGAACCTCAGCCCCCGCGGCGTCACCACCATGTCCGTCGCGCGCACCGTCACAGCAGATGCCCCGACTTCGCCGCCTTGGTGGCGAGATAGGCCGCGTTCAGCGGGTTCTCTCCCACCGCCAGCGGCACCCGTTCGACCACCTCGATCCCGCAGGAGACGAGCCGCTCCACCTTGCGCGGATTGTTGGTCATCAGCCGGACACGCCCCACGCCCATCCGCCCGAGGATCCGAGCCCCGGTGCGGAAATCCCGCTCGTCGTCCTCGAACCCCAGCCGGTGATTGGCCTCCACCGTGTCGAATCCCTGGTCCTGGAGCGAATAGGCCCGCATCTTGTTCGCCAGCCCGATCCCGCGCCCCTCCTGGTTCAGGTACAGCAGGATCCCGCCCCCGGCCGAGGCCATCTGCGCCAGCGCCCCGTTCAGCTGCGGCCCGCAATCGCACTTGAGCGAGCCCAGCACGTCGCCGGTGAAGCAGGCAGAGTGCAACCGCGTCAGCACCGGCGCCGACCGGTCGGGCTGGCCGATCTCGATGGCGTAATGCTCGTCGCCGCCGTCCTCGGGGCGGAAGATGTGCAGCCGCCCCGCCGTGGCGGCCGCCATCGGCAGGCGGGCCGAGACGACGCGGTGCACCGGGCTGTCCTCGCCCAGATGCACGCCGGGGTCGCGCAGGTCGAGCACCGACAATTCGCCCGTGTCCCCGGCGAGGGGGCAGAGCAGCACCGCAGGCAGCAGCCGCGCCGATTTCGCCAGCGCCACCGCCGCCCGCGCGATCCCCGCGTCGCCCTCGCGCACCGGGCGGAACGGCCCCTTCAGCGGCGCGCGCAGATCGTCGGCCGGATCGGCCACCGCCCGCACCCGCGCCAGGTCCATCGACGGCGGCACGGCGATCCGCGTCACGTCGCCGTCGTAGACCGGCGTCTTCAGCGTCTCGGCCCGCCAGTGGGTGATCGCCAGCACCGCGTCGCCGCCTGCCACCAGCGCGGCGAACCGCGCTTCGGTCAGCACCTCGGGGGATGCGGCAAGCCAGCACACCGCA
Source organism: Oceaniglobus roseus (assembly GCF_002869745.1). GTDB lineage: Bacteria > Pseudomonadota > Alphaproteobacteria > Rhodobacterales > Rhodobacteraceae > Oceaniglobus > Oceaniglobus roseus. The sequence goes on from NZ_PNOS01000026.1 coordinate 45,431, forward strand.
CCGTCCGTGACCATCACCGGCAGACCGATCCTCAGGTCGAAACGGGCGCGCGACAGCCGCTCGGCAGGGCTTGGGGAAAAGGACATCGTCGTCTTTCCTGCATCTGAGCGGTCGATGTAAGCCACCGGCCCGGTTTATGAAACATTCGTATCGCGCAGAACACGACCGCGTGATCGCACCGACGGAATTCTTGCGCGAAACGTTACTGCTTCACATCTGCTTTACCGAAGCAAGGAGCACCAGAGCATGACCACACTGAAGAAGATTCTTCTGGTCGATGACGACGAGGACCTGCGCGAGGCGCTCAGCGAACAACTGGTGATGACCGAGGACTTCGACGTGTTCGAGGCCGAGAACGGCGCCGACGCCATGGACAAGGCGAAGGGCGGTCTCTACGACCTGGTGATCCTGGACGTGGGCCTGCCCGATACCGACGGGCGCGAGCTGTGCCGCCGGATGCGCAAGCAGGGCGTCAAGTGTCCGATCATCATGCTGACCGGGCACGACAGCGACAGCGACACGATCCTCGGCCTCGACGCCGGCGCCAACGACTATGTGACGAAGCCGTTCCGGTTCCCCGTCCTGCTGGCCCGGATCCGTGCCCAGCTGCGCCAGCACGAACAGTCCGAGGACGCGGTCTTCCAGCTCGGGCCCTATTCCTTCCGCCCGGCCCAGAAGCTGCTGGTGGACGAGTCCGACAAGAAGATCCGCCTGACCGAGAAAGAGACGAACATCCTGAAGTTCCTCTACCGCGCGACCGACGGCGTCGTGGCGCGCGACGTGCTGCTGCACGAGGTCTGGGGCTACAATGCCGGGGTCACGACGCACACGCTGGAAACCCATATCTACCGGCTGCGACAAAAAATTGAACCGGATCCCTCCAACGCGCGTTTGCTTGTCACGGAAAGCGGCGGATACCGTCTGGTGGCCTGATCGGCCTCCCGGTCCCGAGGCTTCAAACCGTGTGGCCCCCCTGCGTGCCGGGTTCATAGACACGCACTCCCCCTCCTGGCCCTGACATTCGTGTCAGGGCCTCTTAGTTTCGTGGGCCTGACGCAGGGTCAGGTTTTCCCGACTGGCAAGGTGCGCGCACTCGCGGCATGTTCATGGTGTGGACGGCGGCGGCGCCAGTCATCCTTGATGTCCCTCCCCAGGACGTCGTCGCCGTCGGGCCACACGCCTTCGCACCGGCGCCCGGGTGCGATCCTCCCTGTTGGACTGGCCCGGGCCGCTGCGCCCGGGTCCTTTTCCAAGGCGGTGCCCCATGGAAGTCGTCCTGTTCTACACCCCCGAGCTCTACGTCCAGACCATGGACATCCTGCGCAACCTCCTGCGGCGCAACAGGAACGGCTTCACGCCGGTGGCGCTCTGGACGCAGGAGGGCGAGCGCGACCTGGTCGAGCTGCGGCTGAACCGGCACAACCTCTACATCGAAGGCTTCACCACGCGCCCCGGCGGGCCCAGCTATCGCTTCAGCGACGCGCTGCCCTGGGCGGGGTCGGTCGGTATGCCCTTCACCGGACAGCACGCGGGGCTGATGACCCCGGACGCCACGACGCTGTTCACCGATGCCACCCGCTTCAAGATCGACCAGCTGCGCCACTACGACGGGACGCGCCCGGACGAGCTGCGCCGGTCGCTGGGTTTCTTCGTCGTCGCGATCAGCGAGGCGCTGCGGTTCCGGGCGATCCAGGACAACATCGCGGCCGCGCTGAACGGCGGGCTGCGCTATCGCCCGGCCGAGGATCACCGGAACCTGATGTCGGAATGGCGCCGCCTGACCGAGGCGGGCGACGCGCGGGTCGATCTGCCCTACCTGCCCTAGGCTGTTCGGGCGACCTGTCGGCCGCTATAAGCCCGCCATGGACGCACCGACCTACATCCTTGAACAGGGGCTGAGCGCCCGGGGCCACCTGCGCATCGTCGGCATCGACGAGGTCGGGCGCGGCCCCCTGGCCGGTCCCGTCACCGCCGCCGCCGTGGTTCTGGACCCGGGCCGCATCCCCGAGGGGCTGAACGACTCGAAGAAGCTCAGCGCGAAGACCCGCCGGCGTCTGGCCGACGTGCTCCATGCCCACCACGAGGTGTCGATCGGCGAGGCCAGCGTCGAGGAGATCGACCGCCTCAACATCCTGCGGGCCAGCCACCTTGCCATGCAGCGCGCCGTCGCGGGCCTCTCGGCGCCGCCCGACTTCGCGCTGGTGGACGGCCATCTCCTGCCGGTGCTGTCCTGCGGCGCTCAACCGGTGGTGAAGGGCGACACGCTCTGCCTCTCGATCGCGGCGGCGTCGATCGTCGCGAAGACGTGGCGGGATCAGGGCATGGTGACCCTCGCGCAACAGCACGCGGGCTATGGATGGGAAACCAACGTGGGATACGGCACCGCGGCGCACCTTGCGGCGTTGAAATCCCTCGGTGTCACCCCACACCATAGGCGTTCGTTCAAACCGGTCCACAATATCTTGTATCAAACAATTTATCCAAGTGCCTGATTCAAAAAGAAATTGACCGCGAATCCCCGATGACTCATCCTGCCTGCAATACAAACGGACGCCAACAAAGGCGCCGGCACGAGGCAGAGAATGAAAACCAAGACACCGCAGGCCCAACCTGCGCCCGATCCCATGACGCCGGCCCTGCCGCTGAACCAGATCCTGGCCGGCGACTGCATCGACGCGATGAACGCGCTTCCGGCCGCGTCGGTGGACCTGGTGTTCGCCGATCCGCCCTACAACCTCCAGCTGAAGTCCGAGCTGCACCGTCCCGACAACTCCCGCGTCGACGCGGTGGATGACGCCTGGGACCGCTTCGCCAGCTTCGACAGCTACGACGCCTTCACCGAGGCCTGGCTGAAGGCCGCCCGCCGGGTGCTGAAGCCCCACGGCGCGATCTGGGTGATCGGCAGCTATCACAACATCTTCCGCGTCGGCGCCGCGCTCCAGAACGCGGGCTACTGGATCCTGAACGACGTGGTCTGGCGCAAGTCGAACCCGATGCCGAACTTCCGCGGCAAGCGGCTGACCAACGCCCACGAGACGCTGATCTGGGCCTCGCGCGAGGAGGCCAGCAAGTACACCTTCAACTACGAGGCGCTGAAGCAGCTGAACGAGGGCGTGCAGATGCGCTCGGACTGGGTGCTGCCGATCTGCACCGGCCACGAGCGGCTGAAGGACGAGGCGGGCGAGAAGGCCCACCCGACCCAGAAGCCCGAGTCGCTGCTGCACCGCGTGATCCTCGGCACGACCAACCCCGGCGACGTGGTGCTCGACCCGTTCTTCGGCACCGGCACCACCGGCGCCGTGGCCAAGATGCTGGGCCGCGACTTCATCGGGATCGAGCGTGAGGAAGCCTACCGCGCTGCCGCCGAGAAACGGCTCGCCAAGGTCAGGAAGTACGACCGCGAGGCGCTGACCGTCACCGGATCGAAGCGCGCCGAACCCCGCGTCGCCTTCGGCGTGCTGGTCGAGCGCGGGCTGCTCCGCCCCGGCGAGATGCTGCTGAACCCCCGCGGCCAGATGGCCAAGGTGCGCGCCGACGGCACGCTGATCGCCGACCAGGTCAAGGGATCGATCCACCAGGTCGGCGCCGCGCTGGAGGGCGCGCCGTCGTGCAACGGCTGGACCTACTGGAGCTTCAAGCGCGACGGCAAGACGGTCCCCATCGACATCCTGCGCCAGCAGATCCGCGCCGAGATGACCTGAGGCCAGCCCCCCGAATACCAAAAAGTTACCGCCGGTGCCCCCGATCGCCCTCGATCGGCGGGCCCTACCTTGCCCCGCCTTTCGGCGGGGCTTTTTTTTGCCCGGCACGGTGACGCCGCGGCGTGGTCCGGAACCCGTCCGCTCCCCCTCGCAGTCCCCGCTTCGACGCCTAGATCAGGGGGAGAACAGACCGAAGGACTCTTCCCATGCCCCATGAAGCCCACCGCATCACGCTCGCCCGCCGACCGAAAGGCGAACCGACGCCCGACGATTTCGGCCGCGAGACGGTCGACCTGCCCGAGCCTTCCGAGGGCGAGGTTCTGGTCCGCACCATCTGGCTATCCCTCGACCCCTACATGCGCGGCCGCATGGACGACGCGAAATCCTATGCCGATCCCGTGCCGCTGGGCGGTGTCATGGAAGGCGAGGGCGTGGCCGAGGTGATCGAGTCGCGGCACGAAGGCTTCGCCAAGGGCGATATCGTTGCCGCCCGTACCGGCTGGGCCTCCGCCGCCGTCGTGAAGGGCGAGGGCCTGCGCAAGGTCGACCCCTCCATCGCCCCGATCCAGACTGCCCTCGGCGTTCTCGGGATGCCCGGCCTCACCGCCTTCGTCGGCGTCGACACGGTGGGCAAGGCGCAGAAGGGCGAGACCATCGTGGTCTCCGCCGCCACGGGCGCCGTCGGCACCGTCGCGGGCCAGCTCGCCAAGGCGCGCGGCCTGCGCGCGGTCGGGGTCGCCGGCGGGGCCGAGAAATGCGCCTATGCGGTCGATGAACTCGGCTACGACGCCTGCATCGACCACCACGCCGAGGACTTCGCCGAGCAGCTCGCCGCCGCCGTCCCCGATGGCATCGACGTCTACATCGAACACGTTGGCGGCAAGACCCTGTCAGCGGTGATCCCGCTGATGAACCAGAACGGCCGGATCCCGGTGATCGGCATGATCGCCTGGTACAACGGCCAGAACCTCGACCAGGCGCTGCCGCTGCCGAAGGTCTGGCGCACGGTCCTGACCAAGCGGTTGACGATCCAGGGCATGCTGGTGTTCGACCACGCCGACCGTCGCCCCGATTTCGAGAAGGAGGTCGGCGCGCTGATCCGCGACGGCAGGCTCACCTACCGCGAAACCGTCGCCGACGGCCTCGACAACGCGCCCGAAGCCTTCATCGAGATGCTGAAGGGCGGCAACTTCGGCAAGCAGCTGGTGCGCGTCGGCCCCGACCCCTGAGCGGCGTCAGCCCATCCCGCTCGCGTCGTGCCGAAGCGCGGCGCGACGGGCGTCGTCGCGCCAGCTCCAGAGCGCGATGGCGCTCCAGCTGAGGCAATAAATCGCGCCGACGCTCAGCACCACCCACCCCTGCACCGGCCCCACCGCCGCCCGCTGCGGAAGCTGCCACGCGTGCTCGATCGGGCTCGGATGCACCGCCAGCTTGCCGCCGTAGGCCAGCGTCTGGATCAGCAGGATCCAGAGATAGTTCCGCCGGATCCGCCGCCCCAGCGCCACCTTGGTCGAGACGTGATAGCGCGGATGCCAGTAATCCTCGGCCAGCCGCCGCTGCCAGCCTTCCTCCAGGTGGATGTCGCCGTCATGCAGCATCGGCGCGAAGAAATGCTTCTCCATCCACCGGCACCGCGCCCGCCAGACGTTGAAATACCGGTACCGCCGCGCCTCCAGCATCAGGAAGAAGATGATCAGGATCCCGACCAGCAGCAACGGCAGGGCCGAGGCGGCGGGCGAGGAATAGGAGAGCGACAGCGCGATCCCCAGCGTCACCACCGACCAGTTCGTCGTCGTGTCGAGCCGGGTGCGCCATATCGTCGAACGGTACACTTCGCCGCGATAGAGATGCGCCACGGCCCCGATCTCGGCCGATGTCAGCTCCTTCCGCCCGTCCAGTCCTTGGCCCACGCCGCGTCCTCCCCTGGCCATGGTGCCACGGGCACGCCGCCCCGGGCAACTGCGCCCATGGGACATTTCGGATTTTGAGTATTTTTGCAAAGAAGAAGCACAAGCCGGGCTTCTTCTTTGCCCAAATACTCCCGCCGGAGGCATCCGCACCCTCCGCCCGCAGACCGCCGCCGCATCAGCGCGGCCAGGGGTTCGTCGCCGCCCTGTAGGGCGCCCAGTCCGTGATCTCGGGGTAATAGGTCCGCCGCCAGGCCCGGACCCTCGGGTTCATCACCCGCCGCCACAGGGGCGGCACCATCGCGGCGACGGTCATCACCGGATAGCCGTAGGGCAGCTGCGGCGCCTCGTCCGCGCCATAGGTCTGGAGCAGCGGGAAGCGGCGGTCGGGCTTGTAGTGGTGGTCGGAGTGGCGCTGGAGGTTGATCAGCAGCCAGTTCGACGCCCTGTGCGCCGCGTTCCACGAATGGCGCGGCTTCACATGCTCGTACTTGCCGTCGCCGAGGTGCTTGCGCGTCAGCCCGTAGTGCTCGACATAGTTCACGAGCTCCAGCTGCCAGACCGCGACGAGCGCGGAATAGAGCAGCAGCGCCAGCCCCTCCCAGCCGCCAAGCAGCAGCGCCAGCGCGACGTATCCGGCCTGTAGCGCCAGATACCGCCAGAACGGGTTGCTCCGGTGCCAGGCGGGCAGGGACCGGCGCGCCAGCATCGCCGCCTCGGCCCGGAAGGACGAACGCAGGCACTGCCACAGCACCCGCGGAAAGAAGCGGTGGAAGCCCTCGTTGTAGCGCGCCGTGACCGGATCGCGCGGGGTGGCGACATAGCGGTGGTGGACCAGCAGATGCTCGCTCCGGAAGTGCGAATAGAAGACCATCGCCAGCAGCAGGTCGCCCAGCCAGCGCTCGACCCGGTTCTTCTGGTGCATCAGCTCGTGGGAATAGTTGATGCCGATGGTGCCGTTGATGACGCCGACGCCGAAGAACAGGCCGACCTTCTCCCAGCCGCCCAGGTGGTCGGCCCGCACCGCATACCAGATCAGCCCGAAGGTCAGCAGGAATTGCAGCGGCCACCAGACCAGGGTGATCGCGCGGTACCAGAACAGCTGCGCATCCGGCGTTCCGGGGTCGGCGTTGCCCTCGTTCAGCCCGGCGAAGGCGTCGACGACCGAGAACAGCACCCAGGTGCAGAGCGGCATCAAGAGCACCGCCCAGCCGCCGGTTCCCGCGGCGGCGATGGCCAGCGGCACCAGCAGCAGCGACAGCCAGAAGGGCAGGGCGCGGGCCAGTCCCGCGGCGGGGGCGAAAGAGGGCGTGGTGTCGGTCATGGCCGCAGCTGTCTCAGGTCTTTCGGGCACCATAATGGCACCGGCGCGAAGTCACAAAGGACCGAGCGTCGCGGACGCCACGTCATGGGCCTTTCGCATCGCCGTCGGCAGGTCCGAGGGGCGGAAGGCGGCGCGGGGCAGGAAGTCACCGCGCTCCGGCGTCGCTTCGGCGTCGACCTCGGCCACGCGGAGCGCGAGGATCAGGTGGAAATGGGTGAAGGTGTGGCGCACCTCGACTCCGGGATCGCGCCAGTCGGCCTCCAGCGGCGGCGCCTCCTGTGCAACCTCGCCCCAGGGCGCGCCGGGCCAGCCCAGCATCCCGCCCAGAAGCCCCGACTCCGGCCGCCGCTCCAGCAGCCAGGCGCCGTCGCTGCGCCGCGCGAGATAGGCGATGCCGCGGCGCACGGGCTTCGCCGCCTTCGCGCGCTTGCGCGGCAGGTCCGTCTGGATCCCGGCGGCCCGCGCCGCGCAGTCGGTCATCCAAGGGCAGATCCCGCAGGCGGGCGACTTCGGGGTGCAGATCGTCGCACCGAGGTCCATCACCGCCTGCGCGTGGTCTCCGGGTCGCTCCGGCGGCGTCAGCCGCGCGGCCAGCGCCGTCAGTTCGGCCTTCGCATCGGGAAGGGGCGTCTCGACGGCGAAGAGCCGGGACATCACCCGCTCCACGTTGCCGTCCACCACCACCTCGGGCAGGTCGAACGCGATGGCCGAGACCGCTGCCGCCGTATACGGCCCGATCCCCGGCAGCGCCCGCAGCGCCGCGGGATCGTCCGGGAACACCCCGCCGTGCTCGCCCGTCACCACCCGCGCGCATTTCAGCAGGTTCCGCGCGCGGGCATAGTAGCCGAGGCCGGCCCATTCCCCCATCACGTCCCCGTCGTCCGCTGCCGCCAGGTCGGCGACGGTGGGCCAGCGCGCGGTGAAGCGGTGGAAATAGTCCCGGACCGCCGCCACCGTCGTCTGCTGGAGCATCACCTCCGACAGCCAGACGCGGTAGGGGTCGGGGCGCACGCCCGCGGCACGCTCGGCCGGGCCGGTGCGCCAGGGCATCGCCCGCGCGTTCCGGTCGTACCAGTCCAGCAGCTCTCGGCTCAGGCGGCTCTCACGCAATCTTTATGCTTTCGTCAGGGGCTTTGCCGTTGGTAAGCGGTGCCGGCCAGCCTAAGCTCTGCAACACCGTCCAGCGCCGGATATAGACCATGGTTCAGCGAAAGACACCCGCACCCCGCCGCGGCATCAAGGGATTCCAGAGTGCCTCGGCGCTGCTCCAGTCCCGCATCCGCGAGGCGGGCGAGCAGCGCGGCTTCGCCGTCACCCGGCTGCTGACCCACTGGGCCGAGATCGTCGGCCCCGACGTCGCCGGGATCAGCCGCCCGGCCAACGTGAGCTATGGCCGAGGCGGCTTCGGCGCGACGCTGTCGCTGCTGACCACCGGGGCGCAGGCGCCGATGCTGGAGATGCAGAAGGAGAAGATCCGCGAGCGGGTGAATGCCTGCTACGGATACGCCGCGATCTCGCGCGTGCGCATCACCCAGACCGCGCCGACCGGATTCGCCGAGGGGCAGGTGAGCTTCGATCACCGCCCGAAGAAGGACGCCGCGCCGGCGGCGGACCCCGAAACCGCGGCCGTCGCCCGCGCCGCTGCCGCCCCGGTGGGCGACGCCGGATTGCGCGCGGCCCTTGAAGCCCTTGGGCAGAACGTCCTATCTGCCCGCAAACAGAACATGAGGCCCGACCGATGAAGAGACTCCCAATCGCCGCCGCCCTGATCCTGCTTCTCGGCGGGATCGGCTGGTATGCCCTCGGCTCCAGCCAGTCCGTGCCCGGCGTCACCGACTTCTCGGTGCAGGCGCAGGAGGGCAAGACCTCGGACGCCGACCTGTCGCTGGTCGAGGAGATGTCGCTGGGCAAGGAGGACGCGCCGGTCGAGGTGATCGAATACGCCTCGTTCACCTGCCCCCACTGCCGCGCTTTCCACGACGGGCCGATGAAGCAGCTGAAGGCCGACTACATCGACACCGGCAAGGTCCACTTCATCTACCGCGAGGTCTATTTCGACCGCTACGGCCTCTGGGCCGGCATGGTCGCCCGCTGCGGCGGTCCGCTGCGCTATTTCGGGATCTCCGACCTGATCTACGACCAGCAGTCCGAGTGGACCAAGGGCGAGCCCGCGCAGATCGCCGCGAACCTCAGGAAGATCGGCAAGACGGCGGGGCTGTCGGACGAACAGCTCGACGCCTGCATGCAGGATTCGGCCAAGGCCGAGGCGATGGTCGCGACTTTCGAGAAGAACGCCAAGGCGGACGAGGTGAACGCCACGCCGACCTTCATCATCGACGGTCAGAAGTATTCGAACATGAGCTACGAGGAGTTCTCGAAGACCCTCGACGAGAAGCTGGCCGACTGAGCCGGGACTGACCCGGCGGGGTGCTGCCGCATCTGCGCGATGCGCGCGACAGAGAGAGGGCGTCCCGCGGGGCGCCCTCTTGTCGTTTCGCGCTGCGCGGGGGCCGGGCGGGGGGGCTCCCGCCCCCCCATCGTTGCCTGCGGCAACGCCCCCCCCGGGGCGCGCCCCCGGTCCGGCCGCGGTGCGGGAAGGCGGGCCGGGCAGGGGGCTGCCCGCCCCCGTCGCCTGCGGCGACTCCCCCGGGGATATTTGGAAAGCAAAGATGGGGGGCGACGCTCAGCGGGGAAAGTCGGCGAGGTCCAGTGCCGCGAAGCGGCTGGGGCGGCCGGTGGCGGCGTCTGTGCCGGAGGTCGCGGTCGCCGCGGCGAGGGCGTTCAGGATCGCCTCTTCCGTCGTCTCGATCGCGGCCTCGAACAGGGGCGAGAGGGCGTCGTGGGGCGGGGGGGTGCCCTTCGCCGTCGCGAAGGCGAGCGCGTAGTCGCCCGAGCCGCTGGAGAGCGCCGCGCCGGTGCGGGCGAGGCCGCCGAAGCTGCGGGTGGCGAGCCGCGTGAGGCGGGGCGCGTCGAGCGGCGCGTCTGTGGCGAGGACGATCACGATGGAGCCGTCGGTGTCGGTCCCGGGGTCGTTCTGCCAGGGCCGCCCGCCGACCAGCAGGCGGCCGCCGAAGTTCGCCTGCACCAGCACGCCGAGCATGTGGCCGCCGACCCGCCGCGAGGCGGTGCCGATCCCGCCCTTCAGCCCGAAGGCCACCGTGCCGGTGCCCGCGCCGACGCAGCCCTCGGCCACCGGACCCTCGGCGGCGGCGTCGAGCGCGCGGCGCATCTCGGCCACCGTCGGACGGGGGGCGCGGATGTCGTTCAGGCGCGAATCGTTGGTCTCGCCCACCACCGCGTTGATCGAGGTCACGCTTCCGTTGCCGGGCTGCGCGAGGGTATGGGCGATCAGCGCCTCCATCGCCCGTCCCACGGCCAGCGTGTTGGTCAGCAGCACCGGCGTCTCGAGCTCGCCCAGCTCCTGCACCTGCGTGGCGCCCGCGAACTTGCCGAAGCCGTTCAGCACCGAAAGCCCCGCCGCCACCCTGTCGCGGAACAGGTTGCCGCCGTGGGGCAGGATCGCCGTGGCGCCGGTGCGGGTGCTGTTCCCCTCGTGCAGCGTCAGGTGGCCGACGCGCACCCCGGCGACGTCGGTGATCGCGTTGAGCGGACCCGGCGGCAGATGGCCGATGACGATGCCGTGGTCGCGCAGGCGACTCATCGCGCCAGGCCGAGCCGTGCGCGGATGCCCTCGTCGCGCAGCGAGATCTCGCGCCCGAGCCATTCGTCCGCCTCGGGGGAGCACATCCAGACCAGCGCCTTCGCGGGCCATTCCGGCGGGATGTGGTCGGACCAGTCGAGGCGGCTGACCGGGTTCACGCCGCTGGCCTTGATCTCCTTCTGCATCTGCGTCGCCACGGTGCCCGGCGAGAGGCCGATGACGCGCAGGCCCCGGTCGCGCGCCTCGTGGTCCGCGCAGGCGGTCAGCATCGCCGCGCCGGCCTTCGACGCGCAGTAGTGCGACCAGCCCTCGATCGGGTGATGCGCGGCGCCCGACGAGATGTTCAGGATCGTCCCCGCCCCCTGGGCCAGCATCACCGGCATCGCCGCGCGCATGCCGTTGAAGACGCCCTTCAGGTTGATGTCGACGACCTGGCCCCAAGCTTCGGGATCGGCCTCCGCCAGGTGGGCCACCGGCTCGATCACGCCGGCGTTGTTCACCAGCACGTCGAGGCGCCCGAAGGTCTGCACGCAGGCGTCCACCGCCGCCGCCACTTCCCAGTAGCGCGAGACGTCGCAGGGGATCGCCAGTGCGGTGTCCGGTCCGAGGCTGCCCGCCAGCTCGGCCACCGCGTCGCGGCTGCGCGCCAGCAGGACGACCTTCGCGCCCGCCGCCGCGAACTCCCGCGCCGCCGCGGCGCCGATGCCGCGGCTCGCCCCCGTGATCATCGCCACCTTGCCCGTCATGTCGGTCATGTCCGTTCCCTCTCTTGGCCAGGGCAAGACCTAGACCGCCCGTTCCGCCGGGGAAAGGCCGAGCGTTCACCAAGATGCGACGGCGCCGCCCTTGACGCTGGACCGCGTGCCGATCACCCTGCGCGGGCAACCTCGGGCAACCTGACGGGATTCCAGCATGACCCAAGTCCATCGAGCGGCCGGCCTTGCCCTGGCGCTGACCTCCGCCACCGCCGCAGCCGCCCATGCCGACGTGACACCGGCCGAGGTGTGGGAGAGCTGGCGCGCCGCCTATGCCGCCGCCGGGGTCACCGTGACGCCCGGATCCGAGCAGAGCGCCGACGGCACGCTGACCCTGACCGACGTGGCGTTTTCGGCCAGTGCGCCGGACACCGAGCTGAGCGGCAGCATCCCGCGGATCGTGCTGGACGACAACGGCGACGGCACCGTGACGATCACCATGTCGCCCGACTACAGCCTGCGGGTGCAGACCGCGCCCGCCGAGGGCCCGGCCACCGACATGCATCTCGACGTCGCGACGACCGACATGGCGTTGACCGCCTCCGGCACGCCCGACGCGATCACCTATGCCTATGTCATGCCGCGCCTGACCCTCGACATCGCCGACCGGGCCGAGCCGGGGTCGGGGATGCGGGGGACGCTGACGATCGAGGACGGCAAGGGCACCTCGACCCTCTCCGCCACCGACAGCGGCCACAGCTTCGCCTACGACCTGGCCGCGGCGCGGCTGCGGACCGACCTGACCGTGACGCCGCCCGACCAGCCGGGGGGCAAGGTCGACATGACGCTGAGCTATGCCGATCTCGCCGCCGCCTCGGAAGGCGATCTCGGCGCCGGTCTGTCGCTGAACACCGGCACCGCCGCGCTGCCCGAGGGGGCGACGGTCAGCGGGACGGTCCGTCTCGGGGCCGGAGAGCTGCGCATGACGGTCGCCGATCCCGAGAACGGCGAGACGCGGCTGACCTCGGCCTCCGAGTCGGGCAGCCTCGACTTTGCCAACGAGGGCGTGATGGTGAACTACCAGGCCGCGTCCGAGGGCGTGACCTTCGCCCTGTCGGGGGACAGCGTGCCGGTGCCGGAGGTGGGCGGCGCGGCACGGCGCGTCGGCTTCACGCTGCGCGCGCCCATGGGCGCCACGCCGAACCCGCGGGACCTGGAGCTCGGGGTCGAGCTTGCGGGCCTCACCCTGTCCGACAGCCTCTGGTCCATGGTCGACCCGGAGTCGAAGCTGTCGCACGAGCCCGCCACCCTGCAGCTCGACCTCTCCGGCAAGGGCCGCCTGCTGCGCGATCCCTCGGCGGCGCCCGAGACGCCCGGCGCGCCCCCGGCCGAGATCCAGTCGCTGGACCTGAACCGCCTGATGCTGGACCTGCTGGGCGCGCGGCTGGACGGCTCGGGCAGCTTCAGCTTCGACAACAGCGCGCCGGGCGTCGCGCCGGGGCTTCCGGCGGCGGACGGCAGCCTGGACCTGAAGCTGACGGGCGCCATGGGGCTGCTCGACACGCTGGTGCAGATGGGCTTCGTCGCCCAGAACCAGGCGGCTGGCGCGCGGCTGATGCTGGGGCTGTTCACCACCCCGGCGGGCGAGGACACCGTCACCTCGAAGATCGAGGTCACACGCGACGGCGCCATCTCGGCCAACGGCCAGCGCCTGAAGTAACCCCGGCGCGCGGCAAGGTCATTTCGCCGCGCTGCGGAACCGTTGACCGCGCAAGGGGTTCTCGACGGATGTGGCGCCGAGAAGGACTTCGTTAGATGAACACCCATGCAGAGCCCGGCAGCGCGTCGGACCCGCACAGCGAGAATTCGCGCGACGACGAGAAGCGCGACGAGACCCGCGACGCGCAGCACGACGACGACAAGCGCACCGAGGCGAAGGTGCGCGAGCGCGAATCGCGGGAGAAGACGCCGACCCGCACCGAACGGTCCCTGACCCAGGAAGAGCGCGAGTCGGTGCTGGAACACGGCCGCCTCTCGGCCCTCGCCGTCTATTCCATCATCCTGCGCGAGGGCGAGGAGGAACTGCGCCGCCCCAAGACCTCGCTCTGGTGGTCGGGCGTGGCGGCGGGCATCGGCATCTCGACCTCGGTCCTCGTGGAAGGCATCCTGCGTGCCAAGCTCGGCGCCGATCATGCCTATCTCTCGATCCTCGAAAGCATCGGCTACACCTTCGGCTTCGTGCTGGTGATCCTGTCGCGCCTGCAGCTGTTCACCGAGAACACGATCACCGTCGTCCTGCCGATCCTGGCCGAACCGACGCGCGACCGCTTCTACTGCTCCGCCCGGCTCTGGGGGATCGTGTTCGTCGCCAACATGGTGGGCACCTTCGTCACCGCGGCCATTGCGGTCCACGGCGGCGTGATGCCCGAGGAGGTGCTGGGCGCGATCCTCGACATCTCCCGCCACCTGGCCGAGTTCACGCCGTTCGAGGCGATGCTGCGCGGCATCCCTTCCGGCTTCTTCATCGCGGCGCTGGTCTGGATGCTGCCCTCGGCCAAGGGGTCCGAGCTGCTGCTGATCATGCTGTTCACCTGGCTGATCGCCGCGGGCGACTTCACCCACGTCGTGGCCGGATCGAACGAGATCTTCAGCCTGGTGCTGGCCGGCGAGATGTCGTTCTTCACCGCCTTCACCCATTCGATCTTCCCGGTCCTCATCGGCAACATCATCGGCGGCACGGGCCTGTTCGCGATGCTCGCCTACGGCCAGATCCACGAGGAGATGTAGCGCGCGGTCGGCGGCGCCCGGGTTTCCGGCGCTGCCGCTGTCCTGCCGCCCCGGGAACCCCGCGCCCTTGCAAGGCGCCCCCTGCCGGCTTAGGTCACGGCGCATCCAGACAGGAGCGCCCGATGTCCGACCGCCTGACCTCCCTCACCGCCGATCTGCTTGCCGCCGCCGCGAAGGCCGGGGCCGACAGCGCCGACGCCCTGGCGGTCGACGGCACCTCGGTCTCGATCGACGTGCTGAACGGCAGGCTGGAACAGGCCGAGCGGTCCGAGGGCATCGACATCGGCCTCCGCGTGCTGATCGGCCGGCGCCAGGCCTGCGTCTCGGCCTCGGACATCAAGCCCGAGACGATCCGCGCCATGGCCGAGCGTGCCGTCGCCATGGCCCGCGAGGCGCCCGAGGATCCCTACATCGGCCTCGCCGACCCCGCCGAGCTGGCCCGCGGCTGGGATCTCGCCGCGCTCGACCTGGTGGATCCCTCCGAGGAACCCGCGCCCGCGACGCTGGAGGAGGACGCCCGCCGGGCCGAGGCCGCGGCCCTCGCCGTCGACGGCATCTCGCAGGTCCAGAGCGCCAGCGCCGCCTATGGCCGCCGCGCCATCCACCTTGCCACCTCCAACGGGTTTTCCGGCGGGTACGGACGGACCGACCGCGCCATCTCCTGTGTCGCCATCACCGGCGAGGGCACGAAGATGGAGCGGGACTATTACGGCGACATGCGCATCCACGGCGCCGACCTCGACAGCCCCGAAACCATCGGCCGCATCGCCGCCGAGCGCACGCTGGCCCGCGCCGGGGCGCGCCAGCCGAAGACCGGCGCCTTTCCGGTGATCTTCGACGAACGGGTCGCCGGCTCGCTCGTCGGCCACCTCGTCATGGCGATCAACGGCAGCGCCATCGCCCGCGGCTCGTCCTGGCTGCGCGACGCCTTGGGCGCGCAGGTGCTGCCGAAGGGCATGTCGCTGATCGAGGATCCCCACCGCCCCCGCACCGCCGGCTCGCGCCCCTTCGACGGCGAGGGCCTGCCGACCCGCCGCCGCGCGGTGGTCGAGGACGGGGTGCTGACCGGCTGGACGCTGGACCTCGCCAGCGCCCGCCAGCTCGGGATGCAGAGCACCGCCAGCGCCTCCCGCAGCACCGACGGACCGCCGCGACCCAGCACGGGCAACCTGGAGCTGACCCAGGGGGCGCAGAGCCGGGAGCAGCTGATGGCCGAGATGGGCACCGGCCTGCTCGTCACCTCGATGATCGGCAGCTCGATCAACCCGAACACCGGCGACTATTCCCGTGGCGCCTCGGGCCTCTGGATCGAGAACGGCGAACCCGTCTACGCGGTCAACGAATGCACACTCGCGGGCAACCTGCGCGACATGCTGCTGACCCTCACCGCGGCGAACGACGCGCGCCCCCACCTGTCCCGCGCCATCCCCTCGCTCCGGGTCGAAGGGCTGACGCTTGCCGGAAACTGACCTCGAGCTCCTGGTCCGCGCGGCCCGTGAAGCGGGCGGGATCGCGCGCCCCCACTGGCGCAGCGATCCCCGGACCTGGGACAAGGGCGACGGCGCGGGGCCGGTGACCGAGGCCGACCTCGCGGTGAACGCCCACCTCCACGCGCTGCTCGGCGCCGCGCGGCCCGGGTATGGCTGGCTCTCCGAGGAGTCCGAGGACGATCCCGCCCGCCTCTCGGCCGAGCGGGTGTTCATCGTCGACCCGATCGACGGCACCCGCGCCTTCATCGCGGGCGAAACCGCCTGGTCCCATTCCCTTGCCGTGGCCGAGAACGGCCGGATCACCACCGCCGCCGTCTATCTTCCCGTGGCCGACAAGCTCTATGCCGCGGCGGCAGGGCAGGGGGCGACGCTGAACGGCGCGCCGATCAGGACCTCCGCCGCCACCGATCCCGAAACCGCGACCCTCCTCGCCTCCCGCCCGGTGGTCCACCCCGACCGCTGGCGCGCGCCGATGCCCACCTTCGCCCGCCACTTCCGCCCCTCGCTCGCATACCGCCTCTGCCTCGTGGCGGAGGGCCGGTTCGACGCCATGCTGGCCCTGCGCCCGACCTGGGAATGGGACGTCGCCGCGGGCACGCTGATCGTGACCGAGGCCGGGGGCACCGCCACCTCGCGCACCGGCGCACCGCTGACCTTCAACGCCCGCCATCCGCAGATCGACGGCACCCTCGCCGCCGCCCCGGCGCTGCACGCGCCGCTCCTGTCCCGCCTCGCCTGACCGGGCAGGAGGGGGGTAGGATGGGTGATATCACCCATCCTGCGAGATATCCGCGCCTCCGAACCCGACATCTGCCCCCCCTGGGGCGCCGCGCGCGGGATGGGTGAGATCACCCATCCTGACGCCGGAAAGGTCCGTACCGCGCGACGAACCCGTTTGACATTTCCGCCGCGCGCCCCACTCCTTCCTGCGAGCCGTTCGCAAGAAGGATCCCATGGCCGACGTCGCCCATTCCCTGACCGACCGCACCTCCGCCCGGATGGAGCAGGTGCTGGCGGGCAGCCGCACCGGCCCCCGGGCGGTCCTGCTCTTCGCCGGTCCCGCCGTCATCGCCTCCATCGCCTACATGGACCCCGGCAACTACGCGACGAACATCCAGGCGGGGGCGGGATACGGCTATGCGCTGCTCTGGGTCGTGGTGCTGGCCAACCTCACGGCGATGCTCTTCCAGGGCCTCTCCGCCCGGCTTGGCATCGTCACCGGCAAGAACCTGGCCGAGCACTGCCGCGACGGCTTCTCGCGGCCCACGGTGCTCGTCATGTGGTTCGTGTCGGAGATCGCCGCCATGGCCACCGACCTGGCCGAGTTCCTGGGCGGCGCCATCGGCCTCTCCCTGCTCTTCGACATGCCGCTGATGGCGGGCATGGGGGTGACGGCCGTCGTCACCTATGCCCTGCTTCTGGTCGAGGGGCGCGGCTTCCGTCCCATGGAGCTCATCGTCGGCGTCCTCGTCGGGGTCATCGGCCTCTGCTACCTGGTCGAGCTGTTCATCGCCCCCATCGCCTGGGGCGAGGCGGCGTACCACATGGTCCTGCCGACCGTGCCCGACGGCGCCGCGCTGACCATCGCGGTCGGCATCATCGGCGCCACGGTGATGCCCCATGCGATCTACCTTCATTCCGGCCTGACCCAGGCCCGGGTCAAGGTCCGGAACGACACCGAGCGCGCGCGCCTCCTGCGCTTCTCCAACATCGAGGTCGTCGTCGCCCTCGCCATCGCCGGGATGATCAACATCGCCATGGTGATGATGGCCGCCTCGGCCTTCCACAGCGGCAACCCCGAGGTGGCCGAGATCGAGACCGCCTACCACACCCTGACGCCGCTTCTCGGCGGCGCGGCGGCGGCGGCCTTCCTGATCTCGCTGATCGCCTCGGGCGTCTCCAGCTCGGTCGTCGGCACCATGGCCGGGCAGATGATCATGCAGGGCTTCCTGCGGCTCAGGATCCCGCTCCTCGTCCGCCGCCTCGTCACCATGGCTCCGGCGTTCCTCGTCGTCGCGCTCGGCGTCAACCCGACGCAGGCGCTGGTCTGGTCGCAGGTGGTGCTATCCATCGCCCTGCCGATCCCGATGATCGCGCTGATCGTCTTCACCTCGCGCCGTGCCACCATGGGCGCCTTCGTCCCCTCCCTGGCGCTGCGCAGCCTGGCGGTGATCGGCGCCGCGGTGGTCCTCACGTTGAACTTCGTGCTCCTCGCGCAGGTCTTCGGCGTCCCGATCCCCTTCCTCGCCGACTGAACACCAAGAACACGTAACCCAGTCCGCAACCCCCCACATCTTTGCTTATCAAATATCCTCGGGGGGTCGCCATTGAGCGCCATTTGCGCAAGCGCAATGGCGACGGGCAGACAGCCCCCGGTCCTGCCCTCTTAACCCGAACCAAGCGCCAGCCCCCGGCCCGTAGGCCGGGCTTCAGCCCGGCACGCCCCCATGGAACGCGAAACCCTACTCCGCCGGCCGCGCCAGCAGGCTCTCCCCCGACCGCCCCGTCAGCCGCGCCAGCCACAGCACCGAGCTGAGCGACACCAGCCCCACCAGCACGAAGACCGGGGGAAACGCCGCCGCCACGATCGCGCTCCGCCCTGTCAGCGCCAGCACCGCCTCCAGCCCGAAGGCCGCCACGGTGATCCCCAAGGTCTGCGAGAGCTGCTGCAGCACCGCGCTGAAGCTCGTGGCGCTGCCCAGGCGCTCGGACGGCACCTCGGCATAGGCGAGCGCGTTCAAAGCGGTGAACTGGAGCGAGCGGCACACGCCGCCGAGGAACAGAACGAGGACCATCGCCAGCGCGGGCGTCTGCGGCGTGAACAGCGCGGGCACCGCCAGGAAACCGGCCGCCACGAAGGCGTTGACCAGCAGCACGCGCCGGAAGCCGAAGCGCTGCAGCACCGGCTGGGCGATGAACTTCATCAGGATCGCCCCGATCCCCGTGGCGAAGGTCAGCGACCCGGACTGGAACGCCGACAGCCCGAAGCCCAGCTGCAGCAGCAGCGGCAGCAGGAACGGGATCGCGCCGCCGCCGGTGCGGAAGAACAGCCCGCCAACCACCGCCACCCGGAAGGTGGGCAGCCGCAACAGCCGCAGGTCCACCAGCGGCCGCTCGACCGCGAAGGCGTGGCGCACGTAGCCGAGGCACAGCGCCAGGCCGCCGACGACCATCGCCGCCACCACCGGCGCCGGCGCGACGCCGAGCCCCGCCATGGTCAACCCGGTCAGGAACAGCGCCACCCCCGGCCCCGCCAGCACGAAGCCGGTGGCGTCGAAGGCCACCTTCGGCGCCGGGGGCAGTTTCGGGATGAACCGCGTCACCAGGAAAACGCCCAGCACGGCGATCGGGATGTTGATCCAGAAGATCCACCGCCAGTTGGCATAGGTGGTGATCGCGCCCCCGACCAGCGGCCCCATCACCGGCCCGATCAGCGCGGGCACGGTCAGCCAGGCCAGCGCGCCGACCAGCCCCGCCTTCGGCGTCGCCCTCAGCACGATCAGCCGCCCCACCGGCACCATCATCGCGCCCCCGAGCCCCTGGAGGACCCGCGCCGCGACCAGACCGCCCAGCGACTGGGACAGCCCGCAGGCGATGGAGCCCGCCGCGAACACCGCGATGGCCAGCCGGAACAGCCGCCGCGCCCCGAACCGGTCCGCCGCCCAGCCCGAGGCCGGGATGAACACGGCCAGCGCCAGCAGGTAGGAGGTGAGCGCCAGTTTCAGGTGGATCGGGTCGGTCCCGAGATCCCGGGCGATCTGCGGCAGCGAGGTCGAGAGCACGCTGGCGTCGAGGTTCTCCATGAACAGCGCCACCGCCACGATCAGCGGCACCGCCCGCTGCCTCACCCGCTCACCGAACCTCATGCCCGCTCCACCCGAAACAACCCGTAGCAAGATGCGCCCCGACGGCCGGCCGTCAAGCGCCGACCTCCGGCAGGCCCGGTCCCGCCCCGATGCTCCGCCGATCCGGGGAGTTGCTCCGCCGCAGCGCGGCATATACGATGCCCGCCAACGGAACCGAACCGAGAGGGGCACCACATGGCCCAACGCCTGCATCTGGTCTTCGGGGGCGAGCTGACCGACCCCACGAAGAACGTCTTCAAGAACGTCGAGGACATCGACATCGTCGGCATGTTCCCGAACTATGCCGCCGCCTACGACGCCTGGAAATCGGCCGCGCAGCGCACCGTGGACAATGCCCACATGCGCTATTTCATCGCCCACATCCACCGACTGCGGGACGAGGAGACGCCGGCCTCCCCGACCGAGGAACTCGGATCCTGATCAGCCTCTGGCGCCACCGTCTCCGTGCCCGCACGGAGGCCGCGAGCCTGTCACGGCAGTCCAGGAAATCGCCCGACGCGGCGGCCGAGCGGCTGGGCAAGGCGGGCCTGCCGCGCCCGGAGGGGCCGCTGCTGTGGGCGCACCTGGCGCCGGACGCGGATGCCCAGGCGCTGGCCCAGCTCCTGTTCCGCCTGCCCGACGACCAGCCCGTCCTGCTGACCCACAGCGATCCGCGGCCCGGGGTCGCCTTTCCCGGCACCGTCCTCTTCCAGTGGCTTCCGGTCGAGACGGACAGGGCGGTGCAGGGCTTTCTCGATCACTGGCGGCCCGACGTCTGCGTCTGGGTGGGCGGCGCCTGGGCCCCGGTGCTGCTGGGCGAGACACGGGCCCGGGGCATTCCCGCCTTCGCCTTCGATGCCCGCCTGTCCGACGCCCTGGCGCGCCGCCGCCGCTGGCAGGCCAGCCTCGCCCGGGCCGAGCTTTCGCCGTTCCAGCGGATCCTGACCGCCTCGCCCCGGGATGCGGCGCGGCTGACCGCCTTCGGCGCGGACCCCGAGGCGATCGAGACCGTGGGCTTCCTCGGCTCCGCCGCGGCGGCGCTGCCCTGCAACGACAACGACTGGAGCGAGATGTCCGAGGCCCTGATGGCGCGCCCCGCCTGGCTGGCCGTCGGCGTTCCCGAGTCCGAGATCGGCCTCGTGCTCGAGGCGCACCGCCTGGCCAGCCGCCTGTCGCACCGGCTGCTGCTGATCCTCGCGCCCGAGGATCCCGCGCTCGGCCCTTCAATCGCCCGCCGGAGCGAGGAGGTCGGCTGGCCCGCGGCCCTGCGCACGGTCGAGGAGGAGCCGCTGGAGGAGACCCAGGTGTTCATCGCCGACAGTCCCGGGGAGCTTGGCCTCTGGTATCGCCTGGCCCCAGTGACCTTCATGGGCCAGACCCTGCGCGGTACCGGTCCGGGCCGCTCGCCCTTCGAACCGGCGGCGCTCGGCTCGGCGGTGGTGCATGGGCCGCGCACGGCGGGGCACGCGCCCGCCTACGCCGCGCTGTCCCGCGCCGCGGCCGCGCTGTCCGTGACCTCGGCCGAGGCGCTG
>NZ_PNOS01000027.1 GCF_002869745.1 Oceaniglobus roseus
GCGAAGGCGGCGGCGAACAGCGGGAAGGGTCCGGGCGCCGCGCCCGCCAGCAGCGTCGGCGCGACCGCGGCGGTACAGACGCCGAGCAGCGCGCCGGTCTCGCGCCAGGCGGCAAGGCGGACGTGGCCGCGGGGGCCGAGACGGTCGGCGGTCTGCACGCCTTGCGCGTAGAACACGATGGTGAGGTACGAGAAGCCGCTGAACAGCCCGGTCAGCGTCAGCGCGAACCAGAGGACCGGCGCGACCGGCGGCGTCACCGCGAAGAGCCCCGCCATCGACAGCGCCATGACCGCCCCGGCCAGCAGCACCGACAGCCCCCGGAACCGCCGCAGACGCTCGGCCAGCCAGCCGAGGGCCGGGTCCTGCACCACGTCGATCAGCCGCAGCCCCGCCAGCACCGCGCCGAGCAGCCCCAGCCCGACCCCGTAGGAATCGACGTAGAACTTCGGCGCGTGGATGTAGATCGGCAGGCCCGCGCTCGCCAGCATGGCGGCGAAGAGAGCGTAGCGGGCCAGACCGGCGGGATGGCCTTCCGTCACCGGCTGACCTCGTCGGCAGGGGGCAGCGGGCGGGGGCGATAGGCGGCGCCCTTCCACCAGAGCTTCAGCGCCTGCCAGTGGATCAGCCCCAGCACCCGGCGCGATCCGAACGGGCGCCGCAGGCAGGCGGCGAGGATCCGCGCCGCGGTCAGCGGGCGGCGGCGGCCGGTGAGGGTGGCGTAGACCCCGCCGCCCTCGGTGCGGTAGTCGATCCAGACGCCGATCCGCCCGGCCCCGATGTCGAAGCGGAAGCGGTAGCCGCCGGTGACGGGCTGGAACGGCGAGACGTGGAAGATCTTCACCGCCTCCAGCGTGTCCTCGCGGCCGATCGGGCGCAGGTCGGCGTGGTGGCAGAGATAGGAATGGCGGTCGCCGAAGGTGTTCGTGACCTCCGCGATCACCGCGACAAGCTCGTCGCCCGCGTCGCGGATCAGCCAGAAGCTCACCGGGTTGAAGACGTGGCCCAGCACCCGCGGCTGCGCCAGGAGCTCGATCCGGGCGGGGTCGGGCAGCCCGTGGGCGGCCAGCACCGCGCGCACCCAGGCGGCCCCATGACCCGCGCCGGGCGCGCCGCCGTGGTCGCGGTCCTGCAGCGACATCAGCCCGGCCCGGTTTCGCCCGAACAGCGGCGGCGTCGCCACCCCGGCCTCGGCGTCGAGCAGGACATAGTCGATGGAATAGCGGAAGGCGTTCGCCACCGCCCCGTGCCGGCCGTGGAAGGTCAGCCCGTCGACATGGTCGATTCGGTGCACGGCTCCGGGGCTCACGCCGCGACGCGCCCCTGTTCCATCGCCTGCGCGACGTCGAGCCCGCTGGCCAGCCCGTCCTCGTGGAAGCCGTTGCGCATCCAGGCGCCGCAGAACCATGTCGCGTTCCGCCCGTTCATCGCCCGGATCTCCTTCTGCGCGGCCAGCGCGGCGAGGTCGTAGACGGGATGGGCGAACTCCACCTCGTCGTGGATCTTCGCCGGGTCGATGGCCCGCGTGCTGTTCAGCGTCACGAACAGCGGATCGTCCATCGGGATCGGCTGGAGCGAGTTCATCCAGTAGGTCAGGTCGATCCGCTCCGACACCTTGTCCGCCGCCTCGGTATAGACCCAGCTGGCCCAGGCGGCGCGACGCTTCGGCATCATCCGCGTGTCCGAGTGCAGCACCGCGCGGTTCGGCTGGTAACGCACGGCCGAGAGCGCCGCGCGCTCGTCCGGACCGGCATCGGCAAGCATGGCCAGGGAAACGTCGGAATGGGTGGCGAGCACGACCTCGTCGAAATGCTCGGCCTCCTGCCCCGCCACGCGCACCCAGGCGCCGCTGCCGTCCCGCCTGACCTCGGCCACCGGCGCGCCGAGCCGCAGGTCGGCGCCCCTGCGCTCCAGCGCCGCCTGGAGACGGCGGACGTATTCGACCGAACCGCCCCGCACCGTGTACCACTGGTGCTGCCCGGTGACGTTCAGCAGCGCGTGGTTCTCGAAGAAGCGGATCATGGCATGGGCGGGAAAGTCGAGGATCCCCTCCTTCGGGGTCGACCAGATCGCGCCCGAGAGCGGCAGGATATAGTAGTCGCGGAACCACGGCCCCGTCCCGAGCCGGTGCAGGAAGTCGCGGATCGTCATCGAGGGATCGTCGGCCAGGGCCACCGCGCGGCGGTTGAAGGTCAGGATGTCGGCCAGCATCCTTAGGTAGGCCGGGTTCAGCGCGTTCCTCTTCTGGGCGAAAAGCGTGCGCATGTCGCGCAGCGCGTATTCCAGCCGGCCGCCGCCGATGGAGGCGCCGAAGCCCATGTCGCTTTCGGCGACCGGCACGTCCAGCTCCTCGAACAGGCGGACCATGTTGGGATAGTTCACGCGGTTGAAAACGATGAAGCCGGTGTCCACCGGCTGGTCCCCCCGCTTGCCCGCCATGACGGTGCGGGCATGGCCGCCCAGCCGCGGCTCGGCCTCGAACAGGACGACGGCGTGGCGGGCGGACAGGGCGTGGGCCGCCCCCATGCCGGAAATGCCGCCACCGATCACGGCGATGCGGCGGGCGGGCGGAGCGGCGGTCTCGAACGGCATGGCACCTCGTCTGGTTGGCGTGTGTTGCATACGCAGCAACGGAGCTTCGGATTAAATAGTTTTCCGACAGTCGAGTGATCCGGGTGCGTCAATGCACCGTAATTGCTACATGGAAAGAACGGATCTACTCACGCAGCCTGTCGCGCCCGCCGCGCGGCGTCTCCCCGGTGGGGGGGCCACAGCGCATCTCGTGTCGGAAGACCTGGACAGAAAGACGATGAGCCCCGCTCGATTCCTTCAGGACTGGACAAGCCACGTCCTGCGTATCCGCGACGAACGCGATGCCGACGCGTTCGCCGACCTGTTCGCGCATTTCGCGCCGCGGGTGAAGAGTTTCCTGCTGCGCTCCGGCGCCTCGGACACCCTGGCCGAGGAATGCGCGCAGGAGGTGATGGTGACGGTCTGGCACAAGGCCCACCTGTTCGACCCGGCGCGCGCCGGGGTGTCGACCTGGATCTACACCATCGCGCGGAACAAGCGGATCGACGCGCTGCGAAAGCAGCGGCGCCCCGAGCCGGAAGAGTTGACCTGGGGCCCGGAGGAAGAGCCGGACCAGACCGAGGTGCTGGCGCTCCAGCAGGATATCGGGCGGCTGACAGAGGCGCTCGCCACCCTGCCCGAGAAGCAGCGCACCCTGGTCGAACGCGCCTATTTCGCCGATCTCAGCCACTCCGAGATCGCCGCCGAGACGGGACTTCCCCTCGGCACAATCAAGTCGAGGCTACGGCTGGCGCTGGAACGGCTGCGCCATGCGATGCAGTAACATGGAACGGAAATGAGCAAGATCACACACCACCTCAGCGAACCGCTTCTGATGGGCTATGCCGCAGGCAGCCTGCCCGAGGCGTTCAGCCTGCTGGTCGCCTCCCACGTCAGTCTCTGCGACGAGTGCCGCGCGCAGCTCGAAACCTACGAGACGCTGGGCGGCGTGGTCCTGGACGGCTGCGGCACCTGCGAGATGGCGCCCGGCGCGCTGGACGACGCGATGGCGCGGATCCTCTGCGCCCCCCCCGCCCCCGAGGCGGCGCGGCCCGGCAAGTGCCCGGTCCTCCCCCGCCCGCTGGTGGAACAGATCGGCGGCGGGCTGGACGCGGTGCGCTGGCGTCCGCTCGGCGGCGGCGTGCGCCATGCACGGCTGAAGGCCGACGGCTCGGCCACGGTGCGCCTGCTGCACATCCCGGCCGGCACGAAGGTGCCCGACCACGGGCACCGGGGGATCGAGCTGACCATGGTGCTGCAAGGCGCCTTCTCGGACGGGGACGAGCGGTTCGGGCGCGGCGATGTCGAGATCGCGGATGCCGACCTGCACCACACCCCGGTTGCCGAGGCCGGTCAGGACTGCATCTGCCTCGCCGTGACCGACGCGCCGCTGAAGTTCAACGGCGTGCTGCAACGGCTTGTGCAGCCCTTCCTCGGGATCTGACGGGCCAAGCGCCTTGCGGACCCTCCCTTGCCGCGTCACACAGGGGGCAAAGGGAGGATCCGGAATGACACAGGAAAACATCGGCTTCGTCGGCGTCGGGCTCATGGGGCACGGGATGGCGAAAAGCCTTCTGGCCGCGGGATACCCGGTGACGGTCATCGCGCACCGCAACCGCACGCCGGTCGAGGATCTGCTCTCGCACGGCGCGACCGAGGCGGAATCGCTGGCCGATCTCGCCGCCGCCTCGTCCATCGTCCACATCTGCGCCCCCGGCTCTCCGGAGGTCGAGGCGGTGGTCGATGGCCTGATGCCTACGCTGAAGCCCGGCGCGGTGGTCGTCGACTGCTCGACCTCCGACCCGAACTCGACCGCCATGCTGGCGGCGAAGCTGGCGGAGGCCGGGTTCCACATGGCCGACGCGCCGCTCGGCGGCACGCCGGTGCAGGCCGAGGCCGGGAAGCTTTCGACCATGGTCGGCGCCAGCGACGAGGTGTTCCAGCGGCTGAAGCCGGTGCTGGAGGCCTGGGCGGGCACCGCTGTCGTCCACCTCGGGCCGAACGGCGCGGGGCACAAGATGAAGCTGCTGAACAACTTCCTCTCCCTCGGCTACGGCGCGATGTATGCCGAGGCGCTGGCGCTGGCCCAGAAGGTCGGGATCAGCATCGAGCAGTTCGATTCGGTGATCCGCGGCAGCCGCATGGACTGCGGCTTCTACCAGACCTTCATGGGCTACGCGCTGGAGGGCAACCGCGAGGCGCACAAGTTCACCCTGACCAACGCGCTGAAGGACCTGCGCTATCTCGAGGCCATGGCCGACGGCGTGAACATGGCCAACCCGGTGGGCAACGCGGCCAAGAACAGCTTCGCCATGGCGCACGCCATGGGCGGCGACGGCCCCGAGGACTATGTCCCGCACCTCGTCGATTTCGTCGCGCGGCGCAGCGGGGTGAAGACCGGCTGAAAGGACCCCTTTTGGCGATCAGGGACCGGCAGAAATCCGTCCGGCGCGGGGAACCGGAACGCCGGACGCGCGTTCGCGCAGCAAGCCCGTCGCGCGTCCCCGGAGACCCTGCCGATCACGACAGCGGCGCAGATTTCGAGGACGACGACGATGCGGGCCGCTCCGGAGACGATGCCAGACCAGACCGGAACCCCCGCGTGAGGGTGCGGTCCCGGCTTCCTTTCGCCCTTCTTCCGGGACTTCCCGGCTGCACCGGCCGCCAGTCCGTCCTCGACACCGCGGGAACCGACGCCCACACGCTGCTGACGATGTTCTGGGTCATGCTGGCGGGGCTGGTGGTGATCTGGGTCGCGGTCAACGGCATGATGCTGGTGTTCCGCCACCTCAGCCCGCGCCGCCATGACGAGGCGCTGGCCCGCAAGATGATCGTCGGCGGCGGGATCATGCTGCCCACCGTCGTGATCTCGGCCCTGCTGGCCTGGGGGCTGTCCGTCATGCCCGACCAGCGCGCGCCGGGCGACGGTCTCAGGGTCGAGGTGATCGGCGAGCAGTGGTGGTGGCGGGTCCATTACTGGCCGGAGGGCGCCGAGGCGCCCGTCGTCTCGGCCAACGAGGGGCGGCTGCCGGGTGGCCTGCGCACCGAGTTCGATCTGCACAGCGACAAGGTGATCCACTCGTTCTGGGTGCCCGCGCTCGGCGGCAAGATGGACATGTTCCCGGGCCGCCGCACGATGATGTCGCTGCACCCCGACGAGGCGGGCGTGTTCCGCGGCCAGTGCGCCGAGTTCTGCGGCGCCTCCCATGCGCTGATGGCCTTCGAGACGGTGACGATGCCGCCCGAGGACTTCGCCGCCTGGCTGGAGCACGAGGCCGGACCGGCGGTCCCGCCCGAGGGCGAGGTGGCCGAGCGCGGCGCGGTGGTCTTCGCCGAACAGGGCTGCGGCGCCTGCCACGCGGTGCGCGGCACCGCGGCGCAGGGACAGGTCGGCCCGGACCTGACCCATGTCGGCAGCCGCCACAGCCTTGGCGCCGGGATCCTCGAGCCGACGGTGGAGAACTTCGCCGCCTGGATCGACCACACCGGCGATCTGAAGCCCGAGGTCGAGATGCCCGCCTACGACGATCTGCCCGGGGACGACCTGACGGCCCTCGCGACCTTCCTGATGGGGCTGAAATGAGCAACGATCCCTTCCCGCCCTTTACCGGCACCCACCGCCCCCGCCCCGAGGGCCCGTTTCCGCCGACCGAGGAGATGCTCTCCGAGCCGGTGAACCCGGAGGAGCAGGCGGCGCGCGAGGCGCGGCTGCGCGAGGCCTGGAAGGAGCCGACGGGCATCGCCTACTGGACCGCGGTGAACAACGACAAGGTCGGCGCCTGGTATTCGCTGACGGCGCTGTTCTTCATGCTCTGCGCCGGGGTGCTGGCGCTGCTGATGCGGATCCAGTTGGCGGTGCCCGGGAACGACTTCCTGGACGCCGACCGCTACAACCAGTTCTTCACCATGCACGGCTCGGCGATGATGTTCCTCTTCGCCGTGCCGATGTTCGAGGCGATCTCGATCCTCGTGCTGCCCGCCTTCCTCGGCGCGCGGGACATGCCGTTCCCGCGGCTCTCGGCCTATGGCTACTGGTGCTTCCTGATCGGCGGCATCTTCGTCCTCGGCTCGGTCCTGTTCGACGTGGCGCCGCGCGGCGGCTGGTTCATGTATCCGCCGCTGACCACCCGGGACCAGGGGATCGGCTCGGACATCTGGCTTCTGGGCCTGTCGTTCATCGAGGTCGCCTCGATCGCCGCGGCGGTGGAGCTGATCGTCGGCGTGCTGAAATGCCGCCCGCCGGGGATGCGGGTGAACCTGATGCCCCTCTACGCGTGGTACGTCCTCGTCGTCGGCGGCATGATCCTGTTCGCCTTCCCGCCCCTGATCGCGGGCGACTTCCTGTTCGAGATGGAGCGCTCGTTCGACTGGCCGTTCTTCGATCCGACGCGCGGCGGCGATCCGATGCTGTGGCAGCACCTGTTCTGGATCTTCGGCCACCCGGAGGTCTACATCATCTTCCTTCCCTCCATCGCCATCGCGGCCATGGTGATCCCCACCGTCGCGCAGCGGCCGATCGTCGGCTACAGCTGGATCGTGCTTTCGGCGGTCGGCGTCGGCTTCCTGTCCTTCGGGCTGTGGGTGCACCACATGTTCACCACGGGGCTGCCGAACATCAGCCTCGGCTTCTTCTCGGCGGCGTCCGAGGCGGTTGTGATCCCGACCGGCATCCAGATCTTCGTCTTCGCGGCGACGCTGATGGTCGGCAAGGTGCAGAAATCGCTGCCCATGCTCTGGATCGCCGGGGCGCTGGCGATCTTCGTGCTGGGCGGCCTGACGGGGGTGATGCTGGCCATCGCGCCGTTCAACTGGGCGGTGCACGACACCTATTTCATCGTCGCCCACCTGCACTACACGCTGTTCGGCGGCATGATCTTCCCGGTGATGGCGGGGGTCTACTACTTCTATCCCTTCTTCCGGAAGGGAAAGATGATGTCGGTCACGCTGGGCCGCTGGGCGTTCTGGCTGATCTTCATCGGCTTCAACGCGGCCTTCCTGCCGATGCACTATACCGGCCTGATGGGGATGCCGCGGCGCGTCTTCACCTATGGCGCCGGGATGGACTGGGGCTGGCTCAACATGCTGTCGACCGTGGCGAGCTTCGTCATCGCCGCCGGCTTCGCCGTCTTCGTCTGGGACCTGATCCGGCCCAAGCGCGACATGGAGGGGCGGCAGCGGAATCCGTGGAACGCGGGGACGCTGGAGTGGTCGCACGACGTGCCGGAAGAGAACTGGGGCGTGCGCTGCATCCCGTTCATCACCTCGCGCTATCCGCTGTGGCAGCAGCCGAAACTGATCGAGCGGATGGACAGCGGCCGTTTCTACCTGCCCGACACCGAGTTCGGGCACCGCGAGACCCTCGTGACCTCTGTGCTCGACGCGCGGCCACTGCACATCCAGCGGGTGACGGGTCCGGCCTGGATCACGATCCTGGCCGCCGCTTTCACGGGCGGGGCGTTCATCTTCCCGACCTTCCACTGGTATCCCCCCGCCATCGTCTGCGGCGCCTTCGCCATCGTCTGCGTGCTCTACTGGCTGTGGACGACCACGGCACAGATCCCCGACGCGCCCACCGGCGACGTGGGCCTCGGGCTTCGGCTGCCGCGCTATGCGGCGGGGCCGGATGCGCCGGGCTGGTGGGCGGTCTGGATCACCATGCTGGGCGACGCGACGGCCTTCGCCAGCCTCGTCTTCGGCTTCTTCTTCTACTGGACCGCCAGTACCGACTTCCCGCCCGCCGGGGCGCCCGGAGCGGACGGCGCGCTGACGGCGGCGACGGCGGTGCTGCTGGCGCTGTCCTGGGGCGCGACGCGGGTCGCGCGAGGGATCCACCGGCACGACCGCATCAGGGCGGCACAGGGCCTGATGGCGGCGGCGGTGCTGCTGACGGCGCTTGGCGGCACGACGCTGGTGCTGGCTGTGATCGACCTGCAACCGACGACCCACGTCTACCCCGCCCTCGTCTGCGCGCTGGTCGTCTGGCTGGCGGCGCACCTGTTCCTCGGCGGCGTCGGGCAGGCCTATTGCCTGGCGCGCAGCCTCGCCGGGCGGATGACGCCGCTCTATGACGCCGATCTCTGCAACGTCACGCTGATGTGGCACTTCATCGCGCTGCAGGCGCTCGTGACCTGCGCGGTGATCGGGCTTCTGCCGGGGTGGATGGCATGAGCGACCGCAAGGAAGAGTTCCGCACCGGGGTCGGGTCGCTGATGAAGATCACGCTGGCGCCCTGGATCTGGGCGTTCCACTTCGTCATCTGCTACGGCGCGACCGCGGTGTGGTGCGCGCGGCTGACTGAGGGCGGCGACACCGACACGTTGCAGATCGCCCTGATCGCCGTGACCGTCGTCGCGCTGGCCTGTATCGCGGCCTGCGGGATCGTCGGCAAGCGGGTCTGGACCAGGGGCGGGTTCGGCGAGGATGGCGAGATCCCGGGGATCGACGACGAGGAGAGCCGCACCCGCTTCCTCGGCCACGCGACGGTGCTGCTGTCCATCGTCTCGGCCATCGGGGTGGTCTTCGTGATCCTGCCGGTGCTGATGATCGGAACCTGCCGGTGAAGGCGGCGGGGATCATCGGCGCCGCGCTGGTGCTGGCGCTCTGGACCCTGCCGCTGGAGGGCTCGCTTGGCCTCTTCCCAGCCCACATGGTGCGGCACATGGGACTGGTCGCCGTCGCCGCGCCGCTGCTGGTCCTCGGCTTCCCGCGCCTCGCCCCGGCCTTCGCCGTCTCGCCGCTGGCCGCCGCGGTGATCGAGTTCGCCGTGGTCTGGGGCTTCCACCTGCCCGCGCTGCACGAGGCCGCCGCGCTGTCGACCTTCTGGTACGTCGCCGAGCAGGGGCTGTTCCTGCTGGCGGGGCTGCTGGTCTGGGCGGGCTGCCTCGGGGCCGGGGGGCTGGCCGGCGCGGGGGGGCTGCTGCTGACCTCGATGCACATGACGCTGCTCGGCGCGCTCCTGACGCTGGCGCCGCGGCCGCTCTACGCCGCGACCTGCCTCGGCTCGCTGGCCGAGCAACAGCTCGGGGGGATGCTGATGCTGGCGATCGGCACGCCGGTCTACCTCGTCGCGGGGCTCTGGCTGGTGGGCGGCGCGCTGAACATGACGAAGGACGAAGCGCTATGAAACGGGTGCTCCAGACCCTTGCCTTTCTTGCCGTGCTCGGCGCTGCCGCCGGGGGCGCGATCGTCTTCGGCGGGCTCTACAACGTCTCGGCGCGCGAGGGGCACTGGCCGGGCGTGCCCTTCGTGCTGCACACGACCTTCCGCAACTCGGTGGACCTGCGCGCGCCCGATCCGTCGGTGGTGCCGGACCTGGAGGCGGAGGGGATGGTCGCGCTTGGCGCCGGGCATTTCGAGGGCGGCTGCAAGGTCTGCCACGCCGCGCCGGGACAGGAGCGGTGGGCGATCCCCACGGTGATGGTCCCCCACCCGCCCCACATCAAGGAGGCGGTCGGCACCTGGTCCCCGGCCGAGCTGCACTGGATCGTCGACGAGGGGGTGAAGATGTCGGGCATGCCCTACTGGCCCGCGACGCGGACCGACGACATCTGGCCGGTCGTGGCCTTCCTGCAGGAGGTCGACGGCATGGACGCCGACACCTATGGCGAGCTGACCGCGCGGCCTTCGGTGCCCGAGGGCGCGCCGCCCGACCTGCCCTATTGCGCGATGTGCCACGGGATCGAGGGGCGCAGCGGCAATCCGCAGATTCCGCGGCTCGACATCCAGCCGCAGGCCTACCTGGAGCAGACGCTGCTGGCCTACGCCGAAGGGCGGCGCGACAGCGGGATCATGCACGTCGCGGCAACGCGGGTGGCACCGGCCGAGCTGCTGAACCTCGCCGCATGGTTCGCCGCGCAGGAAACGGCGGAAGCTCCCGCGACGCCGGTGGACGACCTGAACCTCGTCACCGCGGGCGAGGCGCTGGCGATGCGCGGCACGAAGGAAGTGCCGGCCTGCACCTCCTGCCACGGCCCCAAGGCGGAGCCGCGGGCGGCGGAGTTCCCGCGGCTCGGCGGTCAGAGCGCGGTCTACCTTGCCCAGCAGCTCAGGCTGTGGCGCGACGGGGGACGCGGCGGCGGCGACCGGAAGAACCTGATGGCGAAGGCCGCGCAGGGCCTGACGGACGCCGACATCGCCGCGCTTTCCGCGTGGTACGCCGCACAACCTGCATCGCGGTAGGAACCATCGCCCGTCTCACCGGTTGAAAGAGGAGCGGCCGCCCGCTTCCGGCCGCATCGACCAGGGTGATCCACATGACAGACCGCACCGACCTGAGCCGCCGCCGCCTGCTTGCGGGCGCGCCGCTGGCCTCGGCCTCGCTTGCCCTCGGGGCAACCGGCGCGGCGGCCGAAACCCGGCCGGAGGAGGCGGCGCCCGAGGACAAGCGCCAGCCCCGCTTCGCGACATCGGATCACGTCGCCACCTTCTACCGTCTCGCCCGCGACTGAACCGGCAGGGAAAACCGACATGCTGCGCCGCCGTACCACCCGCACCGACACGCAAACACGGATTCCGGGAGGGCAGACGCGGCGGGAGTTCCTGCGCAACTCGGGCCTTGCGGGGCTGACGCTCGGCACGCTCGGCGCCGGCGCGGGACGCGTGCAGCAGGCCCGGGCCGCGGCGCAGGTGCTGCCTGACGACACTACCTATCACAAGACGATCTGCCAGTTCTGCTCGGTCGGCTGTTCGCTCTGGGCCGAGGTGAAGAACGGCGTCTGGGTCGGCCAGGAGCCCGCGTTCGAGTCGCCAATCAACCAGGGCACCCACTGCGCCAAGGGCGCGGCGATGCGCGAGATCGCCATCGGCGACCGGCGGCTGAAGTACCCGATGAAGAAGGTCGACGGCGAATGGGAGCGGATCACCTGGGACCAGGCGATTTCCGAACTGGGCGAGAAGCTGCTCGGCATCCGCGAGCAGTACGGCCCCGACAGCGTCTACTGGCTGGGCTCGGCCAAGTATTCCAACGAACAGGCCTACCTGTTCCGCAAGTTCGCGGCGTTCTGGGGCACAAACAACGTCGATCACCAGGCACGGATCTGCCATTCCACCACCGTCGCGGGAGTGGCCAACACCTATGGCTACGGCGCGATGACGAACACCTTCAACGACATCCGCAACTCGAAGAGCATCCTGATCATCGGCGGCAACCCGGCCGAGGCGCACCCGGTGTCGATGCTGCACGTCCTGAAGGGGCGCGAGAACGGCGGCAAGATGATCGTCGTCGATCCCCGCTTCACTCGCACCGCCGCCCACGCCGACGAATACGTCCGCATCCGTCCCGGCGCCGACATCGCCTTCATGTGGGGCCTGGTGCGCGAGATCTTCGCGAACGGCTGGGAGGACGCCGAGTACCTGCGCCAGCGCGTCTGGGGGCTCGACCAGATCCGCGCCGAGGCCGAGAACTGGACGCTGGAGGAGGTCGAGCGCGTCTCGGGCATCCCGCCCGAGCAGACCGCCCGCGTCGCCCGCACCATCGCCGAGAACCGCCCCGGCACCCTGATCTGGTGCATGGGGCTGACCCAGTCGACCGTCGGCAGCAGCAAGACCCGGATCGCGTCGATCCTGCAACTCGTGCTCGGCAACATCGGCGTGTCGGGCGGCGGCGCGAACATCTTCCGCGGCCACGACAACGTGCAGGGCGCGACCGATCTCGGCGTCTCCTGCGACACGCTGCCGGCCTATTACGGGCTCGAGGAAGGCGCCTGGAAGCACTGGTGCCGCGTCTGGGACGTGGATTACGAATGGATGACCGGGCGCTTCGGCTCGAAGGAGCTGATGCAGCGCGAGGGCATGGCGCTGTCGCGCTACATGGACGCGATCCTGGAACCGGCCGAGAACATCGACCAGCCCGACCCGGTGAAGGCGATGATCTTCTGGGGCCATGCCGCCAACTCGATCACCCGCGGCCCCGACCAGAGGAAGGCGCTCGATACCGTCGACGTGCTCTGCGTGGTCGACCCGCACCCGACGCAGGTCGCCGTGATGACCGACAAGCGCGACAACGTCTATCTCCTGCCCGCCGCGACGACGGCCGAGATGCACGGCTCGGTCACGAACTCCAGCCGTTCGCTGCAATGGCGCGACAAGGTCGTCGATCCGCTGTTCGAGGCGAAGTCGGATTACGCGATCACCTATCTCTTCGCCCGCGCCTTCGGCTTCGCCGACGAGATGTTCAAGCACATCGCGGTCGAGAACGACGAGCCGGTGGCCGAGGACATCCTGCGCGAGATCAACAAGGGCACCTGGACCATCGGCTATACCGGGCAGAGCCCGGAGCGGCTGAAGCGCCACATGGAGCATCAGGACAAGTTCGATTCGATCACGCTGCTCGGCATGGAAGAGCCGGTGAAGGGCGAATACTACTGCCTGCCCTGGCCCGCCTGGGGCAATCCCGAGGACAGCCATCCCGGCACCCCGCTCCTTTATGACACGTCGAAGCCCGTGGCCGAGGGCGGCCTGCCCTTCCGCGCCCGCTGGGGGGTGGAGCACGAGGGACAGAACCTGCTGGCCGAGGACAGCTTCACGAAGGGCAGCGAGATCGAGGACGGCTATCCCGAGGGCACGCTCGGGATGATCGACGCGCTGGGCTGGTCGGGCGAGCTGACGGCGAAGGAACGGCTCATCATCGTCTCGATCGGGGCGGGACGGTTCAAGCACGACCTGTTCGGCATCTCGGAGGAGGAGGCGCAGTCGGCGATGGACCGGCTGAGCCTCGCGCAGCTTGCCGGAAGCTCGGAAGACCCTTCGAAGATCAACGAGTCCTGGGGCGGCGCCGGGGACGGTTCGCTTGGCGAGGACCAGCAGGCCATCGCGAAGCGTTTCGGCGACTATCCCGAGAACGCCCTGAAGGCGATCGAGGCCTACCTCGCCGACAACCCACAGGACAAGACGCCGGACGACGCCTCGCTGCGCGACAAGATCCAGCGGGTGAACTGGAAGACGGACCTCTCGGGCGGCATCCAGCGGGTGATGATCGCCCACGGCCTTGCCCCCTACGGCAACGGCAAAGCGCGCACGGTGGTCTGGAACTTCCCCGACCCGGTGCCGCTGCACCGCGAACCCCTGCTGACCCCGCGCCGCGACCTGCTGCCGCAATACGCGACCTACGAGGACCAGAGGAAGTGGCGCCTGCCCGTGCTCTACGAGTCGATCCAGAAGGTCGATTACGCGGCCGAGTATCCCATGGTCCTGACCTCGGGCCGCCTGGTGGAATACGAGGGCGGCGGCGACGAGACGCGGTCGAACAAGTGGCTGGCGGAGTTCCAGCAGCAGATGTTCGTCGAGATCAACGCCGCCGACGCCGCGCAGGCCGGGGTGAAGGACGGCACCGACTGCTGGGTGGTGTCGCCCAACGGGCGCATCCGGGTGAAGGCGATGGTCACCTCGCGCGTGGGTGTCGGAACGGTCTTCCTGCCGTTCCACTTCGCGGGCTTCTGGATGGGCGAGGATCTGACGCCCCGCTATCCCGAGGGCGCGGCGCCCTATGTCGCCGGGGAGGCGACGAACACGATCCAGACCTACGGCTACGACATCGTGACCCAGATGCAGGAAACCAAGGCCACCCTTTGCCGGATCGAGGCTGTCTGACATGGCACGACTGAAATTCCTCTGCGACACCGACCGCTGCATCGAGTGCAACGCCTGCGCCACCTCCTGCAAGAACGAGCACGAGGTGCCCTGGGGCATGGTGCGGCGCCGGGTGGTCACGCTGAACGACGGCGAGCCGGGCGAGAAGTCCATCGCGATTTCCTGCATGCACTGCACCGACGCGCCCTGCGTGGCGGTCTGCCCGGTCTCGACCCTCTACCAGACCGACATCGGCGTGGTCCTGCACGACAAGGACACCTGCATCGGCTGCGGCTACTGCTTCTACGCCTGCCCCTTCGGCGCGCCCCAGTTCCCCCGCGCCACCCTGTTCGGCAGCCGCGGCACGATGGACAAGTGCACCTATTGCGCGGGCGGTCCCGAGGAGAACGGCTCGGAAGCCGAGTTCCGCAAGTACGGGCGCAACCGGATCGCCGAGGGCAAGCTGCCGATCTGCGCCGAGGTCTGCTCGACGCGCGCCCTGCTCGCCGGGGACGGCGACGTGGTGGGCGAGATCTATCGCGAGCGCACCGTCGCCCGCGGCTTCGGCTCGGGCGCCTGGGGCTGGAAAACCGCCTATTACCCGGAGCAGGACTCATGAGCGAACCCGTCGTCGTCCACGGCCGAGACTTCGTGAAATACCGCATCGGCGGGGCGATCGTCGCGGTCCTGCTGGCCCTCGCCCTGGTCTGGCAGGTCTACGAGCTGTTCGACGGCGACGCGCGCACCATTCCCGAGGTCCGCTGGGGCGTGACCGAGTACGACGGCCGCACCATGGGCGCCCAGGACGAGGCGAGCGGCCTGCTGGCCGCACAGAGCCTTGCGGCGCGCACCACCTTCCAGGCGGAACGCTACCAGACCGGCCCCTCGCCCGAGGCCGAGCGGCCGGACTACGGCGTCGCGCCGAACACCCGGATGACGACGGCCCCGATGGATTACGGCGAGGAGCTGTCCGAGGGCTGGGCGGCCCTCGGCGGCGACAGCGGCGCGATCCTGCACGAGCCGGGCCGCGTCGTCGGCCTGTCCTCCCTGCCCTATCCCGGCGCGGCGCTGTTCGAACGTCCCTTCGGGCGCGACTGGCGGCTCGGCATCGCCGACATCGCCACCCATCTCGGCGCGCTGGCGATCCTCGGCATGGGCTTCCTGCTGGCGCTGGTGCTGGCGGTGCGCGGCCGCGTGCCGATCGCCAAGGGACGGGACGGGCGCAAGGTCAAGCGTTTCGGACTGATCGAGCGGTCGACCCACTGGCTGACCTCGGTCAGCTTCATCGGCCTCGCGCTGACCGGCATCGTGATCGCCTTCGGCAAGACGCTGCTGATGCCCTTCGGAGAGCCGTTCCTGGGTGCCGCGGGCTGGATCTCGACCTGGGGGCACATGATGTTCTTCCCGCCCTTCGCCCTTGGCATCGTCGTCATGGCGGTGATGTGGATCCGCCGCAACCTGCCCGAGCGGCTGGACCTGACCTGGCTGCGCATGGGTGGCGGCTTCTTCTCCGATGGCGGGCCGAATCCCCCGGCGCGCAAGTTCAACGCCGGGCAGAAGCTGATCTTCTGGTCCGCGATCCTCGGCGGCGCGCTGATGGTGGCGACGGGGGTGACGCTGATGTTTCCCTTCGTCTGGGCCGACCTCGGCGCGCTCAGCTGGGCGATGCTGATCCACGCGGTGATCGGGCTTCTGCTGATCTCGGTCTTCGTCGCGCACATCTATATCGGCACCGTGGGCATGCAGGGCGCGTTCTGGGCCATGTGGGGCGGCGACGTCGACCGGAACTGGGCGGAAGAGCACCATGCGCTCTGGCTGCGCCAAGTCGAGCTGGAAGAAGGACGGACCAAGCCATGAAGGCGTTTCTCCTCGGCGCGGGCCTGTCGATCCTGCTGGCGGCCGGAACGTATGTGGCCCTCGACTTCGGGGCGGTAACGACCGCCGCCCGCTACAGCGCGCCCAACGTGCCCGAAAGCACCTACCGCCACCAGGAGGCGCGCGCCGACTGACGCGCGCGCCACGATCCATCTTCACCGGAATTGCGTGTCACCCGCACGGTCGCGGTCAGGCGCACCCCCCCGGGGTGCGCGGGGTGAAGGCTGTACGAGATGCGGAGAAATCTTCTGGTCGGGCAGAGAGGATTCGAACCTCCGACCCCCTGCTCCCGAAGCAGGTGCGCTACCAGGCTGCGCTACTGCCCGACCGTGGGTGCGTGCTAAGGCTTCGGCGGGGATTTGGCAAGGGCCTGATAACCCGGAGCCGCACGTTCTGCCCTCTCGCGCAGCATCGCCGCGATCCGCGGGGCCGAACCGACCTCGCGCGGGGAGCGGTTCTGCATCACCGGCATGAAGACCGAGCCACCGGCCCGCTCGCGCAGGAGGATGTAGAGGCCGCTTGCGATGATGATTCCCGCGCCGACCCAGGTCAGGAGATCCGGCGTCTCGTCGAAGAACAGGAAGCCGTAGCCGGCCGCCCAGATGATCTGCGAATAATGCATCGGCGCGACAACCGCCGCGTCGCCGCTGCGATAGGCGGCGATCATCACCAGACCGGCGACGAAGCTGAACACGGCGATGATTCCCACGAGGCCCAGATGCTCGAACGGCATCGGCTTGTAGAC
This sequence comes from Oceaniglobus roseus, assembly GCF_002869745.1. Taxonomy (GTDB): domain Bacteria; phylum Pseudomonadota; class Alphaproteobacteria; order Rhodobacterales; family Rhodobacteraceae; genus Oceaniglobus; species Oceaniglobus roseus. The sequence goes on from NZ_PNOS01000027.1 coordinate 16,754, forward strand.
GAAGGGCAGGATGCAGGCCATCACCGCGAAGTTGGCGATCATCGGGTACAGCATCAGCACCGCGCTGCGCTCGTCCCGGCCGATCTTGCGCACCACGACCGAGGCGACGGCGCTGCCCGCCATGGCCGCCACCGCCGACAGGTGCCCGATCGACAGGGGCGAGGTGCCGGGCCGCAGCACGACGAAGACCCCGACCAGACCCACCAGGATCGCCCCCCAGCGGTGCGCGCCCACCTTCTCGCCCAGGATCGGGATCGACAGGACGGTGATCAGCATGGGCGCGGCGAACAGGATGGCGTAGGTCTGCGCCAGCGGCAGCACCGAGAAGGCGTAGAAGGCGGAAAAGCCGTTCAGCACCGCCGCCCCGGTCCTGAGCGCCGTCCACCACGGGTGCACGGGCCTGAGCGTGCCCGAGGTCGTGTCGCGCATCAGCATCACCGTCGCCAGCGGGAAGCTGAACAGCACGGTGAAGAAGATCAGCTGGAACGGCGTGTAATGGGCGCCGACGATCTTCACCATGACGTCGTGCGTCGCGAAGATCCCGAAGGCCAGAAGCGCCAGCAGCGCGCCGCGCACGTTCGATTTCGCCTGTCCGACCATCTGTTCCCCGCCTGCCTGCCGCCCTTCGTTCTTTCCCCGCGCAACTGTGGCGTCAAGGCCTCGGGATCACGTTAAGGGGAACCCCGCCGAGGGGCTGCCGGTTGGTCCGGCAATGGGAAGGAAGGCACGCCCTTGGACTATCTTGATCCCCTCTGGAGAGCCGCCGTCGCCGTCGCCTTGGTCATCGTGCTGACCCGGATCAACGGGCTGCGCAGCTTTTCCAAGATGTCGGGGTTCGACTTCGTCTCGACCGTCGCCATCGGCTCGCTGCTGGCGACAACGCTGACGAGCGAGGGCAAGGCCTTCGTCGCCTCGCTGGTCGCCCTCGTCGGCATCTTCCTGGTGCAGGGCGCCCTGTCGCGGGTGCGCCGCCGCAGCGACCGCGCCGAGACGGCGCTGGACAACGAGCCGCTGCTGCTGATGCAGGACGGCGTGCTGCTGGAGCGGAACCTCGACAAGGCCAACATCACCCGCTCGGACGTGATGGCGAAGCTGCGCAAGGCCAATGCGCTGGACCTCGGCCGCGTGCGCGCGGTGGTGCTGGAGACCACCGGCGACGTCAGCGTGATCCAGGGCGATGCCGCGGACGGCATCAGCCCCGAGGTTATGGCCGACGTGCGGCGCTGAGCCTCAGAGGCTCGCGTCGAGCGCCGCGATCACGGCCTGGCCCATCTCGACCGTGCTGGCCGAGGTGCCGTCGCCCGACTGCATCAGGTCCGCCGTGCGCACCCCGTCGGCCAGCACCTTCTCGACCGCCTTCTCCAGCCGCGTCGCCTCGTCCCCGAGGTCGAAGGAATAGCGCAGCGCCATGGCGAAGGAGAGGATGCAGGCGCAGGGGTTGGCCTTGCCCGTCCCGGCGATGTCGGGGGCCGAGCCGTGCACCGGTTCGTACAGCGCCTTCGGCCGCCCGTTCGCCATCGGCAGCCCCAGCGAGGCCGAGGGCAGCATCCCGAGCGAACCGGTCAGCATCGCGGCGAGGTCCGAGAGCAGGTCGCCGAACAGGTTGTCGGTCACGATCACGTCGAACTGCTTGGGCCAGCGGGTCAGCTGCATCGCGCCCGCGTCGGCGTACATGTGCGAAAGCTCCACGTCCGGGTATTCGGCATCGTGGATCTCCTGTACCACGTCGCGCCACAGCACGCCCGACTCCATCACGTTGGCCTTCTCCATCGAGCAGACCTTGTTGCTGCGCTTGCGCGCCAGCTCGAACGCCGAGCGGGCGACGCGGGCGATCTCGGACTCGGTGTAGCGCTGGGTGTTGATGCCCACCCGCTCGTTGCCTTCCTTGATGATGCCCCGGGGCTCGCCGAAATAGACGCCCGAGGTCAGCTCGCGGATGATCATGATGTCGAGGCCCGACACGATGTCCTTCTTCAGCGACGAGAAGTCGGCCAGCGCGTCGAAGCACTGGGCGGGGCGCAGGTTGGCGAAGAGGTCCATCTCCTTCCTCAGCCGCAGCAGCCCGCGCTCGGGCTTCACGCTGAAGTCCAGCTTGTCGTACTTCGGCCCGCCGACGGCGCCCAGCAGCACCGCGTCCACCTCCTGCGCCTTCGCCATGGTGGCGTCGGTCAGGGGCGTGCCGTGGGCGTCGTAGGCGCAGCCGCCCACCAGATCCTCGGAGACGTCGAAGCGGATGCCGCGCTTCTCGCCGAACCAGTCGATGACCTTGCGCACCTCGGCCATGACTTCGGGACCGATGCCGTCGCCGGGCAGGATCAGGAGGGAGGGGTTGGACATCGAAACGCTCCTTGCAGATTTCCGCCACGGCGTATCCCGCGGGGGAAGCCTGGTCAAGCGAGGGGCGGGGGAGGCTCAGGGGAGAGGTTCGAGATCCATCCAGACCATGCGGTGGCGCGAGGCGGCGTTGCCGTCCGCGCCGAAGAGGGCGGGATCGGCGCGGGACGCGGGGGGCCAGAACACGCCCGCGCCGCGCACCGCCAGATCGCGCGAGGGCAGGATGTAGTCGACCCGCAGGTTCCCCGGCCCCGCCGCGTCGTCGTCCCAGTCCGCGGTGTCCGCGGCGGGGTCGCCCCGGTGGGCCGCGTTCGCACCGCCCTGCCGCTCCGCCGCCTCGGCGCCGCCTTCGGAGCGGGGCACGGGATCCTGAAGCCGGGCATGGCGCAGGAGCGCGCGCAGCGCCTCGGGCCGACCGTCCCCGTCGAGGGTGTCGAGGTTCGCATCGCCGATCAGGACCAGCGGCCCCTCCGGCGGCGGGTCGGGCCCCTGCCCGTCGAGATGGCGCAGCCAGAACGCCGCCTCGTCGTGGTTGCGGCGGCCGTTGCGATCCTCCGGCCCGTCGAAGACCGGCGGACTGGCATGCCAGGTCAGAAGGTGCAGGACAGGGCCACCCGGCAGCGCCACGGCGACGTCCCAGTGCGCCACGGAGGACAGCCGCTGGACGGCGAAGGCGGCGGCCGAGGGAAACGGCACCGCGCCAAGCCGCGGCGGAAGGGCGCCCGCCAGGTCGCGCCAGAGCGTGCCGGTGTATTCCCGGCTTTCCTCCGCCACGATCGGCCAGCGCGACAGCACCGCCATGCCCCCCTGCCCCGGGAACCGACCGTAGCCCTGGGCATCCCCCGGTCCGCCGGGCCGCCCGTCGCCGTCCAGGTCCAGCCCCGTCGCCAGACCGCTGTTCGGCCGGGCGGCGAAGCGGTGGGGATACTCCGCCCCCGCCGCACGGAAGGCATCGGCCAGCGCGGAAAGGGTGCGCCCCTCGAGATCCCAGTCGATGCCCTGGAGGACGAGGATGTCGGGGGCGATGCGGCCGACGATCCCGGCGACGGCCCGCACCTGCGGATCGCGCCCCGACAGGATGTCGCGCAGCAGAAGGCCCGGCCCCGCGCGGGCGAGTTCGGTGTTGAAGGTGGCGATGCGGAAGGGATCGGCCCGAAGCGGCAGCGCCGCCCCAGCGAGCCACAGCAGCAGCAGGGCCCGCAGGATCAGGCGGGCAGCAGGCCCGCGTCGGTCATCGTGACCTGCTTGCGCTTCTGCGCGATCATGGTGGCGAGCCTGCTCATCGCCATGCCGCGCATCATCAGGGACGCGGGAAGAAAGGCCCATGCCGCCACCGTCCAGATCATCGTCTGCGGACTCATCAGCGAGACCGAGTCGAACAGGGTGGTGGCCGAACTGACCGCCGCCGGCATCAGGAATGGCAGAAGGAAACCTAACACCACGTTAATGCGGGAATCCCGGCGCAGGCGGGACACGACGTCGCCGCCGGTGGTGGGATCGAAGGTGGGCAGGTTGATCCAGACGTTGAAGCTGCCGTTCTGCAGCGGCCAGCGCTTCAGCTGCACCACGAGGTAGAACACCGCAAGCGACAGCAGCGAGATCAGATAGGCGAGGCCCGCGGCGGCATGCAGAAGCTCGAGCTGCGCCGCGGGGGCGTCGGCGGGCAGCATCAGCACCGAGAGGCGCACCGGGCTGTAAGGAAAGTCGATCGCGTCGGCGATCATGCGGCCGACGGTCGTGACGAGCGTGCCGAGGGTCGAATCGTCGGTCACGCCGCGGGCCATGACCGACAGCAGGAACACGGTGACGAAGAGGCTGACGAAGCGGGTGCGGTTGAACGGCGGGGCGTCGCGGAACTCGAACAGGCAGGGATAGGCGGAGGAATATTCGACGAAGGTCAGCGCGGCGGCGAACAGCCCGATCAGCATCACGACCTGGGCGGAATCGGCGGACACGCCCGGCAGCAGAAGCGCCGGAGTCAGTATCAGCAGCAGGGTGAAGAAGCCCCGCAATGCCGCGCCCATGAGCCGCGAAATCACCGCCATACTACCTCGACGCGGACGGGCGCGATGCCTTGCCGCTCCCCTGGTCCGACCTGTTCTGGGCCTTTGTGGCCGCCTGCCTCATTGTTGCCCAAGTTTTGCCTACTTCCAGATTGCTTCTCAACCTGCTGTTAACCTTGACCTTTGTTTCGGGTCTTTTCGTGGATGAAGTGGTGCGGCTTTGCATCAACTCTGCAGCAAAAAAGGGGCACTCCGGCGGAATGCCCCTTAAATGCAGGTCCCGGAAGGGTCTTTGGCCCCGCGGGGCGAACAATCAGACCCAGGGTCGGCTCTGGCCTGCCCCGGCCTCGAAGCTGTCGATCGCGGCCCCCTTCTCGAGCGTCAGGCCGATGTCGTCGAGTCCATTCAGGAGGCAGTGCTTGCGGAAGCTGTCGACCTCGAACGGGATCACCTCGCCGTCCGAGGTGGTGATCTCCTGCTTCTCCAGGTCCACGGTCATCCGCGCGTTCTCGCCCTTCTCGGCATCCTTCATCAGGATGTCGACCTGCTCCTGCGGGAGCGGGATCGGCAGGATGCCGTTCTTGAAGCAGTTGTTGAAGAAGATGTCCGCGAAGGAGGGGGCGATCACGCAGCGGATGCCGAAGTCGAGGATCGCCCACGGCGCGTGCTCGCGCGACGAGCCGCAGCCGAAGTTGTCGCCCGCCACCAGGATCTCGGCGTTGCGGTAGGCGGGCTTGTTCAGCACGAAATCCGGGTTCTCGCTGCCGTCGGAGAGATAGCGCATCTCGTCGAACAGGTTCACGCCGAGGCCCGAGCGCTTGATCGTCTTCAGGAACTGCTTGGGGATGATCATGTCGGTGTCGACGTTGATCATGTCGAGGGGCGCCGCGACGCCGGTGAGCTTTTCGAATTTTTCCATCGTTCTTGTCCTAGCAGGGCACGGCGCGCGGGGGATCCGGGATCCATCCCGTGGCCGACCGTTACGGGCGGGTCTTCAGCCCACCGCCTCTTCGCTCATCAGCTCGCGCACGTCCGTCAGACGGCCCGTCACCGCGGCAGCGGCCGCCATCGCGGGGCTCATCAGGTGGGTGCGTCCGCCCCGGCCCTGCCGCCCTTCGAAGTTGCGGTTGGACGTCGCCGCGCAGCGCTCGCCCGGGGCCAACTGGTCGGGGTTCATGGCGAGGCACATGGAACAGCCCGCGAGCCGCCATTCGAAGCCGGCCTCGCGGAAGATGTCGGCCAGCCCCTCCTCTTCCGCCTGGGCACGCACGAGGCCCGAGCCGGGGACGACCATGGCGCGCATCCCGTCCTTCACCTTCCTGCCCTTCAGGATCGCCGCGGCGGCGCGCAGGTCCTCGATCCGGCCGTTGGTGCAGGAGCCGATGAAGACCGTGTCGATCTCGATCTGGTCCAGCGGCGTGCCCGCCTTCAGCCCCATGTATTCGAGCGACCGCTTCGCCGCGTCCACCTTGCCGTCCTTGAAGTCCTCCGGGGCCGGCACGGACGCGGTGATCGGCAGCACGTCCTCGGGCGAGGTGCCCCAGGTGACGACGGGCGCGATGTCCTCTCCGCGGATGGTCACGACCTTGTCCCAGTGGGCGTCCTCGTCCGAGAACAGGGTCTTCCACCAGGCCATCGCCGCTTCCCACTGGGCGCCCTTCGGCGCGTGGGGGCGGCCCATGCAATAGGCGAAGGTCTTCTCGTCCGGCGCGATCAGGCCGGCCCGCGCGCCGCCCTCGATCGCCATGTTGCAGACGGTCATCCGGCCTTCCATCGAGAGCGAGCGGATCGCCTCGCCGCAATACTCGATGACATAGCCGGTGCCGCCGGCGGTCCCGGTCCTGCCGATCACGGAAAGCGTGATGTCCTTGGCCGTGACGCCGGGCGCGAGCTGCCCGGTGATCTCGACCTTCATGTTCTTCGACTTCTTCTGGATCAGCGTCTGGGTGGCCAGCACATGCTCGACCTCCGAGGTCCCGATGCCGTGGGCAAGTGCTCCGAAGGCGCCGTGGGTGGCGGTGTGGCTGTCGCCGCAGACCACGGTCATGCCGGGCAGGGTCCAGCCCTGCTCGGGGCCGACGATGTGCACGATCCCCTGGCGGACGTCGGAGACGGGATAGTAGTGGATCCCGAAGTCCTTGGCGTTCCTGTCCAGCGCCTCGACCTGGATGCGGCTGTCCTCGGTCATCGTCGCGGCGTCGGCGCGGTCGAGCGTGGTGGGCACGTTGTGATCGGGCACCGCGATGGTCTTGTCCGGCGCGCGGACGGTGCGGTTGTTCATCCGCAGGCCCTCGAAGGCCTGGGGGCTGGTCACTTCGTGGACCAGGTGGCGGTCGATGTAGAGCAGGCAGGTGCCGTCCTCGGCCTCGTCGACCAGGTGGGCATCCCAGATCTTGTCATAGAGCGTCTTGGGGGACATCGGTCCTCTCCATTGGAAGTTCGGTCATGGGTGGGGGTCGCGCGGCACGCGGGCGGCGGCGGCGCGGAAACGTCTCAGGCGGCGCGGCATGGCCGGGCGAGCACGCTCAGCGTGGCGCCGAAGAAGCGCCACGGCAGGCGGGCGCGGTCGTCGAGATCGAAGACGGGTGTCATGGCGTGGAGATACAGGCTTGCCGCGAGTCCCGCAAGACGGGACGGAAGGGGCGGATCAGGCCGGATCCTGCGGACGCGGCGCGGCGGCGCGGCGCAGGCGGTCGTTGATCGCGCGGCCGAGACCCACCTCCGGGATCGGCGAGACGGCGGCGCGGGTCGCGCCCCGCTCGTCCAGAAGGCGCAGGGTATGGAACAGCGTCGCCGCCGCCTCGTGCAGGTCGCCCGAAGGCGACAGGTTCAGCGGCGCCGCGACGGGGCCGAACCCGATCAGCGTCTCGCCCGGATCGGGGGCGATCACGTTCAGGCGCAGATGCGCGGCGGGGGCATAGTGGGATTCCATCTGGCCCGGCGCGGTCAGGGGCGCGCCTTCGGTGCGCAGGGCGAGGGCACGGCCGAGACAGGCCTCGATGGCCTCGGACGGCAGGCCCCCGGGGCGCAGCAGCGTCGGTTCGGGATCGAAACCGACGATGGTGGATTCCAGCCCCACGGCGCAGGGCCCGCCGTCGAGCACGGCCGCGATGCGGCCCGAAAGGCCCTGCAGGACATGGGCGGCGCTGGTCGGGCTGACCCGGCCCGAGGGGTTGGCCGAGGGCGCGGCGACGGGCGTTCCGGCCGCGGCGATCAGGCGGCGCGCGAGGTCCGTGCCGGGCACGCGCAGGCCGACGGTCCCGAGCCCCGCCGTCACGCGGGGCGCAAGCCCGTGTCCGGGCTTCAGCGGCAGCACCAGCGTCAGCGGGCCGGGCCAGAACGCCTCGGCCAGGCGCAGGGCGTCCGCGGGGAACTCCGCCAGCCCGCGCGCCCGGTCCAGGCTTTCGACATGCACGATCAGGGGGTTGGTCTGCGGCCGGTTCTTCGCCGCGAAGATCGCGGCGGTGGCTTCGTCCGACCGGGCATCGGCGCCGAGGCCATAGACGGTCTCGGTCGGGAAGGCGACGAGCCGCCCCGCGGCCAGCAGCCCTGCCGCCTCGGCCAGCCCCGCATCGTCGGCCGCGAGGGTTCGGGTGTCGGGGTGCGGCATGGCGGTTATGACGCTGCGTTGGGGTTGCCGATCCGCACGCCGGGGACCAGACTTCGGGATGTCACAGGCTATATGGTCCGGCAGACCGAAAGCCAAGCCGGTTCCAAGGAGGAGACCATGCCCTATCGTGCGCCCACCCGGGAATTCTCGTTCCTGTTCGATCACGTCGTCGGGCTGGAGCAGGTCACGGCCACCAACCTCTTCGCCGAGGCGACGCCGGACGTGACCGAGGCGATCCTGTCGGAGGCGGGCAAGATGTGCGAGGACATCCTGTCGCCGCTCCAGCGGCGCGGCGACACCCAGGGGTCGCGGCTGGAGAACGGCGTGGTGCGCACGCCGGACGGGTTCGCCGAGGGCTACCGCGCGATCGCCGAGGGCGGCTGGATCGGCATGGCCGCCCCCGCCGAATACGGCGGCATGGGCCTGCCGATGACGATCACCACCGCGGTGAACGAGATGATGTCCTCGGCCTGCCTCGCGCTCCAGCTGAACCCGCTGATGACCCAGGGCCAGATCGAGGCGCTGGAGCACCACGCCAGCGAGGAGATCCGCGCGCTCTACCTGCCGAAGCTGATCTCGGGCGAATGGTGCGGCACGATGAACCTGACCGAGCCGCAGGCGGGATCGGACGTCGGCGCGCTCAGGACCAAGGCCGAGCCGAACGGCGACGGCACCTACAGCGTCACCGGGCAGAAGATCTACATCTCCTGGGGCGACAACGACTTCACCGGCAACGTCTGCCACCTGGTGCTGGCGCGGCTGCCCGACGGGGTGCCGGGCACCAAGGGGATCTCGCTGTTCCTCGTGCCGAAGTTCCTCCCCGACGACCAGGGCAACCCGGGCCGGCGCAACGACCTGAAGGTGGTCTCGCTGGAGCACAAGATGGGCCTTCACGGCTCGCCCACGGCGGTGATGCAGTACGACGGCGCGACCGGCTGGATGATCGGACCCGAGCATGGCGGGATGGCGGCGATGTTCACGATGATGAACAACGCCCGGCTCGGCGTCGGGGTGCAGGGGATCGGCGTGGCAGAAGGCGCCTACCAGCATGCGCTGGCCTATGCGCTGGACCGCAAGCAGGGCAAGGCCGCGGGCAGCGGTTCGATCGTCGAACATGCCGACGTGCGGCGGATGCTGACCACGATGAAGGCCGAGACGCAGGCGGCACGCTGCATCGCGCTCGCCTGCGCGGTCGCCATCGACATGGCAAAGGCCACGGGCGAGGCCGACTGGAAGGCGCGCGCCGCGCTGCTGACCCCGATCGCCAAGGCCTTCGGCACCGATACCGGCATCGAGGTGGCCGGCCTCGGGGTGCAGGTGCACGGCGGCATGGGCTTCATCGAGGAGACGGGCGCGGCGCAGTATTCCCGCGACGTGCGGGTGACGGCGATCTACGAGGGGACGAACGGCATCCAGTCCATGGACCTCGTCGCGCGCAAGATGATGGACGGGGGCGAGGCCGCCTTCGCCCTGATCGACGAGGTGGTGCAGGGCGCCGAGGCGGCGAAGGGCGCGCACAAGGCGCTGGCCAAGGCGGTATGGAACGCGGCCGAGACCCTGCGCGAGACGACCGAGTGGCTAGTCGCGCAGGAGATGCAGGACCGCTTCGCCGGCGCCGTGCCCTACCTCAAGGCCTTCGCGCGGGTGCTGGGCGCGCACTACCACCTGAAGGCGGCGCTGGCCGGGGATGAAAAGCGGCAGGCCCTGGCCGCCTACTACATCCGCCGCCTGCTGCCCGAACACCTCGGGCTGCTCGCGCAGGTGCGCGAGGGGGCCGAGGGTCTCTATGCGCTCTCGCCCGAGGACCTGGCGGCGTGATGGACGGGGGCGGCGCGCTCGGGTTTCCCTGGGCCGAGCCGCCCGCGGCGGGCGAGACGGTCGAGGTGGCCGAGGGCGTGCTCTGGGCCCGCCTGCCCCTGCCGATGAAGCTCGACCACGTCAACGTCTACGTGCTGGACGACGGCGACGGCTGGTGCGTCGTCGACACCGGATTCGGTACGCGGAAGACCCGGGCGATCTGGGAGACGCTCCTGGCCGGGCCGCTGGCGGGCAAGCCGGTGTCCCGGGTGCTGGTCACCCATCACCACCCCGATCACATCGGCCTTGCCGGCTGGTTCCAGGCGCAGGGGGCGGAGCTGATCGCGACGCGCACGGCCTGGCTGATGGCGCGGATGCTGGTGCTGGACGAGCAGCCCCTGCCGCCCCCCGAGACCCGGGCCTTCTGGAAAAGCGCCGGAATGGACCCGGCGGTGCTGGCGCAGCGGATGGCCGAGCGGCCGTTCAACTTCGCCGATGTGGTGGCGCCCCTGCCCCTCGGCTTCACGCGGATCCTCGAAGGCTCGGTGCTGCGGCTCGGCGGCCGGGACTGGGACGTCCGGATCGGCAACGGCCACGCGCCGGAACATGCGACGCTCTGGGCGCGGGAAGGCGATCTGGTGCTGGGCGGCGACCAGCTCCTCGCGACGATCTCGCCCAACCTCGGGGTCTACGCGACCGAACCCCTGGCCGACCCGGTGGCCGATTGGCTGGAGGCCTGCGAAAGGCTGTCCTCCTTCGCGACGGAGGAACGGCTGGTGCTGCCGGGCCACAAGCTGCCTTTCACCGGCCTGCCGCTGCGGATGCGGCAGCTGATCGGCAACCACCACGGCGCGCTGGCGCGGCTGGAGGCGTTCCTCGCCGTGCCCGCGACCGCCGCGGACTGCTTCGGCGTGCTGTTCAGGCGGCAGATCGGCAGCGCCGAGTACGGCCTCGCCCTGGTCGAGGCGATGGCCCATTGCCTGCACCTCTGGCATGCGGGGCGGGTGACGCGGGACCTGCGCGCGGACGGCGCCTGGGTCTGGGCGCGGCAGAGGTAGGATGGGTGATATCACCCATCCTACGGGAGTCCGGCCGATGGCTTCGGAAAGGCTTTCCGACCTCGCGCGGACGACAGCCGGAGCCTCTGCGACAGGCAGGGCCCGGCGGGGCTGCGGTCAGGCGGCGGCGAGGGCGGCGAACGGGCGTTCGGTGGCCTGGCCGTCGGCAAGGTCGAGCAGCACGCCTTCGGGGACGCGATGCCAGCGGTGGCGGTCGTCCTCCAGCGGCTCCGAAGCGATCGCGCGGCCGCCGTTGTCGAGACGGCCGGAGAGGTAGAGCGTGGGACACTGCCCGTCGCTCGCATGGCGGAAGGCGAGCAGGCGGTGCCCGTCGCTCAGCACGCAGGTCAGCCGCACCGGGCCGTCCGGCGCCTCGGGTCCGAGGGCGGACAGGGTCGCGGCGATGGCGCGGCCCGGATCGGTGTCGAGCCCGTTGGCGAGCAGCATCAGGAACACGAGCTCGCTGTCCGTGGTGCCGCGGCGGGCGTGGTAGAGCGAATCGGGCAGCGCCGCCTCGATCCGGCGGCGGATGCGGGCGATGTGTGGCACCTGGCCGTTGTGGCAGAAGGACCAGCGGCCATGGGCGAAGGGATGGCAGTTGGCCCGCGAGGTCTCGCCCATGGTCGAGGCGCGGATGTGCGACAGGAACAGCGGCGCGCGCACCATCCGGCAGAGCGAGACGAGGTTGCCGTCGGCCCAGGCCGGCAGCACGTCGCGGTAGAGGCCCGGCGTCTCGATCCCCTCGGCGTACCAGGCGATGCCGAAGCCGTCGCCGTTCACCGCGAGCTTCGCCTCGGTCGCGTGCTGGCTCTGGGTCAGAAGCGAGTGCGTGGGCCGCACGATGATGTTCTCGAGCGGGATGGCGGGGCCGGCATAGGCGGCGATGAGGCACATGGGGCGGTCGTCGCGGAGGCGCTAGCGGGCGGTGCGGTTCTCGATCCGCGCGTGCAGGCGGCGGATGGTGCGGCTGGCCGTCGTCTCGCAGAGCGCCGGGATCACGGCATGGACCAGCGCGGCCCCCGCGGCGAAGGCGAGGCTGCCCGCGAAGGCGGCGGCGAAGCGCATGTGCTCGAGATAGGTCTCGTCGACGTGGCGGGGATGGGCGAGGAACAGGCGGTCGAGGGTCTGGGACATGCTGCGTCTTCCTGGTGTGCTCGGGGTTTTCGGAAGGATAGGCGGAACGGTGGCGCGGACGGTCCCAAAGGTTCGGAAAGATTGCGGGCGCGTGGGGATGCAGGACTGTCTCTCTGGTCCTGGATGGGATATCATCCCGATGCGTGGCGCAGGGCTGGCTGGTGCGGACGCCTCCGGCGGGAGTATTTGGGCAAAGAAGAAGGCAGGGGTTGTCGGACGGTCGGCGGCGCGACAATCGGCAAGGGGAGGGACGGATGGGGCAGCTCGATGCCGTGGACCGGCGGATCCTGGCGGAGGTCCAGGCGGATGCGACGCTGTCGATGGACGCGCTCTCGGAGCGGGTGGGACTGTCGCGCAACGCCTGCTGGCGGCGGCTGCGGCTGCTGGAGGAGTCGGGAGTGATCCGCGGGCGGGTGGCGCTGCTGGATGCCGACCGGGTGGGCTGTCCGCTGTCGGTGATCGTGCTGATCCGCACCTCGTCCCACGATGCGGCCTGGATGGCGCGGTTCGATGCCGCCGTGCGGGCGATGCCGCAGATCGTGGGGGCGCACCGGATGTCGGGGGATCTCGATTACCTGCTGCGGGTCCGCGTCGCCGACGTGCCGGCCTATGACCGGTTCTACAAGGCGCTGATCGCTCGGGTGCCGCTGTCGGACATCTCGGCCAGCTTCGTCATGGAGGATCTGAAGGACACCACCGCGCTGCCGCTGGCCTGAAGCTCCGGCCCCGTGGAGGATGCCGGGTCAGGCCGTCGTCTCGCGCCAGAACGCGGGCAGGAGCAGGACGTAGACCGTCAGCATCTCGAGCCGTCCGGCGTACATCCCGAAGGAGAGCAGCCACTTCGCCCCGTCGGGCAGCGTCGTGAAGTTGCCGGCCGGCCCGATGAGGCCGCCGATGCCGGGGCCGACGTTGGCGACGGCGGTCAGGGCGCCGCTGACCGAGGTCGTCGTGTCGAGTCCGAAGAGGCCGAGCAGGATCGCGAGGCCGAGCACGGTGGCCGCGTAGCAGACGAAGAAGGTGGTCACGCCCGAGAGCACGTCGGACTCGATCGTGCGCCCCTCGTAGCGGACGGGGAACAGGCCGTGGGGCTGGTGGATCAGCTTCATCTGCGCGTTGGTGGCGCGGGTGAAGACGATCAGCCGCATCATCTTCGCCCCCCCGGCGGTCGAGCCGGTGCAGCCGCCGAGGGCGGTCAGGATCAGGAAGGCGACCGCCGCGAAGCCGCCCCAGGTGGTGTAGTCGGTGGTGGCGAAGCCGGTGGTGGTGACGACCGAGACGACGTTGAAGGCGACGAGGCGCAGCGTTTCCAGCACCGGCGTGTCCCCGGTGACCACCCGCCAGGCGGTGAGGCAGAGAATCACGACGACGAGGGAGACCACCAGCGCCTCGACCTGTTCGCTCCTCAGGGTGCCGCGGTTCAGCACCCGGATGTACCAGGCGAATGGCAGCGCCCCCGCCAGCATGAACAGCGTGCCCATCCATTGCAGGTAGGCGCTGGTGAACAGCCCGAAGGACTGGTCCGAGGTGGAGTAGCCGCCCGTCGACAGCGTGGTGAAGGCATGGGCGATGGCCTGGAACTCGGTCATGCCGCCGGAGATGTAGACCAGCGTGCAGAGCAGCGTGAGCCCGACGTAGACCCAGATCGTCGCGGCGGCGAAGCGGGCGGCGCTGGCCAGCTCCTTCTCGCCCTTTTCGGAGCTTTCGGTCTGGAACAGCTGCATCCCGCCGATCCGCATGATCGGCAGCAGCGCGATGCCCGCGACGATGAAGCCGACGCCGCCGACCCATTGCAGCAGCGCCCGCCACATCAGCAGCCCGTGCTCGGTATCGTCGAGCCCGGTCATCACGGTCGAGCCGGTGGTGGTGATGCCCGACATCGCCTCGAAGAAGGCGTCGGTGGGGCTGAGCCCGCCGAGCCAGAGCGGAAAGGCCCCGGCGGTTGCCGCGGTGATCCAGGTGCTGCCGGTCAGAAGGAAGGAATGCAGGCGGTTCAGCTCTTCCCGCCGGTTCATGGTGGCGAGGCAGATGCAGCCGCCGACGGTGGCGGTGAGGATCGCCGCTTCGATGAAGTCGCTGCGCGTGCCGGGAAAGGCGAGCGCGATCACGCCCATCAGCGCCCCGAGGCCGAGCAGCAGAAATCCGTTGATGAAGGCGACGAAGGTCATGGGTGAGTCCCGGCTCTGGCGCCGTTGATACTCCATCCGTCCGGGGACGTGTATATGCGCCGGGGACGGTGCGCGGGCCCGTGGCAATCCTGCCGTGCCGGGGGACCCGAGCCATCGGGGGGGCGTCGCCCTGCCCCGCGCGCGCTCTTCGGCCGATGGGGCGTCAGGCGGCGTGCCAGGGGCGGGGCTGCTCGGCGTAGCCGATGTAGAGGGGGTGCTTCGGATGCCCCGCCTTCGACAGCCCGAGGTGGGTCAGCGGCTTGCCGGTGGCGCGCAGCAGCGCCTCGACGGCGGGGCCGCGGGACAGGTGCGCGCCGTGGGTGCCCCAGGCGCAGAGGATCGCGTCGGCCCAGTCCGCGGACTCGATCAGGGCGGCGTCGTTGCCGGGGCCCACGGGATCGGCGGCGGCGCGCATCGCCTTCGGGTCGGTGTCGCGCCAGGCGAAGATGTTGCAGACCCGGAACGCGCCGTAGCCCAGCACCCGCGCCCGCCGCTCGCAGCGCTCGACGGTGGGGTCGTTCTGCACCTCGGTTGCGGTCGAGGGGTTCAGCATGACGCAGAGCAGCCGCGGCCCGGACGGATCCCACACCCGCGTCAGCGTGTAGCGGTAGCGTTCGCAGGGCGAATAGACGGCATGGCTTTCCGCGTCGCCCTTCAGGTGGCGGCGTTCGACCTGCGCGCCCTCCGCGCTCATTGCTGGAACACGCGGCTCGGGTGCAGCTCGCCCGCACGGTAGGTGCCGACGGCGACGGCGCGGCCCTCGAAGCTGGCCCAGGCCTCGTCGCCGTATTCGGCGTCCGACGTCAGCACCATGCCGGGATTGCCGTTCCGCAGCTTCGCGGCCCCCTCGGCGGTGCAGCGCACCTCGGGCAGGTCGGCCAGCCCCTCCTCCAGCGGATGCAGGTACTGGTCGATCTCCGGGGTGCCCGCCAGATGCTCGATCTGGTCCAGCGTCACGCCGTCCTCGGCGTCGAAGGGCCCCGACCAGATGCGGCGCAGCGACACGACATGGCCGAGACAGCCCAGCGCCTCGCCGAGGTCGCGGGCGACGGAGCGGACATATCCCCCCTTGCCGCAGACCATCTCGAGCTCGGCATGTTCGAGGTCGGGCATCGACAGCAGCTCGAGCGACTCGACGTAGAGCGGACGCGCCGCGATCTCCATCGTCTCGCCGTCGCGGGCGCGGGCATAGGCCCGTTCGCCGTCGATCTTCACCGCCGAGAACTGCGGCGGCACCTGCATGATGTCGCCGGTGAAGCCCGCCAGCGCGTTCACCACCTCTCCCTCCGTCGGACGGCGTTCCGAGGTGGCGATGACCTCGCCCTCGGCGTCGTCGGTGTTGGTGGCGGCGCCGAAGCGGACCGTGAAGCGGTAGGCCTTCAGCGCGTCGGTGATGTAGGGCACGGTCTTCGTCGCCTCGCCGAGCGCGATGGCCAGAACGCCGGTCGCCGCCGGGTCGAGCGTTCCCGCGTGCCCTGCCTTCTTCGCGTCGAAGGCGCGGCGGACGATGTTGACCACCGTGGTCGAGCCGATGCCCGAAGGCTTGTCCACCACAACCCAGCCGGAAATGTCCCTGCCCTTCTTCCTGCGTCCCATGCCGCGTCCTGTCCTTCTGCCGTCCGTCGAGCGCCGGGGGTTAGCCTTCCCCGCCCGCGGCGTCAATCCGGCCCTAGCGCGAGGGCGCCACGGTGCCGAGCACCGGCCCCATGGGAAAGCCGCCGTCGGTGCGCCCGATGTCGGGCGCGTAGAGGCGCGAGATGTTGCCGTCGAGGTACAGCGCGTTCGGCGTCTTCATCGCGTCGCGGAAGAAGCGGGCGAAGTGGTGGAAGTTCACCGGCGCGTCCGAGATCGCCATCACCACCTCGGTCCCGTCCGCCGAGACGCCGACGCCGTTGCGGATATAGCGCGAGGTGCCGTCCTCCAGGAACCGCGGATGCAGCTTGCCGTCGATCACCAGCATCGGCCCCGACTGCGTGGCATAGGCGCAGCGGCGGGGGCTGGCGGCGAAGCTGCGGGATTCGATCACCGCGGCCTTCTGCCCTTCGATGCAGAAGACCCCGTTCGGCAGCAGGCCGAAGTTGCCCGGACCCTCGGCGGTAACGATCGGCCGGATCTGCTTGCCGTCCTCGATGTAGAGGCCCACAGGCGCACGGTCCTGGTGATACATCCCCGCGTTCATCGCGACCCCCAGGCGGCGGCCGTCCCGGGCAAGACCCCGGTCGATGTTGCGGAAGGTGCCCAGCGGCTGCCCCTTCTCGTCCCTGAGCCACAGGCGCAGCGAATCCTCCGACAGGCGGATCCGGCAGGCGGTGAAGGGCGCACCGTCGAAGGTGGTCGAGGTGCAGACGGGCGTCGCCGCTGCCGCACCGGGCAGGATCAGCGCCAGCAGGACGGCCAGCAGGCGGCGCATCTCAGCGCTCCTCCCCGGCGCCGTCGTCCTCGTCCTCGTCGTCGAGGTCGCGGCGCACCTCGTCGCGGGCGAACAGCTCGCGGGTGTGGTCCATCCGGTCGAAGGTCTCGTCGATCTGGAAGCGCAGGTCGGGCGCGTTCTTCAGCACGACCTCCTTGCTCAGGAGCCGCCGAAGTTCGCCCTTGTTGCGCTTCAGCCCGGCGATCGCCTCGTCCCGGTGCTGCCCGCCCAGCGGCATGACGTAGACCGTGGCGATCTTCAGGTCCGGCGACGTCCTGACCTCGCCCACCGTCACCGACAGGCGGTTCAGGTCCGGGTCGTGGATGTCGCCGCGGTTCAGGATGTCCGACAGGGCGCGGCGGATCACCTCGCCCACGCGCAGCTGGCGTTGCGAAGGTCCGGCGGTGCTGGAGAAGCGGTTCTTGGCCATGGAGCACGATCTATGCCTCTCCGCCCTCCCGTGCAACAAGGCTTTCCCGGAAAGGGCGAAGCGGCTAAGGCTTGCCGCGGTTTGGCAAGGGAGAGCGGGCATGGCGGATCTGCCGGGGATCGTGGTCACGGGCGTCTCGGGACGCATGGGACAGCAGCTGGCGCGGATGATCGCGGCGGACGACCGGATGCGGCTCGCCGGTGCGCTGGAGCGGCCGGGCAACGACTGGGAGGGGCGCGACCTCGGCGCCTGCCTCGGGGGTGCGGAGAACGGCGTTATCGTCGGCAGCGACCCTGCGGCGGCCTTCGCAGGGGCGCAGGCGGTGATCGACTTCACCTCCCCCGCGGCCACCGTGGGTTTCGCGGAAGCGGCGGCGGCGGCGGGGATCGTCCATGTCGTCGGCACCACGGGGATGAGCCCAGAGCAGATCGCGGCGGTCGACGCCGCGGGCGCGCGCACGGTCGTGGTCCGCGCCGGCAACATGAGCCTCGGCGTCAACCTGCTGGTGACGCTGGTGCGGCAGGTCGCGGCGGCGCTGGATGGCGCCTGGGACATCGAGGTGATCGAGGCGCACCACCGCCACAAGGTCGACGCGCCCTCGGGCACCGCGCTGATGCTGGGCCAGGCGGCGGCCGAGGGGCGCGGCGTGGCGCTGGACGAGATGGCCGAACGCGGGCGCGACGGGATCACCGGGGCGCGGGGCGCGGGCGCCATCGGCTTCAGCGCGATCCGTGGCGGCGACATCGTGGGCGAGCACGACGTGCTCTTCGCCACCGAAGGCGAGCAGATCCGCCTCTCCCACCGCGCCACCGACCGCAGCCTGTTCGCGCGGGGCGCGCTGACCGCCGCGCTCTGGGGTCTTTCGCAGCCGCCGGGCGCCTATGACATGCTCGACGTGCTGGGTCTGCCGAAGGGAAAATGAAACCGTTTCGCGGCATGCTTCGTATCTCCCACCACAGAGATCGAGGAGGTTGCGAGATGACCCTTACCCTGTTCCGCGGCGCCGCCCTGACCGCCGCCCTTGCCCTGTCCGCCGCGCCCGCACTGGCGCAGGACTTCCGCCATGTCACCGACCGCAGCGAGTTCGTGAACCTGATCAGCGGCAAGGCGCTGACGCGTCTCGGCATCCGGCTTGCCGTTTCTCCGGCGGGCGAGATCCGGGGCCGCGCCTTCGGGTCGGACGTGACGGGACAGTGGTCGTGGCAGGGCGACTATTTCTGCCGCTCGCTCTACTACGGCAGCCGGAACCTCGGCGACAACTGCCAGCAGGTGAAGGTGAAGGGCTCGACCCTGCGCTTCATCGCCGACCGCGGGGCGGGTCAGTCGGCGGACCTGACGCTGAAGTGAAGGACAGGGCGACGTTGCGGGAAAAGTGAAAGATCGGGGCCGACCACGCCGCCGAAACCATCCAAAAATGTCGCAAAACTGAAAACCCTAGAGGCCGCCGGGCACTCTGCCTTCGGGCCCGGCCGAGCGCCGGACGGCACCGCGACGTCAAAAGTCGATCGCGATGCCCTTCTTCTCCCAGTCGCCATAACGCACCGGCTCGGGCCCGTCGCGCCCGCCGAGTTCCGGGGGCAGGTCCAGCGCCTTCTGCCGGCGGCGCCGCTCCTCCGCCTCGGCCAGGGCACGGCGGGCGGCGGGGGGCAGGTCCTGCGCGGCTTCGTCTTTCGCGGCATCGGCGGCCGGGGCGGTCTCGTCGCTCATGGCTCTGCTTCCTTGTTCCCGTTTCCGTCCTGATATACGCCGCCCGAGGCCGGTCTCAACCCCCGGCAGGAGAGCACCATGGCCCCCACCTCCGACGCCCCCCGCCGCGCCGCCCTCGACCTTCTCGACGGCGTGACCGAGGCGAAGACCCCCCTGAGCGAGCTTCTGCCCGCCCTGCCCGCCACCCTCGCCCCGCCCGAGCGGGCGCGGGCGCAGCGGCTGGCGACGGGCACGCTGCGCTGGATGGACCGGGCGGACCGGGCACTGGGGCCGTTCCTCCGCATGAAGCCGCGCGAGAGGGTGCTGAACGCCATGCGCCTCGCGCTCTACGAGATCCATGTCGAGGGTACGGCCGAACATGGCGCGGTGAACGCCGCCGTCGGCCTGCTGCGCGCCGGCCCGAAGACCGCAGGCCAGGCGGGCCTCGCCAACGGCGTGCTGCGCAACGTGCTGCGGCAGGGCCCCGACGCATGGACGGCGCTGCCGGTCCCGAAGCTGGCGAAATGGCTCAGGAAGCGGCTGGTGGCCGAGTACGGCAAGCCGGCGGTGGCGGAGATGGAGGCGGTCTTCGCCACCGTGCCGCCGCTGGACCTGACCCCGAAGGACGGCGACGGCGCCACTCTGGCCGAACGGCTGGGCGGCACGCTGCTGCCCACGGGCTCGGTCCGGCTTGCGGCGGGCCGGCAGGTCTCGGCCCTGCCCGGATACGCCGAGGGCAACTGGTGGGTGCAGGACGCGGTGGCGGCAATCCCGGCGCGAGTCCTCGCGCCGCAACCCGGCGAACGGGTGCTGGACCTCTGCGCCGCGCCGGGGGGCAAGACGCTGCAACTGGCCGCCCGCGAGGCGGAGGTGACGGCGCTCGACCTCTCCGCCGCCCGCCTCGCCCGCCTGCGCGAGAACCTTGCCCGCTGCCGCCTCGCCGCCGAAATCGTCGAGGCCGACGCGCTGGCATGGCGCCCCGATACGCCCTTCGACGCGGTGCTGCTCGACGCGCCCTGCTCGGCCACCGGCACCCTTCGCCGCCACCCCGACCTTGCCCGCGCCAAGGACGGCAGCGGGATCGACGCGCTGGCGGCGCTCCAGTCCCGGATGATCGACGCCGCCCTCGCCATGCTGAAACCCGGTGGCCGCCTGGTCTTCTGCACCTGCTCGCTCCTGTCCGACGAGGGCGAGGCGCAGGCCGCCGCCGCCCTCTCCCGCCACCCCGGCCTGACGCTGGACGACGAGGCGCTCCACCTCCCCGGCATCGCGCCCGACTGGCACGCCGCGGGCGGCGGGTTGCGCCTGCGCCCGGATCTCTGGGGCGAGCACGGCGGCATGGACGGCTTCTTCATCGCCGCCTTCCGCCGTCCCGCCTGAGGGCCACGGTTCGAACGGCGGGCGCGGGGAAAGCGGACCGCTTCCCTGTCGCCTTCCTGCCGAAGGCGCTCCCGGCGCGCCACCGGGGCGGCAGCGCCCCGCCCGACCCGCGCCACCGGAGCCTTTTTGCGATGACACCCCGCCCGTTTGCGCGTATCCTTGCGCCAACCAGACCCCGCACCGCGTCAGTGACCAGCGAGGCACACAGGCACTTGTCCCGATCCGAACCCTGGGCAGCGCGCAGGTTGCGCTGGATGAACCGTCTGCATGCGCGCGCGAGCACGCTGTCCAAACCCGCGACCGGGTTCACCTCGCACCCCGAGCCGCGCACCATCGGCAGCTTCGCCCGCGGCCGCCAGCTGTCGGCGGGCAACTTCCTGTTCGCGGGCTACCTGGTCGAGGCGCCGGACACCGCGATCTGGGACCTGCCCATGCCCGACCTCGCCTTCGAGCGCGAGTTGCACGGCTTCACCTGGATCGACGACCTGGCCGCCGTGGGCGACGGGGCGGCGAACCTCCGCGCGAAGACCTGGACCCACGCCTGGATCACCCGCTTCGGCCGCGGCACCGGGCCGGGCTGGACGCCGGACCTGACGGGGCGGCGGCTGATCCGCTGGATCCACCACGCCCTTGCCCTGCTGAACGGCGCCGAGTCGGTCACGTCCGAGGCCTTCTTCCGCTCGCTCGCGCAGCAGGCGAACTTCCTCTCCCACCGCTGGAACGCCGCCTCGCCGGGGCTGCCCCGGTTCGAGGCGCTGGTGGGGCTGATCTATGCCGGGATCGCGCTGACGGGGATGGACCGCCACCTCGTGCCCGCGATCAAGGCGCTCGGGCGGGAATGCGACAGCCAGATCGACGGGGGCGGCGGCATCCCGACCCGCAATCCCGAAGAGCTGATGGAGGTCTTCACCCTGCTCAGCTGGGCCGCCGCCGCCCTGCGCGAAACCGACCGGATCCCCGGCCGCGCGCATCTCGCGGCGCTCGAGCGGGTCGCGCCCGCCCTGCGCGCCCTGCGCCATGCCGACGGCGGGCTCGCCCGGTTCCACGGCGGCGGGCGGGGGGCCGAGGGCTGGCTCGACCAGGCGCTTTCCGCCTCGGGGATCAGGACGCCGCGCACGGGCGGGCTGGCCATGGGCTTCGCGCGGCTGTCCCACGGGCGCACCTCGGTCATCGTCGATGCCGCCGCGCCGCCCGCGCGCGAAGCCTCGGCCGAGGCGCATGCCTCCACCCTCGCCTTCGAGCTGACCTCGGGGCGGCGGCCGCTGATCGTCAACTGCGGCTCGGGGCGCACCTTCGGCGAGAAGTGGCGCCGGGCCGGCCGCGCGACGCCCAGCCATTCGACCCTGGCGATCGAGGGCTATTCCTCGTCCCGGCTCGGCGTCGCGGGCACGATCATGGGGGCCGAGGCCGAGCTGCTGGTCGACGCGCCGCGGGACGTCAGGATCGAGCCGAGGGTCAGCGAACGTTCCACCGGGCTGATCGCCGGGCACGACGGCTATCTGCGCACCCACGGGCTGACCCATGTCCGCCAGCTCTATCTCAGCTACGACGGGCGCGGCGTGCAGGGCGAGGACGTTCTGGCCACGGTCGAGTCGCAGGACGAGCGGCTGTTCGACCGCGCGCTCGACGCGACGCAGCTGAAGGGGATCCCGTTTAAGCTGCGCTTCCACCTGCATCCCGATGTCGATGCCGAGATCGACATGGGCGGACACGCCGTGTCGATGGCGCTGAAGAGCGGCGAGATCTGGGTGTTCCGCTTCTCGGGCGACTGCACGCTCAGCCTCGAACCTTCGGTTTACCTCGAACGCGGGCGGCTCGCGCCGCGGGGCACGAAGCAGGTCGTGCTGTCGGCGCTGGCGATGACGCGGGCGACGCGGATCGCCTGGACCCTTGCAAAGGCCCAGGATACCCCCGATACGATCCGCGACCTGGAGCGCGAGGACCTGTCGCTGCAGGAATGACCCGCCGAAAGGAGCCCCCATGACCGATCTTCACCCCATCCGCCGCGCCCTGCTGTCGGTGTCGGACAAGACCGGCCTCGTCGAGCTCGGACAGGCCCTCGCGGCGCGGGGCGTCGAACTGCTGTCCACCGGCGGCTCGGCCAGGGCGCTGCGCGACGCGGGGCTCGAGGTGCGCGACGTGGCCGACGTGACGGGCTTCCCCGAGATGATGGACGGGCGGGTGAAGACGCTGCACCCCGCCGTCCACGGCGGACTTCTGGCCCTGCGCGACAACGCCGCCCATGTCGAGGCGATGGGCGCCCACGGGATCGCGGCGATCGACCTTCTGGTGGTCAACCTCTATCCCTTCGAGGCCACCGTGGCGGCAGGCGCCGATTACGCCACCTGCGTCGAGAACATCGACATCGGCGGCCCGGCGATGATCCGTGCCGCCGCCAAGAACCACGGCTTCGTCAACGTGGTGGTCGACGTCGAGGATTATGCCCCCCTGCTGGCCGAGATGGAGGCCCACGACGGCGCCACCACCTATGCCTTCCGCCAGTCCCTGGCGCAGACGGCCTATGCCCGCACCGCGGCCTATGACGCGGCGGTGTCGGGGTGGATGGCCGGTGCGCTCGGGATCGAGGCGCCGCGGCGGCATGCGGTCGCGGGGCGGCTCGTGCAGCCCCTGCGCTATGGCGAGAACCCGCACCAGCGCGCGGCCTTCTACGGCGACGGCTCGGACGCGCCCGGCGTGGCGACGGCGGTGCAGCACCAGGGCAAGGAGCTGTCCTACAACAACATCAACGACACCGACGCGGCCTTCCGGCTGGTGTCGGAGTTCGCGCCCGAGGACGGCCCGGCCTGCGCGATCATCAAGCACGCCAACCCCTGCGGCGTGGCCCGCGGCGCGACCCTGGCCGAAGCCTATGGCAAGGCCTTCGACTGCGACCGCACCTCGGCCTTCGGGGGCATCATCGCGCTGAACCGCCCGCTCGACGCCGAGACGGCCGAGGCGATCTCGGGGATCTTCACCGAGGTGGTGATCGCCCCCGGCGCCGACGCGGCGGCGATGGGCATCTTCGCACGGAAGAAGAACCTGCGGCTGCTGACGACCTCCGGTCTGGCCGATCCGCGGGCGGCGGGCCGGGTCGTCACGCAGGTTTCGGGCGGCTTCCTGGTGCAGGACCGCGACGCGGGCAACGTGGCGGCCTCCGACCTGAAGGTGGTGACGCGGCGCCAGCCCTCGGACGAAGAGCTGGCCGACCTGCTGTTCGCCTGGACCGTGGCGAAGCACGTGAAGTCGAACGCCATCGTCTTCGCGAAGGGCGGCGCGACCGTCGGTGTCGGCGCGGGGCAGATGAGCCGGGTCGATTCCACCCGCATCGCGGCGAGGAAGGGCGCCGACATGGCCGAGGTGCTGGGCCTGCCCGAGGCGCCGACGACCGGCGCCGTCGCGGCCTCGGACGCCTTCTTCCCCTTCCCCGACGGCCTTCTCGCCGTGGCCGGGGCGGGCGCGCGGGCGGTGATCCAGCCCGGCGGCTCGGTCCGGGACGACGAGGTGATCGCCGCCGCGGACGAGGCGGGACTTGCCATGGTCTTCACCGGCATGCGGCACTTCAGGCATTGAGGATGCGCATTCTCTGGAAAACGGCCGGCGCGATCTTCCTGCTCGATCAGGTCAGCAAGTACGTCGTGGTCCATGCGATGAACCTGTCCTCGGTCGGCGCGATCGACCTCGTCCCGCCCTACCTGAACCTCCGGATGGCCTGGAACCGCGGCGTGAACTTCGGCCTGTTCTCGGGCGAGACCGACCTCACGAAATGGGCGCTGATCCTCGTCGCGCTGGCGATCTCGGCCTGGGTGGTGCTGTGGATGCGGCGCGAGCGGGCGGGCCGGCTGGCCCAGGTCAGCGCGGGCTTCCTGGTCGGCGGCGCGCTCGGCAACGTGGTCGACCGGCTGCTCTATGGCGCGGTGGCGGATTTCCTGAACATGTCCTGCTGCGGCATCGACAACCCCTATGCCTTCAACGTCGCCGACATCGCGATCTTCCTCGGCGCGGTGGGGCTTCTGCTGTTCACCGGGAGCGGCGCGGGAAAGAACGGCGGCACGGGCGGGCGGAAATCCGCGGCGCGCCGGTCAAAGAGCCCGTGACGGGGCGGCGACGATGGTTTAGACAATGGCCATGGACGGGACGGAGATCCGGATGACGCGCAAGCCGATCCTTGCACAGGCCCTGATCGCGGGCAGCCTGCTGGTGCTTTCCGCCTGCAGCGAAAGCCAGCCGAGGCTTCTGAACCTGTCCGCCCAGGGCGACGGGCCGGACGAGTTCGCCATCCTGCCCACGAAGCCGCTGGAAACGCCCGAGAGCTATTCCGAGCTGCCCGCACCTACCCCCGGCGCCCAGAATCTGGCCGACCCGACGCCCGAGGTCGATGCCGTGGCCGCGCTCGGTGGCAGCCCGTCCCGCCTTGCGGGCGGCGGCGTGCAGGATCCTGCGCTGATCCGCCACACCACGCGCTTCGGCGTCCAGCCCGGCATCCGCTCCGACCTTGCCGCCGCGGACCTCGAGTTCCGGCGCCGCAACGACGGGCGCGTCCTGGAGCGGCTGTTCGACGTGAACGTCTATTTCCGTGCCTATCGCCGACAGGAGCTGGACCAGTACCGCGAGCTGGAGCGGTTCCGCCGCGCGGGCGTCGCCACCCCCGCCGTTCCGCCCGAACCCGAGGGCTGAGGCGGCGGGCCGCGCTCACATGCGCGTGGCCGGGGTTGAAGCCCCTCCCTCCGATGACACATGCTGCGCGTCGACGACCATCGCGCCGGAGGTTCCATGCCGCATCGCTTCACCCTGCCCCGACTCACCGTCCTGACAGCGGGCCTTCTGGCCGCGGGGCTTGCCACCGCCGCCCCCGCGGCGGAGGACCAGCTGACGACCTTCACGCTCGACAACGGGATGGAGGTCCTGGTGCTGGAGGACCACCGCGCGCCGGTGGTGGTGCAGATGGTGTGGTACAAGACCGGCGCCGCGGACGAACCGCCCGGCGTCTCGGGCGTGGCCCACTATTTCGAGCACCTGATGTTCAAGGGCACGGACAAGCTGAAGCCCGGCGAGTTCTCCGAGATCGTGGCGAAGAACGGCGGCTCCGACAACGCCTTCACCAGCCAGGACCAGACCGCCTATTTCCAGCGCGTCGCCTCGAACCGGCTGGAGCTGATGATGGAAATGGAGGCCGACCGGATGCGCGGCCTCAAGCTCGACGGGACCGACATCCTGACCGAGCGTCAGGTGGTCCTGGAAGAGCGCAACATGCGCACCGAGAACGATCCCGGCGCCCTGTTCACCGAACAGCGCAACGCGGCCCAGTACCTCAACAGCCCCTACGGCAAGCCGGTGATCGGCTGGAAGCAGGAGGTGGAGTCGCTGACGCTGGAGGATGCGATGGACTTCTACCGCACCTACTATGCCCCGAACAACGCCATCCTGATCGTCGCGGGCGACGTCCAGCCCGACGAGGTGAGGACGCTGGCCGAAAAGTACTACGGCGTGATCGCGCCGACCGAGAACCTGCCCGAACGTGTGCGCCCGCAGGAGCCGCAGCAGCTGGCCGAGCGGCGGCTGGTCTACGAGGACCCCCGCGTCGCGCAGCCCTACGTCATCCGCACCTACCTCGCCCCCGAGCGCGATCCGGGCGACCAGCGCACGGCGGCGGCGCTTCAGCTGCTGGCCGAGGTGCTGGGCGGCTCCTCCCAGACCTCGGAGCTGTCGACGAAGCTCCAGTTCCAGACCAAGGAGGCGCTCTGGGTCACGGCCTTCTACAACGGCACCTCCTACGACGACACGACCTTCGGGCTGGCCATCGCCCCCGCGCCGGGCACCACCCTGCAGGAGGCGGAGGACGCCATGGACCGCGAGATCGCGGCGTTCCTGGACCGCGGCGTCGATCAGGACCAGCTGGACCGGATCAAGATGCAGCTGCGCGCCTCGCAGGTCTATGCCCAGGATTCCGTCAACTCCCGCGCCCGCGTCTACGGCGATGCGCTGACCAGCGGTCTGACGGTGCAGGACGTGCAGGACTGGCCCGACATCCTGCAATCCATCACCGGCGAGGAGATCGTCGCGGCCGGGCGGCAGGTGCTGGACCGCCGCAACGCCGTGACCGGCTGGCTGCGCGCCCCCGCCGACACCCCCGCCCCGTCCGCCGAGGCCGAAGCGCCCGTCGTTCCCGCCGCTACGGACCCTGCCACGGAGACCCTGCAATGATCCGCTTCGTCGTCCCCTTCGCGCTTGCGCTCTTCGCCGCCCTGCCGGTCCGCGCGGCCGTCGACATCCAGGAAGTCACCTCGCCCGGCGGCATCACCGCCTGGCTGGTCGAGGAGCACTCGATCCCCTTCACCGCGCTGGAGATCCGGTTCAAGGGTGGCCAGGTGCTGGACCGCCCCGGCAAGCGCGGCGCGGTCAACCTGATGACGGCGACGCTGGAGGAAGGCGCCGCCGACAGGGACGCGCAGGAGTTCGCGGCGGCGCGCGAGGCGCTGGCCGCCTCCTTCGGCTTCGACAGCTACAACGACGCCATGTCGGTCTCGGCCAAGTTCCTGACCGAGAACCGCGACGAGGCGGTGGCACTCTTGAAGACCGCGCTGATCGAGCCGCGCTTCGACCAGGACGCCATCGACCGGGTGCGCGAACAGGTGCTGTCGAACATCCGCTCCAGCGCACAGGATCCCGGCGAGATCGCGCAGGAGACCATGCGCGAGATGACCTTCGGCCCCGACCACCCCTACGGCAGCGACGGCAGCGGCACGGTGGAAAGCGTCACGGCCCTGACCCGCGACGACATCGTGCAGGCCTGGAAGGACGTCCTGGTGCGCGACCGCCTCTATGTCGGCGCCGTGGGCGACATCACGCCCGAGGAGCTGGGCAAGCTGCTCGACGACCTGCTGGGGGAGCTCCCCGAGACGGGCGGCACCCTCCCCGGCCCCGCGCCCTATCTGCTGGGCGAGGGGACGACCGTGGTGCCCTTCGACACGCCGCAATCGGTGATCCTGTTCGCCCACGAAGGCATCGCGCGGGACGACGACGATTTCTTCCCGGCCTATGTCGTCAACCAGATCTTCGGCGGCGGCAACTTCTCGTCCCGGCTGATGACCGAGGTGCGCGAGAAGCGCGGCCTGACCTATGGCATCGGCACCTACCTCGCACCCTACGACTATGGCGCGCTGGTGATGGGCCAGGCGGCGACCGCCAATGCCCGCGCCGCCGAGACGGTGCAGGTGGTGAAGGACGAATGGGCCCGGATCGCCGAGGACGGCGTGACGCAGGAAGAACTGGACGATGCCAAGACCTATCTCACCGGCGCCTTCCCCCTGCGCTTCGACGGCAACGGCCCGATCGCCGACCAGATCGTCGGGCTCCAGATGCAGGGGCTTCCGATCGACTACGTCAACACCCGCAACGACAAGATCGAAGCGGTGACGCTGGACGAGGCCAACCGGGTGGCCAGGCGGATCTACCGGCCCGAGGATCTCCACTTCTTCGTGGTGGGTCAGCCGGAGGGGCTGGCGGCGGGGAACTGAGGGTTTCCCAGTCGCGCGAGGGATGGAAGCGGCGGGGTACAGGCTCCGCCGTTTTCTTTTTCCCGGAAGCCAGCCTTCTGCTGTCAATTTTGGTGCACCGCTTCAGCTGATCCACCGCTCCGAACTAAGGGCCGCGCCCGACGCTGGGAGGGCGCTTTGGGACGCTCGTTCTGTCGAGCGCGCTTGAAAGCACAATGGTGGCGCGCACTTCATGCGACATCGCCATGCGCCCTCCCGGGGGGAGGGGTTCACGCCGGTCCGACGTGGTCGGCGAAACGTCCAGTGGACGTTTCGAGGCGGGAACGGGCGGAGCCCTGGACGGGCGCGGCCCGGCGTGGCCGCCGGGCCTGTCCAGGCTGCTGAGTGGTTTCCAAGGCTTCCACGTTTCGCATGAATTTAGGTGCGTCGTTCATCGCGCATGATAGAAAGCGGTCAGAATGCGGGGAGAAACGATTTCACCCCGTCGCCCCCCTCAATACCCCCGCCCGATCCACGTCAGGTCCCGCACCTCCTCGCCCGCCTCGAAGTCCAGGATGTTCCCGGCGATCACCCGCCCCCCCGACTTCGGGTCGATCAGCGAGGCGACATGGGGCGTCACCGTGACCTGCGGATGGCTCCAGAACGGATGGCCCGCGGGCAGCGGCTCCACCGCGAAGACGTCGAGGGTCGCGTGGGACACCTGCCCCGAGGCCAGCGCCGCCAGCAGATCCTCCTCCACCAGGTGCCCGCCCCGCGCCGCGTTGACCAGGCAGGCGCCCTTCGGCAGCATCCCGAGGGTGCGGGCGTCGAGTATCCCCTCCGTCTCCGCCGTCAGAGGCAGCAGGCAGACGAGGATGTCGGTGCGTGCAAGGAAGGCCTCCAGCCCCTCCGCCCCGAACATCGCGATCCCCTCGGGTCCGCGACCGCTCCGCGACCAGCCCGCCACATCGAAGCCGAACCCGGCAAGGGCCAGCGCCGCCGCCTGCCCCAGATGCCCCATCCCGAGGATCCCGACCCGCCGGTCGCGCGCCGTGGGCGTCGAATGCTGGTCCCATGCGCCGCGCCGCTGCGCCGCTTCCAGCCGCGGCTGGTCGCGGTGGAGCCGCAGGACGTGCAGGCAGACGTATTCCTGCATTCTCAGCGTCATGTCCGGCCCGATGGTCTTGATCACCGGCACCCCGCGCGGATACTCCGCGTCCGCCGCCACATGGTCGATCCCGGCCCCGACCGATACGGTGGCCTTCAGGTTCGGATAGCCCTTCAGGAGCCCCGCGGGCGGCTTCCAGACGATGGCATACTCGACCGCCCCGGCGTCCCGCACCTCCGACGCGGGCAGCACCGTGAACCCCGGCAGCAGCGGGCGGAACTCGGCGATCCACGCCTCCATCCGGTCGGGGCGGGGCATGGAAACGGCGACGATGCGCCCAGGCATGGGGCTGCCCTCCGGCCTTCGCGGCCACCGCGGGCTTCGGCATGGCCATCGGCCCGCTCGCCCCGCCGATCGGCAGGGACGGATCGTTCAGCCCCGCGAGCCGCCCGCCTTCCGCCGCCACGCCCGAGACGCAGGCATAGAGCTTGGGGAAGGTCAGCCGCTCGGCCACCTCGACCTCGTGCTCCTCGGCCAGCCACTCCAGCACTGCGCGCCCGAGTCGGGGGTCGGCACGGACCGAGCCGCGGTCGGAGGCGTCGAGGCGGGGATGGTTCATTGCCTCTTCCAGCGACATCCCGAAGTCCAGCATCAGCGCCGCCACCTGCGCCACCGCGGGCATGATGTGGTTGCCCCCCGACGCGCCGAGCGCGAACAGCGCCGCGCCGTCGCGGGTGGCGACGGTCGGGCAGATGTTCGACGCGTTGATCCGCATGCGCGGCGCCATGGTGGTGGGCCAGCCGGGGCGCGGGTCGAAATAGCTGACGGCGTTGTTCATCAGGAGGCCGGTCTTCGGCAGCGTCACGCCCGAGCCGAAGCGGTTCAGCAGCGTATGGGTCAGCGCCACCATGTTGCCCTCGCCATCGGCGGTGCAGAGGTTCGAGGTGCAGGCCCCCTGCTCGGTCCCCCGCCCGATCCGCGCGTTGTGGCTGCGCCAGGCGGCGTTCAGCCCGTGGGCATAGAGCGCCCAGCTTTCGGGGTCCGGCCTGCCCGGCGGCTCCGGCATCTCCCGCCCCAGATGGGACAGGAAATCGCGCAACCGCTGCCCCCCGCTCTCCTTCCCCGGCGTGTGGAGCGTGGCGCCGCGATGCTCCCCCGTTTCCGCCGCGGCCTCGATCGCGCGGTAGGCGGCGAAATCGGCGGCACGGATCGGCGAGCCGCCCGCCTCCAGATCCGCCGCCAGATCCTCGGCCAGCGTGCCGCGATAGAACGCCTCGGCGCCACCGAGGGCGAAGCGCAGCAGCGTCTCGGCGAGGTTCGGGATGAACAGCCGCGCCTCCGGCTGGATCGGCCGACCGTCCGGCAGGTAGATCGCCGCCGACCCCGGATCCTGCTCCAGCACGCTCATCGCCAGCGCGCATTGCAGCGTCGTGAACCAGTCGGCGGCCACCCCCCGCTCGGCCAGCGCGATGGCCGGGGCGGCGACGTCCTGCAGATCCATCGTTCCCCAGCGGCGCAGCGCGTGGTCGAACCCCACCGCCGCGCCCGGCACGGTGATCGCGCGGTAGCCCTCGACGTTGGCGTTGCCCCGAACCGTCGGGAACCCCATCAGCGTGATCGGCAGGTCCGGGTCCACCGGGTAATCCGCCGTGTCCGTCGCCTGCGCCAGCATTCCCTGGAAGTCGAGCGTCATCGCCCGCCCCTGCGCCGCAAGCCAGACCGTCATCAACCCAGACCCGCCAAGCCCGCACATCCACGGCTCCACCGCGCCGAGGGCCAGCGCCGCGCCCACGGCGGCGTCCACGGCGTTGCCGCCCCGGTGCAGCACGTCGGCCCCGGCCCGCGCCGCCAGATGGTGCTGCGCGGCGACCATGCCACCCGCCGCGGTCACCGCCGACTTCGTGACCGTCCAGTGTTCGATGTTCGCCATCCGCCGCCCCTGCTGCCCCCTGCTTTCCTGCCTGCCATGGAGGGTGAAGGCGGCGGGATGGTCAAGGGCGGGCGGCTTCGGCCACCCCGGGGCGGGGGGCGGATTTTGCCCGCGCGAATCGAAAATCGCCGTGCTATGGGTTGTGTCATGCCCTCAGCCGCACCCAACATGAGCGAAATCCGCCCCGTCATCCGGCAACTCGACGAGGCCGCGATCAACCGCATCGCGGCCGGCGAGGTGGTCGAGCGTCCGGCCTCGGCCGTCAAGGAACTGGTCGAGAACGCGCTGGACGCAGGCGCGCGGCGCATCGACATCGCCTATGCCGACGGCGGCAAGACGCTGATCCGGGTCGCCGACGACGGCTGCGGCATCGCGCCCGAGGACCTGCCGCTGGCGCTGTCGCGCCATGCGACGTCGAAGATCGACGGCTCGGATTTGCTGAACATCCACACCTTCGGCTTCCGGGGCGAGGCGCTGCCCTCGCTCGGCGCCGTGGGCCGGCTGACGCTCACCTCCCGCGCGAGGGGCTCGGACGCCGCCTGCCTCGCCGTCAGCGGCGGGCGGTCCGAGCCGGTGCGCCCCGCCGCACTGTCGGCGGGCACGGTGGCCGAGCTGCGCGACCTCTTCCACACCACCCCCGCGCGGCTGAAGTTCATGCGCTCGGACCGGTCCGAGGCGCAGGCGATCGGCGACGTGGTCAAGCGGCTGGCGATGGCCGAGCCCTTCGTGTCCTTCGTGCTGCGCGACGTCACCGGCGGCGGCGAGGGGCGGGTGGTGTTCCGCGCCGATGCCGGGACCGGAGACCTGTTCGACGCGCTGCACGGGCGGCTGTCGCGGGTGCTGGGGACGGAGTTCGCCGAGAACGCGCTTCGCATCCAGGCGGACCGCGAGGGGCTGATGCTGACCGGCTTCGCGGCGCTGCCGACCTATTCGCGGGGTTCGGCGGTGACGCAGTACCTGTTCGTCAACGGCCGTCCCGTCCGGGACAGGCTGCTTTACGGCGCCCTGCGCGCGGCCTACGCCGATTTCCTGTCGCGCGACCGGCACCCGGCGGCGGCGCTCTTCCTCGAATGCGACCCGCAGGCGGTGGACGTGAACGTGCACCCCGCCAAGTCCGAGGTGCGCTTCCGCGATCCCGGCCTGCCGCGCGGGCTGATCGTCTCGGCCCTGCGCCACGCGCTGGCCGGGGCGGGGCACCGCGCCTCGACCACCGTGGCCGCGGGGGTGCTGGGCGCGATGCGGACGGAGCCCGCAGCGCCACAGGGACCGGCCCGCGTCTACCAGATGGACCGTCCCTCGCCGTCGGTCCTGCGCGCCGCCCACGCCGCCCAGGCGCCGGGCTTCGCCGAGCCGATGCCAGTCATGGCGCGGGCGGCCGAGCCCCCTGCCCCGATGCCCGAGCCGGAAGCGCCGCGGCAGGACTTCCCCCTCGGCGCCGCGCGGGGTCAGGTGCACGAGAACTACATCATCGCCCAGACCGCCGACGGCATGGTGATCGTCGACCAGCACGCCGCCCACGAACGCCTCGTCTACGAGAAGCTGAAGCGCCAGCTGGCCGAGAACGCCGTCGCCGCCCAGGCCCTGCTGATCCCCGAGATCGTGGAACTCTCCGACGCGGACTGCGCCCGCCTGATGGAACTGGCCCCCGAGCTCTCCCGCCTCGGGCTGACGGTCGAACCCTTCGGCCATGGCGCCCTCGCCGTGCGCGAGACGCCGGCAATCCTCGGCGCCGTGGACGCGACGGCGATGCTGAAGGACATCCTCGACGAACTGGACGACCTCGGCGAAAGCTCGACCCTCCAGGCCCGGATCGAGGCGGTGCTGAGCCGCGTCGCCTGCCACGGCTCGGTCCGCTCGGGGCGCTGGATGCGGGCCGAGGAGATGAACGCGCTCCTGCGCGAGATGGAGGCGACGCCCCACTCGGGTCAGTGCAACCACGGCCGCCCCACCTATGTCGAGCTGAAACTGTCGGACATCGAGCGTCTGTTCGGGCGGCGATGATCGAGGTCGGCCCGCTGACGCTCGACCCGGCCGATCCGCAGGTGCAGCTTGCCGCGGCGGCCGGCGTGGTCCTGCTCCTCCTGCTGGTGCTGCTCGCCGTCGCGCTCCGCCGCATGGGCCGCACGGCGCGGCTTCTCGAACCGCTCGCGCACCGCGTGCAGGCGATGGGCGAGGGGCAGCAGCGGCTGGCGGGCGGCCTCTCGCAGGTGGCCGAGGCGCAGGCGGCGGCGCAGGCGAACCTCCTCGCCCACATGGAGGCACGGCTGGCCGAGGTCTCGGCCCGGATGAGCGAGAGCCTGCAGGGATCGTCCACCCGCACCGCCCAGTCGCTGGGCGAGCTCCAGCAGCGGCTGAAGACCATCGACCGCGCGCAGGAGAACATCGAGCGGCTGTCGGGCAACGTGCTGTCGCTGCAGGACATCCTCAGCAACAAGCAGACCCGCGGCGCCTTCGGCGAGATCCAGCTGCACGACCTGCTGGAGAAGGCGCTGCCGAAGGACAGCTATGGCTGGCAGGTGACGCTGTCGAACAATCGCCGCGCCGACTGCGTGATCCACCTGCCCCACCCGCCGGGGCCGATCGTGGTGGATTCGAAGTTTCCGCTGGAGGCTTACGAGGCGCTGCGGCGGGCCGAGACGGACCA
Organism: Oceaniglobus roseus; assembly: GCF_002869745.1. Lineage (GTDB taxonomy): Bacteria > Pseudomonadota > Alphaproteobacteria > Rhodobacterales > Rhodobacteraceae > Oceaniglobus > Oceaniglobus roseus. Next base: position 49,915 of record NZ_PNOS01000027.1, read on the forward strand.
CGAGAAGCGGGCGGCGGTGGCGGGGTTCCGCACCTCGGTCCGCGGCCACGTCCGCGCCATCTCCGAGCGCTACATCATCCCCGGCGAGACGGCGGACGGGGCGCTGATGTTCCTGCCCTCCGAGGCCGTCTATGCCGAGCTCCACGGCAATTTCCCCGAGCTGGTGCGCGAGGGGTTCGAGGCGAAGGTCTGGATCGTGTCGCCCACGACCTGCATGGCGACTTTGACCACGATGCGCGCGATCCTGAAGGACGCGCGATTGAGGGAACAGGCCGGGGCGATCCGCAAGACGTTGAAATTGCTGCATCGGGACGTAGAGCTGGTGGTCGAGAAGGTCGAGAAGCTGAACACCCATTTCGGCCAGGCGCGGGCGGACCTCGAAGGGATCTCCACCGCGGCGGAACGGGCGGGACGCCGGGCGGCGCGGCTCGACGGGTTCGAGTTCGAAGCGGACGATGCGGTGGCGGTGAAGGCGGCGGAGTAGGCGCGGCAGCTTGTGGAGACCACGATGCCAGCTTGCGGAAAGCCGGCGTAATACTTTGATATTACAACATAATTCTTGTTCTTCAAAACCCTTTTGGCATCAAGGGTTCCGCTCCGCATGGAGGGCAGCCCCCGGCCGCCGGGCGGGGGAGTAGCCCCCGCCCGGGGGGGCGGTCGGGGGCTGCCCGGCGTTGCCGCCGGGCGAGACATCTGAGCCGCTGTGACTTGGGGGCGATCCTTGGATGGGCCCCTCGGTTCTCCGCAAGCTTACGGACGACCGTGACCGGAGGCCGGGTGGTGGGGTGAACCCCGCCCTACCGGTGGCGGAGAGTGCATGTCGGATTTGCGTATGACTCGCGTATTACATCCGTGCATACGGGAGGCAGCGGGGCGAAAGGTCCGCGCGGCGCGGGTCAAGTGTGAATATGCACAAACTTGGTTCTGCCGCACCCCTATCGTGCGTCCGGGTCCCGCCCTATCTTCCTCGCAACGAAACCCGAGGAGACCCGCCATGCTGACCCAGATCAAAGGCCTTCACCACGTCACGTCCCTGGCCTCGGACGCCCGCACCAACAACGCCTTCTTCACCGACACGCTCGGCCTGCGCCGGGTCAAGAAGACGGTGAACTTCGACGCGCCCGACGTCTATCACCTCTATTATGGCGATGAGGTCGGCACGCCCGGCAGCGTCATGACCTACTTCCCCTTCCCCCACGCCGCCCGCGGCACCGCCGGTGTGGGCGAGGTCGGCACCACCCGCTTCGCCATCCCGAAGGGCACCGCCCCCGCCTGGGTGGCCCGGCTGGCGGAAAAGGGTGTGACCGACATCGCCCAGACCACGATCTTCGGCGCCACCGCGCTGGAATTCGCCGCCCCCGACGGCGACCGCTTCGCGCTTGTCGAAACCGACGACACCCGCACCCCCTGGACCGGCAACGGCGTCGGCGCCGACGAGGCGATCCGGGGGTTCCACTCCGCCTCGCTGAGGCTCGACCCGAAATCCGCCGACGCGGCGAAGGAACTGCTGGGCTTCATGGGCTACCAAAAGGACGACACCGAGGGCAGCACAACCCGGCTGATCGTCCCCGGCGGCAACGCAGCCAACGCCATCGACGTCGAGGCGGTTTCGGCCCACCACGCGCGGCAGGGCGCGGGGTCGGTCCATCACATCGCCTTCGCGGTGGAGAACCGGGCGCGCCAGCTCGAGGTGCGCGAGGCGCTGCTCGACACCGGCTATCAGGTGACGCCGGTGATCGACCGGGACTACTTCTGGGCGATCTACTTCCGCATCCCCGGCGGCATCCTGTTCGAGGTGGCCACCAACGAACCCGGCTTCGACCGCGACGAGGACACCGCGCATCTCGGCGAGGCGCTGAAACTGCCGAGCCAGCACGAGCACCTGCGCGCCCGGCTGGAGAAACACCTGCAACCGATCGAGGGCTGAGCCATGTATGTCGCGAAACGGACCGAGGGGGCGCCCGGCGCGCCCCTGTTCCTGACCTTCCACGGCACCGGCGGGAACGAGGCGCAGTTCCACGGCCTCGCCGAGCAGCTGGTGCCCGGCGCGCGCGTGGTCTCGCCCCGGGGCGACGTGTCGGAGCACGGTGCGCTGCGGTTCTTCCGGCGCAAGGGCGAGGGCGTCTACGACATGGAAGATCTCGCCGCGCGCACCGCGGCGATGATCGACTTCGTGACCGCCGAGAAGGGCGACGCGCCGCGGGTGATCGGCCTTGGCTATTCCAACGGCGCGAACATCCTCGCGGCGGTGGCGATGAACGCGGGCCACCTGTTCGACGATCTGATCCTGATGCACCCGCTGATCCCCTGGGCTCCCGCGCCCGAGCCGTCGCTGGCGGGCCGGCGCGTGCTGATCACCGCCGGAGAGCGCGACCCGATCTGTCCGCGGGGGGTGACGAAGGAGGTCGCGTCCTGGTTCGAGGCGCAGGGGGCGGACGTGACACTGCACTGGCATCCCGGCGGCCACGAGATCGCCGAGAGCGAGCTGCAGGCGGCGGTGCAGTTTCTGGGTTAGGTTCTTCCCTCGATTACCCCTTTGCCGGGCTGGCCGCTGGCGTACCACTCCGCACAGAGGGCAGCCCTCGACCGCCGGGCGGGGGAGTAGCCCCCGCGTCGTGCCGAAGGCACGCCTCCGGCGAGACGGGGCGGTCGGGGGCTGCCCGGCGTTGCCGCCGGGCATGACCTCTGAGCCGGTGCGCCCGGAGTTTCCGAAACTCCGTCTTTCCCGGAACAGCCGCAGGCCTTACAAACCCCGCTCTACTCCCCGCCCCCGCCTCAGAACGGCGCCTTCGCCCGAAAGGTCATCCCCACCCCGCCGTCCGGATGTCTCAGCCGCAGGCTCTCGGCGTGGAGCATCAAGCGGGGGAAGTCCCGCGCCGCGCCCTCGGCATAGAACGGATCGCCCAGGATCGGGTGGCCGAGGGCCAGCATGTGCACCCGGAGCTGGTGCGATCGCCCGGTCTTCGGCATCAGCCTGACCCGCGTTTCGCCCTCCCGCCGCTTCGCTACCCGCCAGTCCGTCACCGCCGCCCGTCCGTTCTCGTGATCCACCATCTGCCGCGGCCGGTTCGGCCAGTCGACGATCAGCGGCAGATCGACGGTCCCCGCGTCGGGCTGCAGATCCCCCCACACCCGGGCCACATAGGCCTTCTTCACCATCCGCTTCTCGAACTGGAGGCCGAGGTGGCGCTGCGCATGGGGGGTCTGGGCGAAGACCATGATCCCCGAGGTGTCGCGGTCCAGCCGGTGCACCAGCAGCGTCTGCGGAAAGGCCGCCTGCGCCCGCGTCAGCAGGCAGTCCGCCAGGTCCTCGCCCTTGCCGGGCACCGACAGCAGGCCGGAGGGCTTGTTCAGCAGCAGGATCTCGTGGTCCTGGTAGACGATGTCGAGCGGCGTGTCGGGGGGCGCGTAGGTCATCGCCCTGCCCTACCGGCACGGCCCCGCCACGGCAAGCTCACTGCGTGGCGCGGGCGAGGAAGGCGATCAGGTCGGCACGGTCCCCGGCCCCGGTGATCCGCTGCATCGGCATCTTCGAGCCGGGGATGTAGTGGTCGGGCCCCTGGTCGAACAGCAGGTCGATCGTCTCGGCCGACCACACGATCTCCGAGCCCGCCAGCGTCTCGGAATAGGGATAGCCCGCGACGCTGCCCGCCTGCCGCCCGAACAGCCCGTGCAGCGTCGGCCCGGCCCGCCGCGCGCCGTCGGGGCCGAGCGTGTGGCAGATCGAGCACTTCCTCTGGAACTGCCGCTCGCCGTTGTCCATCTGCCCGGGCGGCGTCAGGAAACTGCGCTTCGTGTCGGCCATCACCGGCGCCTCGCCCAGCCCGGCCACCGGCCAGCTGTACATCGCGTTGTCCAGCCCGCCGGCGTGGATGTTCGCCCCGTCCGGCGAGAAGGCGAGCGCCCAGATCGGCCCCGAAAGCGTGGCGCGGAAATCGGCGGCGACCTCCCACGCGGCGCTGTCGATCAGCATGATGAAGCCTTCGGCGTCGCCCACGGCAATCCGCTGCGTCCCGGCGTCGTAGGCCATGGCGAGGATCGGGCGGCGGTCGGCGGTGAAGTCGCCCATGGTCTCGCCCGAGGGCAGCGTCACCACCCGCGTCACCCCGTCGACCGCGCCATAGGCAAGCCAGCTCTCGTCCCCGGCCAGCGCCAGCGTGTTCACCCCGAAGCCGTGGGCGACGATGCGCCGCTCGAAAGTGCCGGTCGCAGCATCCCAGAGGCGGATCGTCCCGTCGGCCGAAGCGGTGTAAAGCCGCCGGCCGTCCTTAGAGAACAGCACGTCGTTGACGGCGGCCTTGTGGCCCGAAACCTCCACCGGCGCGGCGCCGCCGGCCAGGTCCCACAGCCTCGCCGTCCCGTCCCAGCTTGCCGAGGCCGCGCGGCTGCCGTCCGGCGAGACGGCCAGCCGGATCCCCTTGCCAGGGTGCCGCCCGAGTTCCCGCGCCGCCCCCGCTGCCGTGCCCCACAGCCGGACGGTGAAATCGCCCCCCGCCGACAGCACCCGCCCGTCCGCAAGCCAGGCCACCGCGTTGACCGCCGCCCGGTGCCCCTCCAGCCAGCGCGGCACCCCGTCCCGCCAGAGACCCACGGAATTGTCGAAGCTCGCGGTCAGGATCGTGCCGTCGTCGCCGGCGGCGATGCCCTTGATCGGCCCGCCGTGGCCCTTCAGTGTGAAGAACTCCTGCGCTTCGGCCCCCGTGGCGAGCACCAGCGCCAGACCGATCCCCCGGACCAGACCCGCCCATTCCCGAAACGCCATCGCGACCACCCGTGTTGCCCTGTCCCGACGCTATACGATCCACGGAACCCCGCAACGGCGACGATGGCCCCGCCCCTCCCGCCAGCGTCCCGCCGCCCGCAAGGCGCAAGACGTCGCGACGAACAAAGGGTCCCGCCGCCCAGCCGCGCCACCCCCTGCTTCTTCCTTGCAGAAATACTCCCGCCGGAGGCATCCGCCCTCTCAGCCGCGCATCCGGTCCCCCTCGGGATCGTAGGCGGGCCGCAGGGACGCCTCCGCCTTCACCCGCACGCCTGCCACGTCGATCTCCCAGCCCGACGCCAGAAGCGCCTCCGCGCTCTCTCCGGCGCAGGGCACGTAGCCGAGGCCGAGGGCCACGCCGACGCTGTGACCGTAGGCGCCCGAGGTCAGGTGCCCCACCACCGCACCGTCCCGCAGGATCGGCTCGTTGTGGTAGAGCAGCGGTTCGGGATCCTTCAGGCGGAACTGCACCAGTCGCCGCGCCAGTCCCGCGTCGCGCTTCCTGAGCACCGCGTCGCGGCCGATGAAGTCCGCCTTGCCGATCTTCACCGCGAAGCCGAGCCCCGCTTCCAGCACGTGATCCTCGCAGGTGATGTCGTGGCCGAAGTGGCGGAAGGCCTTCTCCATCCGCGCGCAGTCCATCATGTGCAGGCCGCAGAGCTTCAGGCCCAGCCCCTGTCCCGCCTCCCACAGCGTCTCGAAGACATGGGCCGCCATGTCGGCCGAGACGTAGACCTCCCAGCCAAGCTCGCCCACGTAGGAGACGCGGTGCGCGCGGGCCAGCGCCATGCCGATCTCGACGATGCGGGCGGTGCCGAAGGGAAAGCCGGCGTTCGAGACATCGTCCGGCGACACGGCCTGCATGAGCGCTCGCGCCTTGGGCCCCATCACCGCCAGCACCCCCTCGCCGGCCGTCACGTCCGTGACCACCGCCCGCGCCTCGCCCAGATGGCGGCGGATCCAGGTCTCGTCCGCCTGCCGCGTGGCGGCGGGGGTGACGACGAGGAAGGCGGTTTCCGAGAGGCGGGTGACGGTCACGTCGGCCTCGATCCCGCCCTTCTCGTTCAGGAACTGGGTATAGACGATGCGCCCCACCGGCACGGCGATGTCGTTGCCGCAGATCCGGTTCAGCGCTGCCTCGGCCTCCGGCCCCTCGACGCGCAGCTTGCCGAAGGACGACATGTCGTACATCCCGACGCCCGTGCGCACCGCAGCCAGCTCGGCCGCGACGTTCGGAAAGAAGGTCTGCCGCGTCCAGGCATAGTCATACGCAGCCGCCTGCCCCGGCGACGCGAACCAGTTGGCCCGTTCCCACCCCGCCAGCTCGCCCATCACGGCGCCCCGTTCCAGAAGCTGCGCATGGAACGGCGTGCGGCGGATCCCCCGCGCCGTGGCCTTCTGGCGATAGGGATAGTGGTCGGCGTAAAGCAGTCCCAGCGTCTCCTTCGAGCGCTCGAAGAGGTACCGCCGGTTGCCCTGGAACGGCTGCATCCGCGCGATGTCGACGTCGCCGAGGTCGAAGGGCCGCGCGCCGTCCTCCATCCACTGCGCCAGCGCCATGCCGGCACCCCCCGCCGACTGGATGCCGATCGAGTTGAACCCGGCCGCCACCCAGAAGTTCGGCACCTCCGGCGAGGGGCCGAGGTGGTAGGCGTCGTCGGGGGTGAAGCTTTCGGGGCCGTTGAAGAAGGTCTTGATCCCCGCCTCGGCCAGCATCGGCATCCGGTGGGCGGCGCGTTCGAGGATCGGCTCGAAATGGTCGAAATCCTCGGGCAGCTGGTCGAACTCGAAGCTGTCGGGGATGCCGTCCATGCCCCAGGGTTTCGCGTTCGGCTCGAAGGCGCCAAGGAGGAACTTGCCTGCGTCCTCCTTGTAATAGGCGCATTCGTCGGGCACCCGCAGGACCGGCAGGCGGGTGAGGCCCGGGATCGGCTCGGTCACGATGTAGAAGTGTTCGCAGGCGTGGAGCGGCACGTTGACGCCCGCCATCCGCCCCACCCCGTGGCCCCACATGCCGGCCGCGTTCACCACATGCTCGCAGGCGATGTGGCCGGGGGCGCCGTCCTGGTCGTAGTCGACGCCGGTGACGCGCCCGCCCGCCTTGGCGATGCCCGTGACCCTCACGCCCTCGGCAATCACCGCGCCCCGCTGCCGGGCGCCCCTGGCCAGCGCATGGGCGATGTTCGCCGGGTCGCCCTGGCCGTCGAGGGGCAGCCAGACGCCTGCGGTCACGCCCCCGGTGTTCAGGTGTGGATAGCGGTCCTTCACCTCGGACGGCGTGATCTCCTCCACCTCCACCCCGAAGGCGCGGGCCATGGCGGCCTGGCGGAAGATCTCCTCCCGCCGCGCCTCGGTCAGGGCCACGGTGATCGAGCCGACGCGGCGGAACCCGGTGGCCACCCCCGTCTCGGCCTCGAGGCTGCCGTAGAGCTCCTGCGAATACTTGGCGAGCCGCGTCATGTTGGCCGAGGCGCGCAGCTGCGCGATCAGTCCCGCCGCGTGCCAGGTGGTGCCCGAGGTCAGGCGCTTCCTCTCCAGCAGCACGACGTCCGACCAGCCGAGCTTCGTCAGGTGATAGGCGACGGAGCAGCCGATGACCCCGCCGCCGATGATGACCACGCGGGCCGAGGGGGGGAGGGTCATGGGCAGGTGCTCCGTGTCAGACGATGGCGTGGCCCGCGGCGGTCAGCCTGCGGGCGAGTTCGGCGATATGGGCCGGGCCGACCTCGCAGCAACCGCCGACGAGCGTGGCCCCCTGCCCGACCCAGCCCATGGCGTAACCGGCATAGGTTTCGGGCGTCAGCTCGGGGCGGGCGTGCAGGACGTCGACCGTGGGGCGGTCCTTCAGGAAGTCCGCAGTGATCTGGTGGAAGCCGTTGGCATAGGCGCCGAAGGGCAGGCCCGTGGGCGCGAAGGCGGCGAGCGCATCCGCTATCGCCTCGGGGGCCGAGCAGTTGGCGAGCAGCGCGTCGGCGCCCATGGCCGCCGCCTCCGCCGCGACCGGTCCCAGCGCCTCGCCCGAGCGCAGCTGGCCGCCGGTGCGGTCGTCCACGGTGAAGGAGATCCAGACAGGCTTGCCCGCGGCCTTCGCGCCCTCCAGCGCGGCACGCATGTGCGCGCCCGAAGCCACTGTCTCGCACAGGATCACGTCGACCTCGGGGCCGAGGATCCCGGCGATCTCGGCGTACAGGGGCGCCGCGGTGTCGTGGGGCGGATGCACCTCGGGACGGTAGGAGGCGACGAGGGGCCCGATCGAGCCCGCGATGCGCCCCGCGCCGTGCCGCGCCCGCGCCGCCTGCGCCGCCGCAAGCGCGTTCGCGTGCAGTTCGGCGAAGCGGTCTTCCAGCCCCGTGCCCACCAGCCGGTCGCGGTGGATGGCGTAGGTGTTTGTCGTCGCCACGGTGGCGCCCGCCGCGAAATAGTCGTCGTGGATCGCCTCGACGAGGCCGGGACGGTCCAGCATCACCTGCGTCGCCCAGAGCGGCGTCGGCGCCGCCCCCGAGCGGTGCACCAGTTCCTGTCCCATTCCCCCGTCGAGAAGCGTGATCGCGCTCATGCCCGGATCCTTGCATTGTCGCGGTCCCAGAGCGGGCCCGCCTCCTGCACCGTGGCCTGATGGAGCGCGCCGAAAATGTCCACCTCCAGAACCTGTCCCGGCTGTGCCAGCGCCGCCTCGACCATGGCCAGCGCGACGCAATGGCCCACCCGGTGCCCCCAGGCCGCCGACGTCACCTCGCCCACCACGCGGCCCCCGGCGCTGAGGGTCGCCATGGAGGGCGGATCGAAGTCCCCCGCCTCGACGCGCAGCGTCACGCAGCGTCGGGTCGGTCCGGCCTCGCGCTCGGCCACGAGCGCCGCCTTGCCGGGGAAGTCGAGGGTCCAGTCGACGAACCGCTCCAGTCCCGATTGCAGCAGAGTGTAGTCGGTGGAAAGATCGCCCTTCCACGCCCTGTACCCCTTCTCGATCCTGAGGCTGTCCAGCGCCCACATGCCGAAGGGCCGCGCCCCCGCACCCGTCACCGCGTCCCAGATCACCGGCGCGTCGACGCTGGCGCAATGGATCTCCCAGCCGAGTTCCCCGGCGAAGGAGACGCGGACCAAGGCGCAGGGCATCCCCGCCACGCTGACCCCGCCCTGCACCGAAAGCCAGGGCCGCGACAGGTCGGCGTCGGTCAGCGGCCCGAGCACCTCGCGCGCCCTCGGCCCGGTGACCAGAAGGCATTCGACCGCATCCGACCAGTCCTCCAGCACCACGCCCTCGGGCAGCCCCTTCTTCAGCACGTCGGTGTCGTGCCACTGGGCCACGGCGGCAGTGATGAAGCCGACCGAACCCTCGTTCTCCACCATCGCCGACATCTCGGTCAGCACCCGCCCCCGCGCATCGGGGAAATAGGCCAGCCCGATCCGCCCCGGCGGCGGCAGCTTCGAACAGGTGAGCGACTGCGCATGGGCCAGCGCGCCGGGGCCGACCAGCCTGAGCCGGGTGAAGCCGGAGATCGCGCAGACGCCGCAGCCGTCGCGCACCGCCTCGCATTCCTCGCGGATCCGCACCGCCCAGGGCCCGTCCCGCCGCCAGGTCTGGGTGCTGCCTTCCGACACGTCGTCCCCCGGCCGCGCGTACCAGTTCGCCCGCTCCCACCCGTTGTAGGCGCCGAAGACCGCGCCGGCCGCCTTCAGCTTGCCGTGCAGGGTCGACAGCCGCGCGTCGCGTCCCGCGGGCCAGGCGTGGTGGGGGAAGTGGATCGCGTATTCGTGGCCATAGGTCTCCTGCGCCTTGGCCAGCGTGTGGGCATCGTCGGCGTAGGCGGTATAGCGGCGCGGATCGACCGCCCACATGTCCCACTCGGTCTGCCCCTCCGTCACCCACTCGGCCAGCACCTTGCCCGCGCCGCCCGCCTGGGTGATGCCGAAGGTGAAGACGCAGGCCTCGAAGGCATTCGGCACGCCGGGCATGGGGCCGAGCAGCGGCAGTCCGTCGGGCGCATAGGGGATCGGCCCGTTGATGACCCGCGACACGCCCGCCTGCCCCAGCAGCGGCACCCGCGCCATCGCATCCTCGATGTACCATTCCAGCCGCTCCAGATCGTCGGGATAGAGCTGGAAGGAAAAGTCGTCGGGCATCGGATCGTCCGGCGTCGCCCAGTGCGCCCGGCAGTTCCGCTCGTAGGGGCCGAGGTTGAGCCCGGTCTTCTCCTGCCGCAGGTAATAGGAGCTGTCGACGTCCCTCAGAAGCGGCAGCTTGCCGTTCTCCTTCGTCCAGGCCTCAAGTTCCGCGATCGGCTCGGTCAGGAAATACTGGTGGCTCATCACCGCCATCGGCACCCGCCGCCCGCCGAAGGGGCGGAACCACTCGCCCACCTGTTGCGCGTAGTATCCGGCCGCGTTCACCACCACCTCGCAGCGGATGTCGCCCCTGGCCGTGTGCACGATCCACTCGCCGTTCTCGCGGCTGACCCCGGTCGCGGGCGTGAAGCGCAGCACCTTCGCCCCCATCTGCCGCGCGCCCTTGGCCAGCGCCTGGGTCAGCTGCGCCGGGTCGATGTCGCCGTCGTCGGGATCGTAGAGCGCCCCGGCCAGGTCGTGCGTTTCCAGGAACGGATAGCGCCCCTTCAGGTCCGAGACCTGCATCATCTCCAGCGACAGCCCCTGATAGCGGCCCATGCCCCGCGCCCGCTCAAACTCCATCATCCGCTCGCGCGTGTGGCCGAGGCGGATCGAGCCGGTGACATGGTAGTTCATCGGATAGTCGACCTCGGCCGCGAGGCGGCGATAGAGACCCAGCGAATACCGCTGCATGTTCATCACCGCCCAGGAGGTCGAGAACGAGGGGCAGTTGCCCGCCGCATGCCAGGTCGATCCCGCCGTCAGCTCGTTCTTCTCGAGAAGCACGCAGTCGGTCCAGCCGGCCTTCGCCAGGTGATACAGCGACGAGACGCCGACCGCCCCGCCGCCGATGACGACGGCGCGCGCCGTGGTGGGGAAGTCGCTCATCCGGTGTCCTTTGGCCGGTTGCGGGGGCCGGTCGCGGGGCGTCGGCCCGGCCACTATTCCGGGGCCGCGCTGCGCTGACAACGGGGATTGCGACACCGGCTGGTCCGGTGGCGGCAGATCATCGCGCGGCCCCGGACGCCTCGATGGCCCCGTGTCGCGGGAGCGGGCCGCAGATGCCGGAGCGGGAAGCGTCGGGACTCCTCGGCCGATCCGCGCGGTTCAGTCCACGGCGGCGTCGGCGATCAGTCCGCGGCCCTTCGGGAGGAAGGTCGTCTCGACCTCCGCCCAGTACTGCATCCCGCTTTCCCGCTGGTAGTACTTCGGCGACGACAGGATCACGACCTCGGACCCCGCGGCGGCAACGCCCATGCTCGGAATGTCGGCGAAGTAGCCCTGGCTTGGCGCGCGCGGCTTCTGCTGGCGCACGTTGACGCTGATCGCGAGGCGTCCGCGATGTCCGACGAGCTGTTGCGGCGTGCCGAGCGCCGACAGCCCCTCGAGGCTTCCATCGGTCCAGCGGCGCGTCTCCCAGTCGAAGGAGCCGAGCCAGATCCAGCCCTTTCCCTTCACCGGCTCAACACTGATCACCGGCTCGGTCACCGCCCCCTGCTCGGTCGGCAGCTCGCGCACGACGGCGGGCGTGAGCTTCGTGACGTCGTTCCCGAGATCCTCGACCAGCGCGGCGAGGTTCGCCCGCAGCTGGCCCACCTCCGCCTTCAGGTTCTCGATATCCTCGTTGTTGGCGTCTATCGTCTCGTTCACCTTGTGGAACTCGAACTCTAGCCCCATGAAGGCGAGCTTGTTGACCGGCAGCCCCAGCTTTCCGGCAGCGAAGAGGAGCGCGACGAGGAAGGCGCCGACGAACATGTAGCGTGCGGCCCATCCGGCGGCGGCCATGAACCATCCATGTCTGGGCATCGGGTGGGTTTGGTCGGTCATTCAATACCTCCAACGAATTCCGGTGGTGCGAGGCCCTGCCGGGCGCAGCGTGAGAACCTGGCCGCCTCCGCAACGGTGGGCGCGCCGGACCGTGAAATACGAGCGGAAATTAGCACATCTCAGGGTTGCACAGAAGTAAGGGAATCGTGGCCCTGTTCCGGAGTCGCGGCTGCGGAACCCTCGCTCGGTGCCTTTCGCGAGGCAACCGCCCCCGTGACGGCTGCCTAGCCCATCAGTTCCCGCGGGACGGTGAAATCGGCGGCCGACCCGCGGCCGAAGCCCACGTCGTCCCAGCTTTCGGCCTCGAACCGCGCGACCAGTGTCGCGCAGGTGGGATAGGCCGCGAAGCGGGGGTGTCGGGGCGGCTGGCGCAGCAGTCCGGCGGCGAAGGCGGCGATTCCGGGATTGTGGCCGATCATCAGCACCACCGGCGCCGAGGCTTTGCGCAGGTGGATCAGCATCGTGTCGGGCGCGGCATGGTAGAGGCGCGGATGGAACGTCACCTCGGGACGGCCGACCGGATCCGCCATCCCCTCCCAGGTCTCGACGGCGCGCGTCGCGGTGGAGACCATCGCCTGCCCCGGCATCCAGCCCCGCTCCGCCAGCCAGGCCCCGATCACCGGGGCCGAGGCCCGGCCCCTCTCGTTCAGCGGCCGGTCGTGGTCGGAAAGCCGCGGATCGTCCCAGTCGGACTTGGCGTGGCGGGTCAGGATCAGGGTCAGGGTCATCGGGCGAAGGCCTCCATGTGGAAGGCGGACTGGGCCTCCAGCCGCCCGTAACTCCGGCTGACCGGACAGGCGCGGCGCACGGCGCAGCCCCGCGTCATGCAGTCCTGCCCCGCGGGCGTGGCGAGATAGGCGCGGCAGGCGGGCACGTCATAACCGGCGGGCGTCAGCGCCCCCACCGGGCAGGCGGCGCGGCAGGGCTGACCTTCGCAGCTGTCGCAGGGGCGTCGCCCCGGCGGCGGCAGATCGAGCCTGCCGGGGAACGCCAGCGCCCCGCGGTAGGAGACGAAGAGCCCCGCGCCGTCATGCACCAGCAGCTCGACCGGGGACGACCAGGCATGCCCCGATTTCAGCGCCCAGGCGATGAACGGCGGCCAGGGCGGCCCGCCGAACGGGAACAGCGCCGTCGCCCCGAGGTCTGCCGCCACGGCACCGAGCACCCGCGCCGACCAGCGGTCCATCGGCTCGGCGCCGCCGTCCGCGAACTCGGGTTCGGCGGTGACATGGGCCCAGAAGCCCGGCTCGGCCGGGCCGACCAGCAGCAGCGTGCCGGCCCCCGGCGGGGCGCCGTCCCTTTCGTCCGTATGAAAGCCCCCCATCACCGCCAGGCGATGGGGCGCCAGCGCCTCCTCGACGGCGGCGAAGCTCATCGCGGGGTGCGGATGATGCTTCCCGCACCGTGGTCGGTGTAGAGCTCCAGGAGGCAGGCGTTCGGGGCGCGCCCGTCGAGGATCACCGCGGCGCGCACCCCGAACTCGATGGCGTCGAGCGCCGTCTCGACCTTCGGGATCATGCCGCCCGCGATCACCCCGTCGGCGATCATCTGGCGCACGTTGGCGGTGGTCAGCTCGGTCACGATGTCGCCGCTGGCATCCTTCACCCCCGCGACGTCGGTCAGCAGCAGCAGACGGTCGGCCTTGAGGCTGGCCGCGATGGCGCCCGCCGCGGTGTCTCCGTTGACGTTGAAGGTCTCGCCGTTCTGGCCCGCGCCAATGGGGGCGATCACCGGGATGATCTCGGCCCGGTGGAGCGAGCGCAGGAAGTCGGGGTTGAAGCCCACCGGCGTGCCGACGAAGCCGAGGTCGGGGTCGGTCATCTTGCAGACCATGAGGTTCGCATCCTTGCCCGACAGCCCAACGGCCCTGACGACCCCGCCCCCGGCTGCGTTCACCGCCTGCACGATCCGCTTGTTGACGAGACCCGAGAGCACCATCTCGACCACTTCCATGGTCCGCGCGTCGGTCACGCGCTTGCCGTTCCGGAACTCCGACGGGATGTCGAGCTTCTTCAGCATGTCGTTGATCATCGGCCCGCCGCCGTGGACGATCACCGGGTTCACCCCGGTCTGCTGCATGAAAACGACGTCGCGCGCGAAACTCGCCATCCCCTCGTCGCTGCCCATGGCGTGCCCGCCCAGCTTGATGACGACGGTGGCCCCGTCGTAGCGCTGCAGGTAGGGCAGCGCCGCGTTCAGCGTCTGCGCGGTGGCGATCCAGTCGCTTTTCATCGGGTCTCGCTTTTTCATCCCTGTCCTCCGGTACGCCTTCTGTTAGTCTGTCTGAAAGGTCCGCTCAAGGGCCGCAACCGCAGGGGCAACAGGGTGAGCGACATCGAGAGGCAACGCACGCTGGTGCTGACCGGCGCCAGCCGCGGCATCGGCCATGCCACGGTCAAGCGGTTCTCGGCCGAGGGGTGGCGGGTGCTGACCTGCTCGCGCCAGCCCTTCGATCCGCGCTGCCCCTGGCCCGGCGGCGCCGACAACCACATCCGGGTGGACCTCGCCGATCCGAACGACACGATCCGCGCCATCGAGGAGATCCGCGGCAAGCTCGACGGCCGCCTCGACGCGCTGGTGAACAACGCCGGCATCTCGCCGAAGGGCGAAGACGGCGCGCGTCTGAACACGATCACGACCGACCTCAGGACCTGGGGTCAGGTGTTCCACGTCAACTTCTTCGCCCCCGTGGTGCTGGCGCGCGGCCTGCGCGAGGAGCTGGCGGCGGGCGGCGGCTCGATCGTCAACGTGACCTCGATCGCGGGGGCCCGCGTGCATCCCTTCGCCGGTGCCGCCTATGCCACCTCGAAGGCGGCGCTGGCCGCGCTGACGCGGGAGATGGCCCATGACTTCGGCCCCCTCGGAGTGCGCGTCAACGCCATCGCCCCGGGCGAGGTCGAGACTTCGATCCTCTCGCCGGGCACCGAGAAGATCGTCGAGACCCTGCCCCTGCGCCGCCTCGGCCAGCCCGCCGAGGTCGCGGACGTGATCCACTTCCTGTGCTCGTCGCAGTCGAGCTACGTGACCGGGACCGAGATCGAGGTGAACGCGGGCCAGCACGTCTGATCGACGCCCGAACGACGCGCCCGACGCCCCTCCCCCGTGCCCCGGCGCCGACCGCGCGCGAAATTTTGCGAAGCCCCACTGGACACCCGCCAACCGCCCGTCTAGAAGGCCGCATCCCCGGCGAACGGCGCTGCCACAGCGCCCGTCCGCCAACCCGTGCCCGGGTAGCTCAGGGGTAGAGCAGTGGATTGAAAATCCTCGTGTCGGTGGTTCGATTCCGCCCCCGGGCACCACTTCCTTGACGGGAAGTCGTTTTTCCTCAACAACTTGAGCCACTTGCAGCCGCCGAATGGGACACTTCCCGGGTCACATCTGGGACACATGGGCCATGACCGTGATGATGAAGTTGACGTATATCGACAAGCTGGGCGGGGGGCGGCTGCGCTCCCGCAGGCGCTTTCCCAAAGACGTGCGTCCGGTGCTGGGAGAGGAGTTCTTTCAGGTGCCCATGAAGGCGCGCGAGGGGAATGCCTTGGTTACCGAAAGGGAGCGGACGCTAGCGTGTTGATTTCCAGTGAGAAGTGACCCGGGTGAGCGCCTGATTTCCATTGAGATTTGACCCATGTGACCCTTCCCCCACGGCACTGCGCCACGGGGGACAACGGAGTGATCCACATGGGACTTTTGAA
>NZ_PNOS01000028.1 GCF_002869745.1 Oceaniglobus roseus
CTCCAGGTCCGCATAGCCGTCCTCAACGGCTACACCGCGCTCGGCATCCCCGTCACAGAGGCCGTGGGATAAGTCTGTCCGGGGAAAGGGGAACCTCGGTCGCCAGGTGATTTGCGCAACAGAGCCGACGTGACCGGATATCCCTCCCGCCCAAGGGAAGCCTCCATTCTACCTTGACGGGAATCCGCCTTGGGTTTACTCTACGTCAATCGCTATTGAAACCACTTGCTCAGATTGGGACGTTTCCGATTTCTTCGCCGGATTCCGCCGGCGCCCCTCTCAGATTCCGAAAATTTATGGCAGCATGTGGAGGTTTTCCATGACCTATGCTGTAGCCTTCCGGTCGATCTCTGTAATTTTATTCGCTTTTACAATGTCTTGCGTGCTGGCGCACCAAGCGGTGGCGGCCATTGAAGGGTCCGAGAAACAGCCGGTGCCGATCACACCTCCAGCGGCGGCATCCCCCGTCTGCACGGCCCGGAACACCGTGCTCGCCCGCGTCGTCGCGCTCGAGCAAATATACGTCTACAACCGCTTCGGTGCGTTCAACCCTGGCGGGATGCTCTATGCGCTGCGCCGCGACGTGGTGGTCAGTGACGGCGAGGGGGGGGCGGGGGGCGGTCTTGCGGACGGCGACGCGATCCCGCTGCTGCCCGATGCCGCCACGGACGAGGCGCTGGCGGGCAATGTGCGCCTGCGCGAGGACAAGCGCCCCCGTCCCATCGTCCTTCGGGTGAACGAGGGTGACTGCCTGCGCGTCGAGTTCACGAACCTGCTGTCGCCCGACCGCGACGGCGAGGAGCATGTCGTCGATCCCCAGACGTTCGAAGAGATCTCCATCGACTCGGACGAGCCGGCGACACGGTCGGCGTCGATCCACGTCAACGGTCTGGAACTCTCGGGATCGATCGCGTCGGACGGAACCGACGTGGGGTTCAATCCCTCGGCGCTGGCCGCGCCGGGCGAGACGAAGACCTACACCTGGATCGCCAGGAAGGAGGGCGGCTACCTCCTCTATTCGATGGCCGCGGCCGCGGGCGGGGAGGGCGACGGCGGGCAGCTGGGGCTGGGCCTGTTCGGGTCGGTCAACGTCGAACCGGCCCGATCCTCATGGTATCGCTCGCAGGTGACGGGGCCGCAACTGGCCGCCGCGACGACCGGAACGACCGAACTCGGCACGCCGGTCATCGGCGACTACGACGTCGCCGATGCGGCGGGTGTGCCGATCCTCAACATGGTCATGCCGCTCTCCGGGAACGATTACGCGGACCGCGAGCTTGTGCACAGCGACATCAACGCGATCGTCGACGTGAGCGCGAACGGAGAGCCTTGCGACCTGATCCTCGGGCCCGGCAGCGCATGTGGCCAGCCGTTCCGGGAGTTCACCGTGATCTTCCACGACGAGCTGACCGCCGTTCAGGCCTTCCGGGAACTGGAGGACGAGGAAAACCCGATCCACGCGCTTCGCGACGGCATGGGGATCAACTACGGTGCCGCCGGGCTGGGCGCGATGGTGCTGGCCAACCGCGCCGGCATCGGACCGGCCAGGGACTGCGTGGAATGCAAGCTCGAGGAGTTCTTCCTGACCTCCTGGGCGATGGGCGATCCGGCGCTGGTGATCGACCGCGATGCCGACGGCAAGGCGCTGCGCGCGCTCTATCCCGACGATCCGTCGAACGTGCACCACTCCTACCTCGGCGACCCGGTGCGGTTCCGCAACCTGCACGCCGGCCCGAAGGAGACCCATGTCTTTCACCTGCACGCGCACCAGTGGACCCAGGACTGGCACGATCCGGATTCGGTCTACCTCGACAGCCAGACGATCTCGCCCGGGGCATCCTTCACCTACGAGGTTCACTACGGCGGTTCCGGCAACCGCAACCTGACGCCGGGCGATTCGATCTTCCACTGCCACCTCTACCCGCATTTCGCGCAGGGCATGTGGGAGCTGTGGCGCACCCATGACGTGTTCGAGGCGGGCACCGCCGACCGCGCGCTGCCGGACGGAGAGATCGCGGGCGGCACGCCCAACCCCGCCGTCGTGCCGATGCCCGAGACACCGCTGCCGCCGATGCCCAGTGCCGGGTTCCGCGGCTATCCGTTCTATGTCGCGGGCATCCCCGGCCATCGTCCGCCGCAGGCGCCGCTCGACATCGACCCCGATGCCTATGCCGAGGATACGGCCGACACCCTGATGCGTCACGTCGTTCTTGCCGGAGAGCGCGAGACCGGGACCGCGCCCTTCGGAACGGACGCCGACGGCAATCCCAAGGACCTGGAGGCGAAGTATTTCGACACGACCATCCCCGAGGACGACCCGATGGGGCAGGCGAACCGCATCGCGGCCCGCGTGCGCGAACAGAACGCCAACCCGGCGCTCTTCGGTCTGGCGGCGAAGCTGACCAAGGCCTGGATCCGCAAGCTGCCGCTCGACGGCACGCCCGAGGAGAAGACCGCGATGGAGTTCCACGCCGGTCTCGGCCCCGACGCCGTGACCGTGGAGCGTTCGCTCTACGGTGTGCCCGAGAAGGCCTACCCGAGCTGCCTGTCGGACGGCACCTGCAACTCGGCGGACACCAGCGTGCTGTTCCGCGTCAACGGCTATGCCCCGATGCCCGGTGCGCCCTTCGCGGACCCCTGCGCGAAGCGGTTCTATCTCGGCAAGGCGGGCGACGATCCGGAGGATCCCGGCCTGTGGCGGGAGCTTGCGGCGGAACGCCGGTACCGGGCGGCCTACCTGCAATTCGACATGCCGGTGAACAAGCACGGCTGGCACGATCCGCAGGCCCGCATCATCGCGCTGGAGGAGGACGCCGCCGCGATCCTCGACCACAGCCGCGCGCCCGAGCCGTTCTTCTTTCGGGCGAACTCCGGCGAGTGCGTGGTCTTCGAGGCGACGAACCTGATGCCGTCGAACCTGAACCTCGACGACTTCCAGGTGTTCACGCCGACCGACACGGTCGGGCAGCACATCCATCTGGTGAAGTTCGACGTGACCGCCTCCGACGGGTCCGGCAACGGCTGGAACTACGAGGACGGCACCTTCTCGCCCGACGAGATCCGCGAGAGGATCATCGCCAGCAACGCCTTCCGCGGGACGGCCGAGCTGCGGCCCCTGACGCACCGCCTGTTCCGGCCCGGCGGTGCTCTGGCGGGCGATCCGCGCGGCCAGTGCCCGGCGACGCTTCCGGCGGATCCGCAGGCGGCCGAGCTTGCGCTGGCGGCGCATCCCTGGTGCGGCGCGCAATCGACGATCCAGCGCTGGTGGGCCGATCCGCTGCTGAACCAGAACGGCGTCGACCGGTCGATCCGCACCGTCTTCACCCACGACCATTTCGGCCCGAGTTCGGCGCAGCAGCACGGCTTCTACGCCGCCCTGGTCATCGAACCCGACGGATCGAGCTGGCAGTCGCTCGCCGGCAAGACATTCGGCGGCGAGCAGGCCGGTGCACAGGTCGTGAAGCGTGCCGACGGCGGCCCGACCTCGTTTGCCGCGAACATCGTCGTGCCTGGCCGGGACGGCGCGCCGGCCCGCAGCACCCGCGAATACAACATGGCGATCGCCGATTTCGCGCTGCTCTACACCGCGCCGCCGGAGAACAAGCCGATCAGCCCGCCGGGCCAGCTGGACCACGACCTCCCCGAGATGGTCTTCGACTCCACCTTGCCCCGGCCCGAAGGCATCTCGGTCAGCGATCCGGGCGGGCAGGTGATCAACTACCGCAACGAGCCGGTGCCGGGACGGGTCGGGCAGGCGAACGACAACGGCAAGTGGTCGCTGCGGACCTTCGATCCGACGCGGGCATCCGCCTGCAGGGCCGCGCTGGAAACCGCGCGCGAGGTGGGCGGCACGACCCTGCCGGACGTCCGGATCAGCGATTGCCGCGACGGACCATGGGGCCCCGCCGAAGCCGCGGCCTGCGAGGCGCGCGTGGTGGCCGCCCTCTGCGACCCGAGCGACCTGGCCAACGTCTTCTCCAGCCATGCCCATGCCGGGCAGGATCAGGCGATCCGCGACGCCATCGCCGCCGACGGGCTGGTCTACGACACCCGGCGCATCTTCATGGAGAACTACCTCGCCCGCGACTGCGTCGACACCGAGGATCATCTCTGCGCCGAGCCCGCCGGGCTGCGGCGCGACGGCGATCCCGGCACGCCGCTGCTTGCGGCGCGCGAGGGCGACGACGTCGACATCCGCCTGGTGCAGGGCGCGCAGGAGGAGAACCACATCTTCTTCTTGAACGGCACCAAGTGGCTGGCGGTCCCCGGATCGGCGAACAGCGGCTACCGCGCCGCGCAGCACATCGGCATTTCCGAACATTTCGAGTTCAACATCAACATCCAGGACCCGTCGCCGCAGCTGAGCAAGGACCATCTTTACGGCACCACTGCGACCGACAACTTCTGGGACGGGCAATGGGGCCTGATGCGGGTCGTCGCGCAGGATCAGCTGATGGCCCGTCCGGGCGGCGGACCGGCCCCGCTGTCCAGGCTGCCGACCAACGGTGCGTCGGACATGCTGGTGAACGCGTTCCAGGACAACTGCGCGCCGCAACTGCCGCGCCGGATCTTCCGCGTCGAGGCGTGGCGGCTGAGCGACCTTGCCGGCGGTGGCCCGTCCTATCACGGCAGCCGCGACATCACGGATCCGAACGCGCGGATCTTCGTGCTGGCGGGCATCGACACGCAGGGACCGACGCCCGCGGGCGGCCCCCCGCCGGCGCTGGTGACCGAGGTCGCGCGCGACGCCTCCGACCTCGCGCTGATCCGCGACGGTGCGAAGGCACCCGAGCCGCTGATCCTGCGCGCCCGTGCCGGAGAATGCATCGAGGTCGAGCTGACCAACATGCTGGTCCTGCAGCCCGAGGACCTGACCGATCCGGCCAACTGGTCGTGGAACATGATGCCGCCCATCGCGGACGGCCTGAACTTCAACCAGGTGCGCATGTCGGATGCGGTGGGATTGCATGCCCAGCTCGTCGCGGGCAACGCGGTGCTGAACGATGGCTCCGCCGTCGGTCTCAACAACACCACGCTGGCCTATCCCTGCGATGCCGCGGCCGGGAGCGAGTTCTGCGGCAGCGCCGACAGCCTGCCGGACGGCAAGTACCTCTGGGACAACCGGGTCACCTATCGCTGGTATGCGGGCGACTGGACCAAGGGGGCAGGGGACGCCGCGCCGACCTTCACCCCGGTCGAGTTCGGCGTCGCCGGGCTGCAGGATTTTGCCGATGTCATCAAGGGTGGATCGCACGGCCTGATCGGTGCGCTGGTGATCGAGCCGGTCGATGCGACCTGGCGGACCGACTGCGACGTGCTTCGGGGCCGCGACGACGTCACGCCCGAGAACCGGCGCCAGTGCCTCAATGCCGCGGCCACGGTGACGGTGCCCGGGCAGACGCCGTTCCGCGAGTTCGTCGTGATCTACCAGAACGACGCGAGCCTGCGCTACCGCGGCGAGGCGCTGGCGAACCTGCGCAACGGCGACGATGCCGAGGATTCCGGCCAGAAGGCGTTCAACTACCGGTTCGAGCCGTTCTGGACCCGGCTCGACGCCAACCCGGCCGCGGATCCCGAAACGATGATGGACTACGACTACGGCAACCTTCTGTCGTCGAAGCCCGAGGACGGTTTCGGCGATCCGTCCACACCGCTCTTCACCGTCGCCGCGGGCACGCCGGTGCGGTTCCGCATCGTCGAGCCCGCAGGCCATCCGCGCAACGGGGCCTTCACGCTGTCGGGCCACGACTGGGTCAACTACCCGTGGAGCGACGCATCGACGGTGCAGACTGCCGATCCGGGGCCGCAGAACCGCGTCGGCGTGGTCAACGCGGTGGGTCCCGGGCGGCACGAGAACGTCCTGCTGGAGCGGGCAGGCGGGGTCGAGAACATCACCGGCGACTTCCTCTATCGCACTCCCCTCGGGTTTGCCTTCGGCGGCGGTCAGTGGGGAATCATGCGGGTCTTCGATCCGGCGGCCTGCGACGGCGGCGTGATCCGCGACGACCGCACCGGCCTGACCCAGGTCTGCGAGTGACCGGAGATGGCCATGCCCCACGCACCCGTCGTCGTCCTGGCCGCAGCAACCGCGGCAACCGCCGCAGCGTTTCTTGCCGCCCCGCTCCTGCGCCGCGACACAAGCGCAGGGGTTCCCTTCTACCTGACCGGCGAAATCTGCAGCGCCGATGACACCCGGTTCCCGCCGATCGAAGTTGCCGCCGAAGACCCGGCAACTCCTGCCGGGGCCGACCACGGCCACGGCGCGCCGCGGCACTCCGCAGCCGCCTGGCAGATGCCGTTCACCACGGACTTCGACCCGGACACCGCAAAGGTCAGCTTCGCGCTCAGCCCGGTCGACGGGGACGGGATCGTCGCGGGCGAGGAGGTGCGCGCGACGGTGAAGATCACCGACGGCGCCAGCGGCCTGCCCGTTTCGGGGCGCAGCATCGCGGGCTGGATGATGTTGCAGCGCAATGCGCAGGTCTCGGCGGAGTTGCCCTGCAGCGCCAAGGCCAGGCTGTTCACGCAGGGGCGCGTGACGGCGCGGCCCGACGTCGACCTGAACACGTCGCGGATGCTGGTGCTGAACCGCGACGGATCCATCGCCGTCGTCAATCCGCAGGTCGATTTCACCATCACCCAGATGGAGGGCGTGATCCCCTTGCCCGGCGTCCCGGCCGACTGGGCGAAGTCGGACGACGGCCAGACCGTCTACGTCTCGCTGCCGGTCTTCGGGGCCGTGGCCGTCATCGACACGCGGGCCTTCCAGATCACCGGCCTGATCGAATTGCCCAAGGGCAGCATGCCGACGCGCCTTCTGGCCCTGGTGCGGGGCGAACTGGCGGTCTACCTCTCGGCCCCCGGCACCGTCACCATCGCCCGCCCGGACGGCACCGGCCAGACGACGCCCGTCCCGGTCGGCCCCGCTCCGGTCGCGATGGTCCGCGACGGGGGCGGCAGCCTCTATGCGGCATCGTCCGACGGGCAGATCGTCCGCATCGACACCGAGACCGGCAGGCGGATCGCCAGCGGACAGACCGACGCCGGAGAGCCGTCGCTCGCCTGGTCGCCCCTCGACCGCACGCTCTACGCGGCGTCCCGCAGCGCGACGCGGATCGTCGCGCTGGACCCCGCGAAGCTGGGCCTGCGCGGACAGATCGCCACGGCGCCCGGTGTCTATGCCATGGCCATCGTCCCGGCGCAGCGCCATCTGATCGCGCTCAACCGCGACACGGACACGATGACGCTGATCGACACCCGCATGAACCAGACGGTGGCGCAAGGCCGCGTGGCCGGACAGCCGGTCGAGGTGACCTTCTCGCACGACTACGTCTATGTCCGGGGCCTGGCGGGCGATCACTTCACCGTCGTCGACCTGGCAGAGCTTGCAGAGGGCAGGATCGCGCCCATCGACATCCAGTCCGCCGCGAGCCCCGTCCGTCCGCGCGAGGCCCTGTCGCGGGCGACGATGGTCGCGCCCTACGGTCACGGCGCGCTTGTCGGCAACGCGGACGAGGCCGTCGCCTATTACTACATGGAAGGGATGAACAGCCCGATGGGGACGGTCAAGACCTACGGCAAAAGCGTGCAGGGATTGATGACCATCGACCGGGGCTTCCGCGAAGTCCTGCCCGGCCTGTACGAGACGACGGCAAGGCTGCCCTTCGGCGGAACCTACGACATTCCGATCGCGGTCGATGCCGATGGCCATGTGTCCTGCTTCAGCGCGACGGCCCGGCCCGCTGCGCCGACCGCGGAAAAGGTCGACCGCGTGGCGCTGCGCGTCGAGCCGGTCGAGGACGCGACCCTCGTCGCCCGCCACGCCGGCAGGGTCGTCATCCGTCTGGTCGACGAGGCCACCGGCGCGCCGAGCGATGGGCTGAAGGACGTGAGGCTCCTGGCATTTTCCACGGGCGGCACCTGGCAGGCGCGCGCCTGGGCGACCGGCCTCGGCGACGGGCGCTATGCCGGGGCATGGACATTCCCGAAACCCGGCCGTTACGGCCTCAGTCTCGAGGTGGCCTCCCTCGGGATGCGTTTTGCGGATCGCCAGCCCCTCTATCTCAGTGTCGGCGCGCCGCCAGTCATCGAAGTCGGCGAGAAGGAGATCATCCCATGACACGCTTCATCCTCGCCGCCTTGGCGGCCTTTCTGCCGGGCACTGCCATGGCGCAGGACATGGCGCACCAGTTCCTGCTGGTCGGCCAGATCGAGAGCCTGACCGTCGACGACCAGACCGATCCCCTGTCCGGAGCCGTCATCAAGGTGCACGGGATCGAGGTGACCCTGCCGAAGAACCTGATCATCCAGATGCCGGCGCGGTATCTGACGGCGAAGGACATCGTCGAGCTGAACCCCGCGGCGCCGGGGGTGAACTCGGGTCTCGCCCTCGCCGACAACCCGCCGCCCCTGGCCAGCTTCGAGGCGACGGTGGTGGGCAACATCGTCGGCGCGCGCTACATCGCCGGACTGGTCTGGATCTCGCAGCATTCGCTGGCCGAAGGGGCGGGCTACATCAGGGACATCGGCCCCGACGGAGAGATCCATCTTGTCGCCGACCCTGATCCGGCCGCCCCGGCGCAGCCGGTCACCCGGATCCGCATCAACGATCCGAACGGCGTCTTCGCGCCGCCCGATCCCTTGGCCGACGAACGCTTCATGGTCGACGAGGCGAACCCGACGATCCATGCCGGCACCGGCTATCCGATGTGCATCGCCCATGCCGGTGCGCCGGGCGAATGCCCCGCCGCCAATCGCCCCCTCGGCCCTGACGGCGCGCCGCTCGGCACCTTCGTGATGGGGCCCGCGGGTCTGCCCGGATCGCCCGCCGGGGCGCTGCCGATCCCGCCGTGCCCGGGCTGCGACCAGACGCGGCAGGCCCCCCTGATGCCGGGGGACTACATCATCTACGCCGGCACGCTGGCGAAGGACGGGGCGGATCTCTACGTCTCGGCCCATACGGTCGAGGCGAACGTCGGCATCTACACGGCGCCGGGCGTCGACCCGGCCTATGTGCTGATCGAAGGGTCGTTGATCGGCACCCAGGGCCCCCTGATCCCGCGGGATCCGGCCGTGCCCGGCAACACCCTTCCGCAGGAGACCCAGGACCGGCTTAAGATCGAGGGGGTCACGACCGACCCCAGCCGGGCGATCGAGCTCTACGCGATCGACGTGAACGAGACCACGGGCGGCACGACCTTGCGACTGTTCAACACCGTCCCGGCCCAGCCTGCGCCCCTGGGGCGATACCGCCTGATCCTCGGCTCCCGCGCCAACGCATTGTTCGACGCGGGTGGCACCCTGGTCGGTGCGCCGCGGGAACTGATGGCGCGGGTGGCCAGCGGTGCGAACCTCGATGGCCAGCCCGTGCCGGAACTTCCGCTCGCGGCCCACGGCCTGGTGGCGGGCCAGTACGTGGCGCCCTTCGGGGAGTTCATCTTCGCGGAGAACAAGGTCTTCGGCGATCCGATCCTGCCCGACAACTTCGACTGCCTGCCGTTCCTGCTGAAGGGCTCGGGTCCGCTGACGACGACCGGCGCCGCCGGACCTGTCGTCGGCCCGCTCGATCCATGGCCGGACGCCGTGCCGCGACCCGCGGCCGTCAACTGTGGTCCGCGGCCGAAGCCGCTGTAGCCGAGGGACTCCGCCATGGCACTGAACATCACCGACGTTCCCGACCGGGCGACCTTCGCCGCCGATCCCGAAGCGGATTTCCAGCCCTGGACCGGCATTGCCTCCGACGGGAACACGCTGCGCTTCACCCGCATGCGCTCGGCGCAGCGACGGTCATGGTGCGCCATCGACGACGCCCGGCAGATGCGCCGCCTGACGCAGGGCCTGAGCTTCAACGGCCATTTCCCGACGCCGGGCGAGGTCCTGATCACGACCAACCAGATCCCGAGCCAGTCCTTCGCGCTGAGCTTCGACCTCCCGGTGCGCGGTGTCGGACTCGACGTGGAACCGGCGCCGGCCGCGGTCGTGCCGGGGCAGGGCTTCAAGGTCAGCCTCGTGCTTGCCGACACCACGACCATGGAGTCGGTGGAGGTGGAGAAGATGGGCGCCATAGGCGGATGCGTCTTCATCGGCGCCAGTTGCGACAGTGACCGCATCGACCGGATGATCGTCCGGGTCGCCTTGGTGGACGGCGGCGGGCAGGAAGATCCGGTGGAGTTCGCGGTCAACCGGATGGAGCTGTTGGCACCGGTCGGCAATATCGTCTGACGTCCTCGACGGGCCGGGGCAGATATCGAGGCGCAGCGCAGCGGTCCGGGCCGGACTGCCCGCCACGGGCGCGACGCCATGGCGCAGTCTTCGGCCTTCGCCGCGGGTCGGCCCCGGCCGCATCCGGACATCGCGCGCGCTTCCCGGCACGCGCCGCGCGCCGCCCCGGCCGTCCTGACGGGGGCGGCCGGGTTCAGACGTCGACCTCGATCGCACCCATCGGCTTCGAGCAGCAGGCGAGGATGTAGCCCGCCGCGATGTCGTCCTCGGAGATGCCGCCGTTGTGCACCATGTGGACCTCGCCCGCGATCTTGCGGATCTTGCAGGTGCCGCAGACGCCGAAGGTGCAGCCGGACGGGATGACGATGCCCGCCGTCCGCGCGACGGCAAGCACCGTGTCCGTCTCCTTGCAGTCCGCGGCCACGTCGGAGCGGGCGAAGGTGACGCTGGCGCTGGCCTCCTCGTCGGGGACGACGTCGTCGTGCTGGGGAAGCTGCTCTTCCTTCTTCACCGGTGCGACGAAGCTCTCCTGGTGATAGCGCTCCATGTCGTAGCCGAGCGCGATCAGCATCTCGCGCACCGCGTCCATGAACGGCTCGGGGCCGCAGCAGTAGACCTCGCGCTCCAGGTAGTCGCCCGCGATCAGGCCGATCATCAGCTGGTTCAGCCGACCCCGCAGGCCGGTCCAGACGCGGTAGGGGTCGTCCTGCTCGACGATGAAGAACAGCCGGATCGACGGCACCCGCGACGCCATCTGCTCGAGCCGCTGGCGGCAGATGATGTCCTGCGGCCGCTGCGCGCAGTGCACGAAGGTCACGTCGCTGTCGGTGCCGCGGTCGTAGAGATAGGTCGTCATCGAAAGCGAGGGCGTGATCCCCGATCCGGCCGAGATGAAGAGGTACTTCTTCTTCTCCCGCCGGGGCAGCGTGAAGATGCCCGCCGGGCCGGTCGCCTTGATCTGCATGCCGGGCTTCAGGTGGTCCAGCATCCAGCGCGTGCCGATGCTGGCCGCCTGCGCCTTGACCGTCACCCCGAGGGTCAGCGGCCGCGACGGCGAGGACGAGATCGTGTAGGTCTTCCACAGCGTCCCGCCGGGCACCGGCAGTTCGAGGGTGACGAACTGTCCCGGCTCGTAGCGGAACTGCCGTCCCGAGGGCGAGACGAAGCTGAAGGTGGCGGTGTTCGGCGCCTCGGGCACGACGGCGCAGCACATCAGCGGCTCGTCGTCCGTCCAGATGCCGTCGTCCTCCGAGGCCCTCAGGTCCAGGTCCAGTCCCACCGCGCTCACTCCGCCGCGATGGGCGCGGCGCCGGTGTCGGCGCGGGCCCCGGTGATCGCGCGGATCATCGTGGCGGCGTACCAGTCGACGAACTGGATGTTGCCGCCTTCGTGGATCGGCGAATAGGGTCCGGGCTCGTAGGCCGGAGAAAGGATGCCGCGCTGGTTGTTCTCGACCACCTCGCGATCCTCGCTGTTGGTCGCGATCCAGACCTCGGTCAGGCGCTGCAGGTCATAGTCCTGCCCTTCGACCGCGTCCTTGTGGACCAGCCACTTCGTGCAGACCTCGGTCTCCATCGGGCTGATCGGCGTGACGCGGAACAGGATGACGTGGTCGGACAGGAAGTGGTTCCAGCAGCCCGGGTACTTGTACTTCAGCAGCGAACCCGCGTCGCGGAACGGGATCGAGGAGTTCGGCTTCGACACCGCCACCTTGCCGTTCATCGTGTAGCTCTCGGCGCCGTCCAGAAGCGGCGTGCGCACGTAGCGCCAGTCGCCGAGGGGCGATTCCACGAAGGCCGAGGGGGCGCCGACCGCCTCGCAGCGGGCGGTGTGCTGCTGCTGCAGGTCGTTCAGCCCGCCGCCCGCGGCGCTGCCGATGAAGCGGGGATCCTCGGGGAAGGTCCGGCACAGCGACGGGTGGTTGCCCGCGCAGTGATAGCATTCGCGGTTGTTCTCCCAGACCAGCTTCCAGTTGCCGTGCTCGACGATCGTGCTCTCGAAGGCGACCTTCGAGTTCTCGAGGTCGTGCGGCGCGAGGTAGCGCGCCGTCCGGACCGCGAAGTCCTCGATCGCGGGCGCCTCGTCGGCGAGGCAGATGTAGACCATGCCGGAGAGGTTGCGGCAGTGGACCTGCTTCAGTCCGTGCTTCGACGCGTCGAAGTCCGGCCCCATCTCGCGGGCCCAGAGGAGGCGGCCGTCGAGTTCGTAGGTCCACTGGTGATAGGGGCAGACCAGCTTGGGGTTCGAGCCCTTCCTCGTCTTGCACAGGACCGAGCCGCGGTGGCGGCAGGAATTGTGGAAGGCGCGGATTTCGCCGTCGCTGCCGCGCACGATCACCACCGAATAGGCGCCGACGTCGTGGACGACGTAGTTCCCGGCCTTGGGGATCTCGCAGGAGGGCAGGGCGAAGAGCCACTCGCGATACCAGATCGCTTCCATGTCCGCCTGGAACACGCCCGCGTCGCAGTACAGCTCCTGCGCAAGCGAGTGGGCGGGCTTTCTGCGCATCAGGGCGGAGAGAACGTCGGATTGGCGAAGCATTGCGACTCCTGGTCAGGCGGGATGCAGCGGCCGGGGCCTTGGACTGCGATTGTTGCGGGGCGATCCACCGGGCGGCGGACCGCCCCGTGACTTCTTTGCGCGGCATCGCACGGGGCCCGGCCGCACGCGTCGAAAATTGCGACACAGGGCGCGGGAAACGCGACGGCGCGCGCCCTCAGATGTCCTTCACCAGCCTGAGCGCATCGTAGATCGCGGCGTGGGTGTTGCGCGCGCTGACGGCGTCGCCGATGCGGAACAGGCGGAACCGGCCCTCCGGGTTCGCCACCACGTCCTGCGGCCGCCCCTCGATCAGCGCGTCGTGGTCGACCGCCCCGCCGTTCGACGACAGCGGCTTCAGCTCGAAGTACAGCTCGTCCAGCGGCAGCGTGCCGTAGTTGACCACCACCTGGTCATAGACCTTCTCGGTGGTCAGAGCGCTGTAGTCGGTGCCGATCACGGCCTTCAGCCGGTTGCCCTCGCGCGTCACGCCCTTCAGGCGGCGCGTGACGGTGAAGGTGACGTCCCTGTGCTGCAGCGACCGCATGTAGGGCACGAGGTTCATTCCCATGATCTCGGGCGCGAAGGTGCGGTCGGGGGTCATCACCTCGACGCTCGACCCGGCCTCCGCGGCGACCTCGGCCGCCATCAGGCCCGGATGATCGCCGCTTTCGTCGTAGATCAGCACGCTCTGGGCGGGTTTCACGTCGCCCGCGATGAGGTCCCAGGCGCTCACGACGTGGGGCTCGTCCGAACCCTTCTCGAACAGCTCGGTGTTCGGCAGGCCGCCGGTGGCCACGATCACCACGTCGGGATCCAGCGCGATGACGTCGTCGGCCGTGGCCCAGGTGTTGAACCGGAACGCGACGTCGCGCGCGGCGCATTGCGCCATCCGCCAGTCGATGATCGACATCATCTCGCGCCGCCGCGGGTTGCGCGCGGTGAGGCGGATCTGGCCGCCGGGATCGCCCTGCGCCTCGAACACGGTCACCGCATGGCCCCGCTCGGCGGCGACCCGGGCGGCCTCGAGACCCGCCGGCCCCGCGCCGACGATCACCACCGTCTTCCGCTCAGCCGCCGGGGCGATGGTGTGGGGCATCGTCAGCTCGCGCCCGGTGGCGGCGTTGTGGATGCACAGCGCCTCTCCCCCCTGGTAGATCCGGTCGAGGCAGTAGGTGGCGCCGACGCAGGGGCGGATGTCTTCCTCGCGCCCCTCCATGATCTTCCTCACGACATGGGGGTCGGCCATGTGGGCCCGCGTCATGCCGACCATGTCCAGCAATCCCGCCGCAACCGCGTGGCGGGCCGTCGCCACGTCGGGGATCTTCGCGGCATGGAAGGTCGGCATTCCCGTGGCCTTGCGCACCGCGCCCGCGAAGTCGAGATGCGGCGCGTTCTTCATGCCCTGCACCGGGATCACGTCGGTCATCGCGGGGTCGGTGTGGATGCGGCCCCGGATCACGTTCAGGAAATCGACGAGCCCCGTCGCCGCCAGCCGCTTCGAGATCTCGATGCCTTCCTCCGGCGTGATCCCCCCGGCCTCGGCCTCGTCGGCCGTGTAGCGCAGGCCGACGATGAAATCGCTGCCCACGCGCTTCCGGATGCCGGTGAGGACGTCCATCAGCAGCTGCATCCGGCTGTCCAGCGTCTGCGCGCCATAGGGCCCGTCGAGGTCGTTGGTCAGCGGCGACCAGAACTGGTCCAGCAGGTGGCCGTAGACCTGCAACTCGATCCCGTCCATGCCGCCCGCCTGCATCCGCTCGGTCGCGTCGACGAAATCCGAGACGATGCGCGCGATGTCCCAGTCCTCGGCCCGCTTCGGGAAGGCCCGGTGCGCCGGTTCGCGGTGCTTCGACGACGACACCGAGGGCAGCCAGTCCCCCTTGTTCCAGGCCGTGCGACGCCCGAGGTGGGTGAGCTGGATCATCACCGCGCAGCCGTGGTCGTGGCAGGCGTCCGTCAGCTGCCGGATCCACGGCACCACCTCGTCCTTGTAGGCGAGGACGTTGTTGAACACCGGCGGGCTGTCCTTCGACACCGCCGCCGATCCGGCGGTCATCGCCAGCGCCACGCCCGCCTTCGCCCGCTCGGCGTGGTAGGCGGCATAGCGTTCCTTCGGCATCCCGTCCTCGGGATAGGCGGGTTCGTGGCTCGTCGTCATGATGCGGTTGCGCAACGTGAGATGCTTGAGCGTGTAGGGCTGGAGGAGGGGATCGGTGGACATGGGCGACTCCGGTTGATCGCCGCAGGATTGCCGCGAATGTACAGTTGTGTCAATTAAATGTTCAGACGTGTTGAGTTCGCTTGCCTTGGCCGCCGGTTCGCGCCTAGATGCCGCCGATGACACAGGTTTCAGATCCCGATGAGAAGACCCGCGGATGGCGGGGGTCGCGCGAGCTCTGGCTTGCCGCCGCCCGTGAGACGCTGATCGAGTCGGGTGTCGACGCGGTGAAGATCCAGCCGCTCGCCGCGAAGGTCGGCCTCGCGCGGACGAGCTTCTACTGGTTCTTCGAGGATCGCGCGCAGCTGCTGCGGGCCCTGCTCGACGATTGGCACCGGAGCAACACGGCGCCTCTCGTCCAGGCCACGGAAGCCTATGCCGAAACGATCGCCGAGGCGGTGCTGAACGTGATCGGCGTCTTCCTGTCGGACGGCTTCGAACCCCGTCTCGACCTTGCCGTGCGCGGCTGGGCCATGAACTCCGACGAGGTGGCCGCCCTGACCGCCGCGGCCGATGCCGAGCGGCTGGCCGCGCTCCAGGCCATGTTCGTCCGCTTCGGCTGCGACTCCGACGAGGCCGACGTGCGCGCGCGCACCATGTACCTCGTGCAGGTCGGCTACATCTCGATGCAGATGCAGGAGGACATCGCCCTCCGCCTCTCGCGGATCCCGAACTACGTGAAGACCTTCGCCGGCCAGGCGCCGAGGCCGGAGGAGATGGAGCGCTTTTGCGCCAGGCTGGGCCTGTCCGGCCCGTGAAGTCTCGGGCCGAAGAGGTGCCGGTGAGCGCCGACCGGGTGCTCGCAGCTTACCCCCGAGGCCGCCCCGCCCGGCCGTCCCGCGCCGCGCGGTAGACGTGGAGGCGGATCGCCGTGGCGAGCCCCGTCTCGGGGTGGCGCTTCGCGTCGATCTCGGCGGCGAGGTCGTTGATGGGGCGCCCCTCTGCCGCGGCCAGCGCCCGGAAGCCTTCCCAGAAGTCGTCCTCGAGCGAGACCGAGGTGCGGTGCCCCCGGAGCGTCAGCGAGTGCTTCCGCGGCCGGTCAATCATCCCCGGTCTTGTGCTGGTCGAGCGTGCGGGCCGCCTTCGCGTTGCGGTCGGCCTCCAGCGCCTTCTCGGCCTTGGTGCGGCCGTGCTTCGCCGAGTTGGCGTCGGCCTTCGCCCTGGCCTCGGCGCGCGCCCGGGCCTTGCGGGCGCGGTTGAGGTTGATGGGCGTGTCGCTCATCGCGGGTTCACTCGGGGCCGATCATTTTCTCGGGGCGCACCACGGCGTCGAAGGTCTCGCCGTCGACGAAGCCAAGCGCGATGGCCTCTTCGCGCAGCGTCGTGCCGTTCCGGTGGGCGGTCTTGGCGACCTTGGTGGCGTTGTCGTAGCCGATGGTGGGGGCCAGCGCCGTGACCAGCATCAGGCTTTCGCGCATCAGCTTGCCGATCCGCTCCTCGTTGGCCTTCGTGTCCTTCAGCATCCTGAGGGTGAAGCTGTCCGCGGCCTGGCCGAGCAGGGTCATCGACTGGAGCAGGTTGTAGGCCATCATCGGGTTGTAGACGTTCAGCTCGAACTGGCCCTGCGAGCCCGCGAAGCCGATCGCCGCGTCGTTGCCGAGGATGTGGGCGCAGACCTGGGTCAGGGCCTCGGCTTGGGTGGGGTTGACCTTGCCCGGCATGATCGAGCTGCCGGGTTCGTTCTCCGGCAGGATCAGTTCGCCCAGGCCCGAGCGGGGACCGGAGCCGAGGAGGCGCATGTCGTTGGCGATCTTGTAGCAGGCCATGGCGGCGGCCTTGATCGCGCCCGACATGAACACCATGGCGTCGTGGGCCGCCAGCGCCTCGAACTTGTTCGGGGCGGTGACGAAGGGCAGGCCGGTGATCTCGGCCATGCGCGCCGCCACGTCCTCGGCCCAGCCCTGCGAGGTGTTGAGGCCGGTGCCGACGGCGGTGCCGCCCTGGGCGAGCTCGTGGAGGCCGGGCAGCGCCAGCTCGATACGGTGGATCGCGTTCCGGATCTGCTGGGCGTAGCCGGAGAATTCCTGGCCGAGCGTCAGGGGCGTCGCGTCCTGGGTGTGGGTGCGGCCGATCTTGATGATGTCGCGGAACTCTTCGGCCTTCCGCTCCAGCTCTTCGGCGAGCGTGGTCAGGCCGGGCAGCATCACCTCGTGGGCCGTGGTGGCGGCGGCGATGTGCATGGCCGTCGGGAAGGTGTCGTTCGACGACTGGCCCATGTTGCAGTGGTCGTTCGGGTGCACCGGCTTCTTCGAGCCGATCTCGCCGCCGAGGACCTCGATCGCGCGGTTCGCGATGACCTCGTTGGCGTTCATGTTCGACTGGGTGCCCGAGCCGGTCTGCCAGACGACCAGCGGGAAGTTGTCGTCGAACTTGCCGTCGATGACCTCGCCCGCCGCCTGGATGATCGCGTCGGCGATCTTTCCGTCGAGCTTGCCGGTGGCCTTGTTCGACTGGGCGCAGGCCTTCTTGATGACGCCGAGCGCGCGGACGATGGCGACCGGCTGACGTTCCCAGCCGATGGGGAAGTTCATCAGCGACCGCTGGGTCTGGGCGCCCCAGTACTTGTCGGCGGGCACCTCGAGGGGGCCGAAGCTGTCGGTTTCGGTGCGGGTTGCGCTCATCTCGGCCTCCGTCTGCTGTTCGGCCAACCTCTTAGGCGGGGCCGGGCGGAAAGGCAATTCCGGCGGCGCGCGCTCAGGTCTTGCGGAAGCTGTCGAGGCTGACGACCTGCGCGGCGGGGCTCGGCAGGGCGTCGTCGCCGTCGTCGTCGTCCTCGGGATCGTCGTCGCCGTCGTGGTCCTGGGTCTCGAACCTCAGGCCGAACTCCACCGAGGGGTCCACGAAGGTGCGGATCGCGTCGTAGGGGATGTAGAGCGGCTCGGGGTTGTCGCCGAAGTTGAGGGTGACGGAGAAGCCGTCGTCGGTCACTTCGAGGTTGTCGAACCAGTGCTGCATGACCACGGTCATTTCCTCGGGGTAACGGTCGGACAGCCAGTCGGCGATCTCGACATCCGGGTGCAGCGTGTCGAAGGTGATGAAGAAGTGGTGATCCCCCGGCAGGCCGTTGGCGGCGACGCCGGTCAGCACCTCCTGGATCAGGCCCCGCATCGCGCGGTGCATCAGATTTCCGTAATCGATCCTGCGCGACATCGTCGGTCCCCGGGTGCGTTCGCTCCACAATATCGGATTCGGATGCGATGCCAAGTCTGGCTCCGGCGATTTCTTCCTGTCGTCAGGTCGCGCCGAGCGCGTGGAGCCCCGCGCCCGCCGCCGCCATGACCGCGAGGACCAGCGGCAGCGGCCAGTGCCGCCCGAGCAGCAGGAGCGCGGCAAGGGCCGTCAGGGCGAGGGCGGGCCAGGACAGGGTCGCGGGATCGGGGCGGAGCAGGTGCAGCGGCCCGAGCGTGACGGACTCGACGCGGGCGAACAGGACGTGGAGCGCGAACCAGAGCGAGAGGTTCAGGATCACGCCCACCACCGCCGCGGTGATCGCCGCCAGCGCGCCCGTCAGCCGGGGGCGCGCCGCGATCCGGTCGAGCCAGGGCGCGCCGGCGAAGATCCACAGGAAGCAGGGCACGAAGGTGACCCAGAGCGTGACCGTCGCGGCGAGGAGCGCCAGAGGCAGCCCGCCCGCGCCGTAGCCCGCCAGGAAGCCGACGAACTGGGTGACGAGGATCAGCGGTCCCGGCGTGGTCTCGGCCAGCCCGAGCGCGTCGATCATCTCGGCCGTGGTCAGCCAGCCGTGGTGCGCCACGACCTCCTGCGTCATGTAGGCGAGCACGGCATAGGCGCCGCCGAAGGTGACCACGGCGAGGCGCGAGAAGAACAGGGCGACTTCCAGCAGGAACGTCTGCCCGAGCGCCGCCAGCAGGGCGAGGGGCGCGGCCCAGAGGCCGAGCCAGAGCGCGACCGTCGCCGGGGTGCGCGGCCTCTGGCCCGCGGGCGGAGCGGGCATCCCGGCCGGGCGGGCGGTC
This sequence comes from Oceaniglobus roseus, assembly GCF_002869745.1. GTDB lineage: Bacteria > Pseudomonadota > Alphaproteobacteria > Rhodobacterales > Rhodobacteraceae > Oceaniglobus > Oceaniglobus roseus. The sequence goes on from NZ_PNOS01000028.1 coordinate 18,955, forward strand.
GCGGCGCCCCAGAGCGCGGCGAGGGCGATGATCAGCGGGAAGGGCAGGTGCAACAGGAAGATGGCGAGGAAGGAGAGCGCGGCGACGATCCAGTGCGCCCGCCCCTTCAGCGCGCGCCGCGCGACCTTCAGCAGCGCCTCGACCACGACGATCACGACGGTTGCCTGGATCCCGAGGAACAGCGCCCGGACCAGGGGCACGCCGCCGAACAGCGCATAGCCGATGGACAGCGCGAGGATGACCAGCGCGCCGGGCAGGACGAACAGCAGCCCCGCGAGAAGCCCGCCGGGGGTGCCGCGCAGCTTCCAGCCGGCATAGGTGGCAAGCTGCATCGCCTCGGGGCCGGGCAGCAGCATGCAGAACGAGAGGGCGTTCAGGAACTCGCGTTCGGTGAGCCAGGGGCGGCGGTCGACCAGCTCGCGGTGCATGAGGGCGATCTGCGCGGCGGGGCCGCCGAAGGACAGAAGGCCGATGCGCCCGAAGACGGCGAAGAGCTCTCTCATGCCTGGGGCCGTCGCCATGGCTGCGCCTGTTCCGCCGTCGTCCCGGCATGGCTGGCACGGGGCAGGGGACGAGGCAAGGACCTTGTGGAGCGCCCTGCGCTTCGACGTCGGTGACGGTCAGGCGGTGCTGCCGACCTCTGACGTTTCGCCGTCGAGAACGTCCCGAGGATCCACGGCCGAATGCGCCCGGCGCCAGCAGACCCAGAGCCCGAGCAGGAGCAGCGGCGCCATGACGCCGATGCCAAGCGCCTCGGACAGGGGGCGGTGGAACGGCGGGGCGAGGAACAGCGCCGACAGCACGGCCAGCTCGGCCCGCCCCGCGCCTGTCCGCCGGATGTGCCGGTAGAGCAGCAGCAGCGCCGCCGCGGTGGTGCAGAGGTCGTAGTGGAAGGCATAGGGCGGCAGCAGCGGCGTCGCCAGCAACAGCGCGGCCGCCCGCGGCTCGAACGCGCCGCCGAAGCGCCACAGCCGCCAGACCAGCGCCACGAGGCCGACGGCCAGCACGAGGTGGACCGCCAGCGCCGCGCCCGGCGCCAGGCCCGCCCGCGCCAGCGCGGCGAAGGGCGTGACCTGCTGGTCCCAGAGATCGCCCGACCACATCGCGGCACCGAGGGCCGGTCCGTCCGCGGCCAGCATCCGCCAGTATTCCGGCCCGAAGGCGGCGAGCGACACGGCGATGCCGGCAACCGCCACTGCGGCGGCCGCGGCCGTCTCGCGCACCTGTCCCGAGGCAAGCAGCGCCACCGGCAGCAGCAACCCCAGATGCGGCTTGATGACGAGGAGCCCGGCACCGAGCGCGATCCAGCCCGTCCGACCCTCCCGCATCCCGGCCAGGGCGAGGCAGGCGAGCGCGCCCGTAAGAAGTCCGTTCTGCCCCTGTCCTACCGTGATCCAGACCGCCGGGGCCAGGGCGAAGGCCGCGAAGACCGGACCCGGCAGCGGACCGCCGAGCCGCCGCAGCGCCGCGGCCCAGAGCCCGAGCGACAGCGCGAGGAACAGCACCAGTGCTACCGGGTAGGACAACCGGGCGAAGGGCGTGACGGCGAGGTGCCAGGTCGGCGGATAGTGCCAGAGCAGGACATCGCCGATCCCTGCCGCCTGCCGTTCGAGTTCCAGGAGGGTGTCGGGATCGAAGGCGGCGAGGGGGCGGCCTTCGAGCGCGAGGCGGCCCGCGCTCCAGAACGCCGAGAAGTCGCCGCCGAAGCCCGGCACTCCGCCGCTGCCGCCCGCCAGCATCGGCAGGCACGCCAGCACCCCGAGCGCCAGGGCTAGGATGAACACCCTGCCGAGCGTGGCCAGGCGCGACTCGAGCGCTGTGGTCGCGGGTGAATCGTCAGGTTGCATCCGGCGTCTCCCTTTCGGGCGGACGTTCGTCGGGAGACATGGCCGCAACGTGGCGCGGGCGGGGCATTCGGGGAGAAAGTGCAGGCTTCTGTTGCCAGGTGCCTGCGAACCCCGCCTTACGCGGCTAGGCGCAAGGACTTAATTTTCGATCACTCGAACCGCTTAGGCGGCCAGAGCAACCGGAGCATGGTTGTTGTTGGCAACTATACTTTACGGACCGATAACGGTGGTACCTCACCGGGTGAAAGCAACAGCTTTAGACGTTTGTCGATCCTGTTTCGGCCCCATGGTCCCCCAACAAGGGATCTTGGTGGAGCCGCCGGGTACCGCCCCCGGGTCCAATCCGCTTATTACCTGCGCGTTTATCACCATAGTCCGGCGAACCGGACAGCATTGATAGTAGGGTCGGCGGCAGCGCTTTTCAAGACGGAGAAGGCGGCCCCGGGGCCGCCTTCGGTCATTTCCGGTCCTGCGCCGGGGGCGTCACCGCTTGCCGTCGACCGCGTCCTTGATCGCGCCCTTCACCTTGCCCGAGGCCGACTGCGCATGGCCCTTCGCCTTCTGGGCCTCGCCCTCGGATTCCAGGCGCCTGTTGTCCGTGGCCTTGCCCACGGTGGATTTCACGGCACCGGCCGCCTTGTTGGCCGCACCCTTGGCCTTGTCGCTCATCTCACTCATGACGATGTCCTTTCGAGGATGGCTCCTTCCGGCGAAACGCGCCGCGGAGATGCGCTGTGAACGCGCGATTCGAAGCGCAGTTCCCGTGGTGGGATCGGGGATCACGCGGACGTGCGCGTGGCCGTCGATGCCCGCATTTTACTACCTCCGCTTGATTAACCTTAATCGGGCCATGGCGGCTTCCCGCTTTGGCCACATTTCCCGACCAGTAGATGTCCTCGTGGCGTATTTTCTTGCCGGATCAAAGGGAAAGAGGGACGACGTGCGGAAAATCCTTGAGCGTTTCGGAAATTTCCGGTCTCGTGAAGAAGGCTCGATGACCATCGAGTATGTCCTGTGGGTCTGCTACATGGTCGGGCTTTTCTGCATGTCGGCGGACGGAACGATGCTCATGCACCAAAAGTCGGTCCTCTACGATGCGGCGCGCGATGCCTCTCGGCAGGTCGCCCTGGGCCTGCGCAGCGAATCGGAGGCCGAGGAGGGGATCCGCGCGCGCTTCGGCAACGATCCCGCCTATGACGTCGCGATCTCGATCTCGAACGGCTACGTCACCTCGCAGGTCAGCCTGCCGTTCAGCAGTGCCACGATCTTCAGCGACAGCTTCGCCGGCGACGCCCGGCTGGTCTCGCGCAACACGATGTGGCTGGAGGTGACGGGCGGCTGAGCCGCCTGACGCCGAACGCTCCGCAGATTTTCAGGCGCGGCCACGCGCCAAGATCCAGGATTTTTCGACCATGACTTTCGGATCCACCCTTCACCGTACCGGCCGCTCCGACGCCCTGCGCCGCCGCCTTGGCGCCTTCGCCGCGGCGCTGCGGCGCGAGGAGGGCGGCGGCACGATCAGCGCGCTGTTCTGGTCGGTGACGATGATGTCGCTCAGCGGCGTCGCGCTGGACGGGGCCAACGCCTGGCGCGAGCGGGTCGAGATGCAGGGCGCCGCGGATGCCGCCGCGCTGGCGGCGGTGGCGCTGATCGACGACCGGGAAGCGGGTCGGGCGACGGCGGAAGAGCTCACCCGGCGCAACCTCGGCGATGACCTGGCCGGGCGGATGTTCACAGCGGACAGCGTGAAGTACGGGCGGATCGACCCGGTCAGCGGCGCCTTCCGGGAAGGCGCGGGCGACGCGGTGAAGGTCGAGCTGGCGCGCAGCACGGCCGATGGCACGGGGCTGGGCACCTACCTGCTGCGGGTCTTCGGCTTCGACAGCTGGGACATCCGCGTGGCCTCCGTCGCCGGTCTGGCCGACGGCGCGGGCACCGCGGCGCCCCAGGGCTGCGAGGCGGCGACGATCATCTCGACCGGCAACCTCGGCTTCGGCGGCTCGAACATCTTCGACGCCCCGGTCTGCCTGCACGGCGCGACCCGGATCCAGGGGGGCGGGGCGAACTTCTACGGCAAGGGCGTGCGGCTGAGCTCGACCAACTACGGCGACATCATCCCCGGCAACGTCAAGAGCTACAACGGCACCCCGAGCGCCACGGCCGAGGAGGTCGCCATCGCGCGCACCCTGACACCGACCGTGATCCCGATGCTCGGCGAGGTGCAGACGCGGCTGCGCAACGAGCTTCGGGGCCGCGACGGCGAGACCTACCAGGGCTCGACCCTGCCGCCCTATTTCAAGGGGGCGAAGATCGTGGTGCTGACCGACCAGAACGCGCAGTTCGTCGGCGACGACGCGCAGAACCAGGGCGGGCGGCGCACCGTGGTGAAGGACAACACGATCTACTACGCGCCGAAGTCGGCGCAGTTCGCCGGCAACACCGATGCGCAGAACGTGGCCATCGTCGTCGAGGACCGGCTTGGCATCGGCGGCGGCAACGACCTGGCCTTCAGAAACGTCTTCTTCTTCGCGGGCGGCACCATCCAAGCGGCGGGCGACGTCGACTGGGGCGATCCGGACACCTTCTGCGACACCGGCTTCTTCAACACCTACCTGCTGGCGCGCGACACGGTCAGCTTCGGCGGCGGCGCGGGGGTCTACGGCGTGCTGGCCGCGGCGCCGCGGATGAGCACGGGCGGCGGCATGACCTCGGCCGGGGGGCTCTATATCGAGGGCGATCCTGGCGCCTACGGCCACATGCAGCTGGGCGGCAACGCGCATATCACCGGCTGCGGCAAGGCGCTTTCGGCCGATCCCGCCATGCCGATCAGCGCCGCGCGGCCGAGCGAGCCCGTGCGCACCCGCCGCTCGGTCCTCAAGATGTGACGCCGCGGCCTTTGCCTTCCCTTAACGACCGCCGCGCTCAGGCGGGCACGTCCCACGAGGCGCCGGGAGGCAGGAGGCGGAAGCGCTCGGCGCTCACGTCCCGTGCCGAGAGCGCCTCACTCAACAGTGCCGGGGGATCCTCCCGCGCCTCGTCGGTCAGCTGGAACGTGCCCCAGTGGTGGGCGACGGCGTGGCGCGCGCCGCTCAGCAGGAACCCGGCGACGGCCTCTTCCGGGTTCTGGTGCTGCGGCCGCATGAACCAGCGCGGGGCGTAGGCGCCGATCGGCAGCAGCGCCACGCGGTAGGGGCCGTGGGCGGCGGCGCTCCGGTAGGGACGGCCCTCTTCGAAGCCGGTGTCGCCGATGACCAGGATCCGGCCCGCGCCGGTCTCGACGGCGAAGGCGGCCCAGAGCGCCATCCGCCGGTCGCGGGTGCCCCGGGCCGACCAGTGGTGGCAGGGCAGCAGGCGCACCGTCAGATCCGGCAGGGAAAGGGTGTCGTCCCAGTCGCCCGCGCGCGCGTCGATGCCCGGAATCGCCTCCTCCAGGATCCTGTCGTTGCCGAGCGGCGTGATGACAGGCATCCCGTGGACCCCGTGCAGCCGTTCCAGCGTGGCAAGGTCGAGGTGGTCGTAGTGGTTGTGGCTCAGCAGCACGGCGTCGATCGGCGGCAGGTCCGCGAAGGCGATGCCGGGGCGGGTGACGCGGGCGGGACCGGCGAAGCTGAACGGTGAGGCGCGGTCGGACCAGACGGGATCGGTCAGGATGTTGCGCCCCGCCGCCTGGATCAGCAGCGTCGCGTGGCCGACCATGGTCACGCGCAGACCGTCGACGCGGGGGACCGGGCGCGTCGGGGTGATCGCCACGGACCCGGGCCAGGCGGCCCTGTCGCCGTTGAACTGCCAGCGCAGGAAGTCGCGGAAGCCCCGGGGCGGGGTGCCGCCGGGGTTGTAGAAGCGGGTGCCGTCGAAATGGTCGCTGACCGGGCCGCCGTAGTAGCGGTTGCCCCCGGTCGCGGCGCGCAGCGCGCCGGTGGCGGCGCCCGCGGTTCCGGCCAGGCCGAGAAGGGTGAGGACGGAGCGGCGCTTCATTCCGGGATCCCGTGCTGCGAGACCCCGGAAGATGCGCCGGGGGGCCTGCCGGTCAAGGGCACCGGCAGGCCGGAGCGGCTCAGAAGCCCGCCTTGATCTTCTCGAAGGCCTCGGACTGCTTCTCGCGCAGTTCGTTGCTCATCGGCAGCTGGGCAAGCACCGGCGCGTCGATCTGGCCGAGGCCGACAGCGGCCAGCGCCTCTTCGCCGACGTCCGCCATCGCCTTCGCGTTCGACTGGCCATAGCCCGCGTCGAGCAGCGCCTGGGTCGAGGAGGGGTCGAGCATGGCGTTCAGGAAGTCGTAGCCGAGTTCCGGGTCGCCCTCGCCGTCCTTCAGCCGGACGTAGCCGCAGAGCCAGAGCGACGAGCCTTCCTTGGCCTCGCGCTGGAAGCCGATGGGGAAGTCCTGCTCGGCCATGGTCGGCAGCGTCTCGTTCCAGGCCCAGCCGACCAGCACCTCGCCGGTGGCCATCAGCTGCGCCAGCTCGGCCGGGTCGGTCCAGTAGGTCCGGAGCAGCGGATGGACGTCCCGCAGCCATTGCGCCGCCGCCTCGAACTGCTCGTCCGTGGCGCTGGTCCAGTCGGTGGTGCCGGTGGCGAGATAGGCCAGCGCGAAGGCGTCGTCGACGTTGTCGGGCAGTGTCATGCGCTGGTCGTACTTCGGGTTCTTGAACACGTCGAGCGAGGCGACGTCTTCCTCCGGCACTTCCTTCGTGTTGTAGGCGATCGCGGTCGAGCCGTAGTCGGTCGGAACGAAATAGACGTCCGAGGCGGCGGCGCCGACGTCGGTGCCGGTCAGATCCTTGTTCAGGTCGCCGTACGCCGGGATCTTCGAGGTGTCCCAGGGCTCGAGGATGCCCGACTCGACCCACTTCGTCACCGAACCGGCGCAGACGTGGCTGACATCGGCGCGGAAGCCCGAGCGGAGCTTCTGGAACGCTTCCTCCTCGTCGCCGAAGAAGGCGAACTCGGGCTCGCCGCCGTGCTTTTCCGCGTATGTCGAGTGGAAGGCCGGATCTTCGAACCCGGGATAGTCGAACACCAGCAGGCCCTTGTCCTGAGCGGCCGCGGCGCCCGCGATCAGGGCAAGGGCGGTGGCGGAAGCCAGAGCGCGATGAAGGGTCATTCTTGTCCTCTACTGTAGGATTATGGTTTCCGCAGACGCTATGCGGTCCGGTCCGACTGAACAAGGGAGAACCGGCTGGCGCAAGGGGTCAAACCTGCGTCAGCGCCTGATTTTTCATCGTCCCCGGGCGGCGGACGGCGCCGCGCCGCGGCGGGCCATGACCGTGGCGGCCAGTTCGCAGGTATAGCGTTCCAGCGTGCTCAACGCGCCATCCATGGCGGCGGCGTCGCGGCGGGCGAGGGCGGCCGCGATGGCGCCGTGCAGGTCGAGGATGCGGGCCCGGTCGCGGGCGGTGAAGATGATCATGTTCATCAGCGGCTCGATCGCCTCGATGGCGCCCGCCAGCTGGTAGGACAGCACCGGGTTGGCGGCGCTGTCGACCAGCGCGCGGTGGAAGGCGACGTCGGAGGCGCAGAACGCCTCGTCGCTCAGCGCCGGATCGCCCTGGCGGGCGAGCTCCCGGTCCATGCGGGCGAGGTGGCCGGGCGTGCGTCGTGCAGCGGCCAGCGCGGTGCAGGCGCGTTCCAGCGCGAAACGGGCCTCGCAGGCGGTGTCGAAGTCCACGGCGTTCATCGACAGCAGGAGCGTCGCGGTCGTCACCTGCTGGTCCTGCGCCTCCTCGAACGACAGCCGCCGCACGAAGGCACCGCCGGTTGCGCCGCGGCGGGTGCGGATCAGGTTCTGCGCGGCAAGCCGCTTCAGCGCCTCCCGCACGGTGGGGCGGGAGACGCCGAACTGCTCGGCAAGCTCGGCCTCGGAGGGCAGGCGCGCGTCGACGATCAGCGCGCCCGAGACGATGGCATCGCGGATTTCGCCGGCGATCCGGGCCGAGAGGTCCTGTTCGGTCATGTCGCGATCCTTCGCCATATCCGTCGCCGTTCGGCGGCCCGGCGCGGGCGGAAATGTCAGACGATTAATTGTTTGACATTTAACTACCGCCACCCGAAACCTGCAAGGGCGACCGTGTCATCGGGAGTCTTGATGCCGTCCTTCCTTCCCCTGCGCAGCGTCCTGTGGATCGGCTTCTTCGCCGTGATCCTTGTGGCTTGGTGGGTGATGTTCGACATGTCGCGGTCGATGGGCACGGACCTGTTCGGGCGGATGCCGACCGGCATGGCCGGGATGGAGCGTCCGATGGCGTCGCCGGGCTTCGCCACCCTGGCGCCGATGTGGGCGGTGATGATGGCGGCGATGATGCTGCCGACGCTGGTGCCGACCCTGCGCGCCTACGAAGATCTGATCCGCGCCGCCGACGGCTCGCGCGCGGGCTGGCTCGGGGTGATCCTCGGATATTTCACGGTCTGGATCGGCTTCGCGCTGCTCATCGCGGCGGCGCAGGTAGCGCTGACGGGGGCGGGGCTTCTCGACGCCATGGGCGCGGCGACGGCCGGCTGGGCAAGCGGCGCGCTGCTGGTCGCCGCGGGCGCGTTCCAGTTCAGCCGGATGAAGGCGGTCTGCCACGGGGTCTGCCATTCGCCGATGTTCTACTTCCTCGGCCACTGGCGCGCCGGCTTCGTGGGCGGTCTGCGAATGGGCCTTGGCCTTGGCGCCTTCTGCGTCGGCTGCTGCTGGATGATCATGGCGCTTGGCTTTGCGGGGGGCGTGATGAACCTGTTGTGGATGGGCCTCGCGACGCTGTTCATGGTGGCCGAGAAGCTGCCGCAACTCGCGCACCGCGTCGTCCGGCCTGCGGGGGTCGCGCTGATGCTGGCGGGGGCGGCGGTCTGGATGCAGGCCCTCGGGCTTTTGGGATAGGAGGGGCGGAGATGGCGGAGACGAGGAAGCGCGCGCCGGCGGACCGGCTGACGGTGCGGGACCGGATCGTGCAGCAGATGGGCAACCCGACGCGGCGCAAGATGCAGCCGGCCGAGTGGCGGATGCAGGGCGAGCTGTTCCTGAACTGCTCCTGCACCACCTTCTGCCCCTGCGTCGTGTCGCTGGGGGCGCATCCGCCGACCGAGGGCCACTGCCACGCCTGGATGGCGATCGCGGTGGACAAGGGCCATTTCGAGGGCGAGCCGCTGGACGGCATCAACATCGGCCTGCTCGTGGATATCCCGGGGCGGATGGGCGAGGGCAACTGGAAGGTCGCCGCCTACATCGACGAGCGCGCCTCGCAGAAGGCCTACAACGGCCTCCTGAAGATCCTGTCGGGCGCGGCGGGCGGCACCACCGGCCTGTTCACCTTCCTCGTCTCCGAAATCATCGGCGCCGAGCGCGAGAAGGTCGAGATCGTACGGGACGGCCGCAGGCGGTCGATCGTGATCGGCCGCAAGATCCAGGGCGAGATCGAGATGATCGGCGGCAAGTCGGCGGAGCATCCGGTGATGGTGACGAACTCGAAATACTGGATGGGGCCGGACATCATCGCGGCACAGGGCGTCAAGTCGAAGGTGCGGGACTATGGCCGGGTCTGGGACTTCGGCGGCAAGTCCGCCGAGATCTGCCCGATTGACTGGTCGGGGCCCGGAAAGTGATGGGGAAGTGATGCCGACATGATGACGCCCGAGCTGTGCCGGACGCTTGCCCGCTACAACAGGTGGCAGAACCTGAACCTCTACGGCGCGGCCTCGACGCTGGACGACACGGCGCGGCGGCAGGACCGGGGCGGCTTCTTCCGCTCGATCCAGGAGACGCTGTCGCATCTGGTCTGGGGCGACCAGACCTGGATGTCGCGCTTCGCGGGCTGGGAGAAGCCCGCCGTCGGCATCCCCGGCAGCGCCGCCTTCATGCCGCTCTGGGACGAGATGTGCGCGCGCCGGGCCGAGATGGATGGCAAGCTCGTCATCTGGGCCGACACGCTGGAAGAGCCGGACCTGGCCGGCGAGCTCGCCTGGTTCTCGGGCGCGCTCGGGCGGGACGTGAGCCGGCCCAAGGCGATGTGCGTGATGCACATGTTCAACCACCAGACCCACCACCGCGGGCAGGTCCACGCGATGCTGACGGCGGCCGGGGCGAAGCCGTCGGACACGGACCTGTTCGTGATGCCGGAGGATTTCTCCTGAGCGCCCCGGCCGTTGCATCCGCCAGTGCATCCGCCGGTGCGTCCGGCCCCCCGAGAGGTATCCGATGGCCCTGATCTCTCCGTCCCGGCGGCTGCGCCGTACCCCCTTTTCCGACGGCGTGGAGGCGGCCGGGGTCAAGGGGTACACCGTCTACAACCACATGCTGCTGCCCACGGTCTTCCGGTCGGTCGGGGAGGATTACCGCCACCTGAAGACCGCCGTGCAGGTCTGGGACGTGGCCTGCGAGCGGCAGGTGGAGCTGCGCGGGCCCGACGCGGCGCGGCTGATGCAGATGCTGACGCCGCGCGACCTGAGGGGGATGCTGGCCGGTCAGTGCTTCTACGTGCCGATGGTGGACGAGACGGGGGGCATGCTGAACGATCCCGTGGCGGTGAAGCTGGCCGAGGACCGCTGGTGGATCTCCATCGCCGACAGCGACCTGCTGCTCTGGGTCAAGGGCATCGCCTATGGCTATCGCCTCGACGTGCTGATCGACGAGCCCGATGTCTCGCCGCTGGCGGTGCAGGGACCGAAGGCGGAGGAACTGATGGTGCGCGTCTTCGGCGAGGCGATCCGCGCCGTGCGCTTCTTCCGCTTCGGCTGGTTCGGCTTCCAGGGCCACGACCTGCTGATCGCGCGCTCGGGCTATTCCAAGCAGGGGGGCTTCGAGATCTACGTCATCGGGTCCGAGGTCGGGATGCCGCTCTGGGACGCGCTGTTCGCCGCGGGCGCGGATCTGGACGTGCGGGCAGGCTGTCCGAACCTGATCGAGCGGATCGAGGGCGGCCTGCTGAGCTATGGTAACGACATGACGCGGGAGAACACGCCGCACGAATGCGGGCTGGGGCGCTTCTGCAACGTCGAGACGGCGATCGGCTGCATCGGACGCGACGCGCTTCTGCGTGTGTCGATGGAGGGTCCGGTGCGCCAGATCCGCGCGATCGAAATTCCCGGCGATCCGGTGCCGCCCTGCGACCGGATCTGGCCGCTGACGGATGGCAGGGGGCGGCGGGTCGGCCGCGTGACCTCGGCCGCGGCCTCGCCCGATTTCGGCGGCAACGTCGCGATCGGCATGGTGCGGATGACCCACTGGGACGAAGGCACCCGGCTGGTGGTCGAGACGCCGGTTGGGGAGCGGGAGGCCGTCGTGCGGGAGAGGTTCTGGTTGTGATCGCCGCGCACCCTCTTCCGGCGTTGCGCTGGTTCGGGGTGCGGGACCGGGGCTCTGCCCCGGACCCCGGGATATTTAAGAAAGCAAAGATGATGGGGTGCTGGGGAGGGTTCACGCTTTCCCTGTTGCTCGAAGACCGTCGAACTGGTGCCGAGGCGCGGTGGCGGACTTGTTGGAACCCGGGGAGGCGTGGAGCATCTTCGGAAGTGGAAGAAGGAGGAACGCGATGTTCAGGGCTCTGGTGGTCGAGAAGGACGAGGACGGCAAGACCCGTGCGGGCGTGCAGGAGATCGGCGAGGACCGGCTGCCCGAGGGGGACGTGACCGTCGCGGTCGAGTACTCGACGGTGAACTACAAGGACGGGCTGTGCATCGGGCCGGGCGGCGGGCTGGTGCGGAAATATCCGCATGTGCCGGGAATCGATTTCGCCGGGGTCGTGGAGACGTCGGAGGACGGTCGGTACAGGCCCGGTGACAAGGTGGTGCTGACCGGCTGGCGGGTCGGCGAGGTTCACTGGGGCGGCTACGCCGAAAAGGCGCGGGTGAAGGCCGACTGGCTGGTGCCGCTGCCCGAGGGGCTGACCACGCGGCAGGCGATGGCCGTCGGCACCGCCGGCTTCACCGCGATGCTGGCGGTGATGGCGCTGGAGGATCACGGGCTGAAGGCCGGGGCGGGGCCGGTGCTGGTGACGGGGGCCGCCGGCGGGGTCGGCTCGGTCGCGGTGGCGGTGCTCTCGGCGCTCGGTCACGAGGTGGCGGCGGTGACGGGGCGGCCGGAGACCGGGGACTATCTGAAGGAGCTCGGGGCGTCGCGGATCGTCGCGCGGGAGGAGATTGCCGAGACGGTGAAGCGGCCGCTGGAGGCCGAGACCTGGGCGGGTTGCGTCGATGCCGTGGGCGGCGCGATGCTGGCGCGGGTCCTGGGGCAGATGAAGTACGGGGCGAGCGTCGCCGCCGTGGGTCTGGCGGGGGGGGCCGCGCTGCCCGCCACGGTGATTCCCTTCCTGCTGCGCGGCGTGAACCTGCTGGGCATCGATTCGGTGATGCAGCCCTACGAGAACCGGGTCCGCGCGTGGAAGCGGATCGCCGAGGTGCTGCCGATGGACAGGCTCGAGGCGATGGTGGTGCCCGCGGTGCTGGAGGATCTGCCGAGGCTCGGGGGCGACATCCTCAAGGGGCAGGTGCGGGGCCGGGTCGTCGTGGACGTGAAGGGCTGAGGTCCGGGCGCGGCGGTGCGGGACGGTCCCGAGCCGCCGCATTCCGCCCGGTGCCGACCACGGCACCTTCGGCGAACGCCAGGCCTGCCCCAAGTCGGCGCCGGAGAGAGGGCCGATAAAGCAGCGCTGTTGCAGCGATGAAGTGCGAGTCTGGGAAGATCGTTTCCCGTCGCCCCCCGCCGCCAAGGGCGGTTGTCACCGGGAGGGGGGGAGTGGCGCGGTTGACGGGGCTCGAACCCGCGACCCCCGGCGTGACAGGCCGGTACTCTAACCAACTGAGCTACAACCGCGCGTGGGGGCTGATTAGGCTGTGCGCCGGATGGCGTCAAGCGCCGAAACCCGCTGCGGCGGAATTATTTGCAGGCGGCGGCGAGAGGGGCGAGGCGGGTCCAGATCACCGGGAAGGTGACGACCGGCACGCCGAGCAGGACCTCGTCGATCCGCGCGCCCTCGGTGCCGCCGAGACCGCGGTAGAATGCGCGGGCGGGGTGGTTGTCGGCCAGCACGGTAAGCCAGACGCGGGCCTCGTCTTCCGGAATCAGTGCCACCGCGGCGGCCATGAGCCAGCGGCCGATGCCGCCGCCGCGGCGCTCCGGGTCGACGTGGAGATTGTCGATGTAGGGCCAGCCCTGGTTGCGCTTCAGCCGGAGGAATCCGGCGAGCGTGTCTCCGTCGCGGGCCACGATCACGCCTTCGGGCAGGCTCGCCCATGTCCGCGCCATGTGCTCGGTCAGGGGCGCGCCGAGGGGGCCTTGCCCGAGGAGCGGGCCGTAGGCGGCGCGCCAGCTGGCCGTGTGGAGCGCGCTGAGGGCCTCGAGGTCGGCGGGGCGGGCGGGATCGACCGTCAGGCTCACCGGTCGGGCAGGGGGATGAACTCGGCGCTGTCGCCCGCGGGCAGCTGGAATCGGCCGTGTTCCCAGTCGCCGCGCCGCCAGGCCTCCTTCGCCTCGTCGATCCGCTCCTTCGACGAGGCAACGAAGTTCCACCAGATGTGCCGCGAGCCCTCCAGCGTCTCGCCGCCGAGCAGCATCACCCGTGCGCCCTGCGCGCCCGCGGTCATCGAGACGCGGTCGCCGGGGCGGAAGACCATCATCCGGCCGGCCGCGAAGGTCTCGCCCGCGATGGTGACCTCGCCCGCGACGACATAGGCGCCGCGGTCCTCGTGGTCGTCTGGCAGGGGCAGCTTCGCGCCGGGGTCGAGCAGGGCATCGAGGTAGAACATCTCGGACGGTGTCCTGACCGGGGCGCGTTCGCCGTAGGCGGTGCCGAGGATCAGGCGCAGCCGCTTGCCCTCGCCCTCGAGCTCGGGAAGGTCGGCCTTGGCGGCGTGCTGGAAGCTGGCCGGGTCGTCCTCGCGATCCTTCGGCAGGGCGACCCAGGTCTGGATGCCGAAGAAGGGCATGGGACCCGCCTGCGTCGCGTCGTCGGTGCGTTCGGAATGGGTGATGCCGCGGCCCGCGACCATCCAGTTCACCGCGCCGGGTTCGATCCAGGCGTCGGTGCCGAGCGAATCGCGGTGATGCATCCGCCCGTCGAAGAGGTAGGAGATCGTGGCGAGGCCGATGTGGGGGTGGGGGCGGACGTCGAGCCCCTTCCTCGGCAGGAACTCGGCGGGGCCCATCTGGTCGAAGAAGATGAAGGGTCCGACCATCTGGCGGCGCGGCGCGGGCAGGGCGCGGCGCACCTCGAAGCCGCCGAGGTCGCGGGCGCGGGGGACGATGACGGTCTCGATGGCGTCCACGGCGTCGCCGGTGGGGCAGTCGGGGTCAAGGGCGGGGTTCCAGCTCATGGCGCTCTCTCCTGTTCCAGCCTTGCCAGCCAACGCCGGGGGGCGGGCGGGGTCAAGGGGCGGTGCGTGGCGTGACCGACAGGCGGATGCCGTCGCGGGCGCGCACGGTCAGGTGGGCGACGGGAACGGGGGTGTGGCCTGCGACGGGCGCGACCTGCCAGCGGGCGAGCAGGGTGGCGAGCAGCAGCGGCCCCTCGACCATGGCGAACCCCGCGCCGGTGCAGACGCGGGCGCCGCTGGAGAAGGGAATGTAGGCCTCGCGCAGGCAGGCGCGGCCGTTCTCGGTGGCGAAACGCTCGGGGTCGAAGCCATCGGGATTGTCCCATAGGCGCGTGTGGCGATGAAGGTGCCAGGGGCTGAGGACGACCTGCGCGCCCTTCGGGGCGGTGCGGTCTCGGAAGCTCTCGCGCCGCGTCGTCTCGCGCACCATCATCGGCACGGGCGGGTAGAGGCGCAGCGTCTCGCGGAACACCTCGCGGGTGAAGCGGAGGGCGGAGAGGTTAACGAACTGCGGGTCGGCCATGAACTGCCGTGCTTCCGTGGCGCAACGGTCCTGCGCCTCGGGATGCGTCGCAAGCAGGTAGAGCGCCCAGGCGAGGGCGGAGGCGCTGGTCTCGTGGCCCGCAAGGAAGAAGATCGCCACCTGGTCCACCATCTCGGGCGTCGAGAGGGGGGTGCCGGTGACGGGATCGACCGTTGTCATGATCTTCGTGGCGAGGTCGTCGGGGGCATGACCCGCGTCGATCTCGGCCTGCCGCGCCTCGGTCAGGGCGGTGATGAGGCGGCGGATGGTGCGGGCGGTCTCGCGCGTCCGGCGCCCATGGAAGCGGGGCAGCCAGCGGGGCAGGGGCACGAAGGCCGCGAGGTTCACGATGGGCTGGCTGCGCTGGTGGGCGCGGAACTGATCGAACACCTCGGCGGCGACGGCGTGCTCGATCGGGATCGAGAACAGGGTGCGGAAGATCACGTCGGCGGCGGCGTGGGAGGTCTCGGGCTCGATATCCTGCGCGCTGGGGGTGATGCGGTCGGCGGCGGCCTGACCGGCGGCCAGCATCGCCGGGAAGGTGTCGCGCAGGCGGCCGCCCTCGAAGGCGGGGTCGATGATGCGGCGCTGGCGTTTCCAGGTCTCGCCGTTGGTCAGGAACACCGAATCGCCGAGGAGCGGGCGCAGGCCCTCGCCGATGCGGGCCGACTTGGGGAAGTCCATGGGGCGGGTGTTCAGCACCTCGCGCAGGAGCTTCGGGTCGTTCACCATGTAGCTGCGGAAGAACGGCGTGCGGAACTCGGCCATCCAGGCGCGGTAGAGCTTTTCCGGCTGGGCCGAGAGGATGTCGTCGCGGAACAGCTTCAGGTAGCGCCGGAGCGACACCTTCTCGGGACGCGCCGCCGGTTTCGGGGGAATCATGCGGCCATGGAGGTGTGGCGGGAGGCCGCCACGTCGATGCGCGAGCGGCTGTGCGGCCGGCCCTCGTAACGGGCGGCGAGGGTCAGGGGGCCTGCGGTGATGCGGAAATAGTCGTAGTCCTTCGGCCGGTCGAAGGCGCAGAGGTACTGGAAGTGCAGGCGGAAGAACTGGCGCTTGAGTTTCGCCCAGGTCTCCGGCGCGAGGCTCTGCGTGAAGGCGGCGGAGAAGACCAGCGGCCATTTCTGGTCCGGCGGCGCGACGCCTGTAACGGCCACGGGATCGCAGAGCGCGAAGGCGCAGCCGTCGCCCGGTGCGGTGACGTCGACCCATGTCAGCTCGCTCCGCGCGGAGAGATAGTGGAGGTCGGCCCTGAGTCGGGTGGCCCTGGGCAGGAAGCTGACCATCGGGATCACCTGCCCGAGCGACAGGAAGGACAGGGCGGGGCCGTTGGCGGGCACCTGGCCGCTGCGGATCAGGTCGGCAAGACAGGAGACGGCGAGGTGGGCGCCGGAGGAATGGCCGACGACCAGCACCTCGTCCAAATCGCCTTGCAGGGCAGCGGCGATGGTGGCGGTGAACTCGGCCATCCGCTTCTCCAGCGCGGGCGGGTTCGCGCCGCCGTATTTCGCCGAGAATGCATAATCGTGCATCAGGTAATAGGCGTAGATCCGGCCGTCGTTCTTCTTGAACCAGCGCAGGATCAGGAGGCCGACGGCGAGGCCGAGCGCGGCCGAAAGGGCATGGCCGGGCCAGAGCGCCGGATGCCAGGTCGAAAGGTCGGGTCGGATCAGGCGGGAGGCTTCCGCGATGGCCCAGGACAGCAGCGCATAGGCGGCGGCGGCGACGACACAGGCGAGCAGCAGTTGCAGCAGCAGCACCCCCACGGGATAGAGCGCGGCGACGACCGGCCCTTTCCGGAGCCACATCAGGCGGCGCATGGCGCCCGAGGCGATGTAGACCCAGGCGGTGCGCAGGAGCTGCCAGTAGGTCGCGGGGATGGTCGAGGACATCGAGCCCCGCACGATGTCGGACCAGATCAGCACCTCGACATCCGCCTCGACGGTGTGGCCGTCCATCCGTCCGGTGACGCTCCAGCCGTATCGGGCCCCCTTCCGGGGGCGCAGGGCGACCTCGTAGCCCGAGATCCGCGCCTGGTCGGCGGCTTCGCGGCGGTACATCTCGCGGTAGCGGCGGGGATGGATCGGGTCGTAGCCGGGGATGTAGAACACCCGCCGCCGTCGGACCTGACCTGCCGTGCGCTCGCGCTCCATCGCCTCATCCCCTGACCTGCGTCGGCGACGCTAGCAGAGGATGGGGGCGAAAATAAGCCTGCGCTCAGCCGAGTGTGGCGAGGGCGGGGAAGGTTTCCAGCAGCCAGTACGAGAAGCTGGCGAAACCGCCCGTCAGCATCAACAGTCCGATGGTCCAGAGCAGCAGGCCCATGATCCGCTCGATCCGCTCCATGTGCCGCTTCATCCAGGCCATCACGCCGGACAGGCGGGGGAAGAAGGCCGCGACCAGCAGGAACGGGATGCCGAGCCCCGCGGCATAGACGCCGAGCAGGCTGGTGCCCCGGACGATCGAGCCCTCGGAGGCGGCGAGGCCCAGGATCGCGCCAAGCTGCGGGCCGATGCAGGGCGTCCAGCCGAAGGCGAAGGCAAGACCGAGGACATAGGCCCCGAAGGTCGAGCCGCCCCGGTCGCCCGCGTCCATCCGCGCCTCGCGTTCGAGGAAGGGGATGCGGAAGGCGCCGACGAAATGGGCTCCGAAGATCATCACGACGATGCCGGCGACGATGTTGAACCACTCCTGGTACTGCAGGAACAGCCGTCCGAAGGTGGAGGCGGTGAAGCCCAGCAGCAGGAACACCGTGGACAGGCCGAGGACGAAGAACAGCGCCGCCATGATCGGCCGCCGCCGGGTGTCGCCGGTGCCCGACATCTCGGCCATGGTGATCCCTCCCATGTAGGCGAGGTAGGGCGGCACGATCGGCAGCACGCAGGGGCTGAGGAAGCTCAGAAGCCCTCCGACGAGGGCGACGAGCATGGCGGGAAGCAGGCCCGCGTCGAGGATCTCGATTCCGAACATGGCTCCTGCTTAGGGCAGGGTGGCGCCCGCGTCACGGGGCCTTGCGACGGATGGCGTTACAAATCGCCGTGGACAATCTGAAACATTTGCGCGACTCTGAGGGCATGGACGACACGGATGCGGAACTGGATGCTCTGGGGCTGCTGTGCCCATTGCCCGTGCTGAAGGCGCGCAAGCGGCTTGGTGCGCTCG
The DNA here is from genome assembly GCF_002869745.1 of Oceaniglobus roseus. Taxonomy (GTDB): domain Bacteria; phylum Pseudomonadota; class Alphaproteobacteria; order Rhodobacterales; family Rhodobacteraceae; genus Oceaniglobus; species Oceaniglobus roseus. Next base: position 36,769 of record NZ_PNOS01000028.1, read on the forward strand.
AACCCGGGCAGATCCTGAAGATGCTGGCGGACGATCCCGCCGCCGTGGTCGATGTGCCGCATTTCTGCGCCGAGGCCGGCCATGCCCTGCTGGAGATGCGCACCGAAGGTGCGGTGCTGACCTTCCTTATAAAGCGCGGCCACAAGGCGCCGGGACTGGCGGGCCGCTGAGCGGCGCGGGACCGGTTCTGGGCCTGTTCTGGGCCCGACTCAGGCGCGGCGCAGGATCAGCAGGCGGTTGTTGGCGGGCATCGCGATCAGCGCGGCGAAGTCGAGCCCGTGCGGCGCTGCCTTCTCCCTTATCTCGGCCGTGTCGCGCAGGCCCCAGTCCGCGTTCTCCGCGCGCAGGTTCGCATCGAAGGCGGCGTTGCCGGGGCCGGTCTGCACGCCGGGCTCGGTCATCGGGCCGTAGAGGATCAGCAGGCCGCCCGGCGCAAGGGCCTTGCCCGCGCCTGCGAGGATGCCGTGCAGCACCGCGACGGGGGCGATGTGGATCACGTTCATCGCGATCACCGCCGCGAGCGGCCCGAGCGCCGTCACCTCCGGCGCCGCGGCCCAGTCGGCGGCGGCGTCGAGGTCCAGCGGCGCGGGCAGGGACAGGCCCAGGTGCGCGGCCCATGCGGCGGCCGAGGCGCGGTGGCCCGCGTCGGGGTCCGAGGCCTGCCAGGCGAGGCGCGGGATGGCGAGGGCGAAGTTCGCCGCGTGCTGCCCGGTGCCGCTGCCGATCTCCAGCGCGGTGCCGGAGGCCGAGGCGAGCCACGGGGCGAGCGCCGCGATCACCGGCGGCGAATTGCGCGCCACGACGCGGGAGAAGAGCCTCCCGTCGGGCGCGCTTTCGACATTCGCGGGGGAATAGCGGGCGGTGTGCCCGCTCGTCGGCGCGCCGGTCATTCCGCCGCGCCGGGTCGCATCACTTGGTCGGGCCGATCAGCATGACCATCTGGCGGCCTTCCATCTTCGGGAAGTTCTCGACCTTGCCGATTTCCTTGGTGTCCTCGGCCACCCGCTCCAGCAGGTCGCGGCCCAGGTTCTGGTGCGCCATCTCGCGGCCGCGGAAGCGGAGCGTGACCTTCACCTTGTCGCCGTTCTCGAGAAACTTCACCACGTTGCGCATCTTCACGTCGTAATCGTGGACGTCGGTGTTCGGGCGGAACTTGACCTCCTTGATCTCGATGATCTTCTGCTTCTTCCGCGCCTCGCTCTCGCGCTTCTGCTGTTCGTACTTGAACTTGCCGAAGTCCATGATCTTGACGACGGGGGGCGTGGCGTTCGGCGAGATCTCGACCAAGTCCAGCCCGGCCGCTTCGGCCAGCTGCAGGCCCCGTTCGGGAGAGACGACGCCGATGTTCTCGCCCTCGGCACCGATCAGGCGGATTTCGGACGCCCGGATGCGTTCGTTGACACGGGGACCGGTGTCGCGCACCGGCGGGGCGTTATGAGGTCTGCGAGCGATGGTGGTGTTCCTTGTTTTGTTGGGTATGGCGGAAAATAGCCACTGAGCGCGCCCGGTTCAAGCGACGTTTGGAGCATCGGGGCCCCGCAGGGCGGGAAACCGCAGAAAGCGCCGTTTTGCAGGGGAACCTGAAGGGGCCGGAAGCACTGATCCGGCAAAACCGATCACAGGAGATGACCATGCGTACTACAGCTACCGCCGCGGCCGCGCTGGCCGCCGTTTTCCTTGTCGCCGCCTGCAACGACGACGACGACGCGACCGAGAATACCGAGACCGGCGCCGTCGTGCAGCCGAGCGAGGAAACGACCGACACCGCCGCCATGGACAGCGGCGCGACCATGACCGAGGACACGGCGAGCGCCGGGTCCACGGCGAGCGACCCCGCACCGGCCGCCTCGGGAGACACCGCCATGGGCACCGCCGCCGCGACGGAGGAAGAGACCTCGCGCACCGGCGCCGCCTCGCAGGAAGCGTCGAATGCCGCGGCCGATGCCGCCGCCTCCGGCCAGAACCCGACGACCGAAGCCACCGACGACACCCGCCAGGCCTCCGAGGACTCCGGCACGGTGGGCGCGACGGCCGACCAGCAGGAACTGGCGCAGATCCTTACGGTCGAGAACTTCGACCTGCCGCGGGTCGAGGAAGCGATCCGTGGCTCGGATCTCGACACCGCCCGGCAGGACTCGCTGCTGGAAGAGGTGCAGCAGGCGCAGAACGATCCGGCGCAGCTGGAAACGGTGCTGCCCGAGGTCCGCGACGCCCTCGGCGTGGAGTGATCTTTGGACAGACAATGGATTGGGCGCCCCCCGCGGGCGCCCTTTGCCTTTCAGCCGACGAAGGCCTTCTCGACCACGTATTCCGCGGGATCGCTGTTGGCGCCCTCGCGCAGGCCGAAGCCTTCGAGGATTTCCTTCAGGTCGGTGTTCAGCCCCATCGAGCCGCAGACCATCGCCCGGTCCGTTTCCGGGGAGATCGGCGGCACGCCGAGATCGGCGAACAGCTCGCCCGAGCGCAGCTTGGCGGTGATCCGGCCCATCCGCGGGCTCTGCTCCCGCGTCGTCGTGGGATAGTAGCGCAGCTTGTCCCCCACCAGCTCGCCGATCAGCGGATCGTCCTTCAGGCTGTCCACCAGTTGCCGCCCGTACTCAAGCTCGGCCACGTCGCGGCAGGTGTGGGTCAGGATCACCTCGTCGTAATCCTCGTAGGTCTGCGGTTCGCGGATCAGCGAGGCAAAGGGGGCGATCCCGGTGCCGGTGGCGAAGAACCACAGCCGCTTGCCCGGCAGCAGCGCGTCGTGGACCAGCGTGCCCACGGGCTTCGGGCGCAGGATGATCTGGTCGCCCGGCTGGATGTGCTGGAGCTTCGAGGTGAGCGGGCCGTCCTGCACCTTGATCGAGTAGAACTCCAGCTCGTCGTCCCAGGCGGGGGAGGCGATGGAATAGGCGCGCAGAAGCGGCTTCTGCTTTCCGGTCTTCGGATCCGGATCGCCCATGAGACCGATCATCACGAACTCGCCCGAGCGGAAGCGCAGGGAGGCCGGCCGCGTCACCCGGAACGAGAACAGCCGGTCGGTCCAGTGCTTGACCGAGGTCACGGTCTGCGCGTCGGGCAGGGTGGGGGTGGAGACGTTGTTCACGCGTACATGCTCGTTCATAATGGCGATACGGGCAAGGGCCCGTCCTCTCGTGTCGGTTGGATTGCTAGCGCACGAACGATCCCGTGGGAAGCCCCGGGATCAGCCGCGCAGCCGCGACTGATAGTCATGGGCGCGCCAGTCGGCGCGGGCCAGCCACTGGTCCTCGGGCTGGCGGGCGGCGAGAGCCGCGTCGATCTCGACCTCGTCGAACCCCGCGCGCCGCGCCATCGCGTACTGGTCGGCGATGACATGCCCCTTCGCCCGAAGCCGTCCGCGGAAGCCGCGCAGGCGAAGCAGGCGGGCGATGGTGAAGCCGCGCCCGTCGGAAAAGCCGGGGAAGGCGACGCGGATCGCCTCGACCCCGTCGAGGTCCAGCGCCGCGACGTCTGCATCGGGGGCAAGGTCCAGCGTCCCCGGACCCTCGAACCCGGCGGCGAACGTTTCGGGGCCGAAGCCGTCGTCGGTCACGATCACTGTCATCTTTCGAACCTTCTTCGCGATTTCGTGGGCATTTTCCTGCCCGAAATAGTCAATTTCCGACATTGCCGCTGGCGCGATGCCTCACGCGGCCGCACCGCGGACCAGCTTGCCGTTGACGAAATGGATGCCGCATTCGTCCTTGTCGCGGCCCCGCCAGCGCCCGGCGCGTTCGTCCTCGCCTGCGGCCACCGGGCTGGTGCAGGGCGCGCAGCCGATCGAGCGGTACCCCTTCGCCACCAGCGGGTGCCGGGGCAGGCGGTTGTTGACGATATAGTCCTGCACGTCCCCGCGATTCCAGTGGGCCAGCGGATTGACCTTGATCCGCCCCGTGCCCGGCTCGGCCTCGAAGAAGTCGAGCGCCGCGCGGGCCGCGCCCTGGTAGCGCTTGCGCCCGGTGATCCAGCCGTCGAAGGGGGCCAGCGCCTCCTGCAGGGGCCGGGTCTTCCTGAGCGCGCAGCAGGCGTCGGGATCGCTCTTGTGGAGCATCGCGTCGGGATCGACGAGGAACAGCGCGTCGCGGTCGGGACGGCGGATGCGCAGATCGCTCAGCCCGAGGCGCGTGGCGACCTCCTGCTGGTAATCCAGCGTCTCGGGGAACAGCATCTCGGTGTCGAGGAAGATCACCGGCACCGTGCGGTCGATCACGCTGACCATGTGCAGCAGCGCCACCGATTCGGCCCCGAAGGAGGACACCATGGCAAGGCTGCCGACCTGCGGGTCGGAGAGGGCGTGGGCAAGGACCGCCGTGGCGCCGTGGTGGGCGTAGCGGCGGTTCAGTTCGGCCACCCGCTCGGTCGCGGGGGCGAGGGGAGCTTCAAGCGGCATCGGCGCGGGCCTCCGGGTAAAGCGCGGCCTTGAACGGAGCAAGGCCGAGGCGGCGGTAGGTCTGGAGGAAGGTCTCCGAAGCGTCGTGGCGGTGGTCGAGATAGGCCCAGACCAGACGCTCGATGGCCGGAACGATCTCGTCCGCCGAGAAGCCGGGACCGGCACGCTCGCCGATCACCGTCGTCTCGGTGCCGTCGCCGCCGAGCGTGATCTGGTAGTTCTCCACCCCCGCGCGGTCGAGCCCGAGGATGCCGATGTGGCCGACGTGGTGATGGCCGCAGGCGTTGATGCAGCCCGATATCTTGATCTTCAGCGCACCGATCTCGTGCTCCAGCTTCAGCTCCTCGAACCGGGTCGCGATCTCCTGCGCCACGGGAATCGAGCGGGCGGTCGCCAGCGCGCAGTAGTCCATGCCGGGGCAGGCGATGATGTCGGAGATCAGGCCGATGTTCGCCGTGGCAAGGTCGGCCCCCTTGAGCGCCTTGTGGATCGCCGGGAGGTACGCCTTGTGGACGTGCGGCAGGATCACGTTCTGCTCGTGGCTGATCCTCAGCTCGTCGTGGCCGAAGGTCTCGGCCAGGTCGGCCAGAACGCGCATCTGCGCGGCGGTCGCGTCGCCCGGGGTCGCGCCGGGCTTCTTCAGCGAGACCGAGACGATGGCGTAATCCGGGTTGCGGTGGGCGGCGAGGTTCGTGTCGGCCCAGGCGCGATAGACCGGATCGGCCAGCGCGGCGTCGTGGGCGGAGGTGTTGGCGCCGGTCCATGCGGGCGCGGCGAAGGCGTCCTGGATCTCGGCGAAGAGCTGGCGGTCGACGCCCGAGAACTGCGGTTTCAGCGCGGCGAAACGCTCCTCGACCAGCGCGCGGATCTCTTCGATTCCATGCTCGTGCACGGTGATCTTGATGCGCGCCTTGTACTTGTTGTCGCGCCGCCCGAGCAGGTTGTAGACCGAGACGATGGCCTCGGCATAGGGCAGCAGGTCGGCCTCGGGCAGGAAGTCTCGGATCACCTTGCCGATCATCGGGGTGCGGCCCAGGCCGCCGCCGACGATCATGCGGTAGCCAAGCTCTCCCGCGTCGTTGCGCAGGATCTGGATGCCGATGTCGTGGGCGCGGATCACCGCGCGGTCGGCCTCTGCGCCGGTCACGGCGATCTTGAACTTGCGCGGCAGGAACTGGAACTCCGGGTGGTCGGTGGACCACTGGCGCAGCAGCTCGGCCACCGGGCGCGGATCGGCGACCTCGTCGGCGGCGGCGCCGGCGAAATGGTCCGCGGTGACGTTCCTGATCGTGTTGCCCGAGGTCTGGATGGCGTGCATCCCGACATCGGCCAGCGCCTCCAGCATGGCGGGGACGTCGCAGAGCTCGGGCCAGTTGTACTGTATGTTCTGGCGGGTGGTGAAGTGACCATAGCCCTTGTCCCACCGCTCGGCGATCATCGCGAGCTGGCGCATCTGGCGGCTGTTCAGCGTGCCGTAGGGAATCGCCACGCGCAGCATGTAGGCGTGCAGCTGGAGGTAGAGCCCGTTCATCAGGCGCAGCGGCTTGAACTCGTCCTCGGTCAGGCTGCCGTCGATGCGGCGTTCGACCTGGGCGCGGAACTCGGCCACGCGGTTCCGGACGAAGGCTTCATCGAAGTCGTTGTAATGGTACATCTTGCTGCTCCTGGGCTGCGGGCGTCGCTCAGCGGATTTCCTGCTTGCCGTGCGGATAGTTGGAGGGGCCGCGGGTGCGGAAGGCCTCGCGGAAATGGACCGGCTCGGGGCCCGTCGCGCCTTTCGCCGCGTCGGCGAGATAGGCGCCGACGGCGACGTCGGGCTGGGACTGCGCCTGGAGAAGGCGAAGCTGGGCGTGGGCCTCGTCCTCGATCAGCTCGGCCTCGCGGATGTCGCGGGACCATCTGTCGTCCTCGGTCAACCAGATGGCGTCGCCCTCGAGCAGGGCGTTGGCGGTGACGACTTTGGGGGTGAACTGGCGGCTCATGCGAAGGCCTCCTGAAGGGGTGAAACTCGGGTGGGACCTCTATGGACGTCGCGCATGACAGCCGTATGCACGGCGTCGCGCGGCGCGAGGCCGAAGAGGGTCAGGGCCGGGCCGGTGAGGGCCGCGCGGGACAGGGTCGGCTCCAGCTCGGACAGCGTCGTCGCGATCACACGCTGGTCGGGGCGCGAGGCGTTCTCGATCACCGTCACCGGAGTGTCGGGATCGGCGCCGTGCATCAGCAGCCGGCCCTGGATGAAGCGGGCGGACTTCTTGCCCATGTAGATCGCGGCGACCTCGCCCGGCGCGGCGAGGGCGTGCCAGTCGTGGTCGGCGAAGCCCTTCATGTCGTGGCCGGTCAGGAACCGGACCGAGGAGTTGCGCTGCCGCTTCGTCAGGCTCTGCCCGATCCCGGCGACGGCGGCGCTCGCGGCGGTGATGCCCGGGACGATGGACCACGAAAGCCCCGCCGCCTCGACCGCCTCGATCTCCTCGTCGAGCCGTCCGAAGACGGTGGGGTCGCCGGATTGCAGCCGCACGACATGGGCGCCCGCGCGGCCATGCTCGACGATCAGGGCGTTGATGTCGCCCTGCGCCATGGCGGCGCCGAAGCCTTCCTTGCCGGCGTCGATCAGGGTGGCCTCGCGGCGGGCGAGTTCCAGGATCTCGGGCGTGACCAGCCGGTCGTGAATCACCACGTCGGCCTCGTGCAGCGCGCGGCGGGCCTTCAGGGTCAGAAGCTCGGGGTCGCCCGGACCGGCGCCGACGAACTCCACCCGGCCGGGTTTCGGCGCGGTGTCGAGGTGGTCGGCCAGCAGCCTGTCGAGCGCGCCCTCCAGCGCGTCGGCCCCGCCCGCGTCGATCGCGCGGGGGCCCGCGTTGAAGTAGTAGTCGGACCAGAAGGCACGGCGTTTCGCGCCGAACGGCAGCGCCTCGACCTTCGCGCGGAAGGCCTTGCCGATGCGGGCGAGGGTGCCGAGGACGGGCGGCAGGCGCTCTTCCAGGTCCTTCTTGATCGCGCGGGCCAGCACCGGGGCCGCGCCTTCGGTTCCGATGGCGATGGTCACGGGGTCGCGGTCGACGATGGCCGGGGTGATGAACTGGCTGTCTTCCAGGTTGTCGACGATGTTCACCAGCGCGCCGTCGGCATGGGCGATGGCGGCGGTGCGGGTATCCTCGGCCGCGTCCTCGTCGGCGGCATAGAACAGCGCGGCGCAGAGCGTGTCGCCGGGTTCAAGACGACGCTCGACCAGTTTCAGGCGCCCCGCCTCGGCCCAGGCGCGGATCTCGGGCGCGGGATCGGCGGCGAAGACGGTAAGGTGCGCCTCGGTCTTCAGCAGCAGCCGGAGCTTGGCGAGCGCGGCGTCGCCGCCCCCCGAAAGGACGATGCGGCGGCCCGCGACGGCGAGGAAGATCGGAAAATGTTGCATGGCGCGTTCCCTGTTCTTCGGGAAAATATAGAACATCGTTCCGGTTTTTCGCCATACGGGGCTTCCACTAAGGACATTCGTTCGCCATAGCTGGCCGAACGGAACATCTGATCGCGACGGAGGGAAAACGGCGAATGACTGTCCGCATAGACGAGATGGATCGCAAGATCCTGTCCGCGCTCCAGGCCGACGCCTCGCAGTCGATGGACGACATCGCGAAGGCGGTGGGGTCGTCGAAGACACCGGTCTGGAACCGGATCCGCAAGCTGCGCGAGGCGGGGGTGATCGGCCAGCAGACGGTGGCGCTGGATGCCGAGGCACTGGGATTCGAGGCCTGCTTCTTCGTGCTGATCCGCACGTCCGAGCACGAGGCCGCCTGGCAGAAGCGGTTCCTCGAGGCCCTGCGTGCCCGCCCCGAGGTGCAGGAGGCGCATCGCCTCGCGGGCGACATCGACTATATCCTGAAGGTCCGGGTGAAGAACGCGCGGGCCTACGACGTGTTCTACCAGGCGCTGATCTCGGAGGTGAAGATCCACAACGTCACGGCGCTTCTGTCGATGGAAGAGCTGAAGTCGACCACGATGCTGCCGTTGTGAAGTGGCGGCGGGGGTGGTCCCCGCCGCCCGCATGGCTTCAGTTCGTGGGGGCGCTGTGGCCGGAGTGGTCCATGCCTTCCATCTTCCGCTCTCCCGCGGCCTCGACGTTGAAGGTCACGTCGAGCGTGCCCGCCTTCTCGAAGACGAGGGTGGCGGGGATCTTCGCGCCTTCTTCCAGGCCCCCCTTCAGCCCCATGAACATGACGTGCAGGCCGCCCGGCGCAAAGGTGACCGTCTCGCCCGCCGGGATCGCCACGCGCTCCTGATGGATCATGGTGGCGACACCGTCCTTCGATTCGGAGGCGTGCATCATCACCTTCGGGAAATCGGCGCGCACCTCGACCAGCGCGTCGTCCTCGGTGCCGGTGTTGGTGATCGTGAGATACCCCGCGCCGGTCTTGGCGACGGGGCTGGTGGCCGTGGCCATCGGGTGGTTCACGGTCAGGCTGCCCACGGTGTACTCGTGGGCCAGCGCGGGGGCGGCTGCGAAGGGGGCAGCCAGAAGCAGGGCCAGAACGGCCGGTTTCATGCGGATCATTGTCATGTCTTTCCTGTGCGCGCGTCGGCGCGGTGCGTCCTGTTCGGCGAAGTCGGCAGCTCAGGCGCGGGGTGGCGCGCGGGAGCCGCCGCCGGGCACGGGGCAGGAGAGGTCGGGTGCGGTGCGGCCCGCCGGCGTGGCGTCGCCGAGGGCGGTCGCCACGGGCCGTGCCGGAGCATCGGGCAGGGGCGGCAGGACCGCCGCGCCGACAAGGCGGCAGGCATCGCAGCGGTCGTGATCGTGGCTCTGCCCGCCGGGATGGGCATCGGCGCAGAGGTCGGAGAGCGTGAATCCCGCCGCGAGAAACCGTTCGAGCGCCGCGTCGGGCGCCCGGTGCGCGAACCCCGCCAGCGTGCTCGCCAGCAGGATCAGCGCTGCCGTGAGGACGTTCAGGAGGGGCCCGACCGGGCGCACGGGACCCCGGCGCTCAGAAGAACGCCTGCAGCCCGGTCTGGGCGCGGCCGAGGATCAGGGCGTGGACGTCGTGGGTGCCTTCGTAGGTGTTCACCGTCTCGAGGTTGACCATGTGGCGGATCACCTGGAACTCTTCCGAGATCCCGTTGCCGCCGTGCATGTCCCGCGCCGCCCTGGCGATGTCCAGCGCCTTGCCGCAGTTGTTGCGCTTCATCATCGAGATCGTCTCGGGCGAGGCCTTGCCCTGCTCCATCAGCCGCCCGAGCCGGAGCGACCCCTGGAGGCCGAGCGAGATCTCGGTCTGCATGTCGGCGAGCTTCTTCTGGAACAGCTGGGTCTGGGCCAGGGGCTTGCCGAACTGCTTGCGGTCGAGCCCGTACTGGCGCGCGGCGTGCCAGCAGAACTCGGCCGCGCCCATGACGCCCCAGGAGATGCCGTAGCGGGCGCGGTTCAGGCAGCCGAACGGGCCCTTGAGGCCTTCCACGTTCGGCAGGAGCGCGTCCTCGCCCACCTCGACGCCCTCCATCACGATCTCGCCGGTGGTGGAGGCGCGCAGGCTGATCTTGCCGCCGATCTTCGGCGCGGAGAGCCCCTTCATCCCCTTCTCCAGGATGAAGCCGCGGATCTTGCCGCCATGGGCCTCGGACTTGGCCCAGACGACGAAGACGTCGGCGAAGGGCGCGTTCGAGATCCACATCTTCGAGCCGGAGATCGAATAGCCGCCGTCGGTCTTCCTCGCCACCGTCTTCATCCCGCCGGGGTCGGAGCCCGCATCGGGTTCCGTCAGCCCGAAGCAGCCGATCAGCTCGCCCGCGCAGAGCTTCGGGAGGTACTTCCGCCGCTGCTCCTCCGAGCCGTAGGCGTGGATCGGGTAGATCACCAGCGAGCTCTGCACCGACATCATCGAGCGATAGCCGGAGTCGACCCGCTCGATCTCGCGCGCGATCAGCCCGTAGGTGACATAGCCCGCGCCGAGGCCGCCGTATTCCTCGGGCAGGGTGCAACCCAGCAGCCCGGCCTCGCCCATCTTCGCGAAGAGCGAGGGGTCCGAGGTCTCGTCGCGATAGGCCTCGATCACCCGCGGCTGCAGCACGTCCTGCGCGAAGGCGCGGGCGGCGTCGCGCAGCATCCGCTCGTCCTCGTCAAGCTGGTCCTCGATCAGGAAGGGGTCTTCCCAGGTGAACCGGGCCATGTCCGGCGCGTCCTTGGCGGAAATCGGCGTGGTCACGTTCATCGCGGGGCTCCTCTCGTGGCGGGTCGCGGCAGACTACCCCGGCGCGCCGACAGGTGCAATCGCACCCCGGCCCGCTTGACTGTCCTGCGACCAGATGCAGCTATGGCGCAAGCCGGAGGAGCCCATGACCGAAATCCCGACATCCATCGACGCGGTGCAGCGCATGCTGGCGGACGAGGACTATGTCTGCGACCGCCCGCTCGCGGTGGTGACGTTCCTCGCGCTGAAGCTCGGCCGTCCGCTGTTCCTCGAGGGCGAGGCGGGGGTCGGCAAGACCGAGATCGCCAAGGCCATCGCGAAGGGCCTCGGCCGCAGGCTGATCCGCCTCCAGTGCTACGAGGGGCTCGACGCCGCCTCCGCGGTCTACGAGTGGAACTTCGCCGAGCAGATGATCGCCATTCGCACCGCCGAGGCGGCGGGTGGCGCCGACCGCGACCTGCTGAAGTCCGAGCTCTTCACCGAGGAGTACCTGATCGCCCGCCCGCTGCTCCAGGCCATGCAGCCCCAGCCCGGCGGCGCGCCGGTACTGCTGATCGACGAGCTCGACCGCACCGACGAGCCGTTCGAGGCCTTCCTGCTGGAAGCCCTGTCGGATTTCGCGGTGACGATCCCCGAACTCGGCACCATCGCCGCCAACGAGCCGCCGATCGTGATCCTGACCTCGAACCGCACCCGCGAGGTCCACGACGCGCTGAAGCGGCGCTGCCTCTACCACTGGGTCGACTATCCCGCCTTCTCCCGCGAGATCGAGATCCTGCAGGCCCGCGCCCCTGAGGCCGGCAGCACCCTCAGCCGCGAGGTCGTCGCCTTCATCCAGAAGCTCAGGACCGAGGACCTGTTCAAGTCCCCCGGCGTCGCCGAGACCATCGACTGGGCCAAGTGCCTGCTGGCCCTCGACATCATGGAGCTCTCGCCCGAGGTCATCGCCGACACGCTGGGCGCGATCCTGAAGTACCAGGACGACATCCAGAAGATCCAGGGCTCCGAGGCCGCCCGCCTCCTCACCGAGGTCCGCGCCGAACTCTCCCCCGCCTGACAGCGATGCGCTCCACGCCCCATCTTTGCTTCCCAAATATCCCGGGGTCCGGGACAGAGCCCCGGTCCCGCACCCTCCACGTCCGCATCGCCAGCAGCAGCGCGCCCCGGGGGGCGCGGGGGGCGGGACGCCCCCCGCCTCCGCCCGGCAAGGAAGGCTGACGTCATGGTGACGCTCCCCGACCTCGAACTTCCCGAGAACCCGAAGCTCGCCCACAACATCGCCTGGTTCGCCCGCGCGCTCCGGGCCGCCGGGCTGCCGATCGGCCCCGGACGCGTGATGGAGGCGATCCGCGCGGTGGCGGCGGCGGGGTTCACCGACCGGCGCGACTTCTACTGGACGCTCCACGCCTGCTTCGTCTCCCGGGCCGAGCAGCGGGCGGTGTTCGACCAGATCTTCCGCCTCTACTGGCGCGATCCCCGCTATCTCGAACACATGATGTCGCTGCTGACCCCCGCGATTCGCGGTGTCGCCGAGGAGCGCACCGCGAGGCCTGCCGAGAAGCGGGCGGCGGAAGCGCTGCTCGACGGGGTCGAGCGGGAGGCGCCGGAGCTGCCCGAGCGCGAGGACGCGCAGGAGATCGAGATCGACGCATCGCGCACGGCGAGCGGGGAGGAACGGCTGCGCTCCCTCGATTTCGAGCAGATGAGCAACGCCGAGATGGCCGAGGCGCGGCGGATCCTCGCCCGGCTGTCGCTGCCCGTGCGCCCGCTCGCTTCCAGGCGCACGCGGGCCGATGCCCGCGGCCGGATCGCCGACTGGCGCGCCACCCTGCGCGCGGCGATGCGGCAGGGGGGCGAGGTGCGGGCGCTCGCGGCGAAGACCCGCCGCCAGCGCTGGCCGAACCTCGTGGTGCTCTGCGACATCTCCGGCTCGATGAGCCAGTATTCCCGCGCGGTGCTGCATTTCCTGCATGCCGTCAGCAACCACAAGGGCGCGGGCTGGGCGAAGGTCCATGCCTTCACCTTCGGCACCCGGCTGACCAACATCACCCGCCACCTCGCCACCCGCGACGTCGATGCCGCGCTGGCCGCGGCGGGCGCCGAGGCGCAGGACTGGGAGGGCGGCACGAAGATCGGCGCCTCGCTCCACCGCTTCAACCGCGACTGGTCGCGGCGGGTGCTGGGGCAGGGGGCCGTGGTGCTGCTGATCACCGACGGGCTGGAGCGCGACGATCCCGGGCAACTGGCGCGGGAATGCGAGCGGCTGCACCTCTCGGCGCGGCAGGTGATCTGGGTGAACCCGCTTCTGCGCTTCGACGGCTTCGCGCCGAAGGCGAAGGGCGTGCTCGCCATGCTGCCCCATGTCGATTCGCTCAGGGCCGGGCACAACATCGACTCCCTCGCTGCCCTGGCCGAGGCGCTGGCCGCCCGCGACCGGACCGTTCCGGGCGAACGTCTGGCGTCTGTCGCCGCGCGCGCCTGATCCCGGACCGGCACCGGACCGGCAGGGCGGAAAGCCGCCTGAGACCGTGGCCGGACACGCTCCGTCGCGTCGCCGCGCGGAACCTCAGGGGTCATCGCGGGTTTGGATGCCCAAGAGATGTGCGTGAAGATCAGTACAAAGGAATACCCCATGCGACCGTCCCTCAGGACAACAACCGCCCTGCTTGCCAGCCTTGCCCTGGTGGTGCCGACCGTGGTGCCGGCGCAGACCGGCAACGCCGCCGGTGACAAGGTCTCGACCTGTGCCGCCGACGATCCCAACTGCGATCCGAACGCCGTGGCCAAGGACCTCGCGGACAAGCTGAAGGAAAAGGCCGATGCGGCCGATCCCTCAGCCAAGGCGAACCGCGAGGCCGAGAAGGCCGCGAAGCAGCAGGCCCGCGAGGCCGAGAAGGCCGCCAAGCAGCAGGCCCGCGAAGCCGAGAAGGCCGCCAGGCAGGAGGCCCGCAAGGCCGAGAAGGCGCAGGCCGATGCCGACGCGAAGGCCGCGGCGCAGGCCGACGCCGACGCCGACGCCAAGGCCGTGAAGCAGCAGGCCGATGCCGACGCGAAGGCCGCTCAGGACGCCGACGCCCGCAAGGCTGCGAAAGCGCAGGCCGACGCCGACGCCAAGGCCGCCGAGGCCGTGAAGCAGCAGGCCGATGCCGATGCGAAGGCCGCCCAGGATGCCGAGGTCCGCAAGTCCAGGAAGGCCGAGCGCGAGGCCCGCGAAGCGGCCGAGGCCAAGGCCGCTGCCGACGCGCGCACCGAGACCCAGGCCAATGTCGGCGCCAAGGCCAAGGCCGAAGCCGACGCCCGCGCCGCAGCGGATGCCGCCGTCACGAACCAGGACGCGACCGATCCCGCCCGCAAGGCGCCCCGCCGCGCCGAGCGCAATGCCGACGGCACAGCTGCCGCCACCACGACGGCGCAGGACGGCGATCCGGCGGCGGCTACCACGCAGCAGGACGATCCGGCCGCCCAGACGACCGACGCCAACCAGCGCGAGACCCCGGAGGAGCGCGCGGCCCGTCTCGCGGCCCGCGAGCAGCGCCTGAAGGAGGGCGAGGCACGCCGCGCCGCCCAGGCCGAGCGCCTGGCACAGCAGGCCGAGCGCGCGAAAGCCTCGCAGGCCGCCACTGCCGACGGCGACGCCGCCGCGAATGCCAAGGTCACGGAAGAGACTGTGACCGAAGCCAACTCGCGCTCCTCGAACGAGGACTTCTCGGGCCAGATCAAGGCCGATACCAACCCCGAAGTGACGGCGACGGCCCAGGCGCCGGAGAAGGACGACGGTCTCTCGAAGCTCGAGAAGGCGCTTCTGCTCGGCGCCGGCGCTCTGGCGATCGGCACGATGATCCAGGGCAACCGGCAGGTCGTCGGCACGTCGCCCGACCGCGTCGTGGTCGCGGATCCGAACGGCGGCTACCAGCTGCTGAAGGATGACAACGCCCTGCTGCGCCAGCCGGGCAACAACATCCAGACGCAGACCTTCGACGACGGCTCGACCCGCACGGTGGTGACGCGCGAAGACGGGAGCCAGGTGGTGACGATCCGCGATAACGACATGCGGGTGCTGCGCCGCACGCTGGTGCGGACGGACGGCAGCGAGGTTCGGCTGATCGACGATACGGCGACGGTGGAGCCGGTCGACTTCTCCGCGCTGCCGCAACCGGCGCCGCAGGTCGAGTACAGCTCGAACGAGCGTGACCTTCGCGCGGCGCTCGAGCGCGAGCAGGCTATCAATCGCCGCTTCAGCCTGGCGCAGATCCGCGACATCAAGGAAGTGCGCAACCTCGCCCCGGCGGTGGAACTGGACGGGATCAACTTCGCGACCGGCTCGGCCGCGATCCGTCCCGAGGAAGCCAACAAGCTGGCCGATCTCGGTCTCCAGATCACCCGCATGATCGAGGAGGATCCGTCTGAGGTGTTCCTGGTCGAGGGCCACACCGATGCCGTGGGCTCTGCCGCGTCGAACCTGATCCTGTCCGACCGCCGGGCCGAATCGTTGGCGCTGGCGCTGACCGAGTACTTCGACGTGCCGCCGGAGAACCTTGTCGTGCAGGGCTATGGCGAGTCGGACCTGAAGGTGCCGACCGAGGGCGCGGAACCGGCCAACCGCCGTGCCGACCTGCGCCGGATCACGCCGCTTCTGCAGACCGCGCAGAACTGATCCGCTCACATGGCGAAAGCGGGCCGCTCCCTTGGGGGCGGCCCTTTTCTTTGCGCAAGGATCGGATCGCCCGGAGGGGGTGGCCGCGGGCAGGATCGACGCAGGTTCACGATCCGAAAGGCCGATCCTATGCTGCGCTGTCTTCCCCTCGATGCCGATTTCGTCGCCTCCGTCCGCGCGGGCGGTCCCGATGCCAATGGACAGCCTGCAGAGCGGGCGGTGTCCGGCGGTTCGGGCACGCCCTGCCGCTCCTGCCTGCGGGACGTGCCGGAGGGCGCCGCCATGCTGATCCTCGCCGCACAACCATTTCCGGCGCTCCAGCCCTACGCGGAAACGGGTCCGGTCTTCCTCTGCGCCGGGGACTGCCGGCCATGGGACGGAGAGGGGATGCCGCCGATCCTCGAAACCTCGCCGGATTACCTGCTGAAGGGTTACGGGGCGGATCACCGCATCGTCTACGGCACCGGCCGGGTGGTGGCGCGGGCGGAGGTGGCCGGTTATGCTGCGGGGCTGCTGGAAGATGCGCGGATCGCCTTCGTCGACGTCCGCTCGGCCCGGAACAACTGCTTCCAGACACGGATCGTGGCGGGGTGAGGGGCGGCGGCCCCCTCGACATTCCTTCCGGCGCGCGGAATGATCCGGGCGAAGGAGCATGCCCATGACCCCCGGATTCGACGACATCCCCGAAACCGCCCTGGCCTGGCACCGCGCGGGCAAGGGTGCGGCGCTGGCCACGGTGATCGAGACCTGGGGATCGGCCCCGCGCCCCGTGGGCAGCCAGCTGGCGATCTCGGGCGAGGCCGAGATCGCGGGCTCGGTCTCGGGCGGCTGTGTCGAGGGCGCGGTGGTGGCCGAGGCGCTGGAGGCGGTCGAGGACGGCGGCGCGCGGCTGCTGGAGTTCGGGGTGAGCGACGACGAGGCCTTCGCCGTGGGGCTGGCCTGCGGCGGCCGTATCCGGGTGATGGTGGAGCCCGTGGGGCGCGACCTGCCCGAGGAGATGCTGGCCGAGCTGGCGGCGCGGCGCGAGCAGCGTCAGCAGGCGGCTTATGTCGTGAATACAAGGACATGGGATCGAAAGCTCGCGTCGCGTGAGAGCTTTCCCGACCGGTTCCGGCTGGACCGCTCGGGGTTCGAGGAGGATGGCGAGACCTTCGTGGCGATCCACAATCCGCCGCTCAGGATGGTCGTCGTCGGCGGCGTTCACATCGCGCAGCCGCTGATGCAGCTGGCGCGGCTGACCGGGTACGACGCGGTGCTGGTGGACCCGCGAGAGGCCTTCGCCTCGGCCGCGCGGTTCCCGGGCGAGGTGCTGCTGCACGACTGGCCGGACCAGGCGCTGACGGACTTCGGGCTGGACGCGCGCACCGCGGTGGTGACGCTGACCCACGATCCGAAGATCGACGATCCGGCCATCGAGACGGCGCTGAAGTCCGACGTCTTCTACCTCGGCTGTCTCGGCTCCACGCGCACCCATGCGAAGCGGGTGGCGCGGCTGGAGGAGCAGGGGTTCGGCGCGGACGACATCGCGCGGATCCATGCGCCGGTGGGGCTGGACATCGGGGCGCGGTCCCCGGCCGAAATCGCCGTGGCGGTGATGGCGGAGATCACCCAGAGGCTGCGGCAGGGCTGATGGAATTCGGCACGACTCCCCTGGCGGAGGCGGGCGGCGCCATCCTCGCCCATTCGGTGATGGCCGGAAAGAAGCGGCTCAGGAAGGGTCTGATCCTGGAGGAAGGGCACCTGGCGGCGCTGGCGGAGGCCGGGGTTGCGGAGGTGACGGTGGCACGGCTCGGGCCCGGGGACGTCCACGAGGACGAGGCGGCGCGGCGGCTCGCGGCGGCGGTGCTGAGCGAGTCCTCGGGATTGCGCGCGTCGGAGGCGTCGACAGGGCGGGTGAACCTTTACACCGAGGGGCGCGGGGTGGTGCAGGTCGACCGGGCGGCGGTGGACGCGGTGAACCGGATCGACCCGGCGATCACGCTTGCCACGGTGCCGGAGTTGCATCACATGGGCGAAGGCGGCATGGCCGCGACGATCAAGATCATCGCCTACGGCGTTTCCGGCGAAGCGCTGGAACGGGCCGAGGCGGCGGCGCGGGGGGCGCTGCGGCTGGCGCCGGTGAAACTGCGCGACGCCGTGCTGATCCAGACCTCGCTGACGGGGGACGGCGGCGAGAAGGGGCGCAAGGCCATCGCGGCGCGGATGGAGACGCTGGGGCTCGACCTCGTTGCCGACGTCGTGGTGGCCCACGAGGAAGGCGCGATCACGGCGGCGCTGCGGGAGGCGAAGGGGGACCTGGTGCTGATCCTCACCGCCTCGGCCACATCGGACATCCGCGACGTGGCGCCCTCGGCCGTCCGGGCGGCGGGGGGGCACGTGCAGCACTACGGGATGCCGGTGGACCCCGGGAACCTGCTGTTCACCGGCGATCTGGACGGCCGGCCCGTGATCGGGCTTCCGGGCTGCGCCCGCTCGCCCGCCCTGAACGGCGCAGACTGGGTGCTGGAACGCGTGGCCTCGGGCATCGCGGTGACGCCGGAGGACATCATGGGGCTGGGGGTCGGGGGGCTCCTGAAGGAGATCCCGACGCGGCCCCGTCCCCGCGAGGGCAAGGGGCGGAGCCGGGAGGCGGCCGGGAGCGATGGCACGTAACGTCCTGTTCATCATGGCCGACCAGCTGAGGTGGGATTACCTGTCGTGCTACGGCCACCCGCATCTGCAGACGCCCAACATCGACGCCCTTGCGGCGCGGGGCGTGCGCTTCACCAACGCCTATGTCCAGTCGCCGTTCTGCGGGCCGAGCCGGATGAGCACCTATACCGGGCGCTACTGCCGCAGCCACGGGTCGACCTGGAACGGCATCCCGCTGCGCGTGGGCGAGCGGACCATTGGGGACCATCTGCGCCAGATCGGGGTGCGCCCGGTCATCGTCGGCAAGACGCATATGCGGCCGGATGTCGAGGGGATGGAATGGCTCGGCATCGACCCGGCAAGCGAGATCGGCGTGACGCTGGCGGAATGCGGCTTCGAGCCGTTCGAGCGGGACGACGGGCTGCATCCCCGCGGCTATGACGATGCGCCGGAGTATAACCGCTGGCTGAACGAGCGGGGCATCGGGGGCGAGAACCCGTGGAACGACCGCGCCAACTCGGCGCGCGGCGACGACGGGGAGCGGCTGACGGGGTGGCTCCTGAAGCACTCGAACCGGGCTGCGGACATCCCCGAAGAGCTGTCGGAGACGCCCTACATGACGACGCGGGCGATGGAGTTCATGGAAGCGGCGGGCGAGGGGCCCTGGCTGTGCCACCTCAGCTACATCAAGCCGCACTGGCCCTACATCGTGCCCGCGCCCTACCACGACATGTATGGCGCCGCGCACGTGGTGCCGCCGGTGCGCGCCGAGGCCGAGCGCGAGACGGATCACCCGGTGTTCCGTGCCTACCAGCAGTCGCGCATCTGCCGGACCTTCGCGCGCGACGAGGTGCGGGAGCGGGTGATCCCGGCCTACATGGGGCTGATCCGGCAGATCGACGACCAGCTCGGGCGGCTGTTCGCCTTCATGGAGGCGCGGGGGCTGATGGAGGAGACGATGATCGTCTTCACCTCGGACCACGGCGATTACCTCGGCGATCACTGGATGGGCGAGAAGGACCTGTTCCACGACTGCTCGGTCAAGGTGCCGCTGATCGTCGCGGACCCGCGGGCGGGGGCGGCGCGGGGGGCGGTGTCGGACGCGCTGGTCGAGGCGATCGACCTCGCGCCGACCTTCCTGTCCTTCTTCGGCGGCGCGCCGAAGCCGCATATCCTGGAGGGCCGCGACCTGTCGCCGCTGCTTCGCGGCGAGGCGCCCGGCGATTGGCGCGCGTACGCGGTGTCGGAATACGACTACGCGACGCGCGAGGCGAGGAAGGTGCTGGGCACGGCCGGCGACGCGTCGCAGCTGTTCATGGTGCGGGACGCGCGCTGGAAATACGTCCATGCCGAGGGGTTCCGGCCGATGCTGTTCGACCTGGAACGCGATCCGGACGAGCTGGAGGATCTGGGCGCAAGCGGCGATGCGGAGCACGCGGCGGTGCGCGCGCGCATGGCCGGGGCGCTCTTCGCCTGGGCGCGGCGGCACCACAGCCGGGTGACGGTGACGCCCGAACGGCTCGACTCGATGCTGGCGTCGGACGACACGGAAGGCATCGTCATCGGCGTCTGGGACGAGGCTGAGTTCGCGCGGCTGAACGGCCGCCCCGTCGGGCCGCGGGACTGAGCGCTCCGGACTTCGCATCCCGCCGCAACTTCGCCCCCGCACTGCCTGAAAAGGCTGCACTTCTTCGCCGCGACCGCGACCAAGGGAGGGGTGGACGCAAGTTTCGTGCGCGCGGGAGGTATGTGGCGAAATGGGTGGTTCTCAAACCGATTCAATGGTGATTAACTCGCCGCGAAAGACGCAGAGGGAGGTATCCATGGCGAAGGTTTCGATGCGCGTGAACGGCAAGTCCGTGTCCGCCGATGTGGAGGGGCGCACGCTTCTCGTGGAGATGCTGCGCGGGCCGCTGGGTCTGACCGGCACCCATGTGGGTTGCGACACCAGCCAGTGCGGCGCCTGTGTGGTTCACGTGAACGGCAAGGCGGTAAAGGCCTGCACGATGTTCGCCGCCGAGGCCGAGGGGGCCGAGGTCACCACGATCGAGGGGATGGCGAACGCCGACGGCTCGCTCGGGACGATCCAGCAGGCGTTCCAGGACTATCACGGGCTTCAGTGCGGCTTCTGCACGCCCGGCATGGTGATGAGCGCGGCGGCGCTGCTGAAGGACAACCCGAAGCCGACCGAGAGCGAGATCCGCCACTACCTCGAAGGCAACATCTGCCGCTGCACGGGCTACCACAACATCGTCAAGGCGATCCAGGCGGCCAGCGGCCAGGACGTGGGCGCCATCGCGGCGGAATAGGCGCGGGGCTGCGAACGCCGGGATCTTTTTGAGTATTTTCAGCAAGAACAAGCGGGGGCCGGTATGGTCCAGCCCCTGCGGCAGCGGCGGGGACGCGCCCCGCGATCTGGGAGGATCAGACAATGCCTAAGGACACTGGAATCGGTGCCAGCAGCAAGCGGCGCGAGGACGTCCGCTTCCTGACGGGCGACGGCAACTACACCGACGACATCAACGTGCACGGCCAGGCCTACGTGCATTTCCTGCGCTCCGACGTGGCCCATGCGAAGATCAACGGCATCGACACCTCGGCGGCGGAAGGCATGCCGGGGGTGATCCGGATCTTCACCGGCAAGGACTTCGAGGCGGTGGGCGGGCTGCCCTGCGGCTGGCAGGTCACTGACCGCCACGGCCAGCCGATGCAGGAGCCGAAGCACCCGGTGCTGGCCCACGGCAAGGTGCGCCACGTCGGCGATCCGATCTGCGCCGTGGTGGCCGAGACGCTTGCCCAGGCGCGCGACGCGGCCGAGGCGATCGAGCTGGACCTCGAGATCCTCCCGGCGGTCATCAACATGAAGGAAGCGGTCAAGGACGGGGCGCCGAAGGTCCATGACGACCTGACCTCGAACCTCTGCTACGACTGGGGTTTCGTGGAGGAGAACCGCGCGGCGGTGGACGAGGCGATCTCGAAGGCCGCCCACGTCACGACGCTGGAACTGGTGAACAACCGCCTGATCGCCAACCCGATGGAGCCGCGCGTCGCCGTGGGCCAGTGGGAGAAGGGGACGGGCGACTACACGCTCTACACCACCTCGCAGAACCCCCACGTGATCCGGCTGCTGATGGGCGCCTTCGTCCTCGGGATCCCCGAGCACAAGCTGCGCGTCGTGGCCCCGGACGTGGGCGGCGGCTTCGGCTCGAAGATTTTCCACTATGCGGAAGAGGCGTTCTGCACCTGGGCGGCGAAGGAATGCCGTCGGCCTGTCAAGTGGACCTCGACCCGCTCCGAAGCCTTCATGACCGACGCCCACGGGCGCGATCACGTCACGAGGATCGAGCTGGCGCTGGACGCGGATCACAATTTCACCGCGCTGCGGACCGAAACCTATGCCAACATGGGCGCCTACCTGTCCACCTTCGCGCCCTCGGTGCCGACCTGGCTGCACGGCACGCTGATGGCGGGCAACTACAAGACGCCGCTGATCTACGTGAACGTGAAGGCGGTGTTCACCAACACCGTCCCCGTGGACGCCTACCGCGGCGCGGGCCGCCCCGAGGCGACGTTCCAGCTGGAGCGGGTGATCGACAAGGCGGCGCGCGAGCTGGGAGTCGACCCGATCGAGCTGCGCCGCAAGAACTTCGTGACCGAGTTCCCCTATGCCACCCCGGTCGCCGTGGAATACGACACCGGCGACTACAACGCGACGATGGACAAGCTGATCGAGATCGCCGACATCGCCGGGTTCGAGGCGCGGGCCGAGGAGAGCAAGAAGAAGGGGCTCTGGCGCGGTCTGGGCGTGAACAGCTACATCGAGGCCTGCGGCATCGCGCCGTCGAACCTCGTCGGCCAGCTGGGCGCGCGCGCGGGCCTCTATGAATCGGCCACGGTCCGGGTCAACGCCACGGGCGGCCTGGTCGTGATGACCGGCTCCCACAGCCACGGGCAGGGCCACGAGACGGCCTTCCCGCAGGTGGTCGCCGACATGATCGGCATCCCCGAGGACATGGTCGAGGTCGTCCATGGCGACACCGCCAACACGCCGATGGGCATGGGCACCTACGGCTCGCGCTCGCTCGCGGTCGGCGGCTCGGCCATGGTGCGGGCCACCGAGAAGATCATCGCCAAGGCGAAGAAGATCGCGGCCCACATCATGGAAGCCTCCGACAGCGACATCGAGCTGAAGGACGGCAAGTTCACCGTAGCGGGCACCGACAAGTCGCTCGCCTGGGGTGACGTCACGCTGGCGGCCTACGTCCCCCACAACTATCCGCTGAAGGACATGGAGCCGGGGCTGGAGGAGACGGCGTTCTACGACCCGAACAACTTCACCTATCCCGCCGGTGCCTATGCCTGCGAGGTCGAGGTGGATCCCGAGACCGGCAAGGTGACGGTGGCGCGCTTCGCCGCGGCGGACGATTTCGGCAACATCATCAACCCGATGATCGTCGACGGGCAGGTGCACGGCGGGATCGCCCAGGGCATCGGCCAGGCGCTGCTCGAGAACTGCGCCTACGACGAGGCGGGGCAGTTGATCTCGGCCTCCTACATGGACTACGCGATGCCCCGGGCGGACGACGTGCCGTTCTACAGCGTCGACCATTCCTGCCAGACGCCCTGCACCCACAACCCGCTTGGCGTGAAGGGCTGCGGCGAGGCGGGGGCCATCGGCTCGCCCCCCGCGGTGGTCAACGCGGTGATCGACGCGCTCCAGCGCGGCGGCAAGAACGTGACGCACATCGACATGCCGCTGAGCCCCGCGCGGGTCTGGGCGGCGATGAACGGTGCCACGGCAAACGAAGGCGCGGCGCAGCCCGCGGCCCGCGACAGCGGTTCGGCCGAGGGCCGGTCGCTGGGCGGTCAGGTGTAAGGAGCGAGAGCAGATGTATTCTTTCGAACTGGTACGGCCCAAGAGCCTGGCCGAGGCCCTGTCGGCGCTGAAGGAGGAGGATGCCCAGGCGCTTGGCGGCGGGCAGACCCTGATCCCGACGCTGAAGCAGCGGCTGGCGCAGCCCTCGAAACTGGTGAGCCTGTCGGCCATCGACGAGATCAAGGGCGTCTGCGTGGACGACGACGGGCGCCTGTGCATCGGCGGCGGCACCACTCACGGCGAGATCGTGGCGAGCGCGGGGGACTACCCGGCGCTGGTCTCGCTCGCCTCGCGGATCGGCGACCCCGCGGTGCGGAACCGCGGGACGATCGGCGGCTCGATCGCCAACAACGATCCCTCGGCCTGCTATCCCGCGGCCTGCCTCGCCAGCAACGCGACGATCTGCACCGACCACCGCGAGATCCCCGCGGACGAGTTCTTCCAAGGCATGTTCATGACCGCGCTGGAAGAGGGCGAGATCGTCACCGAGGTGCGCTTCCCCGTGCCGCAAAAGGCCAATTACCAGAAGTTCGCGCAACCGGCCTCGCGCTTCCCGCTGGTCGGCGTGTTCGTGGCCAGGTTCTCGGACGGGGTGCGGGTGGCGATCACCGGCGCGTCGGAAGGCGGCGTGTTCCGCTGGACCGAGGCGGAAGAGGCGCTGTCTGACAACTTCTCGCCCGAGGCGATTGAGGGGCTGACCGCCTCGGCCGATGGTCTGATCACGGACCTGCACGGCTCGGCCGCCTACCGGGCGCACCTGATCAAGGTGCTGACCGGCCGCGCGGTGAAGGCCGCCGCCTGACCCCGCCGACCCCATCGGGGTGAGGCAAGGAACAGGGCGCCGTCCGGAGCGATCCGGGCGGCGCCTCCGCATTCGCGGGGCCTGACCCGTGCGACCAGGGTACCACCGCAAACGCCTCACCGCCCCTGCTTCTTCTTTGTGAAAATACTCCCGCCGGAGGCATCCCGCCTTCTCCATCCGTGCTTCCCTCCGGGCCCAAGGCATCATTTTCCTCAAGGAAAATGACCCGGTTTCCTCGAGGAAACCGGAACCCGCCCGGATCCTGGCGCCGCGCCCGGGCGGACATGATCCTGTCCGAACGCGAGGGGTCCATTTTCCTTCAGGAAAATGGTCCGGTTTTCTTGAGAAAACCGGGCCCCGTCGGGTCGGTCGCCCGCAACGAAAGGGCCGCCCCCCTTTCGGGGAGCGGCCCTCGGCACTCGTCACATGGCTCACTCTTGAAGCATCACACTCGTCAAGGTCACCCGATGCACATACAGGGTCCGGGTAAAGGAGCCGTACTCGTCACGAAACTTCAGCGGGGCAGGAGCACGCCGTCGATGACGTGGATCACGCCGTTGGACTGCTTCACGTCGGGGATCGTCACCTCGTAGGCGTCGCCCTTCTCGTCGAAGATGAAGACCCGGCCCGAGGGCGTGACCTTTGCCGACAGCGCGTCGCCCGAGACGGCGGTGAAGTTGTAGAAACCGTCGCGGCTGGCTTTTGCCTTCGCCACGATGTCGGCAGCCGACGAGTTGCCGGACACGACGTGGTAGGTCAGGATCTTGGTCAGCTGGTCCTTGTTCTCGGGCTTCAGCAGGGTCTCGACGGTGCCCGCGGGAAGCTTCTCGAACGCTTCGTTCGTCGGCGCGAAGACGGTGAAGGGGCCTTCGCCGTTCAGCGTGTCGACCAGCCCCGCGGCCTTCACCGCGGCGACGAGGGTGGTGTGGTCGGCCGAGTTCACCGCGTTCTCGACGATGGTCTTGTTCGCGTACATCGGCGCGCCGCCGACCATCGGGTTGTCGCCCTCGGCCATCGCGGTGTCCGTGGCCGGCATGGCGGCCCCGCTGTCGCCCGCCGCCTTCTCGGGCGCGGGCAGGAGCACCTTGTCGATTACGTGGATCACGCCGTTCGACTGCTTCACGTCGGCGATGGTGACATGGGCCACGCCGCCGGTCTCGTCCGTCAGGGTGATGCTGTCGCCGTCCATCTTCGCCTTCAGCACGCAGCCGCCGACGGTGTTGACGTCATGCTCGCCGCCGTCGTCCTGGATCATGCCCGCGATGGCGTCCGACATGGCGTCGGCGGCGACCACGTGGCAGGTCAGCACCTTGGTCAGCATGTCCTTGTTCTCGGGCTTCAGCAGGGTGTCGACGGTGCCGGCGGGCAGGGCGTCGAAGGCGGCGTTCGTCGGTGCGAAGACGGTGAAGGGGCCGGGGCCGCTCAGCGTCTCGACCAGGCCCGCCGCCTTGACCGCGGCGACCAGCGTGGTGTGGTCGGCGGAGTTCACGGCGTTCTCGACGATGTTCCTGTCGGCGAACATCTCGGCTCCGCCCACCATGGGGTTGCCGCCGGTGTGGGACGCGGCGAAGGCGGTGCCGCCCGCCAGGGCGAGGGAAGCGATCAGGGTCGTCGTCTTCAGAAGGTTGCGCATCGTGGATCTCCCGGTTGGTCGCACCGGTCTGCGGTGCGTCATGGGGAGACCCACGGGGCGACACGGCGGCGAGTTTCACGCCGCCGTCAGAAAATGTGCGGCGGGCGTGAGGCTCAGCCGCGCCGCCGCCTGCGCCGCCCGCCGTCCGCGCCGTCGCCGTTGGTGTTGAAGCTGACCTCGGGCAGGGTCACGATCTGTGCGAGTTCCGGGAAAGGATCGGTGGCGTGGGGCAGGGCGTTGGCGTTGACGAAATGCTCCTGGAAGCGGGGGGCGATGGCGGTTTCGACCTTGGTGATCTTTCCCACCGTCGCCTCGATCTCGCGCCGGGACGCGCGGTTCAGGAGGGCGATGCGCGCACCGGTGCCCGCCGCATTGCCCGCGCTGCGGACATGGGAGAGCGGCGCGTCGGGGATCATGCCGAGGACCATGGCGTGCTTCGGCGAGATGTGCGCACCGAAGGCGCCAGCCAGCACCATGCGCTCCACCCTGTCGGCGCCGAACTCGTCCATCAGCAGGCGGGCACCCGCGTAGAGGGCGGACTTGGCCAGCTGGATCGCGCGGATGTCTCCTTGTGTGACGGTGATCTTCGGGCCGCCCTCGGCCGTGGCGTCGTGGATGACATAGGCGTGGGTGCGGCCCTCGGGGATCATCCGCTCGGTGCCGCATTGTTCGGCCGAGCCGATCAGGCCCGAGGGGTCGACGAGGCCGGCCATGCGCATCTCGGCCACCGCCTCGATGATGCCCGAGCCGCAGATGCCGGTGATGCCGGTGCCTTTCGTGGCCTCGTGAAAGCCCGGCTCGTCGGACCAGAGGTCGCAGCCGATGACGCGGAAGCGGGGCTCCTTCGTGGCGGGGTCGATGGTGATCTTCTCGATCGCGCCGGGGGCGGCGCGCTGGCCGGACGAGATCTGCGCGCCCTCGAAGGCGGGGCCGGTCGGGGAGGAGCAGGCGAGGACGCGGCGGGTGTCGCCGAGCAGGAGCTCGGCGTTGGTGCCGACATCGACGATCAGGGTGAGCTCGGGCTGCTTGCCGGGCTCCTCGGACAGCGCCACGGCGGCGCAGTCGGCGCCGACATGGCCCGCGATGCACGGCAGGATATAGGCCTTGGCGGCGGGGTTCAGGCTGTGGAGGTCGAGATCCTTCGCCTCGAGGTTCAGGGCGGAGGAGGTCGCCAGCGCGAAGGGCGCCTGGCCCAGTTCCACCGGGTCGATGCCGAGCAGCAGGTGGTGCATCACCGGGTTGCAGACGATCACCGTTTCGACCACGGCGCGGGGATCGACGGCGGATTGGGACGCGATTTCGACGGCGAGGTCGTTGATCGCGGCGCGGACGGCGTCGGTCATCTCGGTGTCGCCGCCGGGGTTCATCATCACGTAGGAGACGCGGCTCATCAGGTCCTCGCCGAAGCGGATCTGCGGGTTCATGATCCCCGCTGAGCCGAGGATGCGGCCATCGGAGAGGTCGCAGAGATGGGCGGCGATGGTGGTCGAGCCGAGGTCGATGGCGAGGCCGTAGAGCCCCTGTTCGTAGAGGCCGGGCCAGAGGTCGACCAGGGTGGCGGGCTGTTCCTCATGGGGCTGGTGCAGCGCGACGGTGACCTGCCAGTTGCCCTTCCTGAGCGTCGGCTGGAGCTTCCGCAGCACCGGTAGGGAGGCGGTCACGGGGCCGGTATTCCACTGGGACTCCAGGGCCTTGACCAGCCGCTCCATGTCGCCGGAGGGTTCGTGCATGTCCGGCTCTTCCACCTCGACGAAGTAGAGGCGGGTGGCGGGGTCCATGGCGATGGTGCGGGCGGTGGCCTCCTTGCGGACGACCTGCTTGTGGACCTGGGATTCGGCCGGGACGTCGATCACCACGTCCTTCTGCACGGTCGCCTGGCAGCCGAGGCGGCGGCCCTCCTTCATCCCGCGCTTGGACTTGTAGCGCTCCTCGACGCTGTTCCACTCCGAAAGCGCGTCGCGTTCGACGGTAACCCCGTGTTTCGGAAAGGATCCGTAGCCCGGGGAGACCTGGCATTTCGAGCAGATGCCCCGGCCGCCGCAGACCGAATCGAGGTCGACGCCAAGCTGGCGGGCGGCGGTCAGGACCGGGGTTCCGACGGGAAAGCGGCCGCGCTTGCCGGAGGGGGTGAAGATCACGAGAGGGTCGGTCATGGGGTGCGTCCGGGGCGTGTGGTTTGCGTATGACTTGCGTATGATGGGCGTCTGCACAAGGCGGGAGCGTGGCCGCGGAAGATATTTGCGACGTTCGCGTTCAGCGATGAGGGCAGCCCCCGACCGTCACGCCGAAGGCGTAAAGGGGCGGTCGGGGGCTGCCCGGCGTGAATGCCGGGCGAAACATCTGTGCGGGTGTGCCCGGAGTTTCCCAAACTCCGGCTGGCTCGGACCGTTGGGCCGGGCTGACTCATCGCGCCAGCAGCGAAGGCCCCCAGAGCCACACCGCCAGCGGCACCGGCAGGGTGGACAGCACGACGGTCACGAACATGCCCAGGCGCGAGAACAGGCCCGAAAGCCCGGCGATCAGGCAGATGCCGCCGCCGCCGCCGATCAGGGCGGTGCCCGGCAGGTTCAGCAGCGCGGCGATGGTCAGGTAGCGGAAGCGCACGGCCCAGGTCCCGAGCTGCCCCGGCAGGCGGGCGCGCAGCAGGGCCAGGCGGCGGGGGCGGGAGAGCGGCTCGATCTCCTCCAGCAGGCGACAGGCGCGCGTGAGGCGCAGGTCGAGGAAGAAGCGGTGCAGGATGCGGTAGGGCAGGAAGCGGCCCGCGAGATAGGCCGCCATCAGCCCGGTGACGGTGCCGAGGTAGATGAAGGGCGCGATCCCGGCGCCGCCGAGCAGCAGGAGCGAGATGCCGATCTCGACCCCCGGAACGAACGGAATGGCGATCAATGCGGCATAGAGGACCACCGCCGAGGCCAGCAACGTCGTCATCGCCACGTCCTGCCGGTGGTCGGGCAGGCGTTCCACGAGGTCCATCGCCCTTTCGAGCAGCAGATGTGCACCCCAGGCGAGCGCGAGGATCACCAGCAGCCGCAGCCCCATGCGCAGAAGCGCGACGGGGAGCGGCGGGACGGGCGGCGTCCCGGGTGTCGGGGCGCCCGCCTTCGGGGCGGGGTCGGACATGCCGGGAGGCTCCGGAACGGGATGGACGTGCCCCGACACTGCCTGCACCGGCAGGCCGTGTCACGGGCAAACCCGTGCGCGGGCGGGGCG
>NZ_PNOS01000029.1 GCF_002869745.1 Oceaniglobus roseus
GCCCGGACCGGGGCAGGAGCCCGGCGCGCAGTCGCTTCCCGCCCCGGTCGACGCCGACCCTGCCGCCCCCGCCGTGGCCGCGGCCCCCGATCCGCGCCCGCGCGGCGCGGTGCCGGGCGATTCCGAGAGGCCCGGACGTCCGTCGGCCCCGCAGGCCGCGCGGGTCATGGTCAGCGGTCCCGAGGGGGTACAGGTGCTCCAGGATCCCGGTCCAGCCCCCGATGCGCAGCAGCAGGTGATGATCGACTCCATCGGCTATGACAGCGCGGGGGCGGTGGTGCTGGCGGGGCGTGGCCGGGCCGACCGGCACGTGCGCGTCTACCTCGACAACCGCGCGATCCTGACCGCGCCGATCGCCGAGGACGGCCAGTGGCGCGCCGACCTGCCGCGGATCGACACCCGGGTCTATGACCTCAGGATCGACGAGGTGGACGCGGCGGGCACCGTCACCTCGCGGGCCGAGACGCCGTTCCGCCCCGAGAGCCCCGAGGCACTGGCCGCCCTGCCGCAGGACGAAACCGGCGCTCCGGTGACGCTGGTCACGGTGCAGCCGGGTTTCACCCTCTGGCGGATCGCGCGCGAGAACTACGGCGAGGGGATCCTCTATGTCCGGGTGTTCGAGGCCAACTCCGACAAGATCCGCGATCCGGACCTGATCTATCCCGGCCAGATCTTCACTGTCCCGACCCCCTGACCGGCGCGCGCCGCCGCTCTGGTCATTCCCGGGCGTGCCGCATACCCTTCGTCACCCTTCCCCCCTGACGGAGTCGCCCATGGCCCCCCGCTCTCCTGCCGTCCCCGCAACGCCCGGCGATCCCCCCGAAAGCGCCGGGCTTTCGGTGATCCGGCGGGTCGCGCCCTATCTCTGGCCCGAGGGCCTGGCCTGGGTGAAGCGGCGGGTGGTGCTGGCGCTGGCGATGCTGCTGATCTCGAAGGTCGTGGCCGTCGGAACGCCCTTCTTCTACAAGGCCGCGGTCGATGCGCTGTCGGGCGAGGGAGCGGCGGACGCGGCCTGGACGCTCGGGGCCGGGGCGGTGGGCCTGACCGTGGCCTACGGCATGGCGCGGGCGATGAACATCGGCTTCCAGCAGCTGCGCGACGTGATCTTCGCCAGCGTCGGTCAGCGCGCCCTGCGCCAGCTCGCGCTCGAGACCTTCACCCACATCCACCGCATGTCCATGCGCTATCACATCACCCGCAAGACCGGGGGCCTGTCCCGGATCATCGAGCGGGGGGTGAAGGGGGTGGAGTTCCTGCTGCGCTTCCTCCTGTTCTCCATCGGCCCGCTGCTGCTGGAGTTGCTGATGATCGCCGTCGTGCTCGCCGTGGTGTTCGACATCTGGTATCTCGTCGTCGTCGTCGTCACCATCGCGCTCTACGTCTGGTTCACCTTCGCCGTGACCGAGATGCGGGTGAAGATCCGCCGCGAGATGAACGCCGAGGACACGGACGCCAACCAGAAGGCGATCGACAGCCTGCTGAACTTCGAGACGGTGAAGTATTTCGGCGCCGAGGCGCGGGAGGCCGAGCGCTACGACGGGGCGATGGGCCGCTATGTCGCGGCGGCGCTGAAGACGCAGTATTCGCTGGCGGTGCTGAACTTCGGCCAGGCGCTGCTGATCACCGCGGGGCTGGTCGTGGTGATGGTCATGGCGGCGCGGGGCGTCGCCGCGGGGACGCTGACGGTGGGCGACTTCGTCATGGTCAACGCCTACATGATCCAGATCACGATGCCGCTGAACTTCCTCGGCACGGTCTACCGCGAGATCCGGCAGGCGCTGGTGGACATGGGGCAGATGTTCGGCCTGCTCGAACAGCCTGCCGAGGTGCAGGACAAGCCCGGCGCGCCGCCCCTGCGGGTGGGCGAGGGGGTGGTGAAGCTCGAGGATGTCCACTTCGGCTACGATCCCGCCCGCCCGATCCTGAAGGGGGTGTCGCTGGAGGTGCCGGCGGGGCGGACGGTGGCCATCGTCGGCTCGTCCGGGTCGGGCAAGTCGACCATCGGGCGGCTGCTGTTCCGCTTCTACGACGTGACGGCGGGGCGGCTGACCATCGACGGGCAGGACGTGCGCGACGTGACCCAGGACAGCCTGCACGCCAGCATCGGCGTCGTGCCCCAGGACACGGTGCTGTTCAACGACACGATCCGCTACAACATCGCCTACGGCCGACCCGACGCCACCTTCGCCGAGATCGAGGCGGTGGCCCGCGCCGCCCGGATCCACGACTTCATCGCCGCCCTCCCCGAGGGCTACGACACCGCGGTGGGCGAGCGGGGGCTGAAGCTGTCGGGGGGCGAGAAGCAGCGCGTCGGGATCGCCCGGACCCTGCTGAAGGATCCGCCGATCCTGCTGCTCGACGAGGCGACGAGCGCGCTCGACACCGAGACGGAGGCCGAGATCCAGATCCAGCTGAAGGGCCTCGGGCGCGGACGCACGGTGCTGGTGATCGCCCACCGCCTGTCGACCATCGCCGACGCCGACCAGATCGTGGTGCTGGAGGACGGCGAGATCGTCGAGCGCGGCTCCCACGCCGAACTGCTCGCGCGGCAGGGCCGCTATGCCGCACTCTGGTTCCGCCAGCAGACGGAGGAGGCGGCCTGGGTGCCAGGCCGCCGCCCCGCCGCGGGGGTCAGAGGAAGTCGATCTGCCCGGCCAGTCCCTGCAGGGTGCCGTAGTCGCTGAGGATCAGCCGCCCCTCGGAGCCGAAGTCGAGGACGACGGCGCCGTTGCTCGCCACGAAGGCGTGGTCGGCCACCACCTCGGCCGCGGTCTTCGTGCCGGCCCAGAGCTGCTGGTCCAGCACCAGGCGGTCGGACTCCCCGCCGGTGGTCGTGAAATCGATCACGATGTCGGTGCCCGAGTCGATGGTGAAGATGAACCGGTCGCTGCCCGCCTCGCCGATCAGGATGTCGTCGCCGGCGCCGCCGTTCAGGAAGTCGTTGGCGTCGCCGCCAAGCAGCCGGTCCTCGCCGCCGCCGCCGTTCAGCGTGTCCGATCCGCCGCCGCCGAGGATGTCGTCGTCCCCGTCGCCGCCGTTCGCGCGGTCCTTGCCGCCGTTCAGGACGATCCGGTTGTCCCTGAAGTTGCCGATGATGTCGTCGTCGCCATTGGCGGTGGTAATGCGCTCGATGCTGTTCACCGCGAGAAAGCCGAGGCCGACCTGCTGGAACCCGGTGGACTCCAGCGTGAACTCGACCGCAGCGGTCCCGAGGCGCTGGAAGTTCAGCTCGTCCGTGCCGTTGCCGCCGGAGATCCGTCCGCCGCCGTCGGCGACCATGGTGTCGATGATGAACTTGTCGTCGTCGTTGCCGCCCTGCGTCAGGCCGATGCCCTCGGCGCCGAAGCGGACGATGTCGTTGCCGTTGCCCGTGGAAACGAAGCCGATGTAGCCGTCACCGGAATTGACCACGTCGTTGCCGTCGCGAGTGACGATGCTGTCGACCCCGAGCGAGGTGAAGATCCTGTCGTTGCCGCTGCTTGTGCGGATCGACCCGGCAAAGTCGTTGAGCACCACGATGGCGCGGTTGTCGTCGTAGATCTGGAGCGCCCCGAGATAGCCGTCGGAGGTGATGCGCTGCAGGCCGCCGTCGCCCGAGAGCGTGACCTGCGAGACGCCGCCGGTTCCGAAGTGCAGGGTGTTCCGGCTTTCGTAGGCATAGAAGCTTTCGAGGTTGCCGGACCCGGTGGTGACGTTGTTGACGCTGAAATCGAGCTTCATCAGGAAGACGCGGGAACTGCCCTGGAGGTCGATCGTCGAGGTGCCGCCGTCCATCTGCACCGTCGAGATGCGTCCTCCGTCCGCGAGGGTCAGGCTGCGGTCGCCGTCGCCGCCGAGGCGCACGAGGTCGGAGTTGGTGGCGCCGTAGCTGATGTCATAGTCGTGGCCGAAGCCCCTCAGGACATCGATGCGGGTCCTGGACAGGTCGACGATCGCGTTGTCTCCGAGATCGACGAACTGGATGCGCCTTTCCGCATCCGAATCGAGATCGCGAAGCGTCACGTTCATGGTCGAGTCGCCGGAGAACCGGAGGGTCTGCATGTACCAGTCCGCGCCGACCAGGTTGATCGTCAGGTTGTGGGTGTTGGCGGGGGTGGGTTCGAAGAAGCTGACCCAGCTGGCAAATCCGCCGTCCCAGTTCACCGAGGTACGGTATTGGGGAATGGACAGGTCGGTGACGCCATCGAAGGTGAAGGCCCTGTTGAAAACAGCCATTGTCGGAAATCCTCCTTGCCGGAAATGCGGGATGCGAGAAAAATCGGAAATCGCATGGGTACGGAAACGCTGCGTGAAAGCGTATGGAGCAGGCAAAAACCTGTCAATCGGCCCGAACCTTGGGCCAGAGCGCAACGTCCGGCCATCATGGCGCTGAACAAACGGGCCGCGCTACTCGGCGGCCCGCAGATGCTGCGCGGGATCGTCGGCGGACCCGTCGGGGCGCTCCGCGCCGTCCGCGTCCCCCGTCTCCCACAGGATCTCGGGCGAGCGGACCTTGCGCGCGGCGCGGTTCGTGGCGAGGTCGCGGCGGACGCTGCGGCTTGACAGCGATTTCAGCGCGGCGAGCGAGCGGTAGGCCCCGGCCGAAAGCCAGATCCTGAGCGCCAGCATCGCCGGGGTGAAGATCAGCGTCAGCACCGTCGCGATGCCGAGGCCGAAGACCACCGCCGTCGCCAGCTGCTTCCACCAGAGAGCGGTGGGGCTGTCGATGGAGTATCCGCCGCCGATGAAGTCGAGGCTGAGGCCGAACATCATCGGCGCGAGGCCCGCCATGGTGGTGATCGTGGTCAGGAGCACGGGGCGGATGCGGTCCTCGGCGGTGCGCACGATGGCCTCGATCTTCGGCATGTACTGGGAATATTCCTGGAACGTGTCGATCAGCACGATGTTGTTGTTCACCACGATCCCCGCCAGCGCGACGATCCCCGTGCCGGTCATGATGATCGAGAAGGGCTGGCCCATGACCAGCATCCCGATCAGGCAGCCCGCCGTCGAGAGCACCACGGCCAGCAGAACCAGCACCGCGTTGTAGAAGCTGTTGAACTGCGCGAGCAGGATGATGAACATGAGGCCGAGCGCGCCCGCGAAGGCCTTCATCAGGAAGGCGCCGGATTCGGCCTGTTCCTCCTGGTCGCCGGTCCATTCCCAGGTCACGCCCGGCGGCAGGGGGCGGTCGTCCTCCAGCCATTCCGTCAGCGTCTCGATCCGCTCGTTGGCGTTGATCGGCACCTCGGCGCCGCCGGGGCCCTCCTTCGTCAGGCCGGCGGTGACGTCGGCCTTCACGTCGAAATAGCGCTGCTGGTCCACGCGGTCGATCTGGCCGAGCTTCGGCACCGGTTTCCGCGTGATGAAGTTCGACAGCGGCACCAGCCCCTCGTTGGTGCGCACCTTGAGGGTGTCGAGGGTCGAGAGCACACGGTCCTCCTCGGGCAGGCGCACGCGGATCTCGATCTCCTCGTCCGAGCTTGGCACCCGCATGGTGTCGAGCAGGATGCCCCGCGTCACCAGCTGCACCATGCCGCCCACGGTCTGAACGTCCGCGCCATAGCGGCCGGCCTTCTCGACATCGACGTCGATCTGCCAGTCGATGCCGGGCAGGGGGCGCGTGTCCTCGATGTCGGTCAGGCCTTCCGTCGCCTCGAACTTCGCGCGGGCGGTGGCGGCGGCCTCCTGCAGCGCGGCGAAGTCGTCGCCCTTCAGCCGCAGGTGCACCGGCTTGCCCTGGGCGGGGCCCTGGGCAAGGTTCAGGATCTCGGTGCGGATGCCGGGGATCTTGTCGAGCCGCGCCTGGAGGTCGGCCAGCACCGCGTCGCCGTCGAGTTCCGCCAGCGTCACCTCCTCGGGGTGGCTCCGGGCATAGGCGGGGCGGTCGTCCCACGGGATCAGCTCGATCTGGACCTGGCCGATGGCGTCGAGCGGGCCCTGGGCGCCGCCGGTGTTCGAGTTCAGCCCGCCTGCGCCCGCGAAGGCGAAGGCGCTGTCGATGCCCTTGGTGGTGAGGACGACATCCTCGACCTCGCGCAGGATCGCGTCCTTCTCGGCGAGCGAGAGGTTGCCGCGGGCGCGGACATAGACGATGGCCTGCTCGGGCTCGCTTTCCACGAAGAATTCGACGCCGTTGTTGTGCTGGCCGAAGTACCCGAAGGTCGCGACGACGAAGCCGACGACGGCGGCGATGGCGACGAGCGGCATCACCGGGTTGCCCGCGATGGCCTTGGTGAACCAGCCGAACAGCGTCCGGCGGCGTCCCGCGCGGATGCGCCTCGGCGTCCTGTGGATCGCCACCGCGCCGAGGGTGATCGTCGTCAGGATGCAGCCCGCGATGAAGAGGAGGCCGCCGGGGAGGATCCGCAGCGCCGGGGGCAGGGGATTGCCCGCCGGGAACAGGTAGTCGGGGTTCAGCATCTGCATCGCCGCGACGAAGACCAGCAGCGCCGACGGAACGACCAGCACGGCGCGCACGAACCACCAGGGCAGGAGCCTGCGCAGCCCGTCGGAGGTGTTGCCGAACATCCGGCTCATCCGGCCCGCGACGCCGCCCATCACGGGGAGGTAGACCAGCGCCACCACCAGCGAGGCCGAGAGCACGAAGATCAGCGTGACCGGCAGCATCCCCATGAACTCGCCCGGCACGCCCGGCCAGAACAGCATCGGCAGGAAGGCGCAGAGGGTCGTCGCAGTGGAGGACACGATGGGCCAGAACATCCGCTTGGCCGCCTCGACGAAGGCGGTCATGGGGCCGGCACCCTCCTCGATCCGCTTGTCGGCGTATTCGACGACGACGATGGCGCCGTCCACCAGCATCCCCACGGCCAGGATCAGGCCGAACATCACGATGTTGCTGATCGTGATTCCCATCATCCCGAGCAACAGGAAGCAGAGCAGGAACGAGGTCGGGATCGCGAAGCCGACCAGCAGGGCCGAGCGGATGCCGAGCGAGCCGAGCACGACGATCATCACCAGCGCCACGGCGGTCAGCACGGACCCTTCCAGCTGCTGCACCATCGACTTCACCTGCCGCGATTGGTCGTTCGAGGTGCCGACTCGGATCGCCTGTCGCAGGTCCTCGGGCCAGTCGGCCTGCGCCTTCTCCACCTCCTCGCGCACCAGCGCCGCCGTGTCGATCAGGTTGAAGCCCTTGCGCTTGACCACCTGCAGTGCGACCGTCTTCTCGCCGTTGAAGCGGGCGGTGCCCTGGCGGTCCTCGAAGGTCAGGCGGATGTCGGCAAGTTCGCCCAGCGTCACCACGCGGTCGCCCTCGGTCTTGATCGGCAGGGCGTAGATGTCCTGCTGGTCGTCGAAGGACGAGGGGATCTTGACCGCGAAGGCGCCCTGGTCGCTCGTCACCTTGTCGGCGGCGATCAGCAGGTTGTTGTTCTGCACCACGCCGATCAGCTCGTTCGCGGTGACGTTGTAGGCCTCGAGCCTGAGCGGGTCGATCACCACCTCGAGCATCTCGTCGCGGTCCCCGGAAAGCCCCGCCTCCAGCACCGGCTCGAGCCCCTCGAGACGGTCCTGAAGATCCTTGGCGACGCGCAGCAGCGTACGCTCGGGCAGGTTGCCGGTGAGGTTGACGATGATGATCGGGAATTCCGAGAAGTTGATCTCGGAGATCGTGTATTTCTCCGCCCCGGCGGGAAACTTCGCCTCGACCGTGTTCATCCGGTCGCGCACGTCGGCCAGGATCTTGGTCTTGTCCCAGCCGAACTCGAACTCCATCGCGACGCCGGCATAGTTCTCCGAGGCGGTGCCCGACAGCTTCTTCAGCCCGTCGAGGTCGGAAAGCTCGGTCTCCATCGGCTTGACCAGCAGCTTCTCGCTGTCCTCGGCGCTGATGCCGGGGAAGGGGACGGAAACGAAGAGCGCGGGGATCTCGATGTCGGGCTCGCCCTCCTTCGGCAGCGAGACATAGGCCAGCCCCCCCGCCATCAGGGAGAGCAGGATGAAGGCGATGACCATGCGGGCGCGCGCGGCGGCCCAGTCGACGATGCCGATCATTGGCCCGCATCCTTCCAGGTGACGGCCAGAGGCACGCCGTCGCTGACGTATTCCTGCCCAGTGACGATCACCGCCACCTCGTCGGGCAGCCCCGCAAGCCAGACCCCCTCGGGCGTGTCGCGCACCACGCTGACGGAGGCGAAGCGGGCGACCTCGCCCTCGGCCACGACCCGCACGCCAAGGTCGCCCTCGTCGTTCAGGGTCAGGGCGGACTGGGGCAGGAGATGCGCGGTGCGTCCCTCGGCGGCGATCATGATCTCGACGGTCTGGCCGTCGCGGATCGCGAGGTCGGCGTTGGCGACGTCGATCTCGGTGCGGAAGGTGCGGGTTGCGGGATCGGAGGCGCGGCTGAGGAAGGTCACGCGCCCCTGCACCTCGCGCCCCGTGGCGAGCCTCGCGCCCGCGGGCGCGCCGACCTGCACGCGGTCGACCTGCACCTCGGGGACGTAGCCGACCAGCTTGATCGGGTCGAGCTGGAGGATCGTGGCGCAGAGCGCGCCGGGCTGCATCAGGGTGCCGAGCTCGGCCGTGTCGGTTTCCAGCAGCCCCGCGAAGGGGGCGTGGATCTTCAGCTTCTCGATCTCGCGCGTCGCGGCGGCGACGGCGGCGGTGGCGGACTGCACCCCCGAGGCCGCGGATTCCATCCCCGACTTCGCCGCCTGAAGCGCGGCGCGGGCGGATTCCACGGCCGCCTCGGTCGCGGCGACGCGGGTCTGCGAGGCGAAGCCGCCCTGCGACAGCTTCGAGGCCGCGTTGTCGTTTATCTCGGCCTCGTTCAGCCGCGCCTCGGCCTCGGCCACACGCGCCTCGGCCTCGGGGCCGCGGGCCTTCGCCTCGCTCAGCCGCGCCTCGGCCTCGGCCAGCTGCGCCTCGCGGGTGCCGGGGTCGAGTTCGCACAGAAGCTGGCCCTCGTTCACGAAGGCGCCCTTGCGCAGCGGCGGCGAGACGATGCGCCCCGTGGTCTCGGCCGCGACCGAGACCTGGCGCGCCGCCTCGGTCCGGCCGCGCAGCAGCACGGCGCTGTCGATGTCTCGGGCACGGGACTTCAGGGCGACGACGGAGACGCGGTGCTCCCCTTCCGTCTCCTCCGCCTCGGCCGCCGCGGACGCGGGCGCGTCCTGCCCGGCGAAGGCCAGCAGGGTCGGGCGCTCGAACACCAGCAGGTAGAGAACGCCGGCAACCAGCAGGGCGATCAGGACGGAGAACAAGCGCATGGCGGCCTCGGGGCAGAAGGGCGGCGGTTCGGACGGTCGGCGGAGCCGGGTCTGGACGGGGATACGCTGAACCGACCGGTTCAGATTAAACATTTACGCGACGTCCGGCAAGGTGCCGAATCCGCGGCCTTCGTCCCACGGTCTAGTGCCCTTGGCAATCGCGGCGCCCTCGGGGTATGAGGGGCCCGCAGACAGGAGGCCACGCGTGAGCAACAGCGACAGTTTCATCGACGAAGTCAACGAGGAGGTCCGGCGCGACCGGCTCTTCACGATGATCCGCCGCTATGGCTGGATCGCGGTCGCGGCCGTGGTCCTGCTGGTGGGGGCCGCCGCCTGGCGCGAGTGGTCGATCGCGCAGGAGGCGGCGCGGGCCCAGGCCTTCGGCGACAGCCTGAACGCGGCACTGGAGAACAACGATGCCGCCGCCCGCTCCGAGGCGCTGGCGGCGATCGAGCCCGCCAATCCCTCGCAGGAAGCGGTGATCGCGATGTACGAGGCCGATGCGGGCCCCGGTGAGACCCCCGCGCCCGACGTCGCCAAGCTGGAACAGCTGGCCGCCCAGGAGAACCTGCCGCAGGTCTACCGCGACCTCGCCGCGCTGAAGGCGGTGATGGCGGCGGGCGACACGCTGGAGCCCGACGCGAAGATCCAGCGGCTGGAGCCGCTCACCACCCCCGGCGCGCCTTACCGGCTGCTCGCGCTCGAGCAGACGGCGCTGGCCGAACTCGCCAAGGGCGAGAAGGATGCGGCGCTGGCGCGACTGAAGGGGATTCTGGCCGAGGATCAGGTCAGCGAAGGCTTGCGCCGCCGGGCGTCTCAGTTGATTGTGGCCCTGGGCGGGACGCTGGACGCAACCTGAGACAGGGCGCGGCGGAAACGGGGCAGGGAGAGACCTGGACATGCGCAAACTGAAACCGGTTCTGGCGGTCGGCTCGGCCCTTGCGCTGCTCGTCTCCTGTGGCGAGCCCGAGGTGATCCTGACCGGCGAGCGGCTGGACCTGCGCGCCGACCTGAGCGCCCCGACCGATGACACGGCCGGTGACGCCGCCGACGCCTCCCGCGCGATCGGCCTGCCCGCGCCGCGGGTGAATGCCGGCTGGACCCAGAAGGCCGGCGGGCCGGATCACGACAGCGGCCATCTTGCGCTCGGCGCGACGCCGCGGCGGATCTGGAGCGCCCCGATCGGCGAGGGCAACGACCGCCGCCACCGGATCGGCGCCGATCCCGTGGTCGCCGACGGGCGGATCTTCGCCGTCGACAGCCGCGCCCGCGTCACCGCCCACGGCCTGAACGGCGCGCCGATCTGGTCGGTCGACCTGACGCCGCCCGCCGACGATCCGGGCGACGCCTCGGGCGCGGGGCTGGCGGTGGCGGGCAGCACGCTGTTCGTGACGACGGGCTTCGGCGACCTCGTGGCGCTGGACGCCGCAACGGGGCGCGAGATCTGGACGCAGGAGCTCGACGCGTCGCCCACCGGCGCGCCGACGGTGATCGACGGGCTGGTCTATGTCGCAAGCCGCGACGCCACCGGCTGGGCCGTCGACGCGGGCAACGGCCGGGTGCGCTGGACGCTCTCGGCCCTGCCGAGCCCGGTGGGCGTCGCGGGGGGCGCGGCCCCGGCGGTGAACGACCGGCTGGCCGTCTTCCCCTTCGCCAGCGGCGAACTGGCGGGCGCGCTGCGCGAGGGCGGCACGAAGATCTGGACCGGCAACGTCGCCGGAACGCGGCCCGGCAAGGTCTATGCCCGGATCACCGACATCAGCGGCGATCCCGTCATCGCGGGCGACCGGGTCTATGCCGGCTCGGCCTCGGGCCGCATCGCCGCGTTCGACCTGGCGGGCGGCACGCAGGTCTGGTCCGCGACCGAGGGCGCGGTGAGCCCCGTGGTCGTCGCCGGCGGCTCGGTCTTCGCCGTCACCGACCTTGGCGAACTGGTGCGACTCGACGCCGAGACGGGCGCCCGCGTCTGGGGCACGCCCCTGCCGTATTACGTCCGCCCGCAGGCACGCAAGCGTCAGGCGGTCGTGGGCAACTTCGGCCCCGTGCTGGCGGGCGGTCGGCTGTGGGTGGCCTCTGGCGACGGCCAGCTGCGCGCCTTCAGCCCCGAGACCGGGCTGCTGGTGTCGTCGGTCGACATGCCCGGCGGCGCGGCCAGCAACCCCGTGGTGGCGGGCCAGACCCTTTACGTCGTGACGCAGGACGGGCAGCTTCACGCTTTCCGTTAGCGCCGATTGGGTGTAAGGCGCGGTTTTCCGTCAGCTCCGTGAGGGCCCCATGAGCTTTCCCCTGGCCATCGTCGGACGGCCCAACGTGGGCAAGTCCACCCTGTTCAACCGCCTCGTCGGCAAGCGGCTGGCGCTGGTCGACGACCAGCCCGGCGTCACCCGCGACCTGCGCGAGGGCGAGGCGCGCCTGGGCGATCTGCGCTTCACCGTGATCGACTCGGCGGGGCTGGAAGAGGCGACGGATGACAGCCTTCAGGGCCGGATGCGCAAGCTGACCGAGCGGGCGGTCGAGATGGCGGACGTCTGCCTGTTCCTGATCGACGCGAGGGCCGGGGTGCTGCCCGCCGACGAGGTCTTTGCCGACATCCTGCGGAAGAAGAACTCTCACGTCATCCTTGCCGCCAACAAGGCCGAGGGGCGGGCGGCCGATGGCGGCGTGATCGAGGCCTATTCGCTTGGCCTGGGCGAGCCGATCCGGCTTTCGGCCGAGCATGGGGAGGGGCTGAACGACCTCTACCAGCAGCTCCGTCCGCTGGCCGACGGGTTCGAGGCGGCGCTGGAGGAGGTGACAGAGGCGCCGATGATGGACGTCGACGTGGACGAGGAGGGCCGGTCCGACGCGCCCCGCGTGCCGACCCGCGCACGCCCCCTGCAGGTGGCGATCGTGGGGCGGCCGAACGCGGGGAAGTCCACTCTGGTCAACCAGTTCCTCGGCGAGGAGCGGATGCTGACGGGACCCGAGGCGGGGATCACGCGGGATGCGATCTCGGTCAACATGGAGTGGCCGGGGCCCGACGGGCCGGTGCCGGTGCGCCTGTTCGACACCGCGGGGATGCGCAAGAAGGCCAAGGTGCAGGAGAAGCTCGAGAAGCTGTCGGTGTCCGACGGGCTTCGGGCGGTGAAGTTCGCCGAGGTGGTGGTGGTGCTGCTGGACGTGGCGGTGCCGTTCGAGCAGCAGGATCTGAGGATCGCCGACCTGGCCGAGCGCGAGGGGCGCGCGGTGGTCGTGGCGGTCAACAAGTGGGACCTGGAAGACGACAAGTCGAACAAGATCCGCGACCTGCGCGAAGCCTTCGAGCGGCTTCTGCCGCAGCTGAAGGGGGCGCCGCTGGTGACCGTCTCGGCGAAGACGGGGCGTGGGCTGGACCGCTTGCAGGAGGCGGTGATCCGGGCGCACGAGGTCTGGAACCGGCGCGTCACCACGGCGCAGCTGAACCGCTGGCTTGCGGGAATGATGGAGGCGCATCCGCCCCCCGCGCCGGGCGGGCGGCGGATCAAGCTGCGCTACATGACCCAGGCGAAGACGCGGCCGCCCGGCTTCGTCGTCATGTGTTCTTACCCCGACAAGATGCCCGCGAGCTATTCCCGCTATCTCGTCAACGGGTTGCGGGCCGATTTCGACATGCCGGGCACGCCGATCCGGCTGTGGTTCCGCGGCCAGGGGGACGACAACCCCTACCGCAACCGGACGAAATCGACGCCGTCGCGGCTGAGGAAGCACCTCGGCAAGGGGCGCGCGGACGAGGTCTGAGGGCGCCTGCGACTGCCGCACAGGGACGGGAGAGCCGGGCTTCGGCCCGGCGCCACCTCGGTGGCCTGACTTGCGGTAGGGCCGTTTGACCTATGCCGAACGGGCTGCGCCGCTTCGCGCAAGGGCGCCCTTCAGGGTCAGTCCGGCGATCAGCGCCGCACCCGCCAGGGCCAGCAGCACCAGCGCGATGTCGCTGCCGAGGTTCTGCACCGCGACCGCCACCAGCGCCCAGGTCACCGCCGCGCCATAGGCCAGGCCCGGGCGCAGGCGCAGCACAAGGGCGGCGGAGGCCAGAGCGGCGAGAAGACAGACCCAGGCCGCGACCGGCCCCGACACAAGACCCCAGCCCGCCAGCGTGAGCCCGAGCGACACGAAGCTCGCCGCCGTGAGCCAGCCGGTGTAGAGCCCCACCGGCGCCTCGGCCCACCAGCGGTCGGCACGGGGCGCGCGGAGGTAGGCGGCCAGCGCCGAGGCCAGCATCACGAAGATCATCACCGTCGCCGCCAGCGGGTTGACCAGCGCCACCGGCAGCCATGCGGCGCCGACGGCAAGCGAGACGGTCAGCGGCAGGCGCATCTCGTCCCAGGCCGGAACCTCGCGCCGCTTCCAGAGGCCGAAGACCGCATGGGCGATCAGCCAGAGATAGATCGGCCCCCAGATCGCGAAGGCATAGCCCGCGGGTTGCACCGGCGGGTCGGTCTGCGGGATCGGGAAGCGGTCGGGGTCGAAGCCGCCGAACTCGGGGTTCAGGAACGGCGAGACGGCGAAGGCCAGCGTGACGACGAGAAGCAGGATCGGTTTCATCCCCTTGGTGTAGCGTGGCCGGGCGATGGCCGGAAGGGGCGGCGTCAAACGGGCTGTCGCTACACCCGGAGCGGTCTGCCAACAGGTCTTGGCGGCGCGCGCCGAAGACGGCATGGTGCCCGCCACCGCAACCGCAACCGCTACCGCAACGGGGCCGCTTCGTGCTGGATCGACTGAGAGAACTCTACGAGGCCGACACGCCGCGGGCGGTGCGGTTCCGCTATGGGCTTCTGGCCTTCGACATCGTGACGGTCATCTTCGTCATCGTCACCTCGTTCTTCCCGCGCACCCGCGTCGTGGAAGTCGCCGACATCGTGTTCGGCGTGCTGATCCTGGCCGACTTCCTGATCCGCTTCGCCCTGGAGCGGCGCAAGGCGCGGTCGCTGATGACGCTTTCGGTCTGGGCCGACATCGCCGCCGTGCTTTCGTTTCTCCTGCCCGTGGCGGGCGAGGGGTTCGGCTTCCTCAGGGTGCTGCGCACGCTCAGGCTCCTGCACA
Organism: Oceaniglobus roseus; assembly: GCF_002869745.1. GTDB lineage: Bacteria > Pseudomonadota > Alphaproteobacteria > Rhodobacterales > Rhodobacteraceae > Oceaniglobus > Oceaniglobus roseus. The sequence goes on from NZ_PNOS01000029.1 coordinate 14,268, forward strand.
CCTACCAGCTGCTCGCCCGGCTCCGGCAGGACTTCCGCTATTTCCGCGAGAACGAGGACATTGTGCTCGCCTGCCTGAACCTCGGGGTGTTCCTGTTCATCATGACCGGGCTGATCTATGCCTCGCAGGGGCGGAGCAATCCCGACATCTCGAACTATGCCGACGCGCTCTATTTCACCGTCACGACGCTGACCACGACGGGGTTCGGCGACATCATCCTGACCGGCACCTGGGGGCGGATGCTGTCGGTGGCGGTGATGATCTTCGGGGTCACGCTGTTCCTGCGGCTGTTGCAGGTGCTGTTCCGCCCCTCGAAGGTGCGGGAGGAGTGTCAGGTCTGCGGGCTGGTGCTGCACGACGCTGACGCGGTGCACTGCAAGCATTGCGGCACCACGATCCACATCACCACGGAAGGAAGCGTCTGACGCCCTCAGGCGAGAATGCCCTCGGCCGTCACCCGCGTCCGGCCGCCAAGATAGGGATGCAGCGCCTCGGGCAGCTCGACCGAGCCGTCCTGCTGCTGGCCGTTCTCCAGCACCGCGATCAGCGTGCGCCCCACGGCAAGGCCCGAGCCGTTCAGCGTGTGCACGAACTCGGGCTTGCCGCCCGCGCTCGGCCTGAAGCGGGCATTCATGCGGCGGGCCTGGAAGGCGCCGGTGTTGGAGACCGAGCTGATCTCGCGATAGGTGTCCTGCCCGGGCAGCCAGACTTCAAGGTCGTGGGTGCGCCGCGCGCCGAATCCCGTGTCGCCTTCGCAGAGCAGCATCACGCGGTAGGGCAGGCCGAGGCGTTCCAGCACCGCCTTCGCGCAGTCCGTCATCCGCCGGTGTTCGGCTTCGGACTGGTCGGGGTGGGTGATGCTGACCATCTCGACCTTCTCGAACTGGTGCTGGCGCAGCATCCCCGCCGTATCCTTGCCCGCGCTGCCGGCCTCCGAGCGGAAGCAGAGCGAATGGGCGGTCAGGCGGATCGGCAGCTCGGCTTCCTCCAGCGTGCTTTCGCGGACGGAGTTGGTGAGGGTGACTTCCGAGGTCGGGATCAGCCACCAGCCGTTGGTGGTCTGATAGCTGTCCTCGGCGAACTTCGGCAGCTGGTTGGTGCCGTACATCGCCTCCTCGCGCACCAGCACGGGGGCGTTGGTTTCGCTGAGCCCGTGTTCCGCGGTGTGCAGGTCCAGCATGAACTGCGCGAGGGCGCGGTGCAGGCGGGCCATGGCGCCGCGCAGCACGACGAAACGCGCGCCCGAAAGCTTGCCCGCGGTGGCGAAGTCGAGGCCCTGCGCCGCGGGCAGCTGGTAGTGCTCCAGCGGCTTGAAGTCGAAGCTGCGGGGCGTGCCCCAGCGGTGGATTTCCTTGTTCTCCGTGTCGTCGCGGCCCGCAGGCACCGCGTCGTCCAGCACGTTCGGCAGGGTCAGAAGCAGGTCGGTCAGCTCCTGGTCCAGACCCTTCGCCTCGGTCTCCATCCGCGCGACCTCGGCCTTCTTGGCGGCGACGAGGGCGCGCAGCTCCTCGAACTTCGCCTCGTCGCCCGCGGCCTTGGCGGCGCCGACCTGCTTGGACGCCGCGTTCTGCTCGGCCTTCGCCGTCTCGGCGGCATGGATCGCGGCGCGGCGGGCCTCGTCGATCTTCAGCACCTTGTCGGAGACACCCGACAGGCCCCGGCGCGCCATGGCGGCGTCGAAGGCTTGGGGGTCGTCGCGCAGGGTGCGGATGTCGTGCATGGTGGCCTCTCTCGGTTCGCTCTGGGCCATATGCCGGAAAGCGGTCCGAAATTGAAGCCGCAAAAGCGGGCGAGGGCGGGGCCGCTACTTCTTCTTCGGCTTGCCCTTCGCGCCCATCTTGCGGGCCTGCGCGGCTGCGGCGCGGATCTCTTCGGCGATCTCCTCGGCCTCGTCGGGGTCGAAGTCGAGCGGCAGGTCCACGCCGTCGCCCTCGACATAGATCCTGACCATGCCGAGCGTCGTCGGCCCGATTTGCAGGTTCGCCGCGACGTCGCTTTCCTTGTCGATTCCCATGGGGGCCTCCGTTCCAGACAGCTTGGCCTATCCCTGCGATTGCAGGCTGGCAAGCAGGGAACGCTTGACTTCGGCAAGCTTTCCGGTCCCATGGACGGGGCAGGGCGGGAGGCAGGACCATGGACGAGATCGACCGGATGCGGCGGTTCAACCGCTTCTACACGCGCCACCTCGGGCTTCTCGACCGCCAGTACCTCGGCAGCGGCGCGACCCTGTCGGAAGTGCGGCTGCTGCACGACCTCGAAGACGGCGGCACGGCGCGGGACCTGGCGCGGGACCTGGGGCTTGACGAGGGCTATGTCAGCCGGGTCCTGGCGCGGTTCCGCGCGCAGGGGCTGGTCGCGCGGGAGGCGGACCCGAAGGACCGGCGGCGGCAACGCCTGCGGCTCAGCGCGGCGGGGCAGGCGCGGCTTGCCGGGCTGAAGGCGCAGGCGCGGGCCGCGGCGGAGCAGGCGGTGGCGCATCTGGACGGCGCGGGCCGGGCCGAGCTGGTGGCGGCCATGGCGCGGGTCGAGGCGCTCCTGTCGCAGGAGCCGGAAGAGGTGCGGCTGCGGGATCTGGAGCCGGGGGACGCGGGCTGGATCGTGGCGCGGCACGGGGCGCTCTATGCCCGCGACGAGGGGTTCGATTCGAGCTTCGAGGCGCTGGTGGCCGAGATCGTCGCGGCCTTCCTGCGCAGCCACGATCCGGGCACCGAGCGGGGATGGATCGCAGTGCGCGGCGACCGGCGGCTCGGCTCGATCTTCTGCGTCCGGTCGGGGGTGCCCGGCGTCGCCAAGCTGCGGCTGTTCCTGCTGGAGCCCGAGGCCCGGGGGCTGGGGCTGGGGCGGCGGATGCTGCACGCCTGCATGGCGTTCGCGCGCGCGGCGGGATACGCGCGGATGTCGCTCTGGACCCACGAAAGCCACCGGGCGGCCTGCGCGCTCTATGCCCGCGAGGGCTTCACCATGACCGACAGCCGCCCGGCGCGGTCCTTCGGGCAGGACGTGGTCGAGCAGAACTGGGAGATCGGATTGTGAGAGGTGGTGCCGGAGGCGATTTTCGCGCCCGGAGCCTCTTGCAATGCGGCGTCGGTCTTTGTATCTGGAGGGCCGTGCCGCCTTAGCTCAGTTGGTTAGAGCGCCTGATTGTGGATCAGGAGGTCCCTGGTTCGAGACCAGGAGGTGGTACCACCCCTTTTTTCCGCAGGTCCGGCCCTAGCGCTCCAGCAGCAGGCGGTTGTTCGCGATCTCGATTCGCCCGAACCGCTGGAGATAGCTCATCCCGAGAAGCGAGCCGTCCATCTCGCCGCCGTTGACCGAGGCGAGCACGTTGCGGTCCGCCATCCCGCCGAGGGTGACGCTGTCCAGCCGCACCTGCGCGATGGGCACCACGCCGTTCGCCGTCCGGGCCTGTCCGAGATAGGCGAGGCGGTCGAGGGCGATGCCGACGCGGCGGGCGTCCCGCGCGCTCAGCACCATGTCCGAGGCGCCGGTGTCCACCACGAAGTCCACCGGCACGCCGTTGATCCCGAGCCGAAGATAGTAGTGGCCGTCGACCGCGCGCGGCACCTCGATCGTGCCGGTCCCCTCGATGAAGCTCTGGCGCGGCATCACGTCGTCGCGCACGTCCTGCCAGAGCCCCGCGGCGGCGATGGCGCCGACGAAGATCAGCCCCCAGAGCAGGGCCTGCCGCGCCGTCTGGCCCAGGTTCTGCCGGTTCGCGGCGATGAAATAGCCGCCGATCACCGCGCCGAGGAGGACGAGGTAGATCAGGCGGGGAAGGTCGTTGCTGTCCATGGTCCGGAAGTGGGGACTCGGGGCGCGAAATGCCAGAGGATCAGGGCATCAGCGCGCGCACGCCATCGACCACGAACTGCACCGAAAGCGCGGCCAGCAGCATCCCGAGAAGCCGCGTGACCACGTTGATGCCGACATCGCCGAGCGCATGTTCCAGAAGGCCCGAGGCGAGGAACAGCGCCCAGGTCAGCAGCAGCACGGCGAACAGGACAAGATGGATCAGCAGGATCGCCGTCCAGTCGCCGTCGGTCTGGCCGGTAAGCAGGATCATCGTCGCGATGGCACCGGGGCCGGCGATCAGCGGCGTGGCGAGGGGAAAGACCGAGGGATCGTCGGTGTGGCTGTCGGCCTGTCCCTGTCGACGCTGGGTGCGGCGTTCGAACAGCATGTCGAGGGCGGTGAGGAACAGCAGGATGCCGCCCGCGATGCGGAAGGCGGGCATGGAGATGCCCGCGAAGCCCAGCACCGCCTCGCCGAAGAGGCCGAAGAGGGTCAGCAGCGCGGCGCCGATGACCAGCGCGCGAAGGCCGATGGCCTGGCGGTGGGCCGGGTCCATCCCTGCGGTCAGGGCGACGAACAGCGGGGCAAGGCCGACCGGGTCGATCACCACGAACAGGGTGACGAAGGAGGTGATGTAGAAAGCGAGGTCCATCGTCTAACCTTCCGAGTTTATGGCGACTTCCGCTTCGTTCTCGAATGCCGCCGGGAGGGTGCGGCTTCCGGGCCGTACCGCAGCAGCCGTGCCGGGGCGGTGGTCGTCTCCGCTCCGGCCTGGTGCGGCGCAGCTTGAAGGGTCTTCGTGTCCCGCGCGAAGATGGTTGCGCAAAGCGTTGGTATCGCTTATAATATCGGCATCACGCCGGGGCGCCTTCCAGTTTCTCCAGCGCGGTCATCCACAGGGCCTCGGCGCGTTCGGTCGCCTCCATCACCTCGGCGTACTTCTTGTTCCAGGTCTCCAGCTCGCCCACCCGAGTGTCCTCGTAGAGCGCGGGATCGGCAAGCTTGGCGGCCAGCTTGTCGCGCATCTCGGACAGCTTCTCGACCCGGGCCTCGCATTTGCGGACCTCGGCGCGCAGGGCCATCAGCTCCTCGCGGGTATGTTCCTTGCGCTTCGGTTCCGGCTTCGCCTCCTCCTTCTTCGCCTTCTGGGCGGGGGTGTCGGCGGAGAGCAGCATCCGGCGATAGGCCTCCAGATCGTCCTCGTAGGGGGCCACGCGGCCGTCCCTCACCAGCCACAGCCGGTCGGCGACGAGCGACAGCAGGTGCATGTCGTGGGAGACGAGGATCACGGCGCCCGAATAGGCGGTCAGCGCCTCGACCAGCGCCTCGCGCGATTCCATGTCGAGGTGGTTCGTCGGCTCGTCGAGAATCAGCATGTGCGGCGCGTCGAGCGTGGCGAGCAGCAGCGACAGCCGCGCCTTCTGCCCGCCCGAAAGGCGGCCGACCACGGTTTCGGCCTGCGCGGCGGCCAGCCCGAACCCGGCGAGGCGGGCGCGGTGCTTGCCCGGCAGTTCGGCGGGGCGCAGGCGGCGGAGGTGATCGAGCGGCGTCTCCTCTGCCCGGAGCTCGTCGAGCTGGTGCTGGGCGAAATAGCCGATCCTGAGCTTGCTCGACTGGGTGAGCGAGCCCGCCATGCGTTCGAGCTTGCCCGCGAGCAGCTTCGAGAGCGTCGACTTGCCCTCGCCGTTGCGCCCCAGGAGCGCGATCCGGTCGTCCTGGTCGATCCTGAGGTTCAGCTTCGACAGGACGGGCTTGCCGTCATAGCCGACCTGCCCGCCCTCGATGGCGACGATGGGCGGCGACAGTTCCTCGGGCTCGGGGAAGGTGAAGGCGCGAAGGGCGGCTTCCTGGGGCGTCGAGATGGTTTCCAGCTTCTCGATCATCTTGATCCGGCTCTGCGCCTGCTTGGCCTTGCTGGCCTTGGCGCGGAAGCGGTCGACGAAGCTTTGCAGGTGGGCGCGGCGCGCCTCGGTCTTGCGGCCCTGCGCCTCGGCCACGGCCAGGCGGGCGGCGCGGGTGCGGGCGAAGGCGTCGTAGTTGCCCGCGTAGAGGGTCAGCTTGCGGTCTTCGAGGTGCAGGATGTGGTTCACGGCGCGGTTCAGCAGGCCCCGGTCGTGGGAGATGACCAGCACCGAATGGGGATACCTGCCGAGGTAGCTTTCGAGCCAGAGCGCGCCTTCGAGGTCGAGATAGTTCGTCGGCTCGTCGAGCAGCAGCAGGTCGGGCGCCGCGAAGAGGACCGCGGCGAGGGCCACGCGCATCCGCCAGCCGCCGGAGAAGGCGGAGCAGGGCATCAGCTGTTCGGCGTGGGTGAAGCCGAGGCCGCGCAGGATGCTGGCGGCGCGGGCTTCGGCGGACCAGGCGTCGATGTCGGCGAGGCGGGTCTGGATCTCGGCGATGCGGGTGCCGTCGGTGGCGGTCTCGGATTCCGCCAGCAGCGACGCGCGTTCGGTGTCGGCGGCCAGCACGGTGTCGATCAGCGACACCTCGCTGCCGGGCACCTCCTGCGCGACGCCGCCGATGCGGGCCTTGGCGGGCACGCGGATGTCGCCGCCTTCCAGCACGAGCTGCCCGCGGATCAGGTTGAAGAGCGTCGTCTTGCCGGTGCCGTTCCGCCCGACGATGCCGACCTTGTGGCCCGCGGGAATCTGGGCGCTGGCCCCTTCGAACAGGGGACGGCCTTCGACGGAATAGGTGATGTTCTCGATGCTGAGCATGGGCGCGGTGTGCGTCAGGCGGGGCTGTCTGTCAACGCGGGTTTGCGGCGCTCACCCGGGCGGAGTCTCGGGCGGCGTCTCGGGCGGGATCGTGCCGGTCCATTCGGTTTCGATCCGGACGGTCACGGTGTCGCTGACGCCGAACTGCGTGCCCACCGGCGGCACGCCCTGGCCCATCCCGAAGGCCGAGCGCAGGAACGTCCCCGTCGCCGAGAAGCCGAGGCGGGGGCCGGGTTCATAGGGGGGGCCGGGCCAGGCGCCGTTGAAGGTGGCGTGGAGCGTCACGGGCTGTTCGGTGCCGCGGAAGGTCAGCAGGCCCTCGATCGTCGCGGCCTCGCCGTCGGGGATGATCGCGGTTGAGCGATAGGTGATCTCGGGGTGGGCTTCGGCATCCAGCCAGTCGGGGCCGAGCAGCATCTCGCGGAAGCCTTCGGGCGGCTTCGGGATGTCGAGGGAGCCGGTGGAGATGGTGACGGAAAGCTGCGCCTCCTGCGGCGCGGCGGTGTCGAGTTCCAGCGTGCCCGCTATCTCGTCGAAGGTCGCGGTGAAGCGGGAAAAGCCGAGGTGGTCGAGCGAGAACACGACGGTGCTGTGCGCGGGGTCGAGCGTGTAGGTCTGCGCCGGGTACCCGGGCGCGCCCTGCGCGGCGGCGTGGCTGGCAAGGAGGGCGGCGGCAAGGGGGAGGAGGCGCATGGCGGGCTCGCTTCGGACATGGGTCGGGTGCGACCTTAGCGGCCGTTCGCGCCCGCGCAACGAAACCTTCGCGGTCGGCGAGATGGCGCCGGGGGCAGGGGGGCGAGGGAACGGCCGTGGCCGTGGCCCGCGCCCGGTCCTGTGCCCTTCCTTTCACCGACTCCCCATGCTAGCAGGGCGCGCAAATTGCGGGCGGGCATAGGGTCCGCCCAGAGCGAGAAAGAGGATTTCCATGGCCACCGAGCGCACGCTGTCGATCATCAAGCCCGACGCCACCCGCCGCAACCTGACCGGCAAGATCAACGCCAAGTTCGAGGATGCGGGCCTCCGGATCATCGCGCAGAAGCGGATCCACCTGACGAAGGCGCAGGCCGGCAAGTTCTATGCCGTCCACTCGGAGCGTCCGTTCTACGACGAGCTGTGCGAGTTCATGGCGAGCGAGCCGGTCGTCGTGCAGGTGCTGGAGGGCGAGGGCGCCATCAGCAAGAACCGCGAAGTGATGGGCGCGACCAACCCCGCCGATGCCGCGCCGGGCACGATCCGCGCCGAGTTCGCCGAATCGGTCGGCGAGAACTCTGTCCACGGTTCGGACGCGCCGGAGACGGCGGCCGAAGAGATCTCGTTCTTCTTCTCGGGTCTCGAACTGGTCGGCTGAGCCGGTCCGACATGACATCGCCTTCGGCCCCGCGGGGCCGGGGCGTTCAGGCCTTGCGGGCAGCCATGGCGAGCCCCGCGACGGGCTTGAAGAACTCGGTGCGCAGCGCATCGCGCAACAGCGCCTCGACCGAGGCGAACCCGGTCTTCTGCAGAACCTCCCTGAGGTAGGGTTCGGAGTGGCTGATCCGCCCCGAGGGCGTGACGGCATAGCCGTCGCCCTGCTGTTTCTCCTCCACCGTGAACACGAACCGCCCGCCCGGGTTCAGCACGTCGAAGATGTTGGTGAACGTCCGGGTGAGGTCGGGGATGTAGACCAGCACGTCGGCGCAGACGACAAGGTCGAAGGTGCCCTGCGGATAGGTCTCGGCCGCGGCGAGATCGGTGCGGGTCAGCAGGTCGTAGCTGTTCTTTGCGCGGCATTTCTCAAGCATCCCGATGGACAGGTCGTTGCCGTGCAGCAGCTTCGCGTAGGGCCGCAGGAACGGCGCGCAGAGCCCGGTGCCGCAGCCCGCGTCGAGCACGTCGAGACGGACATCGGCGGGCAGGGCGATCTCCTTCAGGATGCGGTCGATCATGGCCGGGCCGTTGTTCTGGATCGCGGCGAGGTTCTGGTCGTAGGTCTCGGCGAAGCCGTCGAACAGCATCACGGCATCGGCGCGCTGCGAGTCGGGATCGGTGCGGCCGTGCAGGGCGTCGTCGATGCGCCGCAACACGCGCCTGTCGCGGTCGTCGCGCACCGCCGCGCGGGCGCGGTCGACGAGGCGCAGGGCGTCCTCGTGGCGGCCGAATGTGGCGAGCATCTTGATGATGCCGCCGAGGAACACCACCGGGTCGGACGATGCGGCCAGCACCGGCTCGACATCGAAGCCGCCCGGCGGATAGGCGTCGGTGCGCAGCGTCGCCATGTAGCAGAAGCGCAGGGCGTCGGGGTCGGCGGGCGTGCGGGCCAGCGCGGCCGTCCCGAGTTCGACCGCCCGCGCGCCAAGCCCGAGCTCGAGGCAGATCGCCGCGACCTCGCGCAGCGCCTCGACGTTGTCGCCGTGATCCCGCAGGGTCTTGTCGGCGACCTGCAGAAGCCCCGCGCGCACCTGGTCGGCGATGCCGTCCTGTCCGAGCTCGCGCAGCAGCTGTTCGATCTTGATGCCCATGGGCACGGGGACGTCCGGCGACCTGAGCGCGGCGATGCAGGCTTCGGTGGCGGCGGACGTGTCGCCGTTCCGGGCCAGCGCCCGGGCGCGCGCCACGTGGGCAGCGCAGCTTGTCGGCGCGGGCGTCTCGGCGGTTTCGGCAGGCTCGGTCATGGGCGCTCCTCCGCGGGCGGTGGTTGCCGTAAGGGAAGCGCAAACCGGGCGGCCCCGCCACCCCTTTCTGCGCGCTGCGCCGAGGTCAGGGGCGCGGACGCACGCCGATGCGGTCCAGCTCCGCCTCGAGCGCGGCGCGCCCCGCATCGTGGCCGCGCGCCTTCAGGGCGTCGAATCGGGCGCGCAGGGCGGCCTTCTCGGCGCCCTTGCAGTCGTTCCAGGGGCGGCCCTGAAGCCCCATCTCGATCACGTAGTAGGCGATGAAATGCGGCCGGTGCCCGTGTTCGAGCAGCCGGAGATAGGCGGCATCGGTCCCGAGGGCGCGCAGGGTCTCGGCGCTGTCGATACCGACGGCGGCAAAGGCCCGCTCCATGGCGGGACCGAGGTTGCGGATGCTCGAGACGGGATCGGCCATGGCACCAGACTAGGGTGCCGAGGACCGGTCCGGAAGTCTCAGATCGCGGCCCAGTCGCTGAACGACACCGGGCCGGTCGGGGCCGGGGTCGGTTGCGGAGCTTGTGCCGGGGCGGGTGCGGGGCGGGGTTTGGAACTGGCCATGGTACTTTGTCTTCTGCTGCGGGACGATCCCCCGAGGATGCCCCTCCATTTTGCCTCTATTGCGGCGAGTTCAATCCCATTTTCGGGCGATCCCGCACAAGTGAGCAGATCGCCCCGGCCTGTGGAAAACCCGCCACAGGTGCCCCCGCGTCACCTGCACGGCAATTCATCGCCATCACGCGAATGAGAGCGTCGGGGCCGGTCGTGACCGCCGACCTCCCGCGATGCCGTCCGACTCGGTGTCAGGCCGAGCGCAGCAGGACCTTGTTGCTCTCCAGCGCCTCGGCGATCTGGGTATAGGCGACCTTGCGCCGCTCCGAGCGTTCGGCGCTGCGCAGCAGGAGCGTCTGGCCTTCCTCGACGATCTGCGCCGCGCGGACCCGGGCGGCCTTGGTGCGCGCGCGGTCGATCGGCACGATCGGCCGGCTGCTGGCGTGGGCCGTCTTGGTCCCGGCCAGCTGCGCGGGCTGCGCATCGGCCGCCCGATTCGCCGCGGCAAGGCCGCGCAGGCGCTTCGAGGTCTGCTCGATGGCCTGGCGCGCCCCGGCATATTCGCCGTTGCGCGCCATCGTCGAGGCGACCTGTTCGTACTGGTCGGCCAGGCAGTCGACCTCGTACCGCCGGTCGGGCAGCTTCGAGCAGAACGCACCGATGCTCTGGACCAGGAAAACGATCTGTTCCGTCGCGAGATTGGTGATGCGGTTGAACGAGACGCCCGCGCCCCCGGGGCGAATCAGGCTGCCCGCCCCGCCGATGGTCGCGCTTGCGCCCCCCCGCGACTGCGCCTGCGCATCCTGCGGGACACCTGTCGCAACGACGAGGGTCGTGGCGACGATTGCGCAACCGGTTGCGATACAGCCGAAAACCAGCTTCGGTGTCTGGGTCATCTGGGCCTCCTTCCAGCACCAACGCACCTCTCGCGATCCCCCTGGACCGGCCTCCCTGGGCACGATGACGACAAGGCCAGTTTGCCGCTCCGACGGATGGCGATCAAGGGTGATGAGGCTCATATGCGGAGCAGATGCGCCCGACCCGCGAACCGGAACGCCGTTCCTCCCTGCGATGCGCAGATGCGTTCCGGCACGGTGCGGTTCTTGGTAGGCCCGGCAGGACTTGAACCCGCAACCAAAGCGTTATGAGCGCTCTGCTCTAACCAATTGAGCTACAGGCCCGCTGTCCCTCGGAGTAGCAGAGCCGCCGGGCCGGTCAAGACTCGATGAGGTTGAACGCCTCCATGGTGCCGAGCGGCGCGGTGCCCAGCACCTGGCCGAGCACCACCATCTTGCGTCGCTCGTCGGCGGTGAAGGTCGCGGGGTCGCCGTCGATCTCGGCCATGGCGCGCAGGCCGATGGTGTCGAGGTCGGGCGCATCGAGGGTGGCGGGGTGGACGGGGTCCATCTGGAGCGCGTCAAGCGCCGCGCCGACGGGCAGCATCAGGAGCGCTGTGCCGGTGACAGCGGCGGTCAGGGTGCGTCTGATCATCTGTCGATCCTCAAAGTCCTGCCCTTGTTTCAGGGCGTTGCCTGGGATCCGAACGCGATGGGGGCTGATTCGTTCCGCCCGGTTGCCGGTGCGGGCCTTCTCCGGCGTTGCGGCGCGGATGGGGATCGTCTATCCCCGCGCCGATCATGGGCGCCGTCGCTGCGGCGCCGCGGGCCAGTGGGGGCGGGCGATGGAGACGGGCAGGAACGGTCTGACCTATGCCGAGGCGGGGGTGGACATCGACGCGGGCAACGCGCTGGTCGAGCGGATCAAGCCGGCGGCGAAATCGACCGACCGGGCAGGGGTCATGGCGGGGCTCGGCGGGTTCGGCGGGCTGTTCGACCTGAAGGCGGCGGGATTTTCCGATCCCGTCCTGGTGGCGGCGACAGACGGCGTGGGCACCAAGCTCCGCATCGCCATCGACACGGGCCACATGGACGGCGTGGGCGTCGACCTGGTGGCGATGTGCGTGAACGACCTGATCTGCCAGGGCGCGGAGCCGCTGTTCTTCCTCGACTACTTCGCCACCGGCAAGCTGGAGCTCGACCAAGCGGCCCGGGTGATCGAGGGGATCGCGCGGGGCTGCGCGGCCTCGGGCTGCGCGCTGATCGGCGGCGAGACGGCCGAGATGCCGGGCATGTACCACGGCGGCGACTTCGACCTCGCGGGCTTCGCCGTGGGCGCGATGGAGCGCGGCGCGGCGCTGCCCTCCGGGGTGGCCGCGGGCGACGTGCTGCTCGGCCTCGCCTCGGACGGGGTGCATTCCAACGGCTACTCGCTGGTGCGCCGGATCGTCGAGGTCTCGGGGCTGTCCTGGGACGCCGACAGTCCCTTCGGGGAGGGAACGCTCGGCGCGGCGCTGCTGACGCCGACTCGGCTCTACGTGCGCCCGGTGCTGGAGGCACTGCGCGCCAGGGGCGTGCATGGCCTCGCCCACATCACCGGCGGCGGGCTGACCGAGAACCTGCCGCGGGTGCTGCCCGAAGGATGCGGCGCGACGGTGGACCTCGGGGCTTGGCAGCTGCCGCCGGTGTTCCGCTGGCTGACCGAAACCGGCGGGCTGGCGCAGGCCGAACTGCTGAAGACCTTCAACGCCGGGATCGGCATGGTGGCCGTGGTCGCGCCCGAACGGGCCGACGCGCTGGAGGCCCTGCTCGGTGACGCGGGCGAGACGGTGTGCCGCCTCGGCCATGTGACCGAAGGGCAGGGCGTGCGCTACGAGGGCCGCCTGACGTGAAGCGGGTCGCGATCCTGCTTTCGGGCGGCGGGTCGAACATGGTGAAGCTGGTCGAGAGCATGACCGGCGACCACCCCGCGCGCCCGGTGCTGGTGCTGTCGAACGATCCCGCCGCAGGCGGGCTGTCGCGGGCCGCCGAGCGCGGTGTGCCGACGGCGGCCGTCGATCACCGGCCGTTCCGGGGCGACCGCACGGCCTTCGAGGAGGTGCTGCACGCCCGCCTGCTGGAGGCCGCGCCCGACATCCTCTGCCTCGCCGGCTTCATGCGGATCCTGACCGCGGGCTTCATCGACCGCTGGCAGGGGCGGATGCTGAACATCCACCCCTCGCTCCTGCCGAAATACCGTGGGCTGCACACCCATGCCCGGGCGCTCGCGGCGGGCGAGACCGAGGCGGGCTGCACCGTGCACGAGGTGACGGCCGATCTCGACGACGGGCCGCTTAGGGGGCAGGCGCGGGTGCCGGTGCTGCCCGGCGACACGGCCGAGGTGCTGGCGGCGCGGGTGCTGGCGGCCGAACACCTGCTCTACCCCGCGGTGCTGCGGCGTTTCGCGGCCGGGGACCTGACGCCGGTCCGGCTCGACAGTGCGGCGGGCTGAGGGCGGTTTGGCTTCCCTTCCGCCGCCAATGTGCCTATCACGGGCGGAACGCGGGGCAGAGAGCGGACGAAGCTGGGCCGAATGATCACCATCACCACCACCGAGGGGCTCGCCGCCTTCTGCGAGAAGGCCCGGCGCCACCCCTATGTCACGATCGACACCGAGTTCCTGCGCGAACGGACCTATTACTCGAAGCTCTGCCTGATCCAGATGGCGGTGCGCGGCGACGCCGAGGACGACGCGGTGCTGGTCGATCCGCTGGTCGGGGGCCTGTCGCTGGAGCCGCTCTATGACCTCTTCCGCGACCAAGGCGTGGTGAAGGTGTTCCACGCGGCGCGCCAGGACCTCGAGATCTTCTTCGTCGAGGGCGGCGTGTTCCCCGAGCCCCTGTTCGACACCCAGGTCGCCGCCATGGTCTGCGGCTTCGGCGAGCAGGCGGGATACGAGACGCTGGTCAGGAAGATCGCGAAGCAGCCGCTCGACAAGACCTCGCGCTTCACCGACTGGTCGCACCGGCCGCTGTCGGAGGCGCAGAAGGCCTATGCCCTGGCCGACGTCACGCACCTGCGCGATATCTACGAACACCTCGCGGCGAAGCTCGACAAGACCGGCCGCACGCCCTGGGTCGAGGAGGAGCTGTCGGTGCTGACCGACCCCGCGACCTATACCGTGCATCCCGAGGAGGCGTGGAAACGGGTCAAGACGCGCACCAACTCGGGCCGCTTCCTTGCCATCGTGAAGGAGCTGGCGCAGTTCCGCGAGACCTATGCCCGGGACAACAACGTGCCGCGCAGCCGGGTGTTCAAGGACGACGCCCTGCTCGAACTCGCCTCGACCAAGCCCGCGAGCGCGCAGGACCTGGGGCGCTCGCGCCTGCTGCTGCGCGAGGCGCGCAAGGGACCGATCGCCGACGGGATCCTCGCCGCCATCGCGGCGGGGCAGGCGGCGGACCCGAAGCATTTCCCGAAGCCCGACCTGACCCGCGACAAGCTTCAGGTGAACCCGGCCCTCGCCGACCTGTTGCGGGTGCTGCTGAAGGCCAAGTCCGACGGCGCCGACGTGGCGAGCAAGCTGATCGCCACCTCCGCCGACCTCGACGCCATCGCCGGCGGCGAGCGCGACGTGCAGGCGCTGAAGGGCTGGCGCCGGACCGTCTTCGGGGCCGACGCGCTCAGGCTCTGCAAGGGCGAGGTCGGGCTGGTCGTCAAGGGCGAGAGCGTGCAGGTCTTCGAGATCTGAGGCCATCGAACGGGGCTGCGCCGCCGCGCCCCTGTCTCCGGCGGCGTGCCCGCGGAGGGTTCGGGAGCCTCCGGCGGGGATATTTGAGAAAGCAAAGATGAGCTGGACGATGAGGCGGGCGGGTGCCGCTCCTCCGCAGGGTTCATCTTTGCTTTTCAAATATCCTCGGGGGGAAAGGCGCGCAGCGCCTTGGGGGGCAGACGGCCCCCCCTCGACGGCTCCGTCCCGCGGTGGCGTCGGGAGCCGCTCAGCGGCGGACGGCGCGGGCGTTGCGCGCAGCGGAGACGCGGATCTCGCGCACGTTCTCCAGCGCCTGGCGGGTCAGGTAGAGGCCGACGACAACCTCGCGCGAGCGCGGGGTGGAGACGCGGGTGGGGGCCGGGGGCGGCATGATGCGGAACTGGTACTGGAGGACGCCGTCCACCGGGTCCTCGTCGCCAACCAGCAACAGCTCGCCGTCCCAGTGGCCTTGGGTCGGCGGCAGGCCGGTGGCGCGGACGATGGCGCCGCCCGGCGTCCGCTCGACCTCGAGCGTGGTGATCTGGTCGATCAGCGGGCGGGGGTCGCCGGTTTCGTCCGGCGTGACCGGAACCGCGGTCACGGCCTGGCTGCGGCCGAACCAGTTGAACGGGTTCAGGCGCGAGTTCGAGACCCGCGCGCAGCCCGCCACGACGGACAGGATCAGAAGTGTCGCGATCAGCCTTCGTGCCATTCCGGTCCCCTCCGCTCTGCCCTCCGGTTAGCCGAAAGCGGCGGGGTTGAAAAGGCTTGTGGCGCGGCGGGGGGATGCTTAGGCAGGGGCTGTGACATCGGGAGAGCGCCATGGCCACCGAAGCCTTTGAAGAGATTGCCGACACCTTCGAGTTCCTGGACGACTGGGAGGACCGCTACCGCCATGTGATCGAGATGGGCAAGGCGATGACGCCCCTTCCGGACGCCTTCCGCGTGCCCGCGACCAAGGTTAACGGCTGCGCGAGCCAGGTCTGGCTGGTGCCGCAGATCGAGGGAGAGGGGACGGGTGCGACCTTCCGCTTCCAGGGCGACAGCGACGCGGTGATCGTCAAGGGCCTGATCGCGGTGCTGGGCGCGCTCTACAACGGCGTTCCGGTGGGCGAGGTCGGCAACATCGACGCCCCGGCGGAACTCGGGCGGCTGGGGCTGAACGACCACCTGTCGGCGCAGCGCTCGAACGGGCTCCGCGCGATGATCGCACGGATCCGCGAGGTCGCGGCGGCGGCGGCCTGAGGACGATCAGAGCCGGGCGAGCGCCGTGGCGAGGTCGCCGTAGCCGGTGAAGCGGCGCTCGAAGCCGAGGCCGAGGCGGGCGGCGCAGGCTTCGGCCTTCGCGGTCAGGGCCGGATCGTCGGTCTGCGCCTGGTAGACGAGTTTCGTGTAGTTGCCAAAGTACATCTCGCGCAGGTCCGGGTGACGGTCGAGGCCGAGGGGCTCCCACACGAAGGCGTCGAACTGGCGCACCAGGAAATCGGTCAGGTAGAAGGCGGTGATCTCGTCCTCGGCGGTGCGCGCGAAGGTCTCGACCCCCTCGTAGAAGGCATAGCAGTGGGGGCCCGGCACCATCTCGACCCCCATCTCGGCGCAGGCGGCCTGAAGCTGGCCGCCGGTGCCGCAATCGGCGTAGACGACGAAGATCCGGCCATAGGCGGCGCGGTGTTTCTCCACCGCGGCGCGGACGGCGTCGGTGATGCGCTCGGGGTGGTTGTGCAGGATCGCGGGCAGGCAGGTGAGGTCGAGGTGGGTCCAGCCGTTGACGTCGCGCAGGGCCAGGATCTCGCGCGCGAGGGCCCCGCAGGCGATCAGCAGGACGCGGCCGCCGTCCCGCAGTGTCGTGCCGTCGTGGGTGAGGGTCGCGTCGTCCATGCCGGACAGGTGGACCCTTTCGCAGCCTCGCGCAAGCGGCATGGAGGCGGGCGAAACAATCGTAACCTTGACGTGGGCGTCAGGTAACAATGTGGCGGGGCGTCGCTGGGATCCCTTAATGCCGGTCATTGACGTCACCATGATCCAAGGAGCGCCGAAGATGACCGCCACCTCCCCCGTTTCCCTGCGCCGGCCCGGCGCGTTTCCGTCCATATCGCCGAGTACCCTGATGGTGCTGCTCGTGTCCGGATCCACCGCGACCGTCGCCTTCGACATCTGGGGACAGGCGATCAGCCCGATGCTGGGCTACGGCAACCTCTCGCCCGACGGTCTGGCGCGCAGCCTGCTCGGACGGCTCGGCCTGCCGGACGGGGCGGCCGCGGGCAACTTCATACATCTCCTCGTCATCGGGCTGCTGGCCTATCCGATCGGCTGGCTCGCCGTGTTCCGCCCGCTCCAGGAGCGTTTCGCGCCGGGTCTCGGCTGGCTCGCGGCGTCGGCGATCTACGGCTTCGGGCTCTGGATCCTCGCCATCGGGTTCGTCGCCGGCTTCGCGCTCGGCCAGCCGTTCCTGAAGTTCACCACGATCGCTTGGGTCGCGCTGGTGGGGCATGTCCTCTACGGGATCGTCTGCGGCGCCACGGTGGTCTGGCTCGAGCGGCGGCGCTGAACCCTCAGCACGGGACGAGGCGGACGGCGGTGCCGTAGAACACCACCTCGGAGGCCTGCTGGCCGATGGTCGAGGTCTGCATCCTGGCCCCGACCACGGCATCCGCCCCGAGCCGCCGCGCGTCCTCCAGTATCCGGTCCAGCGCCTGTTCCCGGGCGGCGGCGAGAAGCTGGGCGTATTCCCGCACTTCCCCGCCGACGAGATTGCGCAGCGACGCGACGATGTCGCTGCCAATGTGCTTGGCGCGGACGGTGGAGCCACGCACGAGCCCGAGGACTTCGGCGATCTCGCGCGTGGCGACCCGGTCGGTCGTCACGACGAGGATCTCACTTCTCGATGGTGTCATAGTGGTCGTCCTCGGGGTTGTTCAGCCGCTGCGCGATCACCCGCCAGAGCACCGCCACGGCGAGGACGACGGGAACGGCGAGGAACCAGAGACCGGGAGCCGTGGTGGCGGCGGCGATGGCCGTGGCGATCCACACGCTCAGGCCTGCGGCGGCGAAGACGATCACGAGGATCAGGACGAACCGGTCGAGGGGCATGGGCCAATTCCTTTCGATGCCCACCGCATATGGGAGGTCGGTTGGGGCGGCGAAAGGTGCGGACCTGCTATGCCTCGGCCCTGGCAGCGCGGTGCGTCAGGCGCACGAGCAGCAGGACGGAGAGGACGACCGGCACCAGCAGGGCGATCTGGCTGGCCATCAGCTCGGGTCCGCTGGCAAGGATCGCCCGCGCGACGCTGGCGGTCCCGAACAGGGCGAAGATGCAGACGACGGTCCTGAAAAATGTGCGGGGGGTCATGGCAGCGTCCCTTTCTAAATGCCTTGTTAACCAATTTGTGATCGCGCGATGTGGCCAGATCTGGGCGGAGTCCGGGTGCTTCCCGGACCATACCGGGGCGGTCGAAGGCGGGATTCCGGCATTCCGGGGCTGGACCCTGCGCGGGCAGTCGCTATATGCCGCATATAATATCTTTCACTTATCAAATCGGCAGGCAGCCATGGCCACGGACATCGACCGGGATCACATCGCCTTTCTCGTCGGCGACCTTGCGCGGCATTTCCGCGCCGCTTTCGAGCGCGCCATCGAGACGGGAGAGGTGGGGCTGACCACCTCCGAGGCGCGGGTGCTGTCGCAGGTCGCGCGCTGCGGGCCGATCCGGCAGAGCTGCCTCGCCGACCTGCTCTGCGTGGCACCGATGAGCCTTTCGGTGTTCCTCGACGGGCTGGAGAAGGCGGGGCTGGTGCGCCGCGATCCCGATCCCGACGACCGGCGCGCGAAGCTGGTCAGCCTGACCGGGGCGTCGGGACCGGCGCTGGAGCGGATGGAGACGGTGGGCCGGAGGCTCCGCGCCGCGGCGCTGGAGGGGATCGCGCCGGAAGACCGCGAGAAGTTCTCGGAGGTGGCGCGGCAGATGCGCACCAACCTCGAGACGCTCCGCGGCCTGCGCGCGGCGGAGGTGGAGGTATGAGCGGCGCACCCGTCATGAGCGAGCGCCGGGTGAGCATGATCGGCGCGATGCTGGTCGCCATCGGGCCGGTGTCCATGGCGCTCTACACCCCCGCGATGCCCGAGCTGGTGCATGCCTTCGGCTCGACCGACGCCGTGGTGAAGCTGACGCTGACGCTCTATTTCGGCGGTTTCGCCTGCGCGCAGCTGATCGCGGGCCCCCTGTCGGATGCGCTCGGGCGCAGGCCGGTGACGGTGGCCTTCATGGCGCTCTACTGCGCGGCCAGCCTGCTGGCGCTGTTCTCGCCCACCGTGGGAGTGCTGATCGCGGCGCGGTTCCTGCAGGGCATCGGCGCCTCGGCCGGGATCGCCATCTCGCGGGCCATCGTGCGAGACCTCTTCACCGGCGAGAAATCGTCGCGGATCATGAACCTGATCGGCATCATCCTGGCGCTCGGCCCCGCGCTGTCGCCGACGCTGGGCGGGCTGACCCTGGCCTTCGCGGGGTGGCGGGCGATCTTCGCGCTGATGCTGCTGATGGGCGCCGCGGTGATCCTGACCGCGCTCTTCGCGATGCGCGAGACGGTGGTGCCGGACCGGTCGCGGCTGAACCTTCCCGCGCTCGGACGGACCTACCGGATGCTGCTGACGAACGGGCATTTCCTGACCGCCTCGGGCGTCATGGCCGGGGCGCTCGGCGCGCTCTATGCGCAGGCGACCTTCCTGCCGTTCATCCTGATGACCGAGGTCGGGCTGACGCCGACCGAGTTCGGGGCGGGGATGCTGATGCAGTCGGGCTTCTTCTTCGCCGGCTCGCTGGCGGTCCGGGCGCTGATGGAGCGCAAGGGCGCCTATGCGCTGGTGCTGCCGGGGCTCTGCTTCATCCTGCTCGGCAGTCTCGGAACGGCGACGCTGCTGATCTGGCCGCCCTCGTTCCTGCACGTGATGATCCCGGTGGCGGTCTATGCCTTCGGCATCGCCTTCGTCATGCCCGCGATGTCCACCGCGGCGCTGGCGCCCTTCGGGCGAAGCGCGGGGGCGGCGGCATCGCTGCTCGGCTTCCTGCAGATGGGGTCGGGCCTGCTGGTCGGGACCATCGGCGCGATGATGGGCGATGCGGTGCTGGCGATGGGGCTGCTGATCCCGCTGATGGGGGTCGCGGCCTGCGCGGCCTACGCGCTTTACCGCAGCCGCCCGCACCTGGCCGAGCCCGAGCCGTCGCCCGAGGTCACCGTGGCGCCGCCCACGGGACGGGCGGTGCTGGCGGGCGACAGCGCCCCGGAGCCTGCGCACAGGTGAGTCTCCAGAACCGCACATATTGCGGCCGAATTGCCTGCTTCGTGGGCATTCCGAGGCTTTCGGCGACCGGGACGGCCTGCCGCGGCCCCTTGCGGTCCGGAACGGTCGCCCGCTAGAAGCGCAGCGCTATCTCCTGCGTGAAATCACATAGAGAACTGAACAGAGAGAGGTCGGCCCCATGGTCAGACGCCACCGCGCCGCGAAGATCCTGACGCTGCTGACCCTGCTCGGCACCGCAACCCTCGTCGCCTTCCCGGCCCGCACCCAGCAGGGGCAGGGCGGGGGCGAGCGTCCGCCCCAGGCGGTGACGGTCGTCACGCTGAAGGCGCAGGACGTCACCCTGACCTCGACCCTGCCGGGCCGGGTCAAGGCCAGCGCCATGGCCGAGGTGCGTCCGCAGGTCAACGGCATCATCACCGAGCGTCTTTTCACCGAGGGCGGCAAGGTCAGCGAGGGCGATCCGCTCTACCAGATCGACCCGGCGAGCTATGACGCCGCGGTGGCCCAGGCCGAGGCGGCGGTGGCCCAAGCCCAGGCGCAGCTGAACGCGGCGATCAAGTCGGCCAACCGCGTCGACGAGCTGTCGCAGAGGAACGTCGCCAGCCAGCAGGCCAAGGACGACGCCGATGCCGCGCGGGCCAGCGCCCAGGCCAACCTCCAGGCGGCCCAGGCGCAGCTGGCCGCGGCCCAGATCGACCGCGACCGCACCACGATCCGCGCCCGCCTGACCGGCGAGATCGGCGTCTCGCAGACCTCGCAGGGGGCGCTGGTGACGGCAAGCCAGGCAACCCCGCTGGCCGTGATCCGGGCGATCGACCCGGTCTATGTCGATGTCACGCAATCGGCGGCGGACCTGCTGGAGTGGCGCCGCGCGCAGAAGGCCGGGAACTTCTCGGCCGGGGCGGAAGACGTCAAGCTGACGCTGGCCGACGGCAGCACCTTCGATCAGACCGGCAGCCTGAAGGCGGCCGAGCCCAGCGTGGACGAGCAGACGGGCGTGGTTCTCCTGAGGATGGAATTCGCCAATCCCGACAAGCTGTTGCTGCCCGGAATGTATGTGCAGGTCGAAGTGCCGACGCGAAGCGTGGAGGGGGCCTTCCTGGTGCCGCAGGAGGCGGTGAGCCGCGACCAGCGGGGCGAGCCGACGGTGATGGTGGTGAACGCCGAGAACAAGGTCGAGAAGCGCCAGCTGACGGTGCTCCAGGACCAGGGCCACGACTGGATCGTGACCGATGGCGTGGCCGATGGCGACCGGGTGATCGTCGCCGGGCTCCAGAAGGTCGGCCCCGGCGCGACCGTCGCCCCCGAGGAGCAGGCCTCGGCCGCCGCCGACGCCGGACAGGACACCGCGAAGGTCACACGGACCGCCGAGAAGAGCGCCGTCGACTGACGGCCCTTCGCCCCGCACCTCTTTCCGCCCAACCGATCCGCACCCTGTTCAGCGCCGCGAAAGGCAGACCATGGCCCGCTTCTTCATCGACCGCCCGATCTTCGCCTGGGTCATCTCGCTGTTCATCTCCGGCCTCGGGATCCTGTCGATCCTGAACCTGCCGGTGGCGCAGTATCCCCAGATCGCCCCGCCCACCGTGACGATCAGCGCCGCCTATCCGGGCGCCTCGGCCGAGACGGTGGCCAACACCGTGACCCAGGTGATCGAGCAGCAGATGACCGGGCTCGACGGGTTGCGCTACATCTCGTCGAGTTCGACCTCGGCCGGGGGCGCCTCGATCACGCTGACCTTCGAGACGGGGACCGACGCCGACATCGCCCAGGTGCAGGTGCAGAACAAGCTCTCGCAGGCGACGACGCTGCTGCCCGACGTCGTGCAGCGGCAGGGCGTGGCGGTGCGCAAGTCCTCGGCCGGGTTCCTTATGGTGGTCGGCCTGATCGGCGAATCCGGCGCCTACGACGCCACGGACCTTTCCGATTACCTCAGCTCCAACCTCGTGAACGAGATCAGCCGCGTCGACGGCGTGGGCAACGTGCAGGTGTTCGGCGCGCAGTACGCCATGCGCATCTGGCTCGATCCCTCGAAGCTTGCCGCGTTCAACCTGACGCCCTCGGACGTCGTGGCGGCGGTGTCGGAGGAGAACGCGCAGATCTCGGCCGGCGCCTTCGGGTCGCGCCCCGCGGTGGAGGGGCAGGAGCTGAACGCGACGATCACCGCCCAGTCGCTGCTGAGGACGCCCGAGGACTTCCGCCAGATCGTGATCCGCGCCGAGACCGACGGCGGGCTCGTGCTGCTGAACGACGTGGCGCGGGTCGAGATCGGGGCCGAGAACTATTCCACCATCCCCCGCTTCAACCGCAACGCGGCCAGCGGCATGGCGATCTCGCTCGCCCCCGGGGCCAACGCGCTGGACACCGCCAACGCCGTGAAGGCGCGGCTGGACGAGCTGGCGGCCTTCTTCCCCGAGGGCATGAGCTATGTCATTCCCTACGACACGACGCCGTTCGTGCTGATCTCGATCGAGGAGGTGGTGAAGACCCTGTTCGAGGCGGTGGTGCTGGTCTTCCTCGTGATGTTCCTGTTCCTGCAGAACCTCCGCGCGACGATCATCCCCACCCTCGTCGTCCCGGTGGTGCTGCTCGGCACATTCGGAATCCTCGCCGCCGCGGGCTTCTCGATCAACTCGCTGACGATGCTCGCCATGGTGCTGGCGATCGGCCTTCTCGTCGACGACGCCATCGTGGTGGTCGAGAACGTCGAGCGGATCATGGAGGAGGAGGACGTCGGCCCGGTCGAGGCCACGCGCAAGTCGATGGACGAGATCACCGGCGCGCTGATCGGCATCGCCGTGGTGCTGACGGCGGTGTTCGTGCCCATGGCCTTCTTCCCGGGCTCGACCGGCGTGATCTACAAGCAGTTCTCGATCACCATCATCTCGGCCATGGCGCTGTCGGTGGTGATGGCGCTGACGCTGACCCCGGCGCTCTGCGCGACGTTGCTGAAGCCGAAGAAGGGGCAGGCGCGGGGGCCGTTCCGCTGGTTCAACAGCGGCTTCGGCGCGACGACCCGGGGCTACGGCAAGTTCGTCGGCTGGATCGTGCGCCGCCCGGTCAGGAACGGCCTGTTCTACCTCGCCATCATCGCCGCGACGGTGTTCCTGTTCCTCAGGACGCCCGGCGGCTTCCTGCCCGACGAGGACCAGGGGATCCTGTTCACCCTGATCCAGACACCGACCGGCGCGACGGCGCAGCGCACGCTCGACGTCGTGCAGCGGGTCGAGGATTACTACCTGGACCAGGAGAGCGATGTCGTGACCTCGGTCTTCGGCGTCGCGGGCTTCAGCTTCGCAGGGCAGGGGCAGAACCAGGGCCTGGCCTTCGTGCGGCTGAAGGACTGGGACGAGCGGACGGAGCCGAGCCAGAGCGTGCAGGCGCTGGCCGGGCGCGCCTTCGGAGCGCTGAGCCAGATCCAGGACGCGATGGTGTTCCCGATCGTGCCGCCCTCGGTCAGCCAGCTCGGCAACGTCTCGGGCTTCGACTTCTACCTCCAGGCGCGGGGCGGCCAGACCCACGAGGAGCTTCTGGCGGCGCGAAACCAGCTTCTGGGAATGCTGGCGCAGAGCCCGAAGATCGCCTCCGCCCGGCCGAGCGGTCTGGAGGACGCGGCGCAGTTCAACCTCGACATCGACTGGCGGAAGGCGGGGGCCATGGGCGTCTCTGCCACCGATGTCGGCAACCTGCTGACCATCGGCTGGGCGGGCCGCTATGTGAACGACTTCATCGACCGCGGCCGGATCAAGCGCGTCTACGTCCAGGGCGAGGCCGAGGCGCGGGCCACGCCGTCGGACCTGGCCAAGTGGCGGGTGCGCAACGCGAGCGGCGGTCTCGTGCCCTTCTCCAACTTCGCCACGGCAGACTGGGTCTACGGGCCGCAGGGGGTGAACCGCTACAACGGCGTGCCGTCGATGCAGATCCAGGGCTCGCCCGCGCCCGGCGTCTCCTCGGGCGAGGCGCTGGCGGAGATCGAGCGGCTGGTGGCGCAGCTGCCCTCGGGCTTCCAGGCGGCCTTCACCGGGCTCTCGCTGGAGGAGCAGCAGAGCGGCAACCAGGCGCCGCTGCTCTATGCGCTGTCGCTCGCGGCGGTGTTCCTGGCGCTGGCCGCCCTCTACGAAAGCTGGTCGATCCCCTTCGCGGTGATGCTCGCCATGCCCATCGGCGTGCTCGGCACGCTCTGCGCGGCCTATATCGGCAGCTTCGACAACGGCGTCTTCTTCCAGGTCGGCCTGCTGGTCGTGATCGGCCTGACCGGCAAGAACGCGATCCTGATCGTCGAGTTCGCGCGCGAGCAGCTGGAGGCCGGGGAACCGCTGTTCAAGGCGACCGTCCACGCGGCGCAGCAGCGGTTCCGCCCGATCATCATGACCTCCATGGCCTTCTCGCTCGGGGTCGTTCCGCTGGTGCTAAGCTCGGGCGCGGGGTCGGGCGGGCGGCAGGCGATCGGTGCGGGGGTGCTGGGCGGCACGATCTCGGCCACCGTGCTCGGGGTGCTGCTGGTGCCGCTGTTCTTCGTCACCATCGCCCGTCTGACCGGCGCGGCGAAGGTGCGCGACGGCAACGACGGCAAGGCCCGGTCCGCGGCCGAACCCGCCTGACGGACGGGCGAGGACCGGAACACGACGCGCCGGAAAGGCGCCCGCCGGCCCGGCGGGCGCCTTTCGCGTTCCCGGGGCGGCGCCCACGACAAATGCGGCAATTCGAGCGAACCCGCCCGGGCGCCCTTAACCGCGCCTAAAGAGTTCGCACCGATAACGGTCCCGTCACGACGCCCGCGCGTCGCTCCCCAAGAGGACCGATCCATGTTTTCCCGCCTCCGCAGTCTCTCGTTCGGTTTCACCTTCGCGCTGGCCGCTGCCCCCTTCAGGCGGCCGAGCCCGAGGCGATCGCCTTCGTGCGCAGCCAGCTTGCCACGCTCGCCGCCACGCCGGATGTCCTGGCGGCCGTCGCCGCCGGCAACAACCGCCATGCCGCCATGGACGAGGCCGCGATCCTCGTCGCCGATGCCGAATGGCGGGCCGAGGTCGGGACCACCAACGACGGCATGATCACGGCGATGACCGAGTCGCCGGCCTCGGCCGCGCTGCGCGCCATGGTCGAGGCTTCCAATGGCCAGATCACCGAGATCATCGTGATGGACAACAAGGGCATGAACGCCGCCATCAGCGCCGTCACCTCGGACTACTGGCAGGGCGACGAGGCGAAGTTCCAGGAGACCTACCCCAAGGGCGCCGCAGCCATCCACGTCGCCGAGATCGAGTTCGACGAATCCAGCCAGATCTACCAGCAGCAGATCTCCGTGACCCTGGTCGATCCCGCCCTCGGGCAGCCGGTCGGCGCCGTGACCTTCGGTCTCGACGCCGGCGCTTTCTACTGAGCCTGGACCGGAGGAGGGCCCGAACATGACGTCAACAGACAAGCTGCGACTGGGCGGTTCCATCGCCTTCAAGTTCGCGATCGCCGTGATCCTGTCCATCGCCGCGGTGGTCTTCATCATGGCATACCTGCACGGGCGCGATTTCGACAAGTTCACGGTCGAGGCCGTGTCGTCCGATGCGCGGGTGCAGGGACGGATGATGTCGGAGCTGCTGCCGGCCCCCGTCGCCTTCGACAAGGGGGACGCGGTGCAGGAGCTTGTCGATCAGTACGTGACGGCCTCCAACGGCAATTTCACCGATGTCCTGATCCTGAATGCCGAGGGGCAGCCGGTGGTGCGGCGCGGCGACGGCGCAGATGCGCTGATCGACTTCGGACGCACCGCGATCGGGGCCCAAGGGGCGGTCATCGACGACGATCAGCGCCTCGTGGCCTATCCGCTGACCTACGGCGCCGACCGGGTGGTCGGTTCCATGACGACCCGGTGGAGCACGGCGCGACTGCAGGACTTCTCGACAGATCTCGAGATGCGGGCGCTCGCGATCGCCGCCATCGTCGCGCTGATTGCCCTTGCGGCGACCTTCCTGGCCTTCCGCGCCCTGGTCCTGAAGCCGCTGGCCGCGCTCACCGGCAATGTCGACGCCTTGCGCCGTCGCGAGTACGACACCGCGATCGCGGGCCAGGCACGCGGCGACGAATTCGGCGTCCTCTCGCGCAGCGTGGACCATCTGCGCGAAGACCTCGCGGCCGCCGCCGTGGCCGGGCGCGAGGCCCGGTTCAAGAGCGAGGCGTTCAAGAACTCTTCCGCCGCCATGGTGCTCGCCGACGAGGCGGGCGAGATCTTTGCGGTCAACCCGTCCTTCGAGGCGCTCTGCAACAAGCATGTCGACGAGTTCCGCAAGCGCTTCCCCGGCTTCGACGCCGCCGCGCTGGTCGGCAAGCCGCTGTCCTACTTCCATCCGCGCAGCAACCGCATGTTGGATCTCACCCGCGACGGCGTCTCCTCCACGATCGCGATGGGCGACACACGGCTGGCGTTGAACATCCAGTCGATCGAGGATGCGGAGGGCCACCAGATCGGCTGCGTCCTGGAATGGCAGGACATCTCCGAGCAGTGGAAGGACATCGCGCTCATCGACGCGATCAACGTCACCCAGCTGCGCGCCGAATTCACGCCCGACGGTCGGCTGACCGCCGCCAACGACATCTTCGCCCGGACCATCGGCACCGGCGAGGGGGGCGGGCGCGGCATGACGCTGCGCAGCCTCTCGCCCGGCGATTGCGACGCCATCATTGCGCAGCTTGCGGAGAACAGCGCCTTCGTCGGCGAGATGAGGATGCGCAGCGTCACCGGCGCCGATCTGACCCTCGAGGGAAGCGTGACCTCGGTGCAGGGGACCGACGGCAAGCCCTACCGGCTGTTCCTCCTCGGCCGCGACGTGACCGAGACCAAGGCCGAAGCCGAACGCATCCGGGCCGAGCGCGACGAAAGCGATCGCGAGCGTGCCGATGTCGTCGCCGCGCTTCAGGTCGGGTTGAAGCGTCTGAGTGACGGCGATCTTCGCGCCGTTCTGCCGACCCCCTTCGCCGCCCGCTACGAGGAACTGCGGGAGGACTACAACCGTGCGGTGGAACGGCTCTGCGAGGCGCTGAGCGGCATCGCCGAGCGGGCGGAGACCATTCGCAGCGAGTCCCAGGACATCAGCGGCACCGCGGAAACCCTGTCGCGGCGTACGGAGAGCACGGCGGCGACCCTGGAACAGGCGGCCGCGGCGCTCGACGCCCTGACCGGTGCGGTGCGCGGCGCCGCCGAGAGCGCCCAGAAGGCCGACACCATGGTGACGGAGGCGAAATCCAACGCCGAGGCCAGCGGCCAGGTGGTGTTGAAGACCGTCTCGGCCATGGACGAGATCGCGACCTCGTCCGAAAAGGTCGCCTCGATCATCAAGGTGATCGACGACATCGCCTTCCAGACCAACCTGCTGGCGCTGAACGCCGGGGTCGAGGCGGCCCGGGCCGGCGAGGCAGGACGCGGCTTCGCTGTCGTCGCCTCGGAGGTCCGTGCGCTGGCACAGCGCTCTTCCGAAGCCGCGCGCGAGATCAACGGCCTGATCGCCGCCTCCGGGGCGCAGGTCAAGGTCGGCGTCGACCTGGTCGGAGAGACCGGCCAGGCGCTGCGCCGCATCGTTGCCTCGGTCAGCGAGATCTCCGGCCAGGTTTCGGAGATCGCGGGCTCTGCGAAGCAGCAGGCGCTGACACTGGAAGAGATCAACTCGTCGGTGAACCAGCTCGACCAGTCGACCCAGCAGAACGCGGCGCGCCTGGAAGAGACCACCGCGGCCAGTGACGCGCTGCGCAGCGAGGCGGTGTCGCTGGTCGAGACGATCGGACACTTCAGGCTTTCCGAGAAGGTCGTACAGATGCCGACGAAGAAGCCGCGCCAGGCCGCACCGTCCCGTCCGTCAAGGCCGGCCTCCGACACGGCGCGAGAGGGCAGCGAGGGCAACATCGGCGTCGCCACTGGCACCTGGACGGATTTCTGAGATGGGTCGCGGCGCGCCGGATCGGCGAACAGGGAAAGGCAGCACATGGCGGTGATCGAACCCCGACTGCGCGACACCGGGCAGGAAAGGGAACTCCTGGTGCTGCAGGGCGAGTTCCGGGTCAGCGGCGACCCTTCGGTCGTGCTGACGACCCTTCTTGGCTCCTGCGTCGCGACCTGCCTCTTCGACCCGGTGGCCCGGGTCGGCGGCATGAACCACTTCCTCCTCGCCGCCGGTCCCGAGGGGATCGCGCCGTCGGAACGCTATGGCTTCTACGCCATGGAGGTGCTGATCAACGGCCTTCTCAAGCTCGGGGCGAGGAAGCCGCGCATGGAGGCGAAACTGTTCGGAGGGGCCACCATGGGGGGGCGCATGGGGCACATCGGCGAGGAGAACGGACGTTTTGCCCTGGGCTTCCTGACCGCCGAAGGCATCCCCTGCCGCTCGATGAGCCTTGGCGGCAGCCAGGCCCGGCGGTTGCGCTACTACCCCACGACCGGCCGCGTGAGCCAGAGGCTGGTGGACCGGATCGACCGCGAGGAGGTGCCGGTCCGGTCCCCGCGGGCGAGCGATGTCCAGTTCTTCGAGGAGTGAGACGATGAGTGCCGAAATCGTACTGGCAGAGAGACTGCCGTCGTCCGCCGTGGAAGACATGCGCCGCAGCCTTCGTGCCGCAACCGGTCCGGCGGCACGGATCGACGGCCGCCACGTCCGCTCGATCGGGGCCCGCGCCGCCGAGACGCTTGCCCGCTTCGCCGCCGCGGCGCGGGGCGAAGGGCGCAGCGTCACGGTCCGGGTCTCGCGCGACATGGAGGACGACCTGCGCATCCTCGGCCTTGCGGCCGCGGTTCTTGGAGAGGAAATCGCCCAATGAATATTCGCGTTCTTGCGATCGACGATTCGCGCACGATGCGCGATCTCCTGCGTGCGGCGCTGGAGAAGGCCGGGTTCTGGGTGGCCACGGCCGAGGACGGGGCCGAGGCGGTCGAGCAGCTGGAAGCCGCGGCGCCCGATGTCATCATCACCGACATCAACATGCCCCGTCTCGACGGCTTCGGCGTGATCGAGGCGGTGCGCGGCTCCCGTTGCGCCGCCACGGTGCCGATCCTCGTGCTCAGCACCGAAAGCAGCCCCGAGATGAAGAATCGCGCCCGGATGAGCGGGGCCACCGGCTGGATCGTCAAGCCGTTCGACGACGCGCGGCTCATCTCGGCCATCCGCCGGGTTGCAAGGGTCTGACGACATGGCAAGTCTCAGCGAAATCCGCCAGCTTTTCTTCGTCGAATGCGAGGAGCAGCTCGAGCAGCTCACCGACGGGCTGAACGCGATCGAGGCGCTGCCGCCGGGCGCCGACCCCGATGCCGAGACGGTGAACCAGATGTTCCGCGCGGTGCATTCGATGGAGGGGGGGCGCCGCGTCCTTCTCCCTCGACGGGATCACCCGGTTCGCCCATGCCTTCGAGACGATCCTCGACGAGGTGCGCAGCGGCAAGCTGCACCTGACCCCCGAGATCCTGCGCGTCTTCTACCGCGCGGCGGATCGGCTGGCCGACCTCGTCGCGCTGGGCGCCGATGACGAGATGTGGGACGAACCTGCGCTGCGCCGCCAGATCGACGAGATCCTCGCCCTGTCCTGCGCAGCCGAGCCGGCTGCGGCCTCACCGGCCTCGCCGGACGACTCCGGAGATGCGGCCGCCGACGGTGATCTCCTGGCACAGTTCACCCCGACGGCGCTGGACTTCTCCTTCGTTCCGCCGGGGCAGGAGGCTGCGGCGTTCCGGCGCCACCGGATCACCTTCGCACCAACGGCCGAGCTGTTCGCAAACGGGCACGAGCCGGTCCATCTGTTCCGGGAACTCGCGGCCCTGGGAGAGCTGAACGTCGAGGCGCAGCTGGACGCCGCCGCAGCCTGGGACGCCGATGCGCCTGCCATAGTCTGGACCCTGACGCTCGACACGGCTCAGACGCGGACCGAGATCCAGGAGATCTTCGAGTTTGCCGAACCCTTCGCGGAAATCCGGATCGAGGAGGACGGCCACGACCCGGCGGGGACGGAGTCCGGCACTTCCGGCTCCGATGCCCTTGCGCCGGAGAGGGCGCCCGCGCCGGGGGCCATGGCCGACATCGCGTCCAACGACCCAGTGCCGATCGATATGCAACCGCTCTCGACCGGCCCCGCCGGACCCGCGAGGGGAACGGAGCAGGTCGATGCGCCACAGGGCGCTGCGGACCGGGCGCAGCCCGACAAGGCGGTCAAGACGGGTTCCCGGGCGACCGTCCGGGTCGACCTCGAACTTGTCGACGCCCTGATCAACATGGTCGGCGAACTGGTCATCACGCAGTCGGTCATGAACCAGTCCATCGTCGAGGCCGGCCTCGCGAGCGACCGGCGCATGGCGTCGACCCTCGAGGAATTCCGCACCCTGACCCGGCAGATCCAGGAAGGGGTGATGGCGATCCGCGCCCAGTCGGTGAAACCGCTGTTCCAGCGGATGGGCCGCATTGTCCGCGAGACCGCCCAGATCGCCGAGAAGAACGTGCGGTTCGTCACCGAGGGGGAGGACACCGAGGTCGACCGCACGGTGATCGAGCGTCTGGTGGATCCGCTGACGCACATCCTGCGCAACGCCATCGACCACGGGCTGGAGCATGCGGAGCGTCGCCGGGCGGCCGGCAAGGATCCCACCGGCACCGTCACGCTTTCGGCGGCGCACCGGTCGGGTCGCGTCGTGATCGAGGTCAAGGACGACGGCGGCGGCGTCGACCGCGACAAGGTCCTGGCCTCGGCGATCGCAAAGGGGCTGGTGCCCGCGAACGCGAACCTTTCTCCCGCCGAAATCGACCGCCTGCTGTTCACGCCCGGCTTCTCCACCGCGAGCAAAGTGACCAACCTGTCGGGGCGCGGCGTCGGCATGGACGTGGTCAACAACGAGATCCGCAGCCTCGGCGGCCGGGTGGCAATCATCTCGGAACCGGGTCAGGGGACGACGATCTCGATCAGCCTGCCGCTGACCCTCGCGGTGCTCGACGGCATGATCGTCGACGTCGGCGGGCAGACCATGGTCGTACCGATCTCGGCGATCGTCGAAACCATCCGGCCGCAACCGTCGCAACTGCACTGGATCGGCCCGGAGGCGCGGATGATCTCGGTGCGCGACCTGATGATTCCCGTCATCGACCTGGCCGCTGTCTTCGATTACGCCGGCGGGTCCGGCGCGCTGGAACGCGAAGGCGTGCTGCTGCTGGTGGAGAACGATCGCGGCGAACAGCGGGCGCTGGCGGTGGACCGGATCCATGACCAGCGCCAGGTGGTCATCAAGAGCCTCGAGTCCAATTACGGCCATGTGCCTTATGTCGCCGCGGCCACGATCCTCGGAGACGGCCAGATCGCCCTGATCGTGGACCTCGACGAGATCACGCAGGGGACGCCCGCCCTGCCGACCCCACCGCAAGCGAGGAAATCCGCATGATCCACGAGAACGATCCGGCGCGGGCCGGCAAGCACGAGCTGATCACCTTTTCCGTCGGGCAGCAGGATTTCTGCATGGACATCATGCTGGTGCGCGAGATCCGCGGCTGGACCAACGTGACCGTCCTGCCGCATTCGCCCGCAGACGTGCTGGGGGTGATGAACCTGCGCGGCGCCGTGGTGCCGATCGTCGACCTTTCGGCGCGTCTCGGGCTCGGGGCCTGCCGACCCGAAGCGCGCAACGTCATCATCATCGCGCTGATCGGTCGGCAGACCGTCGGCTTCCTTGTCACCGCCGTGTCCGACATCGTGAGCGCCGCTCCCGAGGACATCCAGCCGCTGCCCCAGGTCGGCGGGACCGCAGCCGGGAATTACGTGAAGGGTATCATCGCGTCGCGCCACCAGACGCTCCGGGTGCTGAACATCGACATGCTGGCCGCGGCCATCACCGAGGAGTCGGAAGTCGCATGACCGGCGCGGCACTGTCCACACCCGCGGCGGGGACGGATTTTCCCCTGTCGGACGCGCAGTTCGAAAGGATCGGACGGATCATGCGCCTGCAAAGCGGCATCTGCCTGGCCGACGGGGCGCAGAAACTGGTTGTGTCGCGGCTTTCCAAGCATCTCAAGCGGCTCGGGCTTCCGGGCTTCGAAGCCTATCTGGACTTCGTCACTGGCCCCCAGGGGGCCGAGGAACAGAAGCGGATGATCGACGCGCTGACCACCAACACCACGCGGTTCTTCCGCGAGGAGGGCCATTTCCGCCTGCTCGAGACCGGGCAGATGCCGCGGCTGATCCGCAAGGCGCGGGAGGGCGGCCGGGTGCGGCTGTGGTCGGCCGCCTGTTCCAGCGGCGAGGAACCCTACAGCATGGCAGCGACCGTGCTGCGGGCCTTCCCCGACGCCGGACAGCACGATTTCCGCATCCTCGCGACAGACATCAACACGGCGATGCTGACCCGGGCGAAGGCCGCGATCTATGCGGCGGAAGCGGCGCGAGACGTGCCGGCGGACCTGGCCCGCCTCATGTTCGAACCGGGCCCCGGCCCCTCGCAGGTGCGCGTCCGCCAGCCCCTGCGCGACCTCGTCTCGTTCCGCTACCTCAACTTCATGGAGCCTTGGCCCGTGCGCGGCCCGTTCGACGCGATCTTCTGCCGCAACGTGACGATCTACATGGAGCCGGAAATCCAGATGCGGATCTGGACCGGGCTCGAACGGGTCCTGGACGAGGAGGGCAGTCTCTTCATCGGTCATTCCGAACGGATCGGCCCCAGCCTTGCCGACCGTCTGGAGCTCTACGGGCCGACGTCGTTCCGCCGTCCCGGAAGCCGGCCGACTTCCACGCAGTCCAGAATTGGAGCCTAGCCATGTCCCTTCGTGATACCCTCCAGGTTCTCGTCGTCGACGACACCAGCGTCAGCCGGGGTCTCGTCTGCATGTCGCTCGAGGAGATCGGGATCAAGAACGTCGACTTCTGCAAATCCGGCGACGAAGCCTTCGACATCGCAACCCGCCGCGGCGTGCATGTGGTCATCTCGGACCAGAATATGCCCGGGCTGACGGGGATCCAGCTGCTGGAGAAACTCAGGATGCAGAAGGCGACGTCGCGCATCGGCTTCATCCTGATCAGCGGCTCGATGAACCAGCAGCTGCTGGATTCGGCGCGCAAGTGGGGGCTGAACAACTTCCTGTCCAAACCCTTCGACACGCCCAAACTGAAGACCTGTCTCGAGACCGTGACGGGGCCGCTGTGATCGCCCCCGATCCGACGCTGTCCGAGGTACTGAACCGTCTGGGCCGGGAACTGGCACGGGTCGAGGACATGGGCCTCAGGCTCGAGGACAGCGTGGCGGAACTGGTGTCCGGCACGGCCGACGCGGCGCCGTCCTCGTTGCAGACGCTGGACCTGATGGTGCAGACCTGCCGCGATCTCAAGTGCTTCGCCCTGCACATGGCCGAAACAATGCCGAGGTGTGGTGCGCCGGAGCTTGAGGAGTCGCTGCGCGTGGTGCGCCTGGCCCGCGTGCGGCAGGCGCTGTCCGGCCACTTTGCCGACCAGGAGGAGGAGCGGGACGCGCACATCTTCTGAGGCGCCGGGCCCGGGCAAGACCAAGGGGCGGGGTCCGAGGCCGAGCCTGCCAACTCTGCCGAGTGATCGGGAAGAGCCGCTCTGCTTGCTCAGTTTCGACCTGTTCGCACCCGGCGGGCGAGCCGTAAGATGGGTCATATGACCCATCCTACCTCGGCCGCGCGAGGGCGCCTCAGAACGGTTCCCCGGGTGTCCGAAGCGAGGCGCAGAAGCTGCAAGAACCCAGACCCTCGGATCCGCCGGAAGCTGACGGTGGAGGCCCGGGAAGTGTCGGACTCGAGGCACGACCGGCGCACTCCGTACGCCCGCCGCCAGCCGGGGTTTCACTTCTTCGCCGTGGTGGGGCGGGTGTCCGGGAGGTTGATCTGGGCGACCTGCTCGGCGATCGGGTCGGTCGAGAGGGGGTGCAGGTCGGCGGAGTAGGACTTCGGGTCGCCCATCGGCTGCCATTTGCCCCCGACATAGACCTCGACCGACGAGAACTTGGCCTTGTAGCCCATCTTCGGGCTGCCGGGCACCCAGTAGCCGAGATAGACGTAGGGCAGCCCGGCCTCCTGCGCGATGCGGATGTGATCGAGGATCACGTAGGTGCCGAGGCTTTCGGCCGGGTGGGTCGGGTCGTAGAAGGAATAGACCATCGACAGCCCGTCCGACAGCACGTCCGTCAGGCAGACCGCGGCCAGTTCGCGCCGCCGTTCGGAGGTGCCGGGGCGGGAGTACTCGACGACGCGCGAGCGGATCGGCGTCTCCTCGATCATCGCGGCGAATTCGAAGATGTCCATGTCGGCCATACCGCCTGTCGCATGGCGGCTGTCGAGGTAGGCACGGAACAGGGCGAACTGGTCCTCGGTCGCCCAGGGTGAATTGGCCTCGCGGCGCAGCGCGGCGTTGCGCTTCATCAGCTTCTTCTGGGTGCGCGACGGGGTGAAACCGTCGACCTTCACGCGCACCGACAGGCAGGCGGAACACTCGGCGCAGGAGGGGCGGTACAGCACGTTCTGCGAGCGCCGGAAACCCTGCTGGGACAGGGAATCGTTCAGCTTCTCCGCATACTCGCCCTGCAGCGCGGTGAAGAGCTTGCGCTCCATCCGGCCGTCGAGATAGGGGCAGGGCTGCGGCGCCGTGACGTAGAACTGCGGCGCGATCGGCAGGGTGTGGCGCATGGATTCCCCGGGTCCGTTTCGCGGCAGGTTAGCAACGAAGACAGCAGCCGCCAACCCTTTTGGTGGGTCGATCCGCGCCCTCTCAGGACGCGGCCGCGCGGTTGATCGCCGCAGTCCCCAGAAGGTGGTCGGTCAGGCCCTGGCCGCGGGAGGTCGTCAGCATCAGGACCACGGACACGAGCTGCAGCGGGAAGACCGTCATGCTCGCCGTGTAGCCGATGGTATGGAGAAGCGCCGCGGTCAGATCGAAGGTCTCGCCCCGGGCGGTGCGGAACTCGATCGACATCACCCGCATCCCCGGCGTGGCCGAGCGGTTGGCGAGGCTCGCCGTGCGGTAGAGGAAGCCGACCGTGATCCAGATCAGCGGGAAGAAGAACAGCCCGAGGAACAGGGTGAAGGGCAGCGTCAGCACCGAGATCAGCCCGATCAGCAGCACGTCGATCAGCCAAGCGAAGAACCGCTTCGTCGCCACGTCCGCGTAGAAGTCGGCGTCGCGGTCCGGGTCGGGCAGGCCGAGGGCGGGATCGTGGAAGGTCATCGTCGGGCTCCGGGAGGCAGGGGGGCGGAAGGCCCGCCGAAGCGGGCCGGTGCAGGGACGATCAGGCGTCCTGGACGGTGGTGTCGCCGTTGCCGTTCTTGCGGGCGCGGTCTTCCATGAACTGGTCGAACTCGGCCTTGTCCTTGGCGGCGCGCAGACGCTCGAGGAAGGACTGGAAGGCGTCCTGCTCTTTTTCCAGGCGGCGCAGGGTGTCGGCCTTGTAGGCGTCGAACGCGGAGTTGCCCGAGCTGCGGAAGGCGGCGGCGGTGTGGCGGGTGCGCGACAGGGCGCAGGAGGACTTGCTGAACATGCGCTTGCTCCAGATCATGTAGGCGAGGATGGCGAGCCCGACGGGCCAGAAGGCGATGAAGCCGAGGACCATGGCCGCGATCCACGCGCCCTTGCCCTTGTCGTCAAGCCAGGCCTCGGAGCGCGCAAGCCACGACATGCGGGTTGCGGGGGTGTCTGCGTAGTAGCTCATTGCTCTCTCCCGTGTCGGGTTGGGGGTGATGTGAATGTCTTTCACATCCCCAAGATCGGGACGGCGGGGCGCTGCTTCAAGGGTTGATGTGAAAGTAATTTACATTTTCGCGATCAGGCCGTGAAATCAGAGACTTGCGCGCCGGTCACGCGCAGCAAGTCGGGCGGGGCGATGGCGAAGACGTGGCGCGGCGTGCCCGCGGCGGCCCAGATCAGCGCGAAATCCGACAGGTGCGGGTCGTAGAAGCTGCGGATCGGGTGCAGGTGGCCGACCGGCGAGACGCCGCCGATGGCAAAGCCCGTGCGCGCGCGAACCAGCGCGGCATCCGCCTTGCCGAGGGGGCATCCCGCCGCCCGCGCCGCCTTTTCCGGGTCCACGTGGTTGTTGCCGGCGGTCAGGAACAGCACCGGCTCGCCGCTCGTCTCGTCGCGGAAGACGATGGACTTGGCGATCTGGTCGATCGCGCAGCCCACTGCGGCGGCGGCGTCGGCGGCGGTGCGGGTCGTCTCCGCCATCTCGCGCACCTCGGTGGCCAGACCCGCCGCCTCCAGCGCCGCCTTCACCCGGGTCAGGCTTTTGCTCATGGATCCCCGCTGCTGTCATCTTTGCGTCTGATTCAGGTATGACTTGGGTATGTGCAATTCGATCCCAAGCTCAAGGCCCGTTCCATGACCTTCGCCGCCCGCATGACCCGCTGCCCCCGTCCCTTCGAAACGGACCGTCGTCCCGAGGCCGCGCCCCTCGAAGCGCTCGCGCCGGAGCTGGCTGACCTGTTGGAAGGTGCGGCGGGATGCAGCCCGTTCCTGAAGGGCGCGATGGAGCGCGAGGCGGAGTGGCTGGCCGAGGCGCTGTCGGTCGCGCCCGAGGCGGCCTTCGCGGGGATCCTCGACGACATGCAGGCGCTGGAGGACGGGCAGCTGGCGGCGGGGCTGCGGGTGGCGAAGCGGCGGACGGCGCTGCTGACGGGGCTTGCGGACCTGGCCGGGGTCTGGCGCCTGGAAGAGGTCACGGGGGCGCTGACCGCCTTCGCCGACCTCGCGGTCGCGCGGGCGCTGGCCTCGACCGTCGCGGCCGAGATCCGGCGGAAGAAGCTGCCGGGGCTGACGGAGGACGACATCGCCACCGCGGGCGGCATGGTGGTGCTGGCCATGGGCAAGATGGGGGCGGGGGAGCTGAACTATTCCTCCGACATCGACCTGATCTGCCTCTTCGACGAAAGCCGCTTCGATCCGGCCGAGCTGATGACCGCCCGTGCCGGGTTCGTGCGCGCGACCCAGCGGATGTGCGCGCTGCTCTCGGACCGCAGCGCCGAGGGCTATGTCTTCCGCACCGACCTTCGGCTGCGCCCCGATCCTTCGGTCACGCCGGTCTGCGTCGGCATGGAGGCGGCCGAGCGGTATTACGAAAGCCTCGGGCGGACCTGGGAGCGGGCGGCGCATATCAAGGCGCGGCCCTCTGCCGGAGACGTCATCGCCGGGGAAGCCTATCTTGAACGGCTCCGCCCCTTCATCTGGCGGCGTCATCTGGACTTCGCGGCGATCAAGGATGCCCACGACATGCGGCTGAGGATCCGCGCCCACAAGGGGTTGAACGGCCGACCGGCGCTGGAGGGCTACGACCTGAAGCTCGGGCGGGGCGGCATCCGCGAGATCGAGTTCTTCACCCAGACCCGGCAGATCATCGCGGGCGGGCGCGACCCCTCGCTCCGCGTCCGCGGCACCTGCGAGGGGCTCGACCGGCTGGTGGCGGCGGGCTGGGTGCAGGGCGGGACGGCCGAACAGCTGAAGGCGGATTACGTCGAACACCGGACAGTCGAGCACCGGGTGCAGATGGTGAACGACGCCCAGACCCACGCCCTGCCGCAGGACGGCGAGGGGTTCGCGCGGCTTGCCGCGATGATGGACCGCGACACCGAAGCCCTGCGCGACGAGATCGAGGCGCGGCTCGAGCGGGTGGCGGGCCTGACCGAGCCGTTCTTCGATCCCGCCCACGAGTCCCGCGACGGGCAGGAGCCTTCGGAGCCGCCCGAACTGGACGAGAAGCAGGCGGCGATCGTCGCCCGCTGGCGCGGCTATCCGGCGCTGCGGTCGCAACGCGCGCAGGAGATCTTCGACCGGCTGCGCCCCGACCTGCTGGCCCGCCTCTCCGAAAGCGCCGACCCCGAGCAGGCGCTGCTGCACCTCGACGGCTTCCTTGCCGGGCTGCCCGCCGGGGTGCAGCTGTTCTCGCTCTTCGAGGCCAATCCGCAGCTGATCGACCTGATCGTCGACATCGCCGACACCGCGCCGGACCTCGCGCGGTTCCTGTCGCGCAATGCCGGGGTGTTCGACGCGGTGATCGGCGGCACCTTCTTTACCCCCTGGCCCGGGCCCGAGGCGTTGCGGGAGGACCTGGAGGCGCGGCTGGCCGATGCCGCCGACTACGAGGCGCGGCTGGACCTGGCGCGGGCCTGGGCGAAGGAGTGGAAGTTCCGCATCGGCGTCCACCACCTGCGCGGGCTGATCGGGGCCGATGCGGCGGGGCGGCAGTATGCCGATGTCGCCGACGCGGTGCTGGGCGTTCTCTGGCCGCTGGTCGGCGCGCATTTCGCCGAACGCCACGGCGCGGCGCCGGGGCGGGGGGCGATGGTGCTGGGCATGGGCTCGCTCGGTGCGGGGCGGCTGAATGCGGCCTCGGACCTGGACCTGATCGTGATCTACGACGCCGACGGGGTCGAGGCGAGCGAGGGCAAGCGGCCGCTGGCCTCGCGCCTCTATTATGCCCGGCTGACGCAGGCGCTGGTCACGGCCCTGTCGGCCGCGATGGCCGAGGGCAAGCTCTACGAGGTCGACATGCGGCTGCGCCCGTCGGGGCGGCAGGGGCCGGTGGCGACCGCGCTCCCGGCCTTCCGCACCTACCAGCGCGAGGAGGCCTGGACCTGGGAGCACCTGGCCCTGACCCGCGCGCGGGCCGTGGCCGGGGCGGCAGAGCTGTGTGACGCGGTCGAGTCGTTCCGGCTGGAGCTGCTGGCCGCACCCCGCGAGGCCGCGCCGGTGCTGAAGGACGTCGCCGACATGCGCGACCGGCTGGCGGCGGCGCAGGGCGCCTCGGGGCCGTTTGACGCCAAGGCGGGACCGGGGCGGTTGCAGGACATCGAACTGGCGGCCTCGGCGGCGGCGCTGCTGGCGGGCTGTCCGTCACGGGCGGTGCCCGAACAGCTCGAGGCAGGGGCGGCGGCGGGCGTGCTGCCGGCCCACGTGGCGCAGGACCTGGCCGAGGCGCACGGTGCCTTCTGGCGGCTTCACGCGGCGGCGCGGCTGCTGAGCCCAGGGCGGCTCGCGCCCGACCACCTGGGCGCGGGGGGCGCTGCGCTCCTGCTGCGCGACAGCGGGGCGGAGACGCTGGAGGAACTGGCGGCGGCCATGGCGGAATTGGCCGGGAAGGCGGCGGCCCATGTCGCGGAAATGCTTGGCAGCGCGGCCGACAGGGCCTAACGCATGGACAGCAAAGCGAGGTGCGCGCGATGGATTCTGCAATGACCGACCCCAAGGGCCTGATCCGCGAGAGCTACAACATCGAGGGGATCACGGCGGGCGAGTGCCGGTCGATCTTCCTCGACTGGGCACTGTCGCTCCCGGCCGAGGCCGTCCCGGCCGAGGCGCTGGCGGCGCTGTTGGAACACTACGAGGACGCGAACCCCGGCCATCCGATGAACACCGTGCTGCGCGACGGTCTGGCGGCGGCGGACTCGCCCGTGCGGCGGGGCGGGGGGGCGGCGCGGGTGCCGCCTGCGTGAAGGTCAGGCGTCGAGTGCGGCGGCCTCGCGGGCCAGCGCCTCGATTCCGGCCCAGTCGCCGGACTCCACCTTGTCCTTCGGCGCGACCCAGCTGCCGCCGACGCACAGCGTATTCGACAGCGCCAGGTAGTCGCGGGCGTTCTTCGGCGACACGCCGCCGGTCGGGCAGAAGCTGACCTGCGGGATCGGCGCGCCGATCGCCTTCAGCGCGGGGACGCCTCCGGAGGCTTCGGCCGGGAAGAACTTCTGCGTGGTATAGCCGCGTTCGAGCAGCGCCATCGCCTCGGTCGCCGTGGCGGCCCCGGGCAACAGCGGCAAGCCCGCTTCCTCGCAGGCCGAGAGCAGGCGGTCGGTGGCGCCTGGGGAGACGCCGAAGGTCGCGCCCGCATCCACCGCGTCCTGCACGTCCTTCGGGGTCAGGAGCGTGCCCGCGCCGACGACGCCGCCCTCGACCTTCGCCATCTCGCGGATGGCGTCGAGCGCGGCGGGGGTGCGCAGGGTGACTTCCAGCGCGGGCAGGCCGCCCGCGATCAGCGCGCGGGCCAGGTCGGCGGCGCGGGACGCATCGTCAATGACGAGGACCGGAACGACGGGGGCGAGGCGGCAGATCTCGGCGGCCTTCTGGGAAGCGAGATGGGGCGTCATCATGGCGGACCTTTCAATCAGCGGTGCAGCACTGCACTAGCCGAGTGCCGTCGGCCTGTCCACCGGGCAGGATCGCTCGCCCTTGGGTTGACGAAATTTCATCACTGAAACAGGCATTTGGGCTTGATCGTTAAAGGGTTCCAGATAACGTAACGTCATCGGACATCAATTTATTGGCAGTTTATCGCCCGGCCGAGATGTCTGACCGGGCGAATGCGTTCCCGTGCGCGTCATTCTCTGCACGGGGTCTCGAAAGGAAGGTATGGATGGATTTGAAGAACTGGCCGCGTGGTGTGCGGGCGGGCGCGCTGGCGCTTGGCGCCGTCGCGCTTGCGGGCTGCGTGAACAACGGGACGGCCACGCCGGGCGGCGGCACGGGCGGTGGAGGCGGCGGAACGCCGCCGGCGACCCCGGCCACCTACCAGGCGAACCTCGACGCGGTGCAGGCCCTTGTGCCCACGTCCGACATGCCCGTGTCCGGGTCCGCGACCTACACCGGCGCCACCCGGCTCGATATCGTGCAGGGCGGGACGGGCGAGCTTTACGGCGACGTGTCCTTCGACGTCGATTTCGCCGCCGCCAACAATGCCGCCATCAGCAACGGCGTGGCAAACAACTGGCGCGGCACGGTCGACGGCCAGGCGGTCGCCTTCAACGGCGAACTGCGCACCGGCCCCAAGTATCCCTCTTCCTTCAACAACGACGAGCAGCCGATCGTCGCCCCGCCGGGCGTGATCCTGCCGCCGGGCACGCCGACCAGCGTCCGGCCGGGCAGCGCGTCGATCGCGCTTTACGGCGATATCGACGATGCCAATGCGGGCAACAGCGAGGTGCTCCTGACCCTCGGCGGCAACTTCACCGGTCCGCAGGGGCAGGCAATCCATGGGCCAGCGCAGATCCAGCAGATCACCGGCACGTCGGTGGCCGAGCGGGCGGGCGCGGGCACCTGG
The DNA here is from genome assembly GCF_002869745.1 of Oceaniglobus roseus. Taxonomy (GTDB): domain Bacteria; phylum Pseudomonadota; class Alphaproteobacteria; order Rhodobacterales; family Rhodobacteraceae; genus Oceaniglobus; species Oceaniglobus roseus. The sequence continues at coordinate 54,870 of NZ_PNOS01000029.1, forward strand.
TACGCCGAGCGCTGAGCCGCATCGGCTCCACGTGATCCCTCGGGATCGGGGAGGGCGGGCGATGTCCCGCCCTTCCGCGTTACGGGCAAAGGCGTCAGACCACGACGCCGGCGCCCTGCGAGGCCAGGCCGACGTTCTGGCGGAACACCTCGAACAGCTCGCGGCCCACGCCGTTGCCGTTGCCGCCGAGGTCGGCCTTCACCGGCTCGCGCGTCTCGAGGTCCACGCCCACGACGTCGAGCGTCCCCTTCACCGCGTCCACCCGCACCACGTCGCCGTCCTTCAGCCGGCAGAGCGGCCCGCCCATCGCCGCCTCGGGCGAGACGTGGATGGCCGAAGGCACCTTGCCCGACGCGCCCGACATCCGCCCGTCCGTCACCAGCGCCACCTTCAGGCCGCGGTCCTGGAGCACGGCGAGGGTGGGGGTCAGCGAATGCAGCTCGGGCATCCCGTTCGCCCGCGGCCCCTGGAAGCGGACCACCACCACCGTATCCTCGGTGAACTCGCCGCGCTGGAAGGCGGTCTTGACGTCCTTCTGGTCGTGGAAGATGCGGCAGGGCCCCTCGATCACGTGGCGCTCGGGCGCGACGGCCGAGACCTTCATCACCCCGCGCCCCAGGTTGCCCTGGAGATCCTTCAGACCGCCGGTCTTCTGGAACGGATCCGACGCGGGGCGCAGGATCTTGTCGTTCAGGCTCTCCTTCGGACCGGCGCGGTACTGCACGGCGCCCGCGTCCAGCACCGGCTCTTCGGTGTAGAGGTGCAGCCCGTCGCCCGCCACGGTCTTGACGTCGGGGTGCAGCAGACCCGCCTCCAGCAGCTCGCCGATCATGTAGCCGAGACCGCCCGCCGCGTGGAAATGGTTCACGTCGGCCAGCCCGTTGGGATAGACCTTGGCGAGCAGCGGAACGGCGTCAGACAGCTCGGCGAAGTCGGCGAGGTCCAGCTGCACCCCCGCCGCCCGCGCCATGGCGGGCAGGTGGATGACGAGGTTGGTCGAGCCGCCCGTCGCCATCAGCCCGACCATGCCGTTCACGAAGGCTTTCTCGTCCAGGATGTCCGAGACCGGGCGGTAGTCGTTGCCGAGCGCCGTGATCTCCAGCGCGCGCTTCGCCCCGGCCTCGGTCAGCGCCTCCCGGAGCGGCGTGCCCGGGTTGACGAAGGAGGCGCCGGGCAGGTGCAGGCCCATGAACTCCATCAGCATCTGGTTGGTGTTGGCGGTGCCGTAGAAGGTGCAGGTCCCGGGGCCGTGGTAGGAGGCCATCTCGGCCTCCATCAGCTTGTCGCGGCCGACCTCGCCGCTGGCGAACTGCTGGCGCACCTTGGATTTCTCGTCGTTCGGCAGCCCGCTGGTCATCGGCCCCGCGGGCAGGAAGACGCCGGGGATGTAGCCGAAGGTCGCCGCGGCGATGACGAGGCCCGGCACGATCTTGTCGCAGACGCCGAGGTAGACGGCGGCGTCGAAGACGTTGTGGGACAGCGCCACGCCGGTCGCAAGCGCGATCACGTCGCGGGAGAACAGCGACAGCTCCATGCCGGTCTGGCCCTGGGTGACGCCGTCGCACATGGCTGGCACGCCGCCTGCGACCTGGGCGGTGGCGCCGTTCGCGCGGGCGGTGCGGCGGATCAGCTCGGGGTAGGTCTCGAACGGCTGGTGGGCCGAGAGCATGTCGTTGTAGGCGGTGACGATCCCGAGGTTCGGCGCGGTGCCCTTGGCCAGCGCTTCCTTGTCTTGGCCCATGGGGGCATAGGCGTGGGCCTGGTTGCCGCAGGTCAGGTGGGCGCGGCGGGGGCCTTCCTCGGCCGCGCGGGCCATGTGATCGAGATAGCGGGCGCGGCTGTCGCGGCTGCGGTCGATGATGCGTTCGGTGACGGCTTCGACGGTCGGGTTCAGGGCCATGGTCGGGTCTCCGGCGGATTGGGGTACATGCGACGCCGCCATCGTGCGGCGAGGGGCTTGGCCTTCCTTACCATGGGCTGTTTGCGCTAACAACGGGGCGGGGCGGATCGGTTCCCCGGGGGCGTTCGCAAACTGCATGCATTTTGTGCATACCGGGTCTGTCGGGCTGTCTGTGGTGGCGGCCGGTGGGGGGGCATAGGTGAGGTGCCGAACGAAACAGCCCCCGAAGGAGATCGTCATGATCCCGAAAAAGACCAACCCGAACGACGCCATCGACCTGTTCGAGATCGAGCGTCAGGCCCGTGCGCTGCGCGCCGCCACCCTGCGCGATTTCGGCGCCACGGTTCGCGCCTGGTTCGCCAGCCGTCCGACCAAGGCCCCGGCTCGCGGGCTTCAGCCGCTGAAAGGCTGACCGCTGCCCCTTCCGGGGGCACGCGCAAGAGGGTAGAGAGCGGTCATGGAACCGCATGAACCCTCCGCATCGCAGCCAGACACGACGGGCCTTCCCGTGGTCCGGCTGCGCCCCAAGACCGACGCCCGCGCGATCCGCCGCGGCAGCCCTTGGGTCTTCGACAACGAGCTGGTCGTCGACCGGCGCACCTCGAAACTGGCTCCGGGCACCATCGCGCGCCTGGAAGACGCCGAACGGTCGCCGATGGGCCTTGTCGCCGTCAATCCTTCCTCCAGGATCATCGCCAGGATGCTGGACCGCGATCCGGCGGCCACGGTCGACCGCGCCTGGCTTTCCGCGCGCATTTCCCGCGCGCTGGCGCTGCGCGAGCGCCTTTACGACGCCCCCTTCTACCGCCTGATCCATGCCGAGGCCGATGGCCTGCCCGGCGTCGTCATCGACCGCTTCGGCGATGCCGCGGTGGTGCAGCCGAACGCCGCCTGGGCTGAAGTGCTGCTGGACGACCTGGTGGACGCCCTGGTGGAGGTCACGGGCGTTTCGACCGTCCTGAAGAACGCCACCGGCCGGGCCCGCAGCCTGGAAGGGCTGGACGAGGACAGCAGGGTGCTGCTTGGCGCTGTGGACGGATCCGTCCCGGTGCCGATGAACGGCGCGACCTACATGGCGGACCTTCTCGGCGGGCAGAAGACGGGGCTGTTCTACGACCAGCGCCCGAACCACGCCTTCGCCGCCGGGCTGGGGAAGGGCGCGCGGGTGCTCGACGTCTTCTCCCATGTCGGCGGCTTCGCGCTCGCCGCGCTGGCGGCGGGGGCGGAGTCGGCGCTGGCCGTTGACGGCTCGGCCCCGGCGCTGGAGCTGGCGGAGCAGGGCGCGGCGGCCTCGGGCGTGGCCGACCGCTTCGCCACCCGGCGCGGCGATGCCTTCGAGGTGATGGCGGCGCTGGCGGAGGAGGGGGAGCGCTTCGGCCTCGTCGTCTGTGACCCGCCCGCCTTCGCGCCGAACAAGCCCGCGCTGGAGGCTGGCCTGCGCGCCTACGAGCGTGTCGCGCGCCTTGCCGCGCCGCTGGTGGCGCCGGGGGGCTACCTCGTGCTCTGCTCCTGCTCGCACGCCGCCGACCTCGCCCGGTTCCGCGGCGCCTGTCTCTCGGGGATCGGGCGGTCGGGACGCTGGGCGCAGCAACTGCACACGGGCTTTGCCGGGCCGGACCACCCGCAGCTGCCGCAGCTGGCCGAGTCGGCCTACCTGAAGGCGCTGTTCTTCCGCCTCGACGGATGAAGGTCCTTCTGGACGCGAACGTGCTGTTCCCGACGGTGCTGCGCGAGATCCTGCTGGCCTGCGCCGCGGCGGGCCTGTTCCGCCCGCTCTGGTCGCCCCGGATCCTCGAGGAATGGGCGCGCGCGACGGTGAAGCTCGGTCCCGGCGCCGAGGTCGTGGCGCGCGGCGAGATCGCCGCGCTGTCCGCCGCCTGGCCCGGCGCCGCGGTCACGCCGAAGGACGGCGACCTGCGGCGGCTCTGGCTGCCCGATCCCGACGACGTGCACGTGCTGGCCGCTGCGGTGGCGGGCTCGGCCGACCTGATCGTGACGCTGAACGCGAAGGACTTTCCGCGTCATGTGCTGGCGGAGGAGGGGCTGGAGCGGCTGGATCCCGACCAGTTCCTGCTGTCCCTTCACGCCGCCGCCCCCGATGCCGTCGCCGCCTCTGTCGCCCGCGTCCATGCCGAGGCCGAGCGCCTGGCGGGCGAGCCTCTGCCTGCCAAGGCGCTTCTGAAGCGCGCCCGCCTGCCGCGCCTCGGCAAGGCACTGGCGCGCGACGGCGCCTTGCCGAACTGACCCCGCGAGGGACCTCGCAGCCGCAGGAGACCGGAGCTTCCGGGCTCAGGCCCCCGCGTTCTTCCCGTTGATACTCGGATCCGAGGCCCCGAACCGGCCCGCCGGGCGCCCCTATCGCGCCAGCACCAGGTCCGCCCTCAGCCCGCCGAGCCGTGCCGAGCGGTCCAGCCGGAGCGTGCCGCCATGCTGGCGGGCGATGTCGAAGGCGATGGACAGGCCCAGCCCCACGCCGCCGCCCCGGTTCTGGCTGCGCGCCCGGTCGAGGCGCGAGAAGGGGCGCAGCGCTTCCTCGCGGGCGTCCGGGGGAATGCCGGGCCCGTCGTCTTCGACCGAGAAGACGACCGCCCGCTCGCTGACGACGCAGGACAGTTCCGCCCGGCTGCCGTACCGCACCGCGTTGCCGACGAGGTTCTCCAGCGCCCGGCGCACGGCGAGCGGGCGCAGCACCACCTTGCCCGCGCCCGGCAGCGCGGCGACGGTCACGTTCTGCCCGACCCGGTCCGCCTGGGCGACGAGGCTCTTCAGGATCTCGCCCGGCTCCACCGCCTCGGCGTCGTCCAGGCTGTCGGAGCGCGCGAAGTCGAGGAAGGTGTCCAGCATCGCCTCCATGTCCCGCACGTCGCCGAGCATCGCCTCCACCTCGGCGTCCTCGTCCAGCATCGACAGCCCCAGCTTCAGCCGCGTCAGGGGCGTGCGCAGGTCGTGGCTGACCCCGGAGAGCATGATCGTGCGCTGTTCGATCTGCCGCTCGATCCGGTTGCGCATGTCGAGGAAGGCCGCCCCCGCGGCGCGGGTCTCGGTCGCGCCGGAGGGGCGGTAGGCATGGTCGCGGCCGCGCCCGAAAGCCTCGGCCGCCTCGGCCAGGCGCCGGATCGGGCGGATCTGGTTCTTCAGGAACAGGAAGGCGATCAGGCTCATCAGCACGCTGACCCCGCCCGTCAGCACCAGGAGCTGGTGCGGGTTCGAGGCCGAGACGAGCGAGCGGGGGATGCCGACGCTCATCGGCCCGAGCCCGGTCTCGAACCCGACCACCGCGTGGCTGTCCGAGCGGATCAGGTCGGCCCCGGACAATCCCCTCAGGTTCTCGTGCAGGGTGTCGATCACCTTGCGCCCCGCGAGATCGAAGAAGCGGCGGCGGTCCGCCATCGGCGCGTCGGGGTCGGGCAGGGTCAGGGTGAGGCGCAGCGCGCGCGCCAGGCGGCGCACCTCCTCCGGGTCGCGCCCCTCGGCCGCCGCCGCGTCGACCCGGCGCTGGATATAGGCCAGCTCCAGCGCCACGGCGCGGGTCATCTGCACCGTCACGTCCTCGTAGTGGCGCTGGACGAACATGATCGTCAGCACCAGCTGCAGCGTGATGATCGGCGTCAGCAGGATCAGCGCCGCCCGTCCATAGAGCGACCGCGGGACATAGCGCTTGAGCCAGGCGAAGGTCATCCCGCTTGCTATCGCGCGCGGCGACGGCAAGAAAGGGGCCATGGCGCCTGCACACCAATTTGACCCCGCCGCCTTCGATCCCGTGCCCGGCCGCCCCGAGACGGTGGCCCCGGGCGTGCGCCGGATCCTCGCGCCCAACCCCTCGCCGATGACCTTCCGCGGCACCAACACCTATGTCGTGGGGCAGGGGGAGGTGGCGCTGATCGACCCCGGCCCCCTCGACATGGCCCATGCCGCGGCGCTGCGCGCGGCGCTGGCGGGGGAGCGTGTCACCCACATCCTCGTCACCCACGCCCATCTCGACCATTCGCCCCTCGCCGCGCCGCTCGCGGCCGAGACGGGCGCCCCCGTCCTCGCCTTCGGACCCGCCACCGCGGGGCGGCGTCCGGTGATGGCGGCGCTGGCGGCGGAGGGGCTTGCCGGAGGGGGCGAGGGGGTGGACGCCGCCTTCGCACCGACGGAGAGCCTTGCGGACGGCGCGGTGATCGCGGGGGCCGGCTGGCGGATCGCGGCGCTGCACACGCCGGGGCACATGGCGAACCACATGTGCTTCGCCTTCGGCGACCTGCTCTTCACCGGCGATCACGTCATGGCCTGGTCGACCTCGCTGATCTCGCCGCCGGACGGCGATGCCGCCGCCTTCATGGCCTCCTGCGACCGGCTCTCGGGGCGGGGCGACCGGCTGTACCTGCCGGGCCACGGACCCGCCGTGTCCGATCCTGCCGCCCGGCTCGCCGCGCTGGTCGCCCACCGGCGCGGGCGCGAGGCGCAGATCCTCGCCGCCCTCGCCGAGGGCCCGGCCGCCGCGGCGACCCTGACCCGTCGCCTCTACGCCGACATTCCCGCCGCCCTCCACCCTGCCGCCCTGCGCAACGTCCTCGCCCATCTCGTTGATCTCCATGAGCAAAAGCGGGTCACGGCCGCGCCGGCCCTGAGCGCAGACGCGGTTTTCGCCCTGTCCCCGAATTTCTGACAAAACCCTCTGGACGCCACCGGCGGCTGTTGTTATGACCCGCGCCATGGTCCGGCGTAGCTCAGCGGTAGAGCAGTTGACTGTTAATCAATTGGTCGCAGGTTCGATCCCTGCCGCCGGAGCCAAAATCCCCCAGATATAGGCGAAACGCCTTGTTTCATTGGGTTTCCCACGAGGTGACCTCCGACCAGAGTCGGAGCCACCTGTGCACGTGCACAAATTGTTGCACAAACCCGTGCCCGAACCGGTGCACCACCGCGACTCCCGGATGCCCTGGAACTGTTTTCGGAGCACCTGCCATGGCTGGAGTCGCACACACACCACACCTCGAAAAACGCCCGTCGGGCTACTTCTTCCGGCGCCGTCTGCCGAAGGCCTGGGTCGAGATATCGAACCCTGGTCAAAGTTCGGCCATCTGTCTCAGCCTTCGGACCGACGTCCTCTCCGAAGCGACATGCCGCGTCCGCGCCCTCACGGCGCTCACGGACCTGGCCGTCGCGCTGACGACGGAGAGACCGGTGGATCATCTGAGCCCCGAGCACGTGACATTGCTGACCGAATTGGCGCGCTGCCAGATCGCCGCCCACGAAGCCCTGCGGGCGTCGGCCGACCCGCGTTCCGAGGCGGCGGCGAATTTCGCGGCGCAGACCGAGCGTGCAACCCAGGACATGCTGCGCCGGGCCCTGGCGCTCGGTGACCGGACTCCGGTCACGGATCCCCTGCGTGAGATGGCGAGGCAGTTCGGCGTGACTCTCGACGAGACCAGCTCAGGCTGGCGCGCGCTCGCCGTCGAAGCCCTGCGGATCATGCTGGACGTGTCCCGCGAACGGGAACGGCGCGAGGTCGGAACCTACGAGGACGTGACGCCGATCTTCCGGTCGGTCATGGCGAGCCGGTCAGCCTCCCCCGCTGCCGCCCTGCCCGTGGCTGCCTCCCGATCGTCCGCCCCCGCTCTGCCCAACACGGCAGCAGCCGCATCAGCCGCGACCTCCATCGCCGTGCCGCCCATGACGGCAGCTTCCACGCCACAGCCGGCAACGGAGGCGGCTGCTCCTCTTCAGGCGCCGGTCGACTCGGCCGCAGCCCCGGCCGCGAATGCGGCCACAGTGCCGGGGGCACCGGCAACGTCCCAGCCCGCGGCCGGGGACGCGTCCCCGGACACCGCGGCCAAGGATGACGACACCGCGTTCCGGATCAAGCTGCGCCCACCGCTCCTGAAGAACATCGACCTGCGGGACCTCTCGCCCGAAACGCGGGAAGTCGTTCTCACAAAGCCCCGGGGCATCACGCTTCTCGAGGGGATCAAGCTCATGAAGGAGCTCAAGATGGCCGGATACGGAGACGACTTCTCCCTGGAGCAGACCGGCGATGCCGATGCCGGCAAGAAATGGACGTCCAACAGTGGCAGCGAGGCGAATGTCGCGGAAAAATTCTGGGTGGAGTTCGTCGGAGATGTCCCGTTCGAAGACGCAAATCGGGATCACATCCGCGACGCCCTGAAGTTCCTGCCCGAGCTGCCCTTTCAGCATTCCAAGGGGAAGACGAAATTCGTCTCGGAATTCGGATTCAGGGCGTTGATCGAGGATCTCGAAGCTGAAGAGGAACGCCTTGAGAAGGAAGCCTTGGAGCTGCTTGCTTTGGACGCCAATGCAACCGAAGCCGATCGGGAAAAGGCCGCGCTGGATGCCCGCATTCCGCGTATCCGCGCCGAGACCCGCGCCAAACATCGCGGCTACATCAAGTCAGTCGGGAAGATGCTCTACGACCTTCAATTGGCTCTGTTGCACAAATCCCGTGAGGGATTCATCTCGTGAATCCAGCGTGGTAGCTGGTCAGCATGAGCAGACACACACCCCCGACCTACAGAACCAGGAACTGGCCGGCCTATAACGAAGCGCTCA
>NZ_PNOS01000003.1 GCF_002869745.1 Oceaniglobus roseus
AGCGCCGCAGTGCGGAGAACCGCCATGCGTCATGATCCCGCCAGCGCCGCCATCGTCATCATGCTCCGCAGCCTGAAGCTGCACGGCATGGCGTCGTGCCGAAGGCACGCCTCCGGCGTGACCCGTCAGCGACCTCATCGAACAGGGTGCTCCGGCCTTCGACAGTGCCGTTCCGATGCTCTCCCAGCTCCTGAAGGCCGAGGTCGCCGAGCGCGAGGTGCGCTCCATCGCCTATCACATGAAGGCGGCCCGCTTCCCGGCCTGCAAGGACCTCTCCGGCTTCGACTTCGCCGCCAGCGAGGTCAACGAGGCCCTGGTTCGCCAGCTCCACCGCTGCGAGTTCCTCGACGGCGCCCACAACGTCGTCCTGATCGGCGGTCCGGGCACCGGCAAGACCCACATCGCCACCGCTCTCGGCATCCAGGCCGTCGCATCATCGCAAGCGGGTCCGCTTCTTCTCCACCGTGGAACTCGTCAACGCCCTCGAGCAGGAGAAGGCCAGGGGCAAGACCGGCCAGATCGCTGACGGCCTCATGCGCATGGACCTCGTGATCCTCGACGAACTCGGCTATCTGCCCTTCAGCGCCTCAGGCGGTGCGATGCTCTTCCATCTCCTGAGCAAGCTCTATGAGCACACCAGCGTCGCCATCACCACCAACCTCAGCTTCAGCGAGTGGGCCACCGTCTTCGGCGACGCCAAGATGACCACCGCGCTGCTCGACCGGCTCACCCATCGCTGCCACATCCTGGAGACTGGAAACGACAGCTTCCGCTTCAAGGCCAGCTCAGCTGCCGCGGGCCGCAAACGGAAGGAGCAAGCACATGCCTTGACCCCATCCTGATCCGCAGAACATAACCACCAGGCGGGTCAACTCTCGATGGAAAAACCGGGTCACTTCTCACTGGAAATCAACACGCTGACCATTCTCGCGGGCCAGACGGTCGCGACCATCTCGGTCGCCAACTTCTCCGACAACACCGACGACGACGACCGCAACTTCACGCTGGAACTGTCGGACCCGGTGAGCGGCGTCCTGGCGGGGGGCGAACCCGTGCTGACCGCCACCGGCGTGTTGCTGGACAACGACGGCGCCACCGAGGACCGGGCGCTGTTCGTGTCCGACCCGGTGATCCTGGAGGGCGACGGAACGAAGTTCGCGGTGTTCGAACTGCGCCTGTCCGAACCGGCGACCGGTGACCTTACCTTCGCCTACGCAACGGCGGACGGCACGGCCACGGCTGACGAGGATTATGTCGCCACCAGCGGCTCGGTCACCTTCGCGGCCGGTCAGACCGTCGCTTCCGTGACCGTCGAGATCATCGGGGATACCGTCTCGGAGGTGGCCGAGACATTCTCCCTGGTGGTGAACCCCACCGTTTCAATCGCCAACGGCGTTGCCGACTCCACCGGGTTGGCGACCCTTGTCGACGACGACACCACGACCGGCCTGCCGGTGATCTCCCTCGTCGCGGCGGAAGGGGACGAAGGGGAGGGCGTGGAGTTCCGGGTCGTGCTGTCCCAGCCTTCCCTGGCCGACGTCACGGTGTCCTGGCGCACGGTGCAGGACGGGTCGGGCCTCAGCGACGGGGACTATGACGGCGCCTTCGGCACGCTGACCATTCTCGCGGGCCAGACGGTCGCGACCATCTCGGTCGCCAACTTCTCCGACAACACCGACGACGACGACCGCAACTTCACGCTGGAGCTGTCGGACCCGGTGAACGGCGTCCTGGCGGGGGGCGAACTCGTGCTGACCGCCACCGGCGTGTTGCTGGACAACGACGGCGCCACAGAGGACCGGGCGCTGTTCGTGTCCGACCCGGTGATCCTGGAGGGCGACGGAACGAAGTTCGCGGTGTTCGAACTGCGCCTGTCCGAACCCTCCGCCACCGCGCTCACCATCGACTATGCCACCGCCGACGGCACTGCCACGGCAGGGGGGGACTATGTTTCCACCTCCGGATCGGTCGTCTTCGCGGCCGGACAGACGGTGGCGTCCGTGAGCGTCGAGATCGTGGGCGACACGATCTCCGAGGTGGCGGAGACCTTTTCGCTGATCGCCGCCCCGACGACCGGCATCGCGAATGGAGTCGCGGATGCAGGCGGCGTGGCAACCCTGATCGACGACGACACGGCCACAGGCCTGCCGGTGATTTCGCTCGTCGCGGCGGAAGGGGACGAGGGCGAAACCGTGGACTTCCTCGTCGTGCTCTCCGAGCCTTCGCTTGCCGACGTCTTCGTCGACTGGCGCACCGTCGCCGACGGTTCGGCCCTTCCGGGGACCGACTTCTCCTCGAACTCCGGAGTGCTCCAGATTCCCGCAGGCCAGACCGTGGCCACCATCTCGATCGCGAACTCCTCGGACAACACGGACAAGGACGACCGGAACTTCACGCTGGAGCTGTCCGACCCGGTCAACGCGGTTCTCGCCGGAGGCGAGAGCACGCTCACGGCCACCGGGGTCCTGCTCGACGACGATGGAGCGACCGAGGACCGGGGGCTCTTCGTCTCCGACCCCGTGATCTTCGAGCCCGATATCGGGTCGAAACTCGCGGTGTTCGAGGTGCGCCTCTCCGAACCCTCGGCGACGCCGATCACGCTGAATTATGCCACGGCGGACGGCACGGCGATCGCGGGAGAGGACTACGTCGCGGCCAGCGGTTCGATCACCTTCGCGCCGGCGCAGACCGTGGCCTCGGTCTCGGTCACGATCCTCGGCGACCAGTTCATCGAACCAGACGAGACCTTCACCCTCACCGTGACCCCGGCGATCGGGATCGCCAACGGCACCGCCGACAACACCGGCACCGCCGTACTGCTGAACGAGGACGACGGCACGATCCGCGGCACCGGCGGGCCCGACTCGCTGGAAGGTTCCGCGGGCGACGACACCATGTTCGGCTTCGGCGGCAACGACACGCTGGCGGGCAACGACGGGTCCGACCTGATCAACGGCGGCAACGGCGACGACCTGCTGCAGGCGGGTGACGGGGACGACACGATCAACGGCGACGGTGGCAACGACGCCATCTTCGGTGGCAGCGGGGCGAACCTGCTTGGCGGCGGTGCCGGCAACGACACCGCCTTCGGCTACGCGGGGAATGACACGCTGAACGGCAGCGACGGGTTCGACAGCCTGAATGGCGGCGGAGGCGCGGACGAACTGCGCGGCGGCGACCAGGCCGACACGCTGGACGGCAGCTTCGGCAATGATCTGGTGCTTGGTCAGAATGGCAACGATGTCCTGTTCGGCGGCGTCGGCAACGACACGTTGAACGGGGGCCTCGATGCCGACAGCATCGACGGCGGCACGGGCAACGACCTTCTCGAAGGCTTCAATGGCTCCGACACCCTCGTCGGCGGCGATGGTCGCGACACGCTGCTCGGCCAGCAGGGCAACGATTTCCTCTTCGGCGGGATCGGCAACGACTCTCTCGTCGGCGGCGGCAACAACGACAGCCTCAACGGCGGCAACGACGCCGACACGCTGGACGGCGGCAGCGGCTCCGACAGTCTCGACGGCGGCGACGGCGCGGACCTGGTGCTCGGGGCAGGGGGCAACGACACCCTGCTGGGCGGCGGCGGTGACGACCGCCTCGCCGGCTCGTTCGGATTCGATTTCCTGGACGGGGGCGGCGGCAACGACACCCTGGAAGGCGACGAACAGGCCGACACTCTGCTCGGCAACGTCGGCAACGACGTCCTGTCCGGCGGGGTCGGCAACGACAGCCTGGATGGCGGCGGCAACGACGACACGCTGTTCGGTGGCGACAACAACGACACCCTGCGCGGCGACTTCGGCAACGATGTCCTGAACGGCGGTGCGCAGCGCGATCTGCTCGACGGCGGCGGCAACAACGACAACCTCGTCGGCGGGGCCGGAAATGACACGCTGCTGGGGCGCAACGGCGACGACACGCTGCTTGGCGGGGGCGGAGACGACACGCTCACGGGCGGGTTCCAGACCGACACCTTCGTCTACGCGCGCAACTACGAACGCGACACCGTGACGGACTTCAGCGATGCCGACGACATCCTCAGTCTCAACGACAACCTCTGGGGCGGCGGTCTCACCGCGCAGCAGGTGGTCGACACCTATGCCAGCGTCTTGTTCGGCAACACGGTGTTCGACTTCGGTGGCGGCGACATCCTGACCGTCAACGGCGTGATCAACGAACAGATCCTGGTCGACAACATCGCGATCTTCTGATCCCGTCCCAGTCAGGATCGGCGCACCGCCCCGCAGAGCGATCTGCGGGGCGGTTTCGGGCGACCTGCCGGGTACCCGGGACCCGTCGCGCAGCAGTCCGCCGACGCCCCGGGCTGGAATGCGTTCCGATAGCCCTGCAGTTTCGCCGTGCTCTTTGCTGTCCGGCAGGTGCGGCTGACGGCGCCGGACGCGCGGGGACTGGTCTCCCCGAAAACGCGAACCCCGGCAGGTGCTGGACCGGCCGGGGCGGAGCTTGTCAGGGCGTTGGCCGCCGAGGGCGTCAGGCGACCGTGCGTTCGGCGCTCCGGTCATGGCCGAGGGCGGCGTCGCGCTTCTTCGCGGCGGCGGCGGCCGCGCGGGCAAGGAGGTGCACGTCGTTGGGGCCGACGACGAGGCGGTAGCCTGCATCGCGCAGGCCCGCCGAATCCCGGGCGCCCTCGATGGTGCCAAGGAGGAAGCCTGCGGCGCGGGCATCGGACTCGACCTTCTCGATCGCCTTCAGCACCTCGGGGGCCTCGAGCGCTTCGAGGTGGCCCATGGAGGCGGCAAGGTCGTTCGGGCCGACGAAGCCCATGTCGATTCCCTCGATCCCGGCGAAGGCGGCGACGTGGGGCAGGGCGTCGCGGTGCTCGATCTGGATTGCGATCATCACCTCCTCGTTCGCCTCCCTGGCGTAGGTGGTCCATTCGCCGAAGCCCGAGGCGCGCACGATGGGCGCCGCATAGCCGCGGCGGCCCATGGGGGCATAGCGGCAGGCCTGCGCCACGGCGCGGGCCTGTTCGACCGAGTTGATCATCGGCACGACGAGCGAGCGGGCGCCGCGGTCGAGCGCGCGCTTCAGCGTCGCCTCCTGCGCGTCGGGCACCCGCAGGATCGCGTCGCCGCCCGCGGCCTCGACGGCGCGGATCAGGTCGAGACCCTTCTCCAGCCCGGCGACCCCGTGCTCGCAATCGATCAGGACCACGTCCCAGCCCGAGCGCACGAGGATCTCGGCCACGTCGGGCGAGCCGAGTTCAAGCCAGGCCGCCGTCACCGTCTCGCCGGCGAGGATCCGTCTTTTCACGTTGTTCTTCATGGATTTGCATTCCTTGCAGTATCGTCGGTGCGGAACGCCCGCACCAGTTCGCGGCCGGAGCGCCACAGGAGGGCGGCCCAGACGATCAGCGTGATGGTCCCGAGCACCGCGGCAGGCGTGCGGCTGAAGAAGCCGGTCAGGTCGCCCTGGGCCTTCATCATCGAGACCATGAAATTGTCCTCCACCACTTCGCCCAGCACGACGCCAAGCACGGCGGGGGCGATCGGGATGTCGGCGCGGACCATGGCGAAGCCGAGCACGCCGAGGACCAGCGTGATCCAGAGCGAGGTGACGGAGCCGTCGATGGCGAAGGCGCCGACCATGGAGAGGAGCAGGACGCTCGGCATCAGGATCGCGCGGGGCACCCGCAGGATCCAGGAGGCGACCGCGACGGCCAGGCCGCCGGTGAAGAGCATGACGATATTGGCCAGCAGGAAGGCGCCGAACAGCGTCTGGATCAGCAGCCCGTCGGATTCGAAGATGTTCGGCCCCGGCGTCAGCCCCTTCATCAGCATGACGCCGATGGCGATGGCGGTGACGCTGTCGCCGGGGATGCCGAAGACCAGGGCCGGCGTCCAGGCGCCGGCCACGCCTGCGTTGTTCGCGGCGCCCGCGTTCACGATGCCCTCGTAATGGCCGGTGCCGAACTTCTCGGGCGTTTTCGAGACGCGGCGGGCGACGGCGTAGGCGATCCATGCGGCGATGTCCGCGCCCGCGCCGGGCAAGGCGCCGATCAGGGTGCCGCCGACGCTGGAGCGGCCGATGCCGCGCCAGTTGGCGCGCATGCGACGCGTGGCGTTGCGGATCGCGGTGCCGAGGGGTTCGATGACGAGCTTGCCGAGGGAGAGGTCGGGGCGCGTCCCCGCCTCGCGCAAGAGTTCGGAGATGGCGAAGAGGCCGATCATGGCGGGGATGAAGCTGATCCCGCCGTAGAGGTCCTGGAGCCCGAAGGTGAAGCGGGGATGGCCGACGGCGACGTCGATGCCCACGGTGGCGATGGCGAGGCCGATGAACAGGCTCGCGAAGTTCCGCGGCACCGAGGGCCCGCCGACGAGCACGGCGCAGCTGAGGCCGAGGGTAGCGAGCCAGAACGCCTCGTCCGAGGAGAAGTTGGAGGCGATGGCGGCCAGCAGCGGTGTCGCCGTGGCAAGGATCAGCACGCCCACCACCCCGCCGATGCAGGCGCTGAACAGAGAGACGAACAGGGTCGTGCGCGCCTCGCCGCCGCGGGCAAGGGCATAGCTGTCCTCGACATAGGCGGCGGAGGCGGGCGTGCCGGGCATCCTCAGCAGCGCGCCCGAGATGTCGCCCGCGAAGATGGCGGTGGTGGTGGTCGCCACGATGGCGGCCACGGCCTGCACCGGATCCATGAAATAGGTGAAGGGCACCAGCAGCGCGACGGCCATGGTCGCGGTCAGGCCGGGCATGGCGCCGACGAAGGAGCCGTAGAGCGTGGCGATCAGGATGGTCAGCAGGATCTGCGGGTCGAAGACCGCGGCAAGAAGGGCGGCTATGTCCATGGTGTCACCACGCGATCGGAAGGAGCAGGCCCCAGGGCAGCGGGACGCGCAGGACGTTGTAGAACAGCATGTGGACCAGCACCGTCGCGATCGGCGCGAAGACGATCGCGGTCAGCCAGGAGCCGCGGAAGATCAGGATGGCCCCGATCAGCACCAGGGTGCCCGCGATGTGGAAGCCGAGCCAGGGCAGGGCCAGGATGAAGGCCACGATCAGGGCGGCCAGCAGCAGGATCGGCAGGACCTCCAGCCGCTCCTTCAATGCCGCGCCGCGGCCTACGATCCCCTCCGTCGCGATCCCCGCGCCGGAGAGGAAGAGGCCCACGGCCACGATCTTGGGAAACAGACCGGGTCCGTAGGCCATGGCCGGGATGACGGGAAAGCCGAGGGCGGTGACGAACATCGCCACCCCCCCGACCATCAGGACGCCGCCGGTCAGAAGCTCTCTTCCGCCATCCATGACAGGCGCGCCTTACTGCGCGGCGAGGCCGACGGCCTTGATCACGGCGCCCAGGTCCTCGTCCGTCTTGGCGACGAAGGGCTCGATCTCGTCGCGCGGCATCTGGACCACGTCCGCACCGCGGTTCTTCTTGAACTCGGCCCATTCGTCGGAGGCGAAGATCTCTTCCATCGCCTTGGAGTAGGAACAGGCGATGTTTTCGTCCATGCCTGCCGGTCCGCCCGCGGTGATGAAGGCGGCGAGGGTCCAGCCGGAGTCGAGCGTTTCCGAGGTCAGCGGAACATCGGGAAGGGCCGAGTTGGCCGAGTCGTGCATGTAGGCGAGCGCGCGGACGTCGCCCGATTCGATCAGGCCCTTGCCTTCGGACAGCGCCGGAGTGGCGACGTCGACGCCGCCGGCGATCAGCTCCTGCAGGGCCGGGGCCGCGCCCTGGGACGGGATCCAGCGGATCGCGTCGGGGGGCAGGCCCTCGGCGTTCAGCATGCCGGCCAGCGCGAGGTGCCAGATGCCGCCGAGCGAGGTGCCGGAAGCGGTCAGGTCGCCCGGGTTCTCGCGCGCATGGTCGAGCAGGGACTGGAGATCCTGGAATTCGCTGTCGGCCTTCACGAGAACGCTGGCCGGGACGATGTCGACCATGCCGAGGAAGGTGACGTCCTTGTAGGTGATGTCGGTCAGTCCGATCCAGTGCATCGTGTCGATCTCGACCGTCACGGCGCCGATGGTGTAGCCGTCGGGATCGGCGTTGACGATGGCGCTGTGGCCGGTCACGCCGTTGCCGCCGGTGCGGTTCACGACGTTGAAGGGCGTGCCCCATTTCGCCTCGAGCATGGAGGCCAGCATGCGGGAGTTCGCATCGGTGCCGCCGCCCGCGCCCCAGGGCACGATGTAGGTCACGGCACGCTCGGGCTTCCAGTCGCAGGCGGCGTCCTGTGCCAGCGCGGCACCGGCCGACAGGGTGACGAGCGCGGTCGTGGCCGCGAGTTTGAGTGCAGATCGCATGAGGTTCCTCCCAGAACGAAGTTGTCTTCGGATTCGGGGATAAAGGGTCGAATGCTGTATGTCAATCGATTGACTAAACGCCTTCACCCGCTACACTTCCGCATCAGCCAATGGGTAGGGACATGAGCAGGCGGGCCAATCTGCGCGATATCGCCGACGCAGTGGGCGTCTCGGTCTCGGCCGTTTCGCTGGCGTTGCGGGGCGAGGCGCGGGTGTCGGAAGAGACGGCGGAGCGGATCCGCGCGGCGGCAAAGCGGCTTGGCTATGTGCCCAACCGTGCCGCCTCGGCCCTGCGCACGCAGCGCAGCGACATCGTCGCGGTGTGCCTGAACGACCTTTCGAACCCGATCTTCAACGAGTTCCTGACCCATATCGAGGACGAGTTGCAGCAGTCGGGACGGATGCCCTATCTCGGCGTCTCGCGCGAGGATCCCGAGCGGCAGGCCCGCTTCCTGGAGGCCGCGATCTCCCAGGGGGCCGGGGGGCTGCTGATCTGTCCCGCGCGCGGCACCACGCCCGAGGATCTGCGCGTGGTGCTTCCCACGACGGGCCGCGCGCCTTTTCCGACGGTCCTGTTTTCGCGCAGCCTCGAGGATGTGGCCTGCCCGCAGTTCGGCAACGACGATTTCGCGGCGGGGCAACTCATGGCCGAGCGGCTTCTGGCCGGGGCCCATGAAACGTATCACTGGCTTGGCGGAGGACACGACAGCAGCACGGCGCGGGCGCGGGAGGCGGGATTCCGCAACGTCATGGAGAGGGCCGGGCACGTCCCCGGCATCCATCACGGCCCGACCTCGCGGGCCTTCGGCCATGCCACGGCGGCGCGACTTCTGCGCGAGTCGTCCGGGCCGGTCGGCTTTGCCTGCTTCAGCGACCTGATCGCCTTCGGCGTGCTTGCCGCGGCAGCCCAGGCCGGCCTGCGGGCGGGCCGGGACCTGTCGGTCATCGGTTGCGACGACATGGAAGAGGCACGGTTCTCGGTCCCGCCTCTCACCTCGATCTGGATCGACAAGAGCGCGATCGGGCGGCTGGCCGCGCGCTCCGTCCTCGATCCGGAGGCGGAGGCGGTCACCCGGCGGATCGCCCCGCGTCTTGCGGACCGCGCGACGGTGCGCAGTCCGTCCGCGACACCATCCGCCGGATGAGGGGCGGTATCGGGCGACCTTCTCCCTCGGCGCGCGCGGGCTTCGTCAGGACCGCAGGGCGGGCGCAGGCGAGGACTTGAGACGGCGGCCGGCCCAGATCCCGGCAAGCATCGCGGGAATGAAGACCAGCGTGCCGGGCGCGGCGAGGGGCAGGGCGGTCCACGCCGGTCCGGGGCAGAAGCCGCCGAGGCCCCAGCCGATGCCGAACAGCGCCGCGCCCGCCAGAAGCGGCGTGTCGATGGCGCCGCGCCTGGGGATGTCGAAGTCGGGCAGCAGCACCGGCGCGGGGCGGCGCCAGGCCAGCCGGTAGCCGAGGAAGGTGGTGACCACGGCGCCGCCCATGACGAAGGCGAGGCTGGGATCCCAGGCGCCGAAGATGTCGAGGAAGTTCAGGACCTTCGCCGGGTTCGACATGCCCGACAGGATCAGGCCGAGGCCGAAGACGAGGCCCGCGAGGAAGCCGAGGATCGGGCGCATCAGGCGGCCCCCCCTGCAACGTGGCGCAGCACGAAGACGGTGAGCGCGGCGCAGGCCATGAAGGTCGCCACCGCCGCCAGCGAGCGGGGCGAGAGCCGCGCCAGCCCGCAGACCCCGTGGCCCGAGGTGCAGCCCGACCCGAGGGCGGTGCCGGTGCCGACGAGCAGCCCGGCGAGCGCCATCATCGGCAGGTTGCCGCTGACGGTCTGTGCCGGAAAGCTGCCGCTGGCCAGAAGCCACAGCAGCGGCGCGCCGATCAGCCCGGCGATGAACGCGATCCGCCAGTCGCGGTCGGCGGCGGTGACGGCGCCCTGGGTGATGCCGACGATGCCGGCGATGCGCCCGAAAAGGGCCATCACCATCACGGCGGACAGCCCGATCAGGATGCCGCCGCCGAGCGAGGCCCAGGGGGTGAAGTCGGTTGGGGTGACGGGAAGCATGGCTCTTGCCTTTCCTTCAGGATCAGACGGCGGCGGGGACGGGACGGGGCGGGCGGGCCGAGGAGGGCGCCAGCGCGGCGACCGCCTCGTGCTGCGACAGGAACACCTGCCCGGTGAGGGCGTCGAGGAAATGCGCCCGCTTCAGGCGGTCCATCACCGGGCCCTTCACCTCGGACAGGTGCAGCCGGGTGCCGCTTTCGGCCAGGCGGGTGTTGATCGCCTCGAGGGATTCGAGCGCGCTCATGTCGATCTCGTTCACCGCCGAGCATTGCAGGATGACGTGGCGCACGTCGGGATCGCCGGCGACGCGGTCCAGCACGTAGGTCTCGAGATACCGGGCGTTGGCGAAATACAGGCTTTCGTCGACCCGGAGGCTGACGATGCCCGGGTCGGTCTCGACGCTGTGGCGGTGGATGTTGCGGAAATGCTCGCTGCCCGGGATGCGGCCGACCTCGGCGATGTGGGGGCGCGAGGTGCGCAGGAGGTAGAGCAGGATCGACACGGCGACGCCGCTGGACACCCCCCGTTCGACCCCGAAGCCGAGGGTGACGAGGATCGTCGCGGCGACCGCGAGGAAATCGGCCTTCGAATAGGTCCAGGCGCGGCGCAGGATCGACAGGTCGACGAGGCTCAGCACCGCGACGATGATCGTCGCCGCGAGAGTCGCCTTGGGCAGGAAGTGGATCGCCGGGGTCAGCGCCAGCGCCGCGATGGCGAGGCCGAGCGCGGTGAAGGCCCCGGCCGCCGGGGTGCGCGCCCCGGCGTCGAAGTTCACGACCGACCGCGAGAAGCCGCCGGTGACGGGAAAGCCGCCGGTGAAGGCCGCGCCGAGGTTCGCTGCGCCGAGGCCGATCAGCTCCTGGTCCGGGCTGACCCTCTCGCGCTTCTTCGCGGCGAGGGTCTGGGCGACCGAGATCGATTCGACGAAGCCGATGACCGAGATCAGCAGCGCGGGGAGGAAGAGCTGCCCTAGAAGCGCGGGGGAGAGATCGGGGAAGGTCAGGGGCGGCAGGCTCTGCGGCACGTCGCCGACCACCGCGACGCCCCGCGCGTCGAGCCCGAGCACCCGGACCGCGAGCGTGGAGACCAGCACCGCCGCCACCGGCCCCGCCTTGGCCGCGATGTCGGCCGCGCGCGGGCCGAGGCCGAGGCGGCGCAGCAGCGGCTTCAGCCCGCGCCGCGTCCAGAACAGGAAGCCGGTGACCGAGACGCCGATGACCAGCGTGATCGGGTTGGTCTCGGGCAGGTGGGTGGCAAGGCCGTGCAGCATTTCGAACAGCGTGTCGCCGCCGCCGCGGATCCCGAGGATGTGGGGCAGCTGGCTGACCGCGATCAACAGGCCCGAGGCGGCGATGAACCCCGCGATCACCGGGTGCGACAGGAAGTTGGCGAGAAAGCCGAGCCTGAGCAGCCCGAGCGCCACGAGGATCGCGCCCGAGAGCGCGGCAAGGGTCAGCGCCGCCGCGGCATAGCCCGCGGTGCCTTGCTGCGCCACCTGCCCGAGCGCGGCGGCGGTCATCAGCGACACCACCGCAACGGGCCCGACCGCCAGCGCCCGGCTGGTGCCGAAGACGGCGTAGAGGATGATCGGCACGATCGAGGCATAGAGTCCCGCCTCGGGCGGCATCCCGGCGAGCAGGGCATAGGCCAGCGACTGCGGGATCAGCATGATCGTCACGATCACGGCGGCGATCGCGTCGTCGGAAAAAGCGGCCCGGTCATAGCTGCGGGCCCACTGGAGGATCGGGAGGTAGGTCTGGAGGCGGCGCATCTTCGGGGTGCTTCGTCAGGGGCGCGCAGGCCGGCCGGCTGCGCGCGGTGGGTCTTGGTGTGGATCCGTCCGCTTCGGGGTGGACCCCTCATGCGGGGCCGCTGGTCGTCAGAGGCCGTTCAGCGGCACCTTCAGCATCGGCCTGCCGTCCTTGTCGGTCGGCACCTCGCCCGCGCGCATGTTCACCTGCAGGGAGGGGATGATGAGCTTCGGCATGGACAGCGTCGCGTCGCGCTCGGTGCGGAACTTCACGAACTCCTCCCGCGTCCTGCCGCCGCCGACATGGATGTTGTGCGCCTTCTCCTCGCCCACCGTGGTCTCCCACCTGATGTCCCGGCCGTTTGGGCCGTAGTCGTGGCACATGAACAGGCGCATCTCGTCGGGCAGGGCCAGGATCTTCTGGATCGAGTCGTAAAGCGTGCCCGCGTCGCCGCCGGGGAAATCGGCCCGGGCCGAGCCGCCGTCGGGCATGAACAGCGTGTCGCCGACGAAGGCCGCGTCGCCGATGACGTGGACCATGCAGGCGGGCGTGTGGCCCGGGGTGAAGATCGCGAAGGCCTGCATCCCGCCGATCATGTAGGTGTCGCCGTCCTTGAACAACGCGTCGAACTGGCTGCCGTCGCGCTGGAACTCGGTGCCTTCGTTGAAGATCTTGCCGAAGGTCTCCTGCACCACCAGGATCTTGTCGCCGACACCGATCTTGCCGCCCAGCTTCTGCTGGATGTAGGGCGCGGCCGAGAGGTGATCGGCGTGGACGTGGGTCTCGATGATCCAGTCGAGCGTCAGGCCGCGCGACTCGACCTCGGCGATCAGCCGGTCGGCGTGGTCGTAGGTGATGCGGCCGGCGGCATAGTCGATGTCCATCACGCTGTCGATGATCGCGCAGTGGTTCGAGCCGGGATCCTTCACGATGTAGCTGATCGTGTTCGTCGCCTCGTCGAAGTGGCCCGAGACGTCGGGATGTACGCTCATGTCGATGGGATAGCTCATGGATGCTCCTCGTTCCTGCGGCGCTCCGCACGCCCTTTGCCTCCCCGCCGCACTGATCCCCGCGCCGCCCGGAGGCGGGACAGGGAACCGGCGGGACGACTCGTCCGGTTTACACATTCAATAATATGCATAAGTCGTCGCGATTTCCAGAGGCGTCTTCGATCCTGCGAGAAATCCTGCGCAACTCCGTGTAGTGTGGGCTTCCGCACTGCCCGGCGGCGCTGTCACAAAAGCATCGTGCGCCCGTCATCGCGGGGTGACATGGCCGTTACCTTGGCGGGGCAGGGTCCGCGGCGCAACCGCAGCCCGTTCCGGAGGATTTCCGATGCCACGCCTGACCTTCACCCGCCGCCAGACCCTTCTGGGCACCGCCGCCCTCGGCGCCTCCCTCGCCATGCCGTCCCTGTCGCGCGCGGCCGCGCGTCCCGTCATGGCCCACGGGGTGATGTCCGGCGACATGACCCGCGACGGCGCCGTGATCTGGGCCCGCGCCGACCGCGAGGCGAAGATGCTGGTCGAGTGGGCGACCACCGAAAGCATGGCCGACGCCCGCGCCGTCCCCGCGCTCGCCGTCGGCACGCCCACCGATTTCGCGGGCAAGCTGGCGCTGGAGGGGCTGCCTGCCGATCAGGACATCTTCTACCGCGTGACCATGGCGGATCTCGCCGACGGCACCCTGTCCGAGCCGCTGACCGGCCGCTTCCGCACCGCGCCGATGGCGCGCCGCGACGTCAGCTTCGTCTGGTCCGGCGACACCGCCGGGCAGGGCTGGGGCATCGACGAAAGCCGTGGCGGGATGACCACCTATGCGACGATGCTGAAGCACGCGCCCGACTTCTTCCTGCACTCGGGCGATACCGTCTATGCCGACGGGCCGATGAAGGAGGAGGTCGAGCTGGCCGATGGCACGATCTGGAAGAACGTCGTGACGCCCGCGAAGAGGAAGGTGGCCGAGACGCTGGACGAGTTCCGGGGCCAGCACCTTTACAACTGGTCCGACCGGAACGTGCAGGCGTTCAACGCCGCGGTGCCGATGATCGCCCAGTGGGACGACCACGAGGTGACGAACAACTGGTACCCGAACGAGGTGCTGGCCGCCGACGACCGCTATACCGTCAAGTCGATGCAGACCCTTTCCGCCCGCGCCGCGCGGGCGTTCCACGAGATGATGCCGACCCGCCAGACCCTGGCCGAGCCGATGCGGGTCTACCGCAAGGTCTCCTACGGCCCGCTGCTCGACATCTTCGTGATCGACCTTCGCACCTATCGCGGCGACAACACGGCCAACACCGAGGCCGAGGGGACGCCGTTCCTGGGACCCGAACAGCTGGCCTGGCTGAAGCGCGAGATGGTGAATTCGACCGCGCTGTGGAAGGTCATCGCCTCGGACATGCCGATCGGGATGATGGTCAAGGACGGCGACACGGCGATGGAGAACGGCTCGAACGGTGACGGGCCGGTGCTGGGGCGGGAGAGGGATATTGCGGCGGTGCTGTCGTTCGTCAGGGCGGCGGGGATCGCGAATACCGTTTGGCTGACGGCGGATGTGCATTATACCGCGGCGCATCACTATTCGCCCGAGCGGGCGCAGTTCCAGGATTTCGAGCCGTTCTGGGAGTTCGTTTCGGGGCCGCTGCACGCGGGGACCTTCGGGCCTTCGGAGTACGACAACACCTTCGGGCCGGAGGTGCGGTTCGCGAAGCATCCGGGCGAGGGGCAGGCGAACCTGCCGCCCTCGGACGGGATGCAGTTCTTCGGCAAGGTGGACATTTCCGGGGCGACCGGCGTGATGACCGTGCGACTGATGGACAGCGCCGACAGCGAGCTCTGGTCGGTGGAGCTGGAGCCGAAGGCGGCCTGACAAGGGTCTGAAAAGGCGGAAAAAAGCCGTGAGGCCCGCTCAGCGGCGGGCCTTTTCCGCGATGCCCGAGGTGCCTTCGCGGCGGGCGAGTTCGGCCTCGACATCGGCAAGGGTGACGCCGCGGGCGGCGAGCATGACGAGGAGGTGATAGAGGACGTCCGCGGCTTCGGAGGTGAGGCGGTCGCGGTCGCCCTTCACCGCTTCGATGATCGCCTCGACGGCCTCTTCCCCGAACTTCTCGGCGCATTTCTCGGGGCCTTTCGCGAAGAGTTTCGCGGTCCACGAGGTGTCGGGGTCGGCGTCCCTGCGGGACTCGATGGTGGCGGCGAGGCGGGCGAGGGCGGTCATAGGGCAAGGCCTCCGGAGCACGGGAAATCGGCGTATGATCGACGTATGACTCGCGTATGACTCCCGTCTGCACGGGGCGCAGACCGTTGAAGGGGTCCCGGACGGGTCACGAGAGCCTCATCGGGATGCCCGCGGCGGCCATGTGGGCCTTGGCTTCGCCGATGGTGAAGTCGCCGAAGTGGAAGATCGAGGCGGCGAGGACGGCGCTGGCGCCGCCTTCCGTAACCCCCGCGACGAGGTGGTCCAGCGTGCCGACGCCGCCCGAGGCGATGACCGGGATCGTCACGGCGTCGGAGATGGCGCGGGTCAGCGGGATGTTGAACCCGGCGCGGGTGCCGTCGCGGTCCATGGAGGTGAGCAGGATTTCCCCGGCCCCTTTCGCGGCGACGGTGCGGGCGAACGCCACCGCGTCGATGCCGGTAGGGCGGCGGCCGCCGTAGGTGAAGATCTCCCACCTGCCGTCGGCCACGGTCTTGGCGTCGATGGCGACGACGATGCATTGCGAGCCGAACCGTTCGGCCGCGCGGGCCACCACGTCGGGATCGGCGACGGCGGCGGAGTTGAACGACACCTTGTCGGCGCCGGCCAGCAGCAGCTTCCTGACATCCTCGGGGGTGCGCACGCCGCCGCCGACGGTCAGCGGCATGAAGCAGTGTTCGGCGGTGCGGGTGACGAGGTCGAACATGGTGTCGCGGTTGTCCTCGGTCGCCATGATGTCGAGGAAGCAGAGCTCGTCCGCCCCGGCCGCGTCGTAGGCGATGGCGGCCTCCACCGGGTCGCCCGCGTCGATCAGGTCGACGAAGTTCACGCCCTTGACGACGCGGCCCTCGGCGACGTCGAGGCAGGGGATGATGCGGGTTTTCAGCATGGCTTTCGCGTCCGTTCCGGTGCGCTGCCGTTCTAGGGGCAAAGCGGCGGCGAGGCCAGTGGGGAACATGCGGCGGGAAGGGACGTTGGGCCGGAACCGCAAACGGAGGATCCGATGACCCTGAAGACCCTGACCGCCGCCGCGCTTTCCCTTGCCCTTGCCGGACCGGCGCTGGCCGACATCAACCAACGGATGGCGAACGGCAGCGTGGCCGACGCGATGGCGCGCCTGAAGGACGCGGTGGAGGAGGCGGGGGCGACCGTCTTTGCCACCGTGGATCACGGCAAGGGCGCGACCGACGCCGGGATGGAGCTGGGAGAGAGCCAGCTGCTGATTTTCGGCAATCCCAAGCTCGGCACGCCGGTGATGCAGATGGACCCGCAGGCGGGGCTGTTCCTGCCGCTGAAGATCCTCGTCTACGCCGACCCCGACGGTCAGACCTGGGTGGCCTACGAGGACGTGAACGACACCTTCGACGGCCTCGGCGTGAGCCAGGACGCGGGCGCCATCGACACGATGGAAAACGTGCTGGAGAAGTTCAGCACCGCCGTGGCGGGCGGCACCTGAGCGCCTAGCCGAGGGCCTTCAGCGCCGTGGCGAGGTCGATGGCCCCGTCATAGAGCGCGCGGCCCGAGATGGCGCCGGCGATCACGCCGGTGTCGCGGAGCGCCGTGAGGTCGGCCATGGAGGAGACGCCGCCTGAGGCGATGACGGGGATCGTGACGGCGCGGGCCAGCGCCTCGGTCGCCTCGATGTTCGGCCCGGCCATGGCGCCGTCGCGGTCGATGTCGGTGTAGATGATCGCGGCGACGCCCGCGTCCTCGAAGCTTTTGGCCAGATCCGTCACCATCACGTCGGTCTCCGTCGCCCAGCCCTTGGTGGCGACGCGGCCCTTCCTTGCGTCGATCCCCACTGCGACCTTGCCCTGGAAGGCGCGGGCGGCTTCGCGGACGAGGTCGGGGTTTTCCACGGCGACGGTGCCGAGGATGACGCGGGCGAGGCCCTTGTCGAGCCAGGCCTCGATGGTGGCCATGTCGCGGATGCCGCCGCCGAGCTGGGCGGGGACGTTCACCGCCCCAAGGATCGCCTCGACCGCCGCGCCGTTCACGGGCGCCCCCGCGAAGGCGCCGTTGAGGTCGACGAGGTGCAGCCACTGGCAGCCCGCCTCCTGGAAGGCCAGCGCCTGGGCCGCCGGGTCGTCGCCGAAGACGGTGGCCTTGTCCATCTCGCCCTTCAGCAGGCGCACGCACTGGCCGTCCTTCAGGTCGATGGCGGGGTAGAGGATCATGGGGCTGCCTTTCCGTTTGTCGGGGGCCTTCTGCACCGGGGCGCGGCCAAGCTCAAGACGGCTGCGACGCCGCGTCATGGGCCGGGGCGACCCCACGTCAGGCTTTGCGCGGCGGCGGCGTGGCGCTTGGATGCGGGCAAGTTTCAAGGGAGGAGACCACATGAAACCGCTTCTTATCGCCGCCGCCTTCGCCGCCGTCGCGGGCATCGCCTCTGCTGATCCGGTCGAGGGCACATGGCAGACCCAGCCCGACGACGGCGCCGTGGCGCTGGTGAAGATCGTGCCTTGCGGGGCGAATTTCTGCGGCACGATCCAGCGCACCTTCAAGGACGGGAAGGAGTACAAGTCGCCGAATCTCGGCAAGCAGATCGTGCGGTCGATGACGCCGAAGGGGAACGGCAAGTACGAGGGGCAGGTCTGGCGGCCCTCCAACAACAAGGTCTATCTCGGGAAGATCTCGCTGTCGGGCAACACCATGGCACTGAAGGGCTGCGTGGCGGGCGGGCTGATCTGCAAGTCGCAGACCTGGACCCGGGTTCAGTAGGGTCGCAGGAACAAGTGTCTGCGGCATCGGGTTTGTCTCCTGGATAAATCAGGAGATAGAGATGCCGAGGATCACAAGCAGTGACGGAACCGGCCTACACGTCAAGGACTGGGGCAGCGGGCGGCCCGTGGTGCTGATCCACGGCTGGCCGCTGAACGCCGACAGCTGGGAGCACCAGGCGCTGAGCCTGGCCGAGGCCGGATTCCGCGTCGTGTCCTACGACCGGCGGGGGTTCGGGCGCTCGGACCAGCCGTTCAAGGGCTACGACTACGACACCATGGCCGACGACCTGGCCGCGGTGATCGGCGGGCTGGACCTGCGCGACGTGACACTCGCGGGCTTCTCCATGGGTGGCGGCGAGGTGGCGCGGTACATGTCGCGCCACGGCAGCAACCGCATCGCGAAGGCGGTGCTGGTGTCCTCCATCGCCCCCTTCATGGGGCAGAAGGACAACCCGGACGGCGTTCCCGACGAGGTGTTCGAGGGGATGAAGAAGGGGGTCAGGACGGACCGCGCGGGTTTCCTGAAGGAGTTCTTCAACGATTTCGTGGGGCAGGGCACGAAGGACGGCGGCACCAGCGAGGCGGCGCGGCACTGGATGTGGTCGATGGCGATGATGGCCAGCCCGAAGGCGACGCTGGACTGCATCGACGCCTTCGCGAAGACCGACCTGAGGGGCGACATGGCGGCCTTCGACGTGCCGACGCTGGTCGTCCACGGCACGGGCGACAAGATCGTGCCGTTCGAGATTTCCGGCAAGCGCGCGTCGGAGATGGTGAAGGGCGCCACGCTCAAGACCTACGAGGGCGGGCCCCACGCGGTCACGGCCACCCATGCCGGGCAGTTGAGCCACGATCTGGTCGCCTTCGCCAAGGGCTAGGGGGTCGGCTCAGGGACGCCAGCGCAGGAAGTTGGCGATCAGGCGCAGCCCCGCGGCCTGGCTCTTTTCCGGGTGGAACTGGGTGCCGACACGGTTCCCGCGGGCGACGACCGCGGTGACCTCGGTGCCGTAGTTGCAATGGGCGATCCGCTGGGCCGGGTCGCCCATTTCCATGTGGAAGGAGTGGACGAAATAGGCGTGCTCCCCCGTCGCGATGCCGTCGAGCACCGGGTGGGGGCGGTCGATGACGAGGTCGTTCCAGCCCATGTGCGGCACCTTCAGGCCGTGACCCGGGTCGATCGGCACCACCTCGCCGTCGATCCAGCCGAGGCCGGGCGTCTCGGCGTATTCGTATCCCTTCAGCGCCATCAGCTGCATCCCGACGCAGATGCCGAGGAACGGGCGGCCCCTGACCTCGACCGCCTCGATCAGCGCGGCGTGGAGCGCGGCGTGGTCCTGCATCAGCGCGGCCGAGCAGGCGGGGAAGGCGCCGTCGCCCGGCAGCACCACGCGGTCGGCGCGAGCCACGTCCTCGGGGCGGGACGAGACGATGACCTCGCCCGCGTCCACCTCGCGCGCCATTCGCTGGAACGCCTTCTCGGCCGAGTGGAGGTTGCCCGAGTCGTAGTCGATCAGGACCGTCAGCATGGTCAGAGCGCGCCCTTTGTCGAGGGCAGCTCGCCCGCCATCCGCGGATCGGGCTCCACCGCCTGCCGCAGCGCGCGGGCGCAGGCCTTGAAGGCGGCCTCGGCGATGTGGTGGCTGTTGAAGCCGTGGACGCGGTCCATGTGCAGGGTGATTCCGCCGTGGGTGGAAAGCGCCTGGAAGAACTCGCGCATAAGTTCGGTATCGAAGGTGCCGATCTTCGCCGTCGGAAAGTCGACGTTCCACACCAGGAAGGGCCGTCCCGAGAGATCCAGCGCGCAGGCCACCTGCGCGTCGTCCATGGCGAGCGCGAAGCTGCCATAGCGGCGGATACCCCGCTTGTCGCCAAGCGCCCTGGCCAGCGCCTGGCCGAGGGCGATGCCGCAATCCTCCACCGTGTGGTGGTCGTCGATGTGCAGATCGCCCTTTGCGTTCAGGGAGATGTCGATCAGCGAATGGCGGGCCAGCTGGTCGATCATGTGGTCGAAGAAGCCGACCCCGGTCGAGGACGAACAGGTGCCGGTGCCGTCGAGCCTCACCTCGGCGGTGATCTCGGTCTCCTTCGTGGTGCGGGTAATGCGGGCGTCGCGCATGGGGCCTCCGGTCGGAACGGTCGTCCGGTCTATAGGCGGAGGGACGTGCCAAGGAAAGGGCCGTCCCGATCCGCCCTTGCCAGTCGCGGCTGACCTGTGTTCCATAGCCCTGTGAAACTGCTGCACTTCTTGGCCGCAAGGCTGCTGCGGCGCGGCGTGGACGGAGGTGGGGGAGCGCCTACATGGACGCATAGCGGCAATGCCGATTGCGCAGAGGACAGCGCGGCCTGCTTCCCCTAAGGAAGCCGCGCGGGCAAGAACAAGTCGAAACGACGGGAGGAGACAATCATGGGACGTGTTGCACTGGTCACCGGAGGCAGCCGCGGCATCGGCGCCGCCATCTCTGTCGCGTTGAAGGACGCGGGATATTCCGTGGCCGCGAATTATGCCGGCAACGACGAGGCGGCGAAGAAGTTTTCCGACGAGACGGGGATCAAGACCTACAAGTGGTCGGTCGCCGATTACGAGGCCTGCAAGGCCGGCATCGCTGAGGTCGAGGCCGATCTCGGCCCGGTCGAGGTGCTGGTGAACAACGCCGGGATCACCCGCGACGCGATGTTCCACCGCATGACGCCCGAGCAGTGGCGCGAGGTGATCGACACCAACCTCTCGGGCGTCTTCAACATGACCCATCCGATCTGGCCCGGCATGCGCGAGCGCAAGTTCGGCCGGGTCATCACCATCAGCTCGATCAACGGCCAGAAGGGGCAGGCGGGACAGGCGAACTATTCCGCCGCCAAGGCCGGCGATCTGGGCTTCACCAAGGCGCTGGCCCAGGAAGGGGCGCGGGCGGGGATCACCGTCAACGCGATCTGCCCGGGCTACATCGCCACCGAGATGGTCAAGGCCATCGACGAGAAGGTGCTGAACGAGAAGATCATCCCGCTGATCCCCGTGGGACGCCTGGGCGAGCCGGAAGAGATCGCGCGCTGCGTGGTCTTCCTGGCCTCCGACGACGCGGGCTTCATCTCGGGCAGCACGATCAGCGCCAACGGGGCGCAGTTCGTCGTCTGACGGCGGGCGCTTGGGTTTTTCCTGCTGAAAGCTCTGCCGCCGGAGGCGCCCCGCAGGTGCCTCCGGCGCGACCCCGACATGGCGCGCCATTCCACAAGAGGAAGATGACACATGAAAGACGGCACTCCTGATATCGACCCGATCGAATCCCAGGAATGGCAGGAGGCGATCGAGGACGTGATCGCCCGCGACGGCGCCGACCGGGCGCATTTCCTTCTGGACAAGGCGGTGCAGCAGGCGCGGGCCGCCGGGGCGACCCTGCCGTTCTCGGCCACCACGCCCTACCAGAACACGATCCCCGCCGACGATCTGCTGGAGATCCCGGGCGACATGGAGATGGAACGGCGGATCCGCCGGATCAACCGCTGGAACGCCATGGCGACGGTGGTGCGGCGCAACAAGGAAAGCTCGGAATACGGCGGGCACATCGCGTCCTTCGCGTCCTCCGCCTGCATGTACGACATCGGCCTGAACCACTTCTGGCGGGCGAAGTCGGCGATGCACGGCGGCGACCTCGTGTTCTTCCAGGGCCACGTGGTGCCGGGCATCTACGCGCGCTCGTTCATGGAGGGCCGGTTCTCGGAAGAGCAGATGGCCAACTTCCGCTCGGAAGTCGGCGGCTCGGGGCTGTCGTCCTATCCGCACCCCTGGCTGATGCCGGATTACTGGCAGTTCCCGACCGTCTCCATGGGCCTCGGGCCCCTGATGGCGATCTACCAGGCGCGGTTCATGAAATACATGCACAACCGCGGCCTGATCGACGCGGCGGACCGCAAGGTCTGGGTGTTCCTCGGCGACGGCGAGATGGACGAGCCGGAGAGCCTCGGCGCCATCGCGCTGGCGGCGCGCGAGAAGCTCGACAACCTGATCTTCGTGGTCAACTGCAACCTCCAGCGGCTTGACGGGCCGGTGCGCGGCAACTCGAAGATCGTGCAGGAGCTGGAGGGCGAGTTCCGGGGCGCGGGCTGGGAAGTGCTGAAGGTGCTCTGGGGCCGCGGCTGGGACGAGCTGCTGGAGATGGACACCACGGGCCGTCTGCGCCAGCTGATGGACGAGACGGTGGACGGCGACTACCAGACCTTCAAGTCGAAGGACGGCGCCTATATCCGCAAGCACTTCTTCGGCAAGTACCCGGAAACCGCCGCGCTGGTCGAGGACTGGAGCGACGACGACATCTGGTCGCTGCGCCGGGGCGGTCACGATCCGCAGAAGGTCTATACCGCGTTCAAGCGGGCGACCGAGGTGAAGGGCCAGCCGACCTGCCTTCTGGTGAAGACCGTGAAGGGCTTCGGCATGGGCAAGGCTGGGGAGGGGCAGAACACCACCCACCAGCAGAAGAAGGTCAACGAGGAGCAGCTGCGCGCCATGCGCGACCGTTTCGAGATCCCGGTCTCGGACGAGGACCTGCCGAAGGCGCCGCTGATCAAGCTGAACAACGCGCAGAAGGCTTACCTGGCCGACAAGCGCAAGGCGCTGGGCGGAGAGTTTCCGAAGCGGTTCACCGGGGCGCCCAGCCTCGAGATCCCGCCGCTGGAGGCGTTCAAGCAGCAGCTCGAATCGACCGGCGACCGGGAGATTTCCACCACAATGGCGTTCGTGCGGATCCTGACGACGCTGCTGCGGGACAAGAAGATCGGCAAGAACATCGTGCCGATCGTGCCGGACGAGTCCCGCACCTTCGGGATGGAGGGGCTGTTCCGCTCGGTGGGGATCTATAACCCGCTCGGGCAGAACTATACCCCCGAGGACGCCGACCAGATGATGTTCTACAAGGAGAGCACGGACGGGCAGGTGCTTCAGGAGGGGATCAACGAGGCCGGCGCCATGGCCGACTGGATCGCGGCGGCGACCTCGTATTCCAACCACGGCGTGCCGATGATCCCGTTCTACATCTACTATTCGATGTTCGGCTTCCAGCGGATCGGCGACCTGGCCTGGGCCGCGGGGGACAGCCGTGCGCGGGGCTTCATGCTGGGCGGCACCGCCGGGCGGACGACGCTGAACGGGGAAGGCTTGCAGCACGAGGACGGGCATTCGCACATCCTCGCCTCGACCATCCCGAACTGCATCAGCTACGATCCGACCTTCAGCTATGAGGTGGCGGTGATCGTGCAGCACGGGATGCAGCGGATGTACGGCGACCAGGAGGACGTCTATTTCTACCTCACCCTGATGAACGAGAACTACAGGCACCCCGAGATGCCGATGGGCGCCGAG
This sequence comes from Oceaniglobus roseus, assembly GCF_002869745.1. Taxonomy (GTDB): domain Bacteria; phylum Pseudomonadota; class Alphaproteobacteria; order Rhodobacterales; family Rhodobacteraceae; genus Oceaniglobus; species Oceaniglobus roseus. Next base: position 23,344 of record NZ_PNOS01000003.1, read on the forward strand.
GAGGGGATCATCAAGGGGCTCTATGCCGTTTCGCGCGAGAAGAAGCCGGGGAAAAAGCACGTGAACCTCATGGGTTCCGGGACGATCCTCGTGCAGGCCATGAAGGCGGCGGCGATGCTGAAGGAGGACTTCGGCGTGACCTCGGACATCTGGTCGGCCACCAGCTTCAACGAGCTGGCCCGCAACGGGCAGGACTGCGCGCGCTGGAACCGGCTGAACCCGCTGTCCGAGCCGAAGGTGCCCTACATCACCGAGACGCTGAAGGGCGCGAAGGGGCCGATCGTGATCGCCACCGACTACATGAAGAACTACGGCGAGCAGGTGCGCGCCTTCGTCGAGCAGCCGATGACGATCCTCGGCACCGACGGGTTCGGGCGCTCGGACAGCCGGGTGAACCTGCGCCGCTTCTTCGAGGTGGACGCGAACCACATCGCCGCGGCGGCCATGACCGAGCTTTACAAGCTGAAGGCGGTGAGCCGCGAGGAGATGGAGAGCGCCTTGAAGAAATACGACATCGACGGCGACAAGCCGAACCCCCGCTTGGTGTAAGCCGAAGATCAGGAGAGAGACATGACCACAGACGTCAAAGTGCCCGACATCGGCGATTTCAAGGATGTGCCGGTCGTGACCGTGCTGGTCTCGGTGGGCGACACCGTGGCCAAGGAGGATCCGCTGATCGAGCTGGAGTCCGACAAGGCGACGATGGAGGTGCCGTCCTCCGCTGCCGGGAAGGTGAAGGAGATCAAGGTTTCCGAAGGCGACAAGGTGTCGGAAGGCGACCTGATCCTCGTGCTGGAAGGCGAGGGCGGCGGCGATGCCTCGGGCAATTCCTCCGGTGGCGAGACCAAGGAGGAAACGAAGCAGGAGGCGAAGGCCGAAAAGGCACCCGAAGCGCCGAAGCCCGCGCAGCCTGCCGCCGCCGAAGCGCCCGCCTCGGTCACGGACACCGGGTTCAGCAAGGCCCATGCCTCGCCCTCCGTCAGGGCCTTCGCGCGGAACCTCGGCGTCGATCTGGCGAAGATCAACGGATCGGGTCGGAAGGGCCGGATCCTGCGCGACGACGTGACGAACTTCTTCAAGTCCACCTCGGCCCCCGCGGCGGCGGCCGGCGGCGGCGCGGCGCAGGGCGGCATGGGCATTCCGCCGATCCCGGCGGTCGACTTCTCGAAGTTCGGCCCCGTCGAGAACGTCGAGATGAGCCGGATCAAGAAGATTTCCGGCCCCGCGCTGCACCGGTCCTGGCTGAACATCCCCCACGTCACCCATAACGAGGAAGCCGACATCACCGAGCTGGACCAGTACCGCAAGGAGCTGGACACCGAGGCGAAGCAGGACGGCTATCGCGTGACGCTGCTGTCGTTCATCGTGAAGGCCAGCGTTTCGGCCCTGAAGAAGCACTGGGAGTTCAACTCGTCGATCCACCCCGACGGCGACAAGCTGATCAGGAAGGACTTCTACAACATCGGCTTCGCCGCCGACACGCCGAACGGGCTGATGGTGCCGGTCATCAAGGACGCCGACCGCAAGGGGATCGTCGAGATCTCGAAGGAGTTGGGCGACCTGTCGGCGCAGGCGCGGGAAGGCAAGCTGAAGGGGCCCGACATGCAAGGCGCGACCTTCACCATCTCGTCGCTGGGCGGGATCGGGGGCACGTCCTTCACCCCGATCGTCAACGCGCCCGAGGTGGCGATCCTGGGCCTGACGCGCAGCAAGATGGCGCCGGTCTGGAACGGGTCGGAGTTCGTTCCGCGCAACATGCTGCCGATGTCGCTGAGCTATGACCACCGCGCGGTGGACGGGGCGCTGGCGGCGCGGTTCTGCGCGCACCTGAAATACCTGCTGGGCGATGCCCGGCGGCTGATGCTGTAAGGGGGCAACCATGGATATCAAGGTTCCCGACATAGGCGACTTCAAGGACGTGCCCGTCATCACCATCCTGGTGTCGGTGGGTGACGAGGTGAAGAAGGAAGACCCGCTGATCGAGCTGGAGTCCGACAAGGCGACGATGGAAGTGCCATCGCCCGCCGCCGGAAAGGTGAGCGAGATCAAGGTGAAGGAAGGCGACAAGGTCTCGGAGGGCACCGTGATCATGGTGTTCGAAGGGGCAGAAAGCGGCGATGCGCCGAAGAAGGACTCCTCCGGCGAGGCGGCGAAGGCCCAGTCCGGCGGCGGCGAGACCGGCGGCAGCGTCGGCGGCTACGGCGGGCGCGGGGCGGATGCCGAGGGCGCACCGAAGTCGGTGCAGCCGACCGGCAGCGCCTCCGGAAAGGGCGACATGCATGCCGAGGTGGTGGTGCTGGGCTCGGGCCCCGGCGGATACACCGCGGCGTTCCGCGCGGCGGACCTCGGCAAGTCGGTGATCCTGATCGAGCGGTACTCCTCGCTGGGCGGGGTCTGCCTGAACGTCGGCTGCATCCCGTCGAAGGCGCTGCTGCACGCGGCCAAGACCATCACCGAGGCCGAGGAGATGGGCGAGCACGGCATATCCTTCTCCAGGCCCAAGGTGGACCTCGACAAGCTGCGCGGCTGGAAGGACGGGGTCGTGAAGCAGCTCACAGGGGGCCTCGGCGGACTTGCCAAGGGGCGCAAGGTCAAGACCGTGCAGGGCTACGGCAAGTTCACGGGGCCGAACATGATCGCCGTCGAGACCGACGACGGGACCAGGACCGTCAGCTTCGACCAGTGCATCATCGCCGCGGGGTCCGAGCCGGTGAAGCTGCCGTTCATCCCGCACGACGACCCGCGCGTGGTGGATTCCACCGGGGCGCTGGAGCTTGCCGACATCCCGAAGCGGATGCTGGTGCTCGGCGGCGGGATCATCGGGCTGGAGATGGCGACGGTCTACGAGGCGCTGGGGTCGAAGATCACCATCGTCGAGCTGATGGACCAGATCATTCCCGGCTGCGACAAGGACATCGTGAAGCCGCTGCATAGCCGGATCTCGAAACGCTACGAGAAGATCCTGCTGAAGACCAAGGTCACGGCCATGGAGGCGGGCAAGAAGGGGCTGAAGGTCACCTTCGAGGACGAGAAGGGCGAGAGCTTCGAGGACACCTTCGACAAGGTGCTGGTCTCGGTCGGGCGCCGCCCGAACGGCAAGCTGATCGACGCCGAGAAGGCGGGGGTCGCCGTGGACGAGCGCGGCTTCATCGCCGTCGACGACCAGCAGCGCACCGGGCAGCCGCACATCTTCGCCATCGGCGACGTGGTGGGCCAGCCGATGCTGGCGCACAAGGCGGTGCACGAGGGCAAGGTCGCGGCCGAGGTCTGCGCGGGTCACAAGCGGCATTTCGATGCGCGGGTGATCCCCTCGGTCGCCTATACCGACCCCGAGGTCGCCTGGGCGGGCGTGACCGAGAACGAGGCCAAGGCGAAGGGGATCAAGTACGCCAAGGGCGTGTTCCCCTGGGCCGCTTCCGGGCGGTCGCTGTCGAACGGGCGGTCGGAGGGGATCACGAAGCTCCTGTTCAACCCCGACGACGACCGGGTGATCGGCGCCGCGATCGTGGGCACCAACGCGGGCGACCTGATCGCCGAGGTGGCACTGGCGATCGAGATGGGGGCGGATGCGGTGGACTTGGGCCACACGATCCACCCGCACCCGACGCTGTCGGAGACGGTGAACTTCGCCGCCGAGATGTTCGAGGGCACGATCACCGACCTGATGCCGCCGAAGAAGCGCGGCTGACCGCGGCGCCGTCCCGGCGGGGGCGGGGGACCTCCGGCCCCCCGCGTCCCCCCGGCCGCACCGCGGAAACTGCCGGTGCGACCTTCGGATGCCTTGCCGGGATGCGGCCGCGCAACATTTTTCCTCCCCAATCCGGTCCCGCGCCGTTACGCTGGCGCAGGATGCGTGCCTTGAGGGTGCGCGGGATGACCCCTAAACGCGGAGACACGACATGGCCGGCAAGAACCCCTTCGACATGAGCCAGTGGATGAACGCCTTCGACCCTGCGGAGATGGGCCGCATGTTCCAGCCGCAGAACATGTTCCAGATGTTCCAGCCCCAGCAGGCGAGCGCCTTCGACATGGAGGGCATCATCAAGGCCAACCAGCGCAATTTCGAGGCGCTGACCGAGGCGAACAAGTCCGCCGCCGCCGCTTACAAGGACATGCTGGACAAGCAGATGGAGGTGTTCGGCCAGATGACCATGGCCGTGCGCCAGCAGTACGAATGGGCCGAGGACGCCGCCGGCCCCGAGACGCTGAAGGCCAAGACCGCCGCGATGAACGAGGCGGTGGAAGAGGCCCTGGTGATGATGAAGAAGCTGGCCGACGCGACGCGCGAGGCGAACGAGCAGGCCTACAACGCGATGAAGGGGCAGATCGCCCAGTCGGTCGAGGAACTGAAGAAAAAGAAGTGATCCGCACTGCGCTTCCTGCGTAGGCACAGCGGTTTAGGAGGGATAGCTGAATGAAGATCGGATCGCCGAGTGAAGTGCTGCCGGGCGAGCGCCGGGTGGCAATGACCCCGGACAGCGCAAGGATGCTGGCCAAGCTGGGCCATTCCTGCGTGGTGCAGTCCGGGGCCGGCCTCGAGGCCGGGTTCACCGACGACGCCTACAGGGATGCGGACGTGGAGGTGGTGGCGGATGCCGTCGCGCTCTGGGCCGCCGCCGATGTCGTGGCCAAGGTGCGCCCGCCCACGGACGAGGAGGTGGGACGCCTGCGCGAGGGGCAGCTGCTGATCTCGTTCTTCTATCCCGGCGCCAACAAGGAGCTGCTGGAGAAGGCGAAGGACACCGGTGCCTCCGTCATCGCGATGGACATGGTGCCGCGGATCAGCCGCGCGCAGAAGATGGACGCGCTGTCGTCCATGGCCAACATCGCGGGCTACCGCGCGGTGATCGAGGCCGGCAACAACTTCGGCCGCTTCTTCACCGGGCAGGTGACGGCCGCGGGCAAGGTGCCGCCCGCGAAGGTGCTGGTGATCGGTGCGGGCGTCGCGGGCCTTGCCGCGATCGGCACGGCGACCTCGCTCGGCGCGATGACCTATGCCTTCGACGTGCGCCCCGAGGTCTCGGAGCAGATCGAGTCCATGGGGGCCGAGTTCGTGTTCCTCGACTTCGAGGAATCCTCGCAGGACAGTTCGGCCACCGGCGGCTATGCCGCGCCGTCCTCCCCCGAGTTCCGCGAGAAGCAGCTCGAGAAGTTCCGTGAGCTCGCGCCGGACATGGACATCGTGATCTGCACCGCGCTGATCCCGAACCGCGAAGCGCCCGAGCTCTGGACGCCCGACATGGTCGAGGCGATGAAGCCCGGCTCGGTCATCATCGACCTCGCGGCCGAGCGGGGGGGCAACTGCAAGCTGACGAAGGTGGACGAGCGGATCGTCACCGACAACGGCGTGACGATCATCGGCTACACAGATTTCCCGAGCCGGATGGCCGCCCAGTCCTCGACCCTCTACGCCACGAACATCCGCCACATGATGACGGACCTGACGCCCGACAAGGACGGCAGGATCAGGCACAACATGGAGGATGACGTGATCCGCGGGGCCACCGTGACCCACGCGGGCGAGATCACCTTCCCGCCGCCGCCGCCGAAGGTCGCCGCCATCGCCGCGGCGAAGCCGAAGCCGAAGGCGAAGGAGCAGACCCCGGAAGAGAAGCGCGCGGCCGAGGTCGCGGCCTTCAAGGCGCAGACGAAGAACCAGGTCACGCTGCTCGCCGTGGGCGGCGTGCTGCTGCTGGCGCTCGGGCTCGTCGCGCCCGCCAGCTTCATGCAGCACTTCATCGTCTTCGTGCTGTCGGTGTTCATCGGTTTCCAGGTGATCTGGGGCGTCGCCCATTCGCTGCACACGCCGCTGATGGCGGTGACCAACGCGATCTCCTCGATCATCGTGCTGGGCGCGCTGATGCAGATCGGCTCGGGATCGGTGCCGGTGGTGATCCTGTCGGCGCTCGCCGTCTTCATGACCGGAATCAACATCTTCGGCGGCTTCCTCGTGACACGGCGCATGCTCGCCATGTTCCAGAAATCGTAAGGCGGGGCAGGGACCATGGAATACGGATTCACCACGGCGGCCTATGTGGTCGCGGCCATCCTCTTCATCCTCAGCCTCGGCGGCCTCTCGGGGCAGGAAAGCGCCAAGCGCGCCGTCTGGTACGGCATCGTCGGCATGGCGCTGGCGGTGGCGGCGACGCTGATCGGCCCGGGCTCCGGCCTCTGGCTGCTTTCGGTCGTGCTGATCGCGGCGGGCGGGGTCATCGGCTACATGCTGGCGACCAAGGTGCAGATGACGCAGATGCCCGAGCTTGTCGCGGCGATGCACTCGCTCGTCGGCCTCGCGGCGGTCTTCGTCGGCTACAACGCCCATATCGAGCTGGGGCACGTCCTGGCGATGGACCCGGCCGAGCGCGCGGCGCTGACCGGCTTCGCCGAGCTGCTGGCCCACAAGACGCCGGTCGAACAGTCGATCCTCAGGGTCGAGCTGTTCCTCGGCATCTTCATCGGGGCCGTGACCTTCACCGGGTCGGTGATCGCCTACGGCAAGCTCGCGGGCCGCGTGAACACCTCGGCCAAGAAGCTGCCGGGCGGTCACATGCTGAACGCGGGGGCGGCGGTGCTCTCGGCGCTCTGCCTGATCTGGTACTTCAACACCGGCGGCCTGCTGCCGCTGTTCCTGATGACGCTCGCCGCGCTCTTCATCGGCTATCACCTGATCATGGGGATCGGCGGCGCGGACATGCCGGTGGTCGTGTCGATGCTGAACAGCTATTCCGGCTGGGCCGCGGCGGCGATCGGCTTCTCGCTCGGCAACGACCTGCTGATCGTGGTCGGCGCGCTGGTGGGCTCCTCGGGCGCGATCCTGTCCTACATCATGTGCAAGGCGATGAACCGGTCGTTCATCTCGGTGATCCTCGGCGGCTTCGGCGGCACCAGCGGCCCCGCGGCCGAGGTCGAGGGAGAGCAGGTGGCGATCGACGCCGACGGTGTCGCCTCGGCGCTGGACGAGGCGGACAGCGTCATCATCATCCCGGGCTACGGGATGGCGGTGGCCCAGGCGCAGCAGAACGTGGCCGAGCTGACCCGCCGCCTGCGCGCCAAGGGCAAGCAGGTGCGCTTCGCGATCCATCCGGTGGCGGGGCGTCTGCCGGGGCACATGAACGTGCTCCTGGCCGAGGCGAAGGTTCCCTACGACATCGTGCTGGAGATGGACGAGATCAACGAGGACTTCCCGGACACGGACGTGGCCATCGTCATCGGTTCGAACGACATCGTAAACCCGGCCGCCCAGGACGATCCGAACAGCCCCATCGCCGGGATGCCGGTGCTGGAGTGCTGGAAGGCGAAGCAGGTCTTCGTCTCCAAGCGCGGCCAGGGCACGGGGTACTCGGGGATCGAGAACCCGCTGTTCTTCAAGGAGAACACGCGCATGTTCTACGGCGACGCGAAGAAGTCGCTCGACGAACTGCTGACCAAGATCTCCTGATCTGTGCGCCCCGCCCCCCACCGGGGCGGGGCACTCCCCTGCTTCTTCTTTGTCATAAATACTCCGGGGGTTTTGCCGAAGCTTGCCTTCGGCAAGACGGCAGCGCCCCGGTCCCGCACTCTCAATCCGCGCGCCCCCTGCAGCGGTGCGTATGGTGTCACCCAGGCACCCCCTCCGGCTCTCTCGGCCCCGTGAAAAGCCCGCCGATCTTCTGCCGGGCGAGCCGCTCGACGATGACCAGCGACAGCACCAGCCCGGTCACCACCGCCGTGGCGATGCCGTACCACACGCCGGTCACGCCGAGGTCGAACACCCGGACGCAGAGCCAGACGAAGAGCGCCACGCCGATCCCCTGGCGGTAGACGCCGATCCAGACCGTCAGCCCCGGCCGCTTGAAGGCCTGGAGGATCGAATTGATGGAGAACAGCAGGACGTAGACCGGCAGGATGAAGCCGTCGACGTGGAGGTATCCCTTGCCGATCTCCACCAACTCGGGGTCGGCCGAGAACAGCCGCAGTGCGGGACCGGCGGCGAACCAGAGGATGCAGGAGGCCATCAGCATCAGCGCCACGCCCGCCGCGAAGCAGAACCGCACCGCCTCGCGCACCCGGTCGAAGTTCCGCGCGCCGTAGTTCTGCGAGACGATGGGCAGCAGGGCGTTGGTCAACCCGAAGGCGGGCAGCAGCAGCAGTTGCTCGATCCGGAGCGACACGCCATAGGCGGCGACGGCGGCGCCGCCGAAGCCCTTGAGGAAATACTGCACCACGAAGCCCGCGATCATCATCACGATCATGGCGAAGCTCGCGGGCAGGGCCTGGCCCGCAATCTCGGCGAAGCGGGCGGGGATGGGGCGGAACGTGCGCGGCCCCTGCATGGCGTCCGAGCGGAAGACGCGCCAGAGGATGAAGGCCATGACGCCCGACTGGCTGAGCAGGGTCGACAGCGCGATGCCGTTGAAGCCGATCCCTTCCCATGGGCCGAGGCCGAAGATGAACAGCGGGTTCAGGGCGAGGTTGGCGAAGAAGGCGGCGACGTTGGCGTATTGCATCGACTTCGTGTCGCCTTGGGCGGCAAGGATGCCGTTCGCCCCGTAGGAGACGAGGAAGGCGGGGATCGCGAAGATCAAAAGCCGGAGGTACTGCACCGCCGCGTCGCGGTAGGCGCCGGGTTCGGAGATCAGCCGGATCAGCAGCGGCGCGGCGAACCACGCGACCAAGATCCCGAGGGCCGAGACCAGTGCGGCGAAGGCGAGGCCCTGCGCGGCGATCTCGCCTTCCTCCCCGGACTCCTCGCCGAGCGCGTTGCCGACGAGGGCGCCCATGGCGGTGGAGAGGCCGAAGCCGAGGGCGATGAAGAGGAAGAACACCTGGAACGACAGGGCCAGGCCCGCCTGCGCGTCGGTCGAAAGCTTGCCCGCGTAATAGACGTCGACCACGTTGTAGAGGGTGGTGAAGACCATGCCGATGGCGGCGGGAATCGCCAGCGCCCGGAAGTGGCCGGGGATAGACCCGGTGCTGAGTTTCCGCCTGGCCATGTCGCCGTCCTTCGTTCCCTGCTCCGCTGCGTCCCGCAGCATGACACCCCGCCGTCCCGGCGGGACGTGCCGTCGATGGCCCGCTTCCGCTTGCCTTCCTCTACTACAGCCACCCCGCCCGGGCGATGGCCTTCCACCACCCTGGGGTCTGGACAGGGCGGCGGTCATCCTGTTTCCCTTGCGCCGCAAGACAAGCCCCGGAGACACGATGACCCTGCCCACCCGCACCTTCGCCCGCCTGCCCGGCAAGAGCCTGACCTTCACCGAGATCGGCTTCGGCACCGCCCCCCTCGGCAACCTCTACCGGGCGATTTCCGACGCCGAGGCCGACGCCGTGCTGGAGAAGGCCTGGGAGAGCGGTTTGCGCTATTACGACACCGCGCCGCTCTACGGCATGGGTCTGTCGGAGGTGCGGCTGAACCGGTTGCTGCGGGGCAAGCCGCGGGACGAATACGTGCTGTCGACCAAGGTCGGGCGGCTGCTGAAGCCTGCCACGCCCGAGACGCGGGACGGGGTGGGCAAGTGGTTCGAGGTGCCGGACCGGAAGGAGGTCTACGACTACACCTATGACGGGGTCATGCGCTCGGTCGAGTTCTCGCTGGAACGGCTGGGGGTGTCGCGGGTCGACATCCTCTATGCCCACGACCTCGACGTGTTCAACCACGGCAGCCGGGAGGTGCTTCAGGGCAAGCTCGACGAGCTGATGGCGGGGGGCTATCGCGCGCTGACGGAGCTCAGGGACCAGGGCGTGATCTCGGCCTTCGGGGCCGGTGTGAACGAATGGCAGAGCGCGCAGTGGATGGCCGAGCGGGGGGATTTCGACATCTTCCTGCTGGCGGGCCGCTACACGCTGCTGGAGCAGGAGGCGCTGGAGAGCTTCCTGCCGCTCTGCGACGCGCGGGGGATCGGGCTGGTGATCGGCGGCGCCTACAATTCCGGCATCCTCGCCACGGGGCCGAAGCCCGGTGCCTTCTACAACTACGATCCGGCGCCGCAGGAGATCCTGGACCGGGTCGGGCGGATCGAGGCGGTGTGCAGGGCGCACGGGGTGCGGCTGGTCGATGCCGCCTTCCGTTTCCCGCTGTGCCATCCGGCCGTCGTCTCGGTGATCCCGGGCGGGCAGGGGGTGGCCGAGATGGAGAGCAACCTTGCCGCGGCGAGGGCGGAGATCCCGGCGGCACTCTGGGCCGACCTGAAGGCCGAGGGGCTGATGCGGCAGGACGCGCCGGTGCCGGGGGCCTGACCGGCCGGAGCCGCCCGGTTTCACGACCGCCGCGGCGCCGGGCAGTCCGCCCGATCCTTCGGCAGTCCGCGCCCGCTGGCGCGGCGGGCTGCCGACGGGGATGCTGCACTGCGGCATCTTGTTGGCACCGGCGTGGGATTTGCGCCATGGCGCGCTAACCTTCTGTTCAAAGCGGTTGCAGAAGGGGGGAGACCTCGCTGATAAACCGCGTGAGTTACCGCTAACGGCCCGTCCCCACGGGGGCGCGCGAGGAAAGGATCTTCGATGCCCGCGAACCAGTTTGCCGAGTCCATCGCCCACCACCTGAAGTATTCCATGGGCAAGGATCCCGAACACGCGCAGATCGCCGACTGGCGCATCGCCTTGTCCCTGACCGTGCGCGACCACATCGTCGATCCCTGGTTCGCCTCGACCCGCGCCACCTATGCGGGCCATCACAAGCGCGTCTACTACCTGTCGATGGAATTCCTGATCGGCCGCCTGCTGGAGGATGCCATCGTCAACCTCGGCCTGATGGACCTCGCCGACGGGGCGCTGAAGCAGTTCGGGGTCAGCCTGGACGAGGCGCTGGCGGACGAGCCCGACGCGGCGCTCGGCAACGGGGGCCTCGGGCGGCTTGCGGCCTGCTTCCTCGAATCGCTGTCGACGCTGGGCGTACCGGCCTACGGCTACGGCATCCGCTACGAACACGGGCTGTTCAAGCAGAGCTTCGTGGACGGCCGCCAGAAGGAGGCGCCGGAGGACTGGCTGCAGCAGGACCACGTCTGGGAGTTCGAGCGCACCGAGTCGGCCTATACCATCGGCTTCGGCGGCACGGTGGCGACGAAGGGCAAGTCGGCGGTCTGGACCCCCGACGAGGCGGTGATCGCGCAGGCCCACGACACGCCGATCATCGGCTGGGCGGGCCGCTGGGCGAACACGCTCCGTCTCTGGGAGTCGCGGTCCACGAAACTGTTCGACCTCGACCGCTTCAACGCCGGGGATTACGCCGGCGCGGCCGAGCCCGAGGCCTGGGCGCGCACCATCTCGCGCGTGCTCTATCCCGACGACACCACGGACGAGGGCAAGCGGCTGCGCCTGAAGCAGGAGTTCTTCTTCACCGCCGCCTCGCTGCGCGACATCATCCGCCGCTACGACTACGAGTTCGACGACATCTCGAAGCTCTCGGACAAGGTGGCGATCCAGCTGAACGACACCCACCCGGCCATCGCGGGCCCCGAGCTGGTGCGGATCCTGCACGACGAGAAGGGGCTGGCCTTCGACGACGCCATGGCCTGCGCGCAGAAGTGCCTGAACTACACCAACCACACCCTGCTGCCCGAGGCGCTGGAGCGCTGGAGCGTGGAGCTGATGAGCGACCTGCTGCCGCGGCACATGCAGATCATCGAGCAGATCGACGACGCGCACCACAAGGCCTATCCGAAGCGTACCGTGACCCTGCACGACGAGCACCAGGTGAAGATGGGGGAACTCGCCTTCGTCATGGCGAACCGGGTCAACGGCGTCTCGGCGCTGCACACGGGGCTGATGAAGGAGACGGTGTTCAAGGACCTGAACGCGCTGCATCCGAACCGGATCGTCAACCAGACCAACGGCGTGACGCCGCGCCGCTGGCTCTTGTCGGCCAACCCGCGGCTGTCGCGGCTGATCTCGGACACGATCGGCACCGCCTGGGTGGACGACCTGGAGCAGCTCGGCCGTCTGGAGGCGCAGGCGGACGACGCTGGCTTCATGGAGCGCTACACTGCGGCGAAGCGGGACAACAAGGCCGAGCTTGCGGACTGGTACAAGGCGACCCACGGCGTCGCGCTGGACCCCGAGGCGATGTTCGACGTGCAGATCAAGCGGATCCACGAATACAAGCGCCAGCACCTGAACATCCTCGAGGCCATCGCGCTGTGGCTCGAGATCAAGGGCAACCCGAACGCCGACTGGACGCCGCGGGTGAAGATCTTCGGCGGCAAGGCGGCGCCGGGGTATGTCTTCGCCAAGGAGATCATCTATCTCATCAACTCGGTGGCCGCGGTGGTGAACGCCGATCCGGTGACGTCGAAGGTCCTGAAGGTCGTGTATCCGGAGAACTACAACGTGACCCTGGCCGAGCGGCTGATCCCCGCCGCCGACCTGTCCGAGCAGATCTCGACCGCGGGCAAGGAGGCCTCGGGCACCGGCAACATGAAGTTCGCGCTGAACGGCGCGCCGACGGTCGGAACGCTCGACGGCGCGAACGTCGAGATCCGCGACCTGGTAGGGGCGGAGAACTTCTTCCTGTTCGGCATGACCGCGGACGAAGTCGTGGCGCGGCGCGAGGTGACCGATCACGCGGCGAAGGCGATCGAGGCTGATCCGCGGCTGAAGCGGGCGCTGGACGAGATCGCGAAAGGCACCTTCAGCGGCGGCGACAGGGACCGCTTCAAGAGCATCGTCGCCAACCTTTCGGGCGCCGACTACTTCCTCGTCGCCTCGGATTTCAGCGATTACTGGCGGGCGCAGCGCGAGGCCGATTCGGCCTTTGCGGATCGCGGGGCCTGGGCGAAGATGGCGCTGATGAACACGGCCCGGTCCGGCTGGTTCTCGTCCGACCGCACGATCCGGGGCTACATGGCGGATATCTGGGGGGCGAAGTCGGTCACGGCGGACCTTTAACGCGGCCCGGGGGTTCCGTTCCTGTCCAACACGGTTGTGAACACGTCGAAATGACCTAGGCTATAGACCATGAAGACACCGAAAACACCCGCCAAGAGCCCCGCCCGGGCATCCTCCAAGGCCAAGGCCGCGGAGGGTGCAGACCCGAAACCCGCGAAGCCCGCCAAGGCGAAGGCCGCGCCCGCCGCGAAGACTGCCGCGAAGACCGAGGCGAAGCCCGCAAAACCCGCAAAGGCCCCCGCGGCGCCTAAGGCGGCGAAGGAGAAGGCCGCACCGAAGCGCAAGGCGGCCGCCGCCCCTGCCGAGGCCGCGCCGGCGATCCCGATGGACGTCGCGCAGGCGCTGCACGACGGGCGGCACGGCGATCCGTTCTCGATCCTCGGGCCGCACCTCAAGGGCGACAGCGCGGTGCTGACGGCGGTGGACCACGGCGCGGCGACGCTTGCGGCGGTGGTCGACGGCGAGGCGCATCCGCTGACCCGCGTTTCGGACGGTCTTGGCGTCTTTTCCGGCCGCATCCCGGCCGGAGCGCCCTACGTCCTGCGGGGCGGCGACGGGAACGGCAACGACTGGGAATATCAGGACGCCTACCGCTTCGGCCCCGTCATCGGCGAGATGGACGAATACCTGCTGGGCGAGGGCACGCACCAGCGGATCTGGAAGGTGCTGGGCGCCCACGTGATGACCCACGAGGGCGTCGACGGCACCCATTTCGCCGTCTGGGCCCCGAACGCGCAGCGCGTCTCGGTCGTCGGCGGCTTCAACCACTGGGACGGGCGGCGCCATGTCATGCGCAAGCGCGGCGCCACCGGCGTGTGGGAGATCTTCGTGCCGGGCGTCGGCGACAAGGAGGTCTACAAGTACGAGATCATCGGGCCCCACGGCGACCTCCAGCCGCTGAAGGCCGACCCGGTCGGCTTTGGCTCGCAGCATCCGCCCGAGAATGCCAGCATGGTGCGCGATATCCGCGGTTTCGGCTGGCAGGACCAGGAGTGGATGGGCCATCGCGAGGGCAACAACGCCCGCACCGCGCCGATCGCCGTCTACGAGGTGCATCTGGGATCGTGGAAGCGCCACCCGGAAGAGGGCAACCGCCCGCTGTCGTACATCGAGGCGGCGGAGCAGCTGGTGGATTACGTCGCCGACATGGGCTTCACCCATATCGAGCTGATGCCGGTCAGCGAATACCCCTTCGACGGTTCCTGGGGCTATCAGCCCGTCGGCCTGTTCGCACCCACCGTCCGCCACGGCCCGCCGCACGAATTCCGCAACCTCGTGGAGGCGGCGCACCGCAAGGGGATGGGCGTCATCCTCGACTGGGTGCCGGGGCATTTCCCGACCGATGCGCACGGCCTCGGGAAGTTCGACGGCACGCACCTGTACGAGCACGCGGATCCGCGCGAGGGGTTCCACCAGGACTGGAACACGCTGATCTACAACTACGGCCGGATCGAGGTGAAGAACTTCCTCGTGTCCAACGCCCTCTACTGGCTGGAGGAATACCACGTCGACGGGCTGCGCGTTGATGCCGTGGCCTCAATGCTCTACCGCGACTATTCGCGGGCCCACGACCAGTGGATCCCGAACAAGGACGGCGGACGCGAGAACTACGAGGCGATCGCGATGCTGAGGGACACCAACAGCATCGTCTACGGCCAGCAGCCGGGCATCATGACGGTGGCCGAGGAAAGCACCTCGTTCCCCGGCGTGTCGCAGCCGGTCGATTCCGGCGGGCTCGGCTTCGGCTACAAGTGGAACATGGGCTGGATGAACGACACGCTCCGCTACATGGAGCAGGATCCGATCCACCGGCAGTACCATCACCACCAGATGACCTTCGGCATCCACTATGCGTTCAGCGAGAACTTCATCCTGCCGATCAGCCACGACGAGGTGGTGCACGGCAAGGGGTCGATGCTGGACAAGATGCCGGGCGACCGCTGGCAGAAGTTCGCGAACCTTCGCGCCTATTACGGGTTCATGTGGGGGCATCCGGGCAAGAAGCTCCTGTTCATGGGACAGGAGTTCGCCCAGCCGGGCGAGTGGCGCCATCAGGAGCAGCTGTCCTGGGGCGTGCTGGAGGATCCCGCACACAGGGGGATCCAGAACCTGATCCGCGATCTGAACGGCCTCTACCGCGGCTATCCGGCGCTGCACGTGAAGGACTGCGATCCCGCCGGCTTCCAGTGGATCGAGCTGAACGACAACCAGCAGTCGATCCTGTCCTGGATCCGCCGCGGCAGCGAGCACGACGCCGAGATCGCGGTGGTCTGCAACTTCACTCCCGTCGAGCGGCAGGGATACCGGATGGGCCTGCCCTCCACCGGGCGCTGGCGCGAGGTGCTGAACACCGATGCCGAGGTCTATGGCGGCTCGGGCAAGGGCAACATGGGCGGGGTCGAGGCCACGGACACGGCCTGGCAGGGACAGCCCGCCTCGGCCGAGGTGCTGCTGCCGGGCCTGTCGACGCTGATCTTCGTCAAGGACGGCTGAGCCTCCGGGCGCCGCAACATCCTGCACCGGGCGGAACAAACCGCCCGGGCCAAGAATAGAACAGGAACGGGAACAGTCTGGGAGGACCGACGATGTCAACACCGAACGCAAGGCTTTCGACCCGCACCATGGCCTTCGTCCTGGCCGGCGGCCGGGGCAGCCGCCTGAAGGAGCTGACCGACAACCGCGCCAAGCCCGCGGTCTATTTCGGCGGCAAGACTCGCATCGTCGACTTCGCGCTGTCGAACGCGCTGAACTCGGGCATCCGCAAGATGGCCATCGCCACGCAGTACAAGGCGCATTCGCTGATCCGCCACTGCCAGCGCGGCTGGTCCTTCTTCCGCGCCGAGCGGAACGAGTTCCTCGACATCCTGCCGGCCTCGCAGCGGGTGGACGAGAACAAGTGGTACGTCGGCACCGCCGATGCCGTGACGCAGAACATCGACATCGTCGACAGCTACGGCGTCGACTACGTCCTGATCCTGGCGGGCGACCACATCTACAAGATGGATTACGAGGTGATGATCCAGCAGCACGTCGACACCGATGCCGACGTGACCATCGGCTGCCTCACGGTGCCGCGCGAGGAGGCGTCGGCCTTCGGGGTCATGGCGATCGACGAAAGCGACCGGATCACCAGCTTCCTGGAAAAGCCGAAGGATCCGCCGGGCACGCCGGACGATCCGAACGTGACGCTGGCCTCGATGGGCATCTACGTCTTCAAGTGGTCGTTCCTGCGCGACCTGCTGATCCGCGACGCCGAGGACAGCAACTCGAGCCACGATTTCGGCGGCGACATCATCCCGGACATCGTGAAGAACGGCAAGGCGATGGCCCACCGGTTCGAGAATTCCTGCGTGCGCCATGCCGACGAGGCGCCTGCCTACTGGCGGGACGTGGGCACCATCGACGCCTTCTGGAAGGCCAACATCGACCTGACCGATTTCACCCCCGACCTCGACCTCTGGCACAAGGAATGGCCGATCTGGACCTATGCCGAGTCGGTGCCGCCGGCGAAGTTCATCCACGACGAGGCCGACCGGCGCGGCATCGCCATCTCCTCGCTCGTCGCGGGGGGCTGCATCATCTCGGGGACCGAGATCCGCCAGTCGCTGCTGTTCACCCAGGTGCACACCAACTCCTACGCCACGCTCGAGCGGACGGTGGTGCTGCCCTACGTCAACATCGGGCGGAAGGCGCAGCTGAAGAACGTGGTGATCGACCGGGGGGTCGAGATCCCCGAGGGCCTGCGTGCCGGGTTCGACCGCGAGGAGGACCTGGCGAACGGCTTCCGCGTCACCGACAGCGGGATCGTCCTGATCACCCAGGCGATGCTGGATGCGAGGGCCGCGAAGGCATGATCCGGGTGCTTTCGGTCGCCTCGGAATGTGCGCCCCTGGTGAAGACCGGGGGCCTTGCCGACGTGGTCGGCGCGCTGCCCCATGCGCTGAGGAAGCAGGATGTCGAGGTGCGCACCGTGCTGCCCGGCTATCCTGCGATCCTGGCGGCGGTCGACTGGGTCGACGACGTGATGCACGAGGACGACCTGTTCGGCGGCCGGGTCGAGGTGTTCCATGCCCGCGCCGCCGGGCTGGAGCTTCTGGTGGTCAAGGCCGACCACCTGTTCGGGCGCGACGGTGCGATCTACCTCAACTCGGAAGGCGCGGACTGGAGCGACAACGCCGAACGCTTCGCCTGCCTGTCCTGGATGGCCGCGCGGCTGGCGGTCGAGCCGCACGGCGGCTGGCAGGCGGATATCGTCCATTGCCACGACTGGCAGGCGGGGCTGGTGCCGCTCTACCTGCGGACGCTTCCGGGGGGCGGGCGGGTGCGCACGCTCATCACCATCCACAACATCGCCTTCCAAGGGCTCGCCCCGGTCGAGAAGCTGGAGCGGCTCAGGATCCCCGGCTGGGCCTTCACGCCGGACGGCGCGGAGTACTGGGGCAAGATCTCGCCTTTGAAGGCGGGTCTGGTCTATGCCGACCGGCTGTCCACGGTCAGCCCGACCTATGCGCTCGAGCTGATGACACCGGCCTTCGGCATGGGGCTCGACGGGGTGATCCGCGAGCGGGCGGCGGACCTCTGCGGCATCCTGAACGGCATCGACCTCGACGTCTGGAGCCCCGAGCACGACGGAAGCATCGAGCGCTACGGCGCGCCCGAGGGCAAGGCGGCGAACAAGGCGGCCCTGCGCGATCTCTTCGGCCTGCCCGAGGGCGGGGGGCCGCTTGCCGTCGTGATCTCGCGCCTGAGCGAGCAGAAGGGGCTCGACCTGCTGATCGAGGCGCTGCCGTCCTTCCTCGACGCGGGGGGTCAGCTGGCGCTGCTCGGCAGCGGCGACCGCGCGCTCGAGACGCGGTTCCGCGACCTCGCCGAAACGCACGCCCAAGTCGGCGTCCACATCGGCTACAACGAGGCGCTGTCGCACCGGATGATGGCCGGGGCCGACGCCATCCTCGTGCCCTCCCGGTTCGAGCCCTGCGGGCTGACCCAGCTTTACGGTCTGCGCTACGGCACCGTTCCGGTGGTGGCGCTGACCGGCGGCCTGGCCGACACCGTGATCCACGCCAACGACGCGGCGCTGAAGCGGGGTGTGGCCACCGGCCTCCAGTTCGCCCCGGTGACGGCCGAGGCGCTGAAGGGCGCGCTGGCGCGCCTGGTCGAGCTTCATGCGCAGCCCGAGGTCTGGCGGACCCTCCAGACCAACGCCATGTCCCATCCCGTCGGCTGGGAATCCTCGGCGGCCACCTATGCCGCCCTCTACCAGGACATGATGGCCCCCGCATGAGCCACCCCTTCGTGATGAGCGCCGGACGCGCCGCCCCCCTAGGCGCGACCTTCGACGGCGACGGCGTGAACTTCGCCGTCTTCTCGGAACATGCGCGGCGCATGGTGCTGTGCCTGTTCTCCGACGACGGCAAGCACGAGATCGCCCAGATCGACCTGCCCGAGCGCGACGGCGACGTCTGGCACGGCTATGTCTCGGGGATGAGGCCCGGGCAGAAATACGGCTTTCGCGCGCACGGTCCCTATCGCCCGGCGGAAGGGCACCGGTTCAACCCCCACAAGCTGCTGATCGACCCCTATGCCAAGCGGCTGACGGGCCATCCCGAATGGCACGACGCGCTGATGGGCTATACCGTCGGCGCGCCGCAGGGCGACCTCAGCTTCGACAAGCGCGACAGCGCGCCCTACATGCCGCGCTCGGTGGTCGAGGATCCGGCATTCTCCTGGGGGCGCGACCAGGCGCCCGAGCACGCGGTGGCGGACTCGGTCATCTACGAGGCCCACGTGAAGGGGCTGACGGCGCTGCATCCGGGCGTGCCCTATCCGGGGACGTTCATCGGCATGGCGTCGGACCCGATGCTGGACTACCTGACCGACCTCGGGATCACGGCGATCGAGCTGCTGCCCGCCCAGGCCTTCCTGAACGACCGCTTCCTGGTCGAGAAGAAGCTGACGAACTACTGGGGCTACCAGACCCTCGGCTTCTTCGCGCCCGAGCCGCGATACCTGCATCGCGGCCAGATCGCCGAGTTCCAGCAGATGGTCGCGCGGTTCCATTCGGCCGGGATCGAGGTGCTGATGGACGTCGTCTACAACCACACCTGCGAGGGCAACGAGCAGGGGCCGACGCTGGCGTTCCGCGGGCTCGACAACGCCAGTTACTACCGCCTGGCCGACAACCCGCGCCACTACGTGAACGACACCGGCACCGGCAACACGGTGAACGTCGATCATCCGATGGTGTTGCGGATGGTGATGGATTCCCTGCGCTACTGGGTCGAGGTGATGCACGTCGACGGCTTCCGCTTCGACCTCTGCACCACGCTGGGGCGCACCGACCTCGGCTTCGACCGCGGCGCGGCCTTCTTCGACGCCATCCGCCAGGACCCGGTGCTGACCAAGGTGAAGCTGATCGCCGAGCCCTGGGACATCGGGTACGGCGGTTATCAACTGGGTGCCTTCCCGCCGCCGTTCATGGAGTGGAACGACAAGTACCGCGACACCGTGCGCCGGTTCTGGCGCCACGATCCCGGCATGGCGCCGGGGCTGGCAGACCGGATCACCGGCTCGGCCCTCCAGTTCGACCATTCGGGGCGGCCCGCCACCTCGTCGGTCAACCTGCTGACGGCGCACGACGGCTTCACGCTGGAGGACGTGGTGTCCTACAGCAAGAAGCACAACGAGGCCAACGGCGAGAACGGCAACGACGGCCACGGCGAGAACTTCTCGGACAACATGGGGGTCGAGGGGCCGACGCAGAAGCAGGCGATCGCCGCCGCGCGCCTGAGGCGCAAGCGCAACATGATGGCGACGCTGTTCCTGTCGCAGGGCACGCCGATGCTGCTGGCGGGCGACGAGTTCGGCAACTCGCAAAGCGGCAACAACAACGCCTATTGCCAGGACAACGCGGTCAGCTGGATCGACTGGGACACGGCGGATGCCGAGTTCCATGCCTTCACGAAACGGATGATCCGGTTCCGCAAGGACCACCCGATCCTGCGCCAGAAGCTGTTCCTGCACGCCCGCGAACGCGCCATCGACGGCATGGAGGACCTGTTCTGGGGTCGCACCGACGGCACGCCCATGACCTCGGCCGACTGGGAGGATCCCACGCTCGCCTGCGTCTGCTGCGAGCTGCGCACCGCCTCCGGCACGCCGGGCTATGGCGCGACCGAGACGGCGATCTTCGCGGTGTTCAACGCGGGCGAGCCCTGCGAGGTGGCCATTCCCGACGCGCCCGAGGGGCTGGCCTGGGTCTGGGAGATCGACACGTCGCGCCCTGACGACCCGGTGCGCCCCGCCGCGGGAACAATGACCGTCGCTGCGGATTCCGTCTCGGTACTGGTGATGGAACCGGTCAGCGAGGAGATGGCGTGATGAACGACGCGACAGGGCCAAGGGACAGTCTGGGCGCGCTGGCCGATGCCGCGGGAATCGTGCCCCGCTTCAAGGACCAGACCGGCAAGGCGCACGAGACCGGCGACGCGACGCGGGCCGCGCTGCTGTCGGCCATGGGCTTCGACGTCTCGGGCGAGGCGAACGTCGCCGAGGCGCTGCGCGCGATCGCCGACCGCGCCGCGCAGCGCGCGCTGCCGGACTGGCTGGTGGTCGAGGCCGATGCGCCGGGACCGGAGGTGCCGGGCGCCTGGAGCCTGACCTTCGAGACCGGGGAGACGCGGGAAGGGCGCGGGACACTGCCGTCCCTGCCGCTCGGCATTCACCGGCTGGAAGTGGAGGACCACCCGACCTGGCTGCTGTCGGCGCCGCCGACGCTGCCCGCGCCGCCGCGCACCTGGGGGATCACCCTGCCGATCTACGGCCTCAGGACCGCCACGCAGGGCGGCGTCGGCAGCTATGGCGACCTTGCCGAGGCGATGAGGGGCCTCGGTCGGGCCGGGGCGGGGTTCGTCGGGATCAACCCGATCCACGCCGGCTTCCCCGAGGACGCCCGCGCCTTCAGCCCCTATGCGCCCTCCAGCCGACGGCGGTTCTCGACCCTGCACATCGAGACCGAAACGGACTGGCCGGGGGGGGAGGAACTGATCGACTATGCCGACGTCTCGGCCCGCCAGCGCCACGCCCTGCGCGCGATGTTCGAGGCGGCGGAACAGACCGACGCCTTTCGCGGCTGGCGCCAGCGCGAGGGGCAGGAGCTGGAACGCTTCGCCCTGCACCAGGCCCTGTCCGAGGTGCACGGGCCCTATTGGACCCACTGGCCCGAGGCGCTGCGCGACCCGCTCTCGCCCGAGGTTCACGCCTTCGCCGAGGCGCACCGCGACGCGGTGACGTTCCACGCCTGGCTCCAGTGGACGGCCGAGCGGCAGCTCGGACAGGTGCGGCAGGCGTCGGATGCGATGGCGCTGGGCCTCTACCTCGACCTCGCCGTGGGCACCCATCCCGAGGGGGCGGAGACCTGGGGCGATCCCGACCTCTTCGCGCGCGGCGTATCGCTGGGCGCGCCGCCCGATGCGTTTTCCAAGGCCGGACAACGCTGGAACCTCGCGCCGATGCGTCCCCTGCACCTGGAACGGACGGGCTTCCGCGCCTTGGCCGAGATCCTGCGCGCGCAGCTGCGCTTTTCGCGGGTGCTCAGGATCGACCATATCCTGGGGTTCGAGCGCGCCTTCTGGGTGCCCGAGGATCCGAAGGTGCCCGGCGCCTATGTCACCATGCCGAAGGCCGCGCTGCTGGCCGTGGCGCGGATCGAGGCGGCGCGCGTCGGCGCGGTGATCGTGGGCGAGGACCTGGGCAACATCCCCGACAACCTGCAACGCGATCTCGCGGCCTCGGGCATTCTCGGCTGCCGCGTGGTGATGTTCGAGCAGGACTGGGATGCCGACGCGGCTACCTTCCTGCCGATCGAAAGCTATTCCGACCGGGCGCTGACCTCGTTCGCCACCCACGACCTGCCGACCTTCCTCGGCTGGCGGGCCGGGCGCGACATCGAGTGGCGGCGCGAGACCGGGGCCATCGACGAGGCCGGGGAGGCTGAGGCGAAGCGGGAGCGACAGGCCGAGGTCGCCGCGCTCGACCAGATCATGGGGGGCGGCGATGTCGAGACGCTGAACCGCTTCCTCGCCGCCGCGCCGTCGCCGCTGGTGGCGCTCCAGGCCGAGGATCTGCTGGGCCGGATCGAACAGCCCAATCTGCCGGGAACGGTGTATGATCATCCCAACTGGCGGCGCCGCCTCGGCGTCGGCGTTGCGGAACTGGCGGAAGACGAAGGCGTGCGACGCGCCGCAGAAACGATGAAGACCGCAGGAAGGTGAGGACTGCCATGACAGCCAAGAGCATCCAGACGAAGCCCATCGAAGGCCAGAAGCCCGGCACCAGCGGCCTGCGCAAGAAGACCAAGACCTTCATGGAGCCGCATTACCTCGAGAACTTCATCCAGGCGATCTGGGAGTCGATCGGCGGGGTGAAGGGCAAGACGCTGGTCCTGGGGGGCGACGGGCGGTACTTCAACGACCGCGCGGCGCAGGTGATCCTGAGGATGGCGGCGGCCAGCGGGGCGAAGAAGGTGATCGTCGGCCAGAACGCGCTGATGTCGACGCCCGCCGCGTCGAACCTGATCCGCCAGAAGAAGACGGACGGCGGGATCATCATGTCGGCGTCGCACAACCCCGGCGGCCCGGACGAGGATTTCGGCGTCAAGTTCAACATGCCGAACGGCGGTCCCGCGCCCGAGGAGGTGACGAACCGCATGGTCAAGGCCACCCAGTCGATCAAGGATTACCTGATCCTCGAGGCGCAGGACGTGGACCTTTCGAAGAGGGGCGCGACCAAGCTGGGCGACATGGAGATCGACGTGGTCGATCCGGTGAAGGACTATGCCCAGCTGATGGAGCAGCTCTTCGACTTCAGGGCGATCAAGGGCCTGTTCGAGAAGGGCTTCACCATGCGCTTCGACGCCATGCACGCGGTGACGGGGCCCTATGCCAAGGCGATCCTGGAAGGCAGGCTGGGTGCGCCCGCGGGGACCGTGGTGAATGCCGAGCCGAAGCCCGATTTCGGCGGCGGCCATCCGGACCCGAACCCGATCTGGGCGAAGGAGCTGATGGACCTGATGATGGGCGAGGAGGCGCCGGATTTCGGTGCCGCCTCGGACGGCGACGGCGACCGGAACATGATCCTCGGGCGGGGATGCTATGTCGGCCCGTCGGATTCGCTCGCCGTGCTGGCGGCGAACGCGACCCTCGCCCCGGCCTATCGCGAGGGCCTGAAGGGCGTGGCGCGGTCGATGCCGACCTCCCGCGCGCTGGACCGCGTCGCGGCGAAACGCGGGCTCGACTGCTACGAGACGCCGACGGGGTGGAAGTTCTTCGGCAACCTGCTGGACGACGGCCGCATCACGCTCTGCGGCGAGGAATCCGCCGGGACCGGCAGCGACCACGTGCGCGAGAAGGACGGGCTCTGGGCGGTGCTCCTGTGGCTGAACATCCTCGCCAAGACCGGCAAGTCGGTGCAGGAGATCATGGACGCCCACTGGGCCGAGTTCGGGCGCAACTTCTATTCCCGCCACGATTACGAGGCGGTGGACGCGAAGAAGGCGAACGAGATGATGGACGCCCTGCGCGCCAGGCTTCCCGACCTGCCGGGCACGATCATCCACGGCCGCACCGTCGAGGCGGCGAACGAGTTCGCCTATGACGATCCGGTGGACGGCTCGCGCAGCGAAGGCCAGGGCCTGCGCGTGATGTTCGAGGACGGCGGGCGCATCGTCTACCGGCTGTCGGGGACCGGCACGGTGGGCGCTACACTCCGCGTTTACATCGAGGATGTATCGGACGATCCGGAAAGCTTCGGGGACGATCCGCAGGACGCGCTGGCCGACATGATCGCCATCGCCGACGAGCTTGCGGGCATCGAGGAGCATACCGGACGGGACGAACCGGACGTGCGCACCTAGGCGACGCCGGAAGACAGGGACCGGCGCGGGGGACGCGCCGGCAGGGGACAGCGATGAACGACCTTCGGAACCTGGAGCGCTACTGGGCCTTCGCGGGCACGCTTCTTCTCACACTTCTCTGCCTCGCGCTGCTGGCGCTGACGTCCTGGGCCTGGATCGGCGTCGCCGTCTTCGCCGGGCTGTCGCTGGTGGGGCTCTACGACGTTACCCAGACCTCGCACTCGATCCTCCGGAACTACCCGGTGCTCGGCCACATGCGCTTCCTGCTGGAGGGGATCCGGCCCGAGATCCGGCAGTATTTCCTGGAGAACGACCAGGACGAGGAGCCGTTCAGCCGCGAGGACCGCTCGATCGTCTACCAGCGCGCGAAGAACCAGGAATCCGCGCGCCCCTTCGGCACGCGGCGCGACGTCTATGCCAACGGCTATACCTGGCTGACCCATTCGATCAATCCGACCCATCCCGACACGCTCGACTTCCGGGTGCGGGTCGGCGGGCCGGACTGCAGGCGGCCCTACGACATCTCGCTCTACAACATCTCGGCCATGTCCTTCGGCTCGCTCTCGGGCAACGCGATCCGGGCGCTGAACCGGGGGGCGAAGATGGGCGGCTTTGCCCATGACACCGGCGAGGGCTCGATTTCCGTCCACCACCGCGAGGAGGGGGGCGACCTGATCTGGGAGATCGGCTCGGGCTATTTCGGCTGCCGCAACGACGACGGGACCTTCAGCGCCGAGAAGTTCGCCGAGCGGGCGGCGAGCGACCAGGTGAAGATGATCGAGATCAAGCTTTCTCAGGGCGCCAAGCCCGGCCATGGCGGGATGCTGCCCGGCGCCAAGGTGACGGAGGAGATCGCCGAGGCGCGGGGCGTGCCGGTCGGCAGGGACTGCATCTCGCCCGCCGGACATTCGGCCTTCCGCACGCCGGTGGAGCTGTGCCGGTTCATCGGCAGGCTGCGCGAGCTCTCGGACGGCAAGCCGGTGGGCTTCAAGCTCTGCATCGGCCACCGGAGGGAGTTCATGTGCATCGTGAAGGCGATGCTGGAGACGGGGATCGCGCCCGACTTCATCGTGGTCGACGGCAAGGAGGGCGGCACCGGCGCGGCGCCGCTGGAGTTCGCGAACCACATCGGGATGCCCCTGACCGAAGGGCTGAGCTTCGTGCACAACACCCTGCGCGGGGCGGGGCTGCGCAATCAGATCCGCATCGGCGCGGCGGGCAAGCTGATCCACGCCTTCGACATCGCCCGCGCCTTCGCCCTTGGCGCCGACTGGGCGAACTCGGCGCGCGGCTTCATGTTCTCCATCGGCTGCATCCAGGCGCAGGCCTGCCACACCAACCACTGCCCCGTGGGCGTGGCGACGCAGGACCCCCTGCGCGCCCGGGCGCTGGTGGTCGGCGACAAGGCGCAGCGGGTCGCCAACTTCCACCTCAACACGATGAAGGCCCTGGGCGAGATCGCGGGGGCGGCGGGGCTGAAGGATCCGCGGGGCTTCCTGCCGAACCACTTCCTGCACCGCGATTCCAACGGCGAGATGGTGCCGGGCAACGAGGTGTACCCCTACCTGCCCATCGGCTTCCTCGTCGATGGACAACCCGACGCTTTCGGCTATCTCGACCGCTGGAAGCGCGCGCGGGCCGACAGCTTCACACCCCCCGACCTGCCGGATTCCGACAGCAAGCACCTGATGTAAGGACACGTCCCATGCACACCACCGAAAGCCGCACCGTCGTCGTCAAGGAGTTCGGCGGCCCCGAGAAGCTGACGATCGAGACCCGCCCGGTCGGCGATCCCGGCCCCGGCGAGGTGCGCCTGCGCCATGCGGCCTGCGGTCTGAACTACATCGACGTCTACCAGCGCACGGGGCTTTACAAGCAGCCGCTGCCGGCCGCCCTCGGCATGGAGGCCGCGGGCACGGTCGAGGCGGTGGGCGAGGGCGTGACCCACGTGAAGGAGGGGATGCGCGTCGCCTATGCCGCCAACCCCTCGGGCGCCTATTGCGAGGCGCGGGTGATGCCCGCGGCGCAGGTCTGCCCGCTGCCCGACGCGATCTCCTTCGAGGAGGGCGCGGCGATGATGCTGAAGGGCATGACGGTGAACTACCTGTTCCACCGCACCACGCCGCTGAAGAAGGGCGACACCGTGCTGTTCCACGCGGCCGCGGGCGGCGTCGGCCTGATCGCCTGCCAGTGGGCGAAGAGCGAGGGGATCACGCTGATCGGCACCGCCGGATCGGACGAGAAGTGCCGGCTGGCGCTGGAGCATGGCGCGAGCCACTGCATCAACTACCGCGACGCGGACTTCGTCGCGAAGGTGAAGGAGCTGACGGACGGCAAGGGCGTGGACGTGGTGATGGACGCGGTCGGCAAGGACACGTTCGAGGGCTCGCTGAACTGTCTCCGGCCGCTCGGCATGATGATCTCCTTCGGCAACGCCTCGGGCCCCGTGCCGCCGTTCGAACTGGCGACGCTCGGCGCCAAGGGCTCGCTCAAGATCACCCGCCCGACGCTCTTCACCCACATCGCCGACCACGCGACCAGCCAGGAGATGGCGCGGGAACTGGGCGAGAAGGTGACGTCGGGCGCGGTCAAGATCCGCATCGACCAGCGCTTCCCGCTGGACGAGGTGGCCGAGGCGCACCGGGCGCTGGAAGGGCGCAAGACCACCGGCGCGACCATTCTGACGGTCTGAGCCGATGGCCGCGCGGCGCCTCTGGCCCCAGAGCGTCGCGCTGGCCCTTCTGTGGCTGCTGGCGCTCGGCTTCGTCCTCTACGCGGCCGGGTTCGGCTGGCGCGGGCTGACACGGGATCTTTCGGGGCAGACCTATCTCTACACGCATGGCGGATGGGCGGCGAACCTGGCCGTCTTCGGGCACATGCTGGCGGGGGCGGCGATCACCTGCCTCGCGCCGCTTCAGGTGTCGGCCGCGCTGCGCCGGCGGTTCCCGGCCCTGCATCGGGGCATGGGCCGCGTGCTGGTCGCGGGCGGCATGCTCGCCGGGCTGGGCGGTCTGGCCTACATCGCGCTCCGCGGCACGATCGGCGGGCCGTGGATGGACTTCGGCTTCGCGCTTTACGGTGTCTGCATGGTGGTCGCGGCGGTGCAGGCCTTCCGCTTCGCGCGGCGGCGCGACATCGCGCGCCACCGCCGCTGGGCGCTCAGGCTGTTCGTGCTGGCCATGGCGTCCTGGCTGTTCCGCGTGCACTATGGCCTGTGGTTCCTCGCGACCGGCGGCCTCGGGTCCACCGAAGGGCTGACGGGACCCTTCGACCGGGTGCAGGTGCTGGCCTTCTTCGTGCCCTACCTCGTGCTGCTGGAACTCTGGCTCAGGCGGCATCCGGAGCCCGGCGCCGCCTGAAGGATCAGACGAAGGTGTTCGCATATTCCTCGCGCAGGATGTTCTTCTGCACCTTGCCCATGGTATTTCTCGGCAGCTCGTCGATCACGCGGATGTCGCGGGGCTGCTTGAAGCGGGCGAGGTCGCGGCCCAGAACCTCGCGGATCGCGTCGAGGTCGGGCGTCTGGCCCGGGGCGGGGACCAGCACCGCCAGCACCGTCTCGCCGAAGTCGGGGTGGGGGACGCCGATCACCGCGGACTCCAGCACGCCGGGCTGGTCGTCGAGCAGCACCTCGATCTCCTTCGGGTAGATGTTGTAGCCGCCCGAGATGATCAGGTCCTTGTTGCGCCCGACGATGTGGACATAGCCGTCCGCGTCGATCTGCCCGAGGTCGCCGGTGATGAAGAAGCCGTCGGCGCGCAGCTCTTCCTTCGTCTTCTCCGGCATCTGCCAGTAGCCCTGGAACACGTTGTCGCCGCGCACCTCGATCTGGCCGATCTCGCCCTGGTCGAGCGTGTCGCCGGTGGCGGGATCGGTGATCTTCAGCTCGACGCCCGGCAGCGGGAAGCCGACGGTGCCCGCGCGGCGTTCGCGGTCGTAGGGGTTCGAGGTGTTCATGTTCGTCTCGGTCATGCCGTAGCGTTCGAGGATCGCGTGGCCCGTGCGCTCGGAGAAGCGGACATGCGTCTCGGCCAGCAGGGGCGCCGAGCCCGAGGTGAAGAGGCGCATGTTTGACGTCAGCTCGCGGGTGAAGCGGGGATCGTCGAGGAGCCGGGTGTAGAAGGTCGGCACGCCCATCATCGTCGTCGCCTCGGGCATCCGCGCGATCATGGTGTCGAGGTCGAACTTCGGCAGGAAGATCATCGAGGCGCCGCAGAGCAGGGTCAGGTTGCCCGCCACGAACAGCCCGTGGGTGTGGAAGATCGGCAGGGCGTGGAGCAGGACGTCGCCCTTCTCCCACTTCCAGACCTCGCGCAGGGCCTCGGCGTTCGAGAGCAGGTTCTTCTGGCTCAGCATCGCGCCTTTCGAGCGGCCCGTGGTGCCGGAGGTGTAGAGGAAGGCGGCCAGATCGTCCTCGCCCCGCGCGGCGGTGTCGAAGGTGTCGGGCTTCCCCTCGGCCGCGTCGGCGAAGCTGCCGGTGCCGTCGGCGTTCAGCGTCTTCAGCGTGGCGTTGCACTCGGCGGCGACGGGGGCGAGGGCGGCTTCCTTCGCGCCGTCGCAGAGCACCAGCTTCGCGCCGCTGTTGTCGATGAAATAGCTGAGCTCGGCGCCGGTGTAGCCGGTGTTCAGCGGCAGGAACACGCAGCCCGCCTGCACGCAGGCGGCATAGACGGCGAGCGCCTCGGGCGATTTCTCGACCTGCGCCGCGACCCGGTCGCCAGGGGCAAGGCCGAGGTCCGTCAGCGCATGGGCGAAGCGCGCGGCCTGCGACAGGAAGGCGGCGTAGGTACGGGTGCTGCCGTCGGGCAGGTGCAGGAACGGGTCTTCGGAACCGGCGTGCTGGCCGAACAGGGCGTCGTAGAGGGGGTTGGTCATGTCTTCTGTCTTTCTGGCAGTGCCTCCGCGCGGCCCTGCTGGCTGAGGCGTGTCACCTCGGAGGAGGCTGCGATCTCGCGTGCCGTGGCGAAGCGTTCGTGGTTCTTCGAGATGCGGTTCAGGTCATAGGCGTAGTTGACCATCGCCCCCCCCGATTGTGCAAGGCCCCGGGGCGAGGTGTCGGCGCCCTCGTGGACCATGTGGACCGAGGCGCCGTTGCCGAGGTGGAAGCGCGCCACGGGGTCCAGCGGCTGGCCGTCGCCGCGCTTGGCCTCCAGCAGGTAGCGCGCGGCGAGGGGGCGCAGGGCGCCGGTCGGGGCCGGGATGCCCTCGGCGTCGAGCCACTTCATCAGACCCGGGATGGGCGAGAGGGTGACGAAGGTCTTCAGGCCCGGCAGCTCCGCCGAAAGGTCGGCGACGACCTGCTTGATGAGCGAGTTGCCGAAGGAGATGCCGGCCAGGCCCGCCTGGCAGTTCGAGATCGAGTAGAACACGGCGGTGTCCGCCTCGGCCGCCTTCAGCGGCGCGCGGTCCTCGGCCAGCACCGCCTGGATCGAGCCGGGGACGCCGCGGGTCAGCGCCACCTCGACGAAGATCAGCGGCTCGTCCGGGACGGCCGGGTGGAAGAAGGCGAAGCAGCGCCGGTCGGCGGGGTGCAGGCGGCGGCGCAGGTCGTCCCAGCTGTCGATGGCGTGCACCGCCTCGTAGGCGACGATCTTGTCCAGAAGCGACGCCGGGCTGTCCCAGTTGACCGAGCGCAGGACCAGGAAGCCGCGGTTGAACCAGGAGGAGAAGAGGTGCCGGAAATCGCCGTCGAGCGGCCCGAGTTCCGGGTGCGCCTTCAGGAGCGCCAGCAGGTCGGCGCGCATGGCGACGAGGCGGGCGGTGGCGCCGGGCAGGGCGTTCAGGCGGCGGATCAGCTCTTGGCGCGGCGGCTCGGCCGCTTCCATGAAGGCGCGGTAGGTGTCGCGGTCGGGATTGGCGGTGTAGGCGTCGAGTGTGTCGCGGACGCGGGCCGGGTCGAGGTCGAGGTCCTGGTCGAGGTGCAGGAAGAAGGCCAGCTTCTCGGCCCCGTCCATCTTCGCGTAGCGTTCGAGGATCTCCTGGGCATAGGCCATACCCGACACCTCGCCGCTGCTCGACAAAAGGCCGCGCGTCAGGTCGGGCAGGTTGCCCTTCTGGATCCGCGCCAGGCTTTCGCCCGCGCCGCGTTCGAACAGGGTGGAGAGGAGATCGCCGAGAACGCTCATAGGCCTTGTCCCATCACTGCCGAGGGCAGCCAGGTGGCGATGCCCGGAAAGATGCAGAGGATCACGATCGCCAGCACCATGCACAGGACGTAGGGCATGGAGCCCCAGAGGATCGTCTTCAGCTTGATGTCGGGCGCGATGCCGTTGATGACGTAGAGGTTCAGCC
This sequence comes from Oceaniglobus roseus, assembly GCF_002869745.1. Taxonomy (GTDB): domain Bacteria; phylum Pseudomonadota; class Alphaproteobacteria; order Rhodobacterales; family Rhodobacteraceae; genus Oceaniglobus; species Oceaniglobus roseus. The sequence continues at coordinate 53,408 of NZ_PNOS01000003.1, forward strand.
CGACCGGCGGCGTGATCAAGCCGATTTCGAGGTTGATCGTGAGGATCACCGCGAACCAGATCGGATCGAACCCCGATGCCGTGATGATGGGCATGAGGATCGGCGCCGCCATCAGGATCACCGCCACGGGGGGCAGGAAGAAGCCCGCGACCAGCAGGAAGACGTTGATGATCGCCATCAGCACCCAGCGGTTCACCTCGAGGTCGGCGATCCAGGCGGCGACCGATTGGGTGATGAAGAGCGAGGACAGCATGTAGGAGAAGACCCCGGCGGCGGCGATGATGAAGAGGATCATCACCGACTCCTTCGTGCTGTCGCGCAGCACGGTCCAGAGGGCCTTCGGGCTCCAGAGCTTGTAGATCGCCACGGCGACGAGCAGGCAGAGGAGGGCGCCGATGGCCGCGGTTTCCGACGGCGTCGCGATGCCGCCGTACATGGCGTAGAGCACGCCGAGGATGATGACGAGGAAGGGCAGGACGCGGGGCAGGATCTCGACCTTCTGCTTCCACGAATAGGGGGTGTAGGCCAGCACCTTCCCGTCGCCCGACCGCCAGGTGGCGAAGATCGACCAGGCCATGAACAGCGCGACCAGCAGCAGGCCGGGCATCACGCCGGCCAGGAACAGGCGGCCGATGCTGGTCTCGGTGGCGATGCCGTAGACGATCATCGTGACCGATGGCGGGATCAGGATGCCGAGCGTGCCTCCGGCCGCGATCGAGCCCGAGGCGACGCCGTCGGGATAGCCGCGCTTCCTCATCTCGGGGATGCCCATCTTGCCGATGGCCGCGCAGGTGGCGGGGGACGATCCCGACATCGCGGCGAACAGCGCGCAGGCCCCGAGGTTCGAGATGACGAGGCCGCCGGGGACGCGGGTGAGCCAGCGTTCCAGCGCCTCGTAGAGGTCCGCCCCCGCCCGGGTCGAGGCGATGGAGGCGCCCATGATGATGAACATGGGGATCGACAGCAGGGTGAAGTTGTTCAGGTCCGCGAACAGGATCTCGGGCATCAGTTGCAGGGACCGCGCGCCGTCGAAGACCAGCAGGAAGCCGGCGGAGACGATCAGCAGGCCGATGGCGACGGAGACGCCGGAGAACAGGACGATCACGGTGGCGAGGGCGACGAGGCCGCCGAGCAGAAGGGGATCCATCAGGTGGCGTCCAGTCCGAAGGGGGTGTCGTGGCGCAGGACCAGCGCGACGAGGTCGGCGATCAGTTGCAGGAGCAGCAGGGCAAGGCCCACGGGCAGCGCGAGGTACGGCTTCCAGAGCGCGACGCCCCATACGGTGTCGGACTTCCAGCCGCGCACATAGGCGAAGTGCCAGAACTCCCAGGCGTACCAGAGCATCACCGCGACGATCGCGATGCCCGCCGCCATGGTGAGGAAGGCGAGCGCCCGGCGCGCACCCATGGGCAGGGCCATCGGCACGAGGTCGACGTTCACGTGGCCCCTCAGGTGCTGGACGTAAGGCAGGCCGATCAGCGTGGCGGCGATCATCAGGTAGACCACGGCCTCGGTCTGCCAGATGGTCGAGCCGTTCAGCACGAAGCGGATGAAGATCATCTGGCAGGTGATCGCGACGGCGGCGACGATCATCGCCGCCGCGATCCATCCCGAGACGGTGGAAATCCCCGCGACGGCCCGCAGGAACGGGTTGCCGCCGGTGCGGGCGTGGTGGGTGCCGGGGGTCTGTCCCGCCATGTCAGGTCCTTTCATGGGGCGGGGCGGCCCTGAAGCCGCCCCTGCGGGATCACTCGACGGCAAGCGCCATGTCGAGAAGCTTCTGGCCGTCCGGCGTGCTGGCGACGAAGTCCTTGTACGAGGTCTCCTTCGCGATGGCCTGCCACTCCTTGAAGGTCTCCTCGGTCATCTCGTCGATCTGGACGCCGGCGTTCTTGAACACCTCGCGGCTGTCGCCGTCCTCCTTCTTGGCTTCCTCCAGGTAGAAGGCCTGCGCCTTCTCCGAGGCGGCCATCAGCGCGTCCTTCTGCTCCTGCGTCAGGCCCTCGAAGGTGGTCTTGTTCATCAAGAGGGGCTGGTACATGAACCACAGCGCATAATCGCCCGGCGGCGTGTAGCAGGCGACCTGCTCGTAGATGCGGTAGCTGACGAAGGACGAGGACGAGGTGTTGGCGGCGTCCAGGACCCCGGTCTGCATCGCGTTGTAGATCTCGGACGAGGCCATGGAGGCGATGGAGGCGCCGGCGCCGGCCAGCATCTGCTCGAACGCCTTGCCGGCCGCGCGGGTCTGCTTGCCCTTCAGCTGCTCCGGGGTGGTCGCGCAGCCGTCCTTGCCCGCGAAGCCGCCCGCGAGATAGCCGTGGACAAGCACCATCACGTCGTCCTCGGCCATGATCTTCTCCAACTCGTCCATGAACGGCGAGGAGGTCAGGCGCGCGGCGTGGTCGTGGTTCTTCACGAGGCCGGGCATCAGCGTCAGGTTGTAGGCGGGCTGCTGGCCGCCGGCATAGGAGAGCGGCAGCACCGTCATGTCGAGCTGGCCGCGCGACAGCGGCGTGTACTGCTCGCGCGCCTTGAACAGCGACTGGTTGCCGAAGATCTTGATGTCGAGGTCGACATCGGCCGCCGCCACCTCGTCGGCGACCATCTGCGCGACCTTGTGGCGCACGTCGTTGTCGGACCACTGGTGCGACAGGCGCAGCTCGGTGGCGTGGGCCGCGGAGGCCACGGCAATCGCCGCCACCGTGCTCAGGAATGCAAGTTTCATCGGATCCTCCCAGATACGTTTGTGCCGCGCCTGTGGGCCGCGGGCGTATGCGGAGGCTAGAGGTTCTGCATCCGCTGTCAAGAATCTTGTATGCAAGGTGAACCCGATTGCATTTTGCCCGGTTTCACCTTACCCAGATTTCATGGAGAACCGACGCGCCGACACCATCGCCCGGGCCCTCGAGGAGATGATCCTCAGCGGGGAGTTTGCCGAGGGCGCGCGGCTGGACGAGATCCGCCTGGCCGAGCGGTTCGGCGTCTCGCGCACGCCGGTCCGCGAGGCATTCCAGCGGCTTGCCCTGACCGGCCTGATCGAGCAGATCCCGCGGCGCGGCGTCTTCATCCGCCAGCCGGGCGCAGTGGAGCTGATGGAGATGTTCGAGGTGATGGCCGAGCTCGAGGCGCTGTCGGGCCGCCTTGCCGCGGTGCGGATCTCGGACGGCGCGCTTGCGCAGCTCGCCGAGGCGAACGGCAATTGCCGGCGGGCGGTGGAGGCGGGGGACGCCAACGCCTATTACGACGAGAACGAGCGGTTTCACCACATCATCTATGCCGAGGCCGGCAGCGCCTTCCTGAAGGGCGAGGTCGAGCGGCTGCACCGCCGCCTGAAGCCCTATCGCCGCTTGCAGCTGCGCCTGCGCGGCCGTCTGGCGCAGTCCATGGCCGAGCACGAGGAGATCGTCGCGGCCCTGTCGGCGGGCGATGCGGCGCGGGCGGCGAAGGTCCTGCGCGCCCATGTCGCGATCCAAGGCGAGAAGTTCCACCACCTGCTGGCCAGCCTGAAGCCCGCCGCCGAGTAGGTCAGCCGCAGCTGGCCATGGCCTTCGCCACCTCGTCGAGCAGCGCGGGATAGAGGCCGGGGCCGGGCTCCAGCGCGGTGCCGAGGGGGTCGATCACCGCGACCTTCGCGCCGCTGCCCTCGAACACCGTGGCGACGAGGCCCGCGTTGAACTGCGGCTCGGCGAAGGCGCAGACGATCTTATTCTCCTGCACCAGCGCCCGCAGCGCGGCGATGCGCGCGGGTCCGGGCGCGGTGGCGTCGCTGAGGGCGATGGCCCCGGCGGCGGGAATGTCGAAGCGGGCCTCGAAATACTGGAAGGCGTCGTGGAAGACGATATGGGGGCCCGGAGCGGCATCGGCGATGTCGTCGGCGATGTCCTCTTCCTGCTCGGAAAGTCTCGCCTGCGCGGTTTCGGCATTTGCGAAGTAGGCGGCGGCGTTGTCGGGGTCGATCTCGGCCAGCGTCTCGGCGATGGTCGAGAGCCACGCCTTCGCGTTCTCGGGATCGAGCCAGGCATGGGGATCGGTCGCGCCGTGCGCGTGGCCGTGGCCGTCGTCGTCGCCGTGATCGCCCTCAACGGAATGCGCTTCGCCGTGGTCCTCGTGCTCCTCTGCGTCCCCGAGCTGCGCCTCGACGCGGGTCGGCAGGACCGTCGTGCCGGGACTGTCGATCAGTTCGAGGTTCAGCGCGTCGCCCGCGAGCGAGGCGATGCTGTCGGCCAGCGACGGCGTCAGTTCGGGCCCGATCCAGATCACCACGTCGGACTCGGCCAGGGCCCCGGCCTCGGACGGGCGCATGTGGTAGTCGTGGGGCGAGACGCCCTTGCCCATCAGCAGGGCGGGGGTGCCGATGTCCTGCATGACCATCGCGGCCAGGCTCTGCACCGGCGGGATGTCGGTCACGACACGGGGCGGTTCGGCCAGGGCGGCGGCTGGGGAGAGGATCAGGGCGGCGGCGATGGAAAGGCGGAATGTCACGGCGAGTCTCGTCGGTCTGGGAAGGATTGCGCTGTCGTAGCAAGGATGATATAACATATCAATATCGAAACCGGAGGGCGGCGCGATGCAGGCATTCGAAAGCCACGACCACGGGCGGTGCATCCGCGAGACGGTGGAGACCGCGGCGCGGCTCTGTGCCGAGCGGGGGGTGCAGTTCACCGCGATCCGGCGGCGGGTGCTGGAGATCCTGCTCGACGATCATCGCGCCCTCGGGGCCTACGACATCCTCGACCGGTTGCGGGCCGAAGGACGCGGCGCGCAGCCGCCGGTGGCCTACCGCGCGCTCGATTTCCTCGTCGCGCAGGGCTTCGCGCACCGGATCGAGCGGCTGAACGCCTTCGCCGCCTGCGCCGCGCCCGGGGCGGAGCATTCGCCGGCCTTCCTGATCTGCCGCAACTGCGACGCGGTGTCGGAAGAGCGGACGGAACCCGCGCGCGGCGCCCTGGGCCGCGCGGCGAAGGCGCGGGGCTTCGTGATCGAGCAGACGGTGGTCGAGGCCGAGGGACTGTGTCCGAACTGCGCGGGCCACCCATGAGCCTGATCCGTGTCGAAGGGGTGAGCGTCCGGCAGGGCGGGGCGCGGGTGCTGCACGACGTCTCGCTGAGTGTCGAGCGGGGCGAGATCGTCACCATCGTCGGGCCGAACGGGTCGGGGAAATCGACCCTCCTGAAGACGCTGATCGGCGCGCTGCGCCCCGAGTCCGGGCGGGTGGTGCGGGCAGAGGGCCTGCGGATCGGCTATGTCCCGCAGACCCTGCACATCGACCCGACGCTGCCGATCACCGTCGCGCGCTTCCTCGGCCTGCCGGTGCGCATCGCCCACGCGCGGGCCGCGGAGGCGCTGTCGCGGGCCGGTCTGCCGGACGTGGGCGGGCAGCAGATGTCGGAGCTGTCGGGCGGGCAGTTCCAGCGGGTGCTGCTGGCGCGCGCGCTTCTGGAGACGCCCGACCTGCTGCTGCTCGACGAGGCGACGCAGGGGCTGGACCAGCGCGGCTCGGCCTCGTTCTATCGCCAGATCGAGGAGGTGCGCCGCGAGATGGGCTGCGGCATCCTGATGGTCAGCCACGAACTGCACGTGGTGATGAGCGCGTCGGACCGGGTGATCTGCCTGAACGGCCATGTCTGCTGCGAGGGGCGGCCCGAGGTCGTGGCCTCGGCGCCCGAGTACCGGGCGCTGTTCGGAACCGGGACGGAGGGCGCGCTGGCGCTCTATCGCCACGAACACGACCATTCGCATGACCATTCCCACGGCCACCCGCATGACCATGGGCTGGCGCACGGTCGGGACGGGACGCAGGACGGGGCCCGGGGCCGGGAAGCGGCGGAATGACCGGCGGGTGTCGGGGCAGACCCGCCGAGGCGGGCCTGGCGCCTGCGGCGGGCGGGGAGGGGGGCTCCGCCCCCCGGCGCTGGCGCGCCTCCCCCCGGAGTATTTGGACAAAGAAGAAGCAGGGGCGGGGTTCTCGGTGATTCTCGATGCGTTTCTGGTGCGCGCGGCGCTGGCCGGTGTCGGCGTGGCGCTGGCGGCGGCGCCGCTCGGGTGTTTCGTCGTCTGGCGGCGAATGGCCTATTTCGGCGATGCGACCGCCCATGCGGCGATCCTCGGCGTCGCGCTGGCGCTGGCGCTGTCGTGGTCGGTGTTCCTCGGGGCGCTGCTGGTGGCGCTGGCGATGGCGGCCACGGTCTCGGGGCTCGGGCACCGGGGGCTGGCGATGGACACGCTGCTGGGGGTGCTCGCGCATTCGGCGCTGGCCGTCGGGCTGGTCGCGGCGTCCTTCCTGAGCGGCGTGCGGGTGGACCTGATGGCCTATCTCTTCGGCGAGATCCTGGCCGTGGGCTGGGCCGACCTGGCGGTGATCTGGGGCGGCGTCGCGCTGGTGCTGGTCCTGTTCCTTTGGCGCTGGCCGGCGCTGCTAATGGCGACCTTGAACGGCGACCTGGCGCGGGCGGCGGGGGTCGATCCCCGGCGCGAGCAGATGGTGCTGACCCTGGCGCTGGCCGTGGTGGTGGCGGTGGCGATCAAGGTGGTGGGGGTACTGCTGATCGGGGCGCTGCTGGTGATCCCCGCGGCGACGGCGCGGCCCTTCTCGCGCACGCCCGAGGGGATGGCGCTGCTTGCGGCGGGGGTCGGGGTGTTCTCGGCGCTGGCCGGGCTTGCGGCGGCGTTCCGGTTCGACACGCCGACGGGGCCGACGATGGTCTGCGTGGCAGCCGCCTGTTTCGCGCTGTCGGCGGTGGCGGGCGGGATCCGGCGGGGGGCGGCCGGCGCCCGCGGCTGAGGCCGCGGGCGGGGGGCGGTTACATCTTGCCCCAGATCCTCTTGTAGGCGTCGCGGTAGCCGTTTTCCGGATCGAAGGTGTTCCGGTCGCCGCCGTCGTAGGCCACGTTCTCCTGCGTCACGACATGCAGCGGCGAGATGTAGCCCGAGGCGGGTTCGCCCTGCATCGCGCGGTTCAGCTCGTCCACCAGCTGCCAGCCCTGGAGGTTCAGGGGTTCCGCCACCGTCACCGCCTGGTACTGGCCCGCGCGGATTCGCTGGTAGGCGCCTTCCGAGCCGTCGCCTGCCGCCACCGCCAGCGGCGCGCCGTCACCGGGGATGCCGGCCGAGGCCAGGGCGGGGCCCATGAAGTCGAAGTAGATGTCGTTGATGGCGAGGCTGTGGGTCCACTTGTCGCCGTGGCGCTGGAGCAGCGCCGTGGTCAGCGTCGGCATCCGCGAGGAGGTGTCTGCGATGGGGGTGTCGACGTATTCCAGCACGGTGCCGCCGAGCGCCTCGATCGTCTCCTTGATCTTGTCGGCCTTGGCGATGGCGATGGTGTAGGTCGAATCGGTGAAGATCACGACGCCGGGCTTGCCGCCGGCGTCGACGAAGGCCCACTCGGCGGCGACCTTCGAGACCTCCATCGCGTCGGTCGAGACGTTGACGAACAGCCCGTGGCCCGGATCGGCGCCGATCACGGGGCCGGAGTGCCAGCTGACCATGGGGATCCCGGCCTTCGTCGCCTCGTCCAGCGCCGCCTGCTGCTCGTTCGCGTCGAAGCCGTTGATGACGATGCCGTCGGGCTTCAGCGCCAGGGCCTGGCCGAAGGCCGACGTACGGCTTTGCACCGAACCGGCACCGTCCAGCACGCGGACCTCCCAGCCGATGGCCTTCGCGGCCTCCTGCACGCCGTTGGTGGCGCCGAGGATGCCGCCGTTCTTCATGTCGCCCGCGAGAACGACGATGGTCTTGCCCTCGGCAGCCTTGGGGCCGGTCGTCGGGCCGTCCCACTCGGTCACGCGGCTGGCGTATTTCTCGACATCGGCCTTGGCGTCCGACATGGCGTCGGCGAAGGCCGGGGCCGCGAGCGCGAAGGCCGCGGCGGTGGTCAGAAGCGTGCGTCTCAGCATGTGTGGTCTCCTCCCGTTCTGCTGTTCACTTGTGGGCCGCGCCCTTCTTGCGCTGCGCATAGCCCGCGATGCCGATGGCGATGAGAAGGGTCAGGCCGTTGAACATCGGTTCGACCCAGAAGCTGCCGCCGAACTGCTGGATTCCGGAGATGCCGACGGCCAGGATCACGACGCCGACGATGGTGCCCCAGACGTTGACGCGCCCCGGCTTGATCGTGGTCGAGCCGAGGAAGGCGCCGACGAGCGCGGGCAGCAGGAACTCGAGCCCCACCGACGCCTGCCCGATCCGGAGCTTGCTGGCGAGCAGGACGCCGGTCAGCGCCGTCAGCGTGCCGGAGGTCACGAAGGCGCCGACGACGAACTTGCGGGTCGGGATGCCATTCAGCTCGGCAGCCTTCGGGTTGGCCCCGATGGCATAGAGGTAGCGGCCGATGGGGGTGTATTCGAGGACCAGCCAGAGGATCACAGTAATGATCAGGACGTAATAGCCGGTGATCGGCAGGCCGAGGACGAAGGTGCCGTTCAGGTCGTAGAACCCTTGCGGCAGGACGCCGATCATCTGCCGCCCGCCGGTGTGCCAGAGGGCGAGGGCATAGAGGACGGTGCCGGTGCCGAGCGTGGCGATGAAGGCGTCGATCTTTGCGATTTCCACGAGGAATCCGTTCAGCAGCCCGGTGAAGGCGCCGAGGCAGAGCACGGTGACGACCGCGACGGGCCAGGGGAAGCCGTAGAGCGTCTGGAGCGAGATCGCGAGGATGTGCCAGAGCACGATCCCGTAGCCCACGGTCAGGTCGATCCGCCCCGCGACCATGGGGATCATCGCGGCCAGCGACAAAAGCGCGATGATCGACTTGTCCGAGACGATGGCGCGCAGGTTCAGCATCGTCGGGAAGGTTTCGGGCAGCAGGACCGAGAACAGCAGGATCAGGCCGACCATCAGGATGACGAGGCCGTAGACCGGGGTGAGGCGGATCAGCTTCTGCACGGGCGAAAGGTTGGAGAGTTCGTCCCGCGTCGGTTCCAGCGCGTCGGATTCGATGGAGTTCATGGGGGCTCTCTCAGGCGGCTTCTCCGGCCGATGCGGCCTGGATCAGGGTTTCGGTGGACAGGCTGACGCCCGACAGCTCGTTCACCACGCGCCCGCGCGAGAAGACGATGGCGCGGTGGCAGATGTTGGCGACCTCCTCGAAGTCGGTCGAGACGACGAGGACGCCCATGCCGGTCGCCAGCGCGTCGAACAGCAGCTGGTAGATCTCGGCCTTGGCGCCGACATCGACGCCCGCGGTCGGATCCTCGGCGATCATCAGGCGCCGCCCGGTGTCGAGCCAGCGGCCCACGACGACCTTCTGCTGGTTGCCCCCCGACAGCGCCTCGATGGCGAGGGTGGGGTCGTTGGGGTAGAGACCGACGCGTCTGCCGAGGGCGTGGGTCGCCGCCTCTTCCTCGCGGGGGCGGGTGAAGCTCAGGAGCTTGCGGCCGGTGGCGACGGGGTTCAGGAAGGCGTTCTCGCGGATCGTCAGGGCGGGGGCGATGGATTCCACAACCCGGTCGCGGGCGACGAAGCCGATGCCCGAAGCCATGGCGGCGCGCGGGGACGAGAGGTCGGGCGCCTTGCCGTCGAGCATCACCTCGCCGGTGTGGGCCATGGTGCCGAACAGGGCGCGGCCGATCTCCTCGTGACCCGCGCCGCGCAGGCCGACGAGGCCCACCAGTTCGCCGCGGCGGATTGAGAAATCGACCGGGCCCGCGGTCTTCGTCTTCAGGCCCCTGACCGTCAGCGTCTCGGCACCTTCCTGCACCTCGGGCCGGGTGATGTCGCGCGCCTTGCGCCCGACGATGAGGTTCACCAAATCCTCGGGGTTGGTGTGGGCGATGTCGCGCATCCCCACCAGTTGCCCGTCGCGCAGCACCGCCACGCGGTCGGCGATGCGGAACACCTCGTCCAGCCGGTGGGACACGTAGATCATGCCGACGCCTTTTGCCTTCAGGGGCCGGAGCGCGGCGAACAGGCGTTCCACCTCGTCGGCGGGGAGCGACGCGGTGGGCTCGTCCAGCACGAGGAAGTCGCATTCCACGGCCAGCGCGCGGGCGATGGCGACCAGCGACTTCTCGGTGCGGGTGAGGCTCGCGATGCGGGCCGTGGGCGCGAAGGTGGCGTCGACGAGGGAGAGGGCGCGGCGGGCGACGTCCTCGGTCGCGGCCCAGTCGATACGGCCGCCCTTCTTCACGTAGCCGACGGCGAGGGCGATGTTCTCGGCCACGCTCATCCACTCGATCAGCCCGAGGTCCTGGTGGATGAAGGCGACTGCCTGACGATGGCCGACCTTGCCCGCGATATGGTTGTAAGGCGCACCGTCGACCATGACCTGGCCCGCGTTCGGGGTGTGGATGCCGCCGAGCACCTTGATCAGGGTGGACTTGCCCGCGCCGTTCTCGCCCAAGAGCGCGACGATCTCGCCCCGTCCGACGCGCAGGGACACGCCCCTGAGGGCCGCGGTGCCGCCGAAGCTCTTCTCGATCCGGTCGAAGAACAGACCGTCGGTCAGGGTCATGCAGCCTCCTCCCACAGGCGACCGGCGATGCATGAGTTACCGGTAACGCGTGCGATCCTTCGCCGATCCCTCAATTCTGTCAAGGGAAAAGGCGGGCAGCAACATTTACCGGTAACGCGGGATGTGCATAAGCTCTCGCGGGCAGGAGAGAGAGCGGATGGCGAAACGCGGCGGATCGGGACTGGAGGAGATCGCGAGGGCGGCGGGCGTGTCGAAGATGACCGTCAGCCGGGTGCTGCGCGGCGGCTCGGGCTTTTCCGAGGAGACACGCGCGAAGGTCATGCGCGAAGTCGACAGGCTGGGCTATGTCCCGAACCGGCTGGCCGCGGCCTTCGGTCCGGCGGGCAGTTCGACGCTGGTCGGCGTCTGCGTGCCACGCTTCACCTCGTCGCTCTTCGGCGCCCTGCTCGAATCGCTGAACGCGACGCTGGCGCGGCTCGGCTACCAGACGATGATCGGCAGCCACGGCCAGATCCCCGAGGAGGAAGAGACCTGGCTGAAGGGCCTCGCCTCGTGGCGGCCCGCGGGGGTGATCCTGGCGGGACGGCGGCATACGGCGGGCACGCTCGACATGCTGCGCTCCATGGGGGTGCCGGTGGTCGAGATCTGGGACCTGACGACCAGCCCGCTCGACATTTCGGTGGGGTTCTCGCACTTCGACAACGGACTCGAGATGGCGCGCTGCGTGCTGGCGCGGGGGCACCGGCGGATCGGCTATGTCGGCGCGCTCGGCGGGCGCGAGACCATGGGGCGGCAGCGGCTGGAGGGGTTCCGCGCCGGGCTGGCCGAGGCGGGGCTGAACCTGATCGCCTCGGAGATGCTGGAGGACGATTCCGGCTTCTATCCGGGCTTCTACGGCACCGAGACGCTGCTGAGCCGGGAGGGCAACCTGGACCTGATCTACTATCACGACGACGAGATGGCGATCGGCGGGCTGGCCTTCCTTCGGGCGCGCGGGCTGGACGTGCCGGGGCGGATCGGCGTCGCCGGCTGGGGCGGGATGGAGGCCGCGTCGGTGCTGCCGCAGCGGCTGACGACGACGAAGGTGCCGACGGCGCGGTTGGGCAAGGCGGCGGCCGAGGCGCTGGTGGGACGGCTGAAGGGCAGCCCGGTGCAGGACGTGACCGTCGTGCCGACGCAACTGGTGCCGGGCGCCACGATCCGGCCCGATGCTTGACCTCCCCGCCACCGGCACCCACAAGACGCGTACAGACGCAGGAGGGCAGGGATGAACCGTTTCGTGATCATGGGCGTGGCCGGGTCGGGCAAGAGCCTGATCGGCGACGGCCTGGCCCGGGCCCTTGGCGGACGCTACGTCGACGGCGACGACCTGCACCCCGCGTCCAACATCGCCAAGATGTCCCGGGGGGAGCCGCTGACGGACGATGACCGCTGGCCCTGGCTCGACCTTGTCGGCGGCGCGCTGGCCGCGCCGGCGGAGGGGCCGCTGCTGGTCGGCTGCTCGGCGCTGAAGCGGGCCTATCGCGACCGGATCCGGACGGCGGTGAAGGGGCCGGTGATGTTCCTGCACCTCGCCGGTAGCCGCGCGCTGATCGAATCGCGGATGTCCTCGCGCAAGGGACATTTCATGCCGACCTCGCTTCTCGACAGCCAGTTCGCGGCGCTCGAGCCGCCGGGGGCGGACGAGGAGTCGGTCACGGTGAATATCGACCAGACGCCGGACGCCATCGTCGCCGAGCTGGCGACGCGGATCCGGGCGCAGGTGGGATAGGGCGCCGCCGGGGCGGCGCTGCGGTTCAGGCGTTCAGGGTCGATCCCGAAGGTTCAGTCCGACAGGCGGACGTTGTTGCCCACGGTGGTGCGCTCGGCGGCCGAGAAGCCGACTTCGTGCAGGCCGTAGTAGGCGCCGGTGGCGATCACGGCCATGGCGACGAGGGCGAGAAGGAAGGACTTCATCTCAGACCCCCTTCGCCTGCGCGCCCGCGGGCGGCGCGTCGCGCTTCCCGATCACTTCCTCGGCCCAGAGGCTGTGGTGCTCCTTCGCCCATTCCTCTTCCACCTCGCCGCTGCCCATCGCCTCGAACGCGCCTTCCATGCCGATGGTGCCGATGTAGATGTGGGCGAAGATGATCGCCGTCAGCACCAGCGCCACGATCGCGTGCCAGAGCTGCGCATACTGCATCTCTTCCTGCGGCGTCAGGTCGACGGGAAAGGGGGCGAGGTCGAACCAGCCGGGCACGCCCCAGTCGTTCAGCATCGCGAAGGTGGGCGAGAACAGGTGGAACTGGAACGGGAACAGCATCGACAGGCCCGAGACCGAGATCGAGGCGCCGAAGACGACCACGGACCAGAAGATCAGCTTCTGCCCGGCGTTGAACTTCCACGCGGGCGGGTGGCCCTTGCCGAAGATGCCGCCGCCCTTCAGGAGCCACTTGATATCGGTCTTGTGGGGCAGGTTCTCGAACACCCACATCACGAAGATCAGCACCAGCGCCACCATGAAGGCCCACGAAACGTTGTCGTGGATCCACTTGGCCACCGTGGCGGACGAGGCGAAGGCCTCGTGCCCGAAGGCCGGGATCAGCACCTTGCGCCCGAAGAGGGAGTAGAGCCCGGTGAGGCCGAGCAGGATGAACGAACTCGCCAGCAGCCAGTGGCTGAACCGCTCGACCGCCTTGAACCGCTCCAGCTTGCGCCCCGTCTTCGGGCCCTCGATGCGGATGCGGCCGCGGATCAGGAAGAACAGCGCCAGCAGCACCAAAGTGCCGCCGAGCAGGTAGAGGCCATATTCCTGGAGCGGGCCCTGGCGGAAGTTCAGCCACCACATGCCGCCGTCCTGCACGAGGACCGAAGCGGCGGGGCCCTTCGCCTGGGTCGAGATGTCGGCGGTGTCGAAGCGCAGGCCGCGCCAGAGGTCGGCGTCCGAGGCCGGGCCGCGGGTGCCGAGCGCCTCGACCCCCGGCGGCGGCGCCTCGCTGCCGTCGAGCGCCTTCCTCGCGTCGTCGCTGACGTCCAGACCGGCCTGCCGCGCCAGGATGTCGGCGAGGGTCGGGGTGGCATCGCCGGCCTCGCGCGGGGCTTGGACGGGGGTGTTGTTGTCGGTCGACACGGCGGTGTCGGCGCCGGGGGGCCGCACACTCTGGGCCTGCACCACGGTGGCGCAGCAGATCAGGGCAAGCACCTGAACGAGGTGGCGCAGTCTCAACATTCCCGGTCTCTCCTCCCGCAAGGTTGCGGGCGACTTTAGACCAGCCCGCGGCCGCTGCAAAGGGCCTGCGAGATCAGCCGCTTGGCCTTCGATGTCGCAACCCGGCCCGGGTGCGGGGCCCGCAAACGGCAACAGGCGCCCGGGGATCCGGACGCCTGCTGCGGAACACGGTGTCGGGGGACGCTTACGACGGGCAGGTGTCGTAATAGCGCTGGCCGTTCGGGTACTGGTAGATGCACTGGCCCGGACGGTTCTGGGCGCGGCCAAGGTAGTTGCCGGCCGCCGCGCCAAGCGCGCCGCCGATCAGCGCACCCTTGGTGCGGTCTTCGTCGCTCGACACCGCGGCGCCGATGGCGGCACCCGCGGCAGCGCCGCCGACGGTGGACTGGGTCTGGGTGTTGCAGGCCGCCAGGGTGAAGGCGAGCGGGAGGGCAAGGATCAGTTTCTTCATGGTAACTCCAGGGATTCGGTACGCGGTTCGAAAGACCTGATCCACCGCGCCCCGGTCTCGCCAGGGCGCGGAGGATCGGGTCGATGGGTCAGGACGGGCAGGTGTCGTAGTAGCGCTGGCCGTTCGGGTACTGGTAGATGCACTGGCCCGGGCGGTTCTGCGCCCGGCCGAGATAGGCCCCGGCTGCCGCGCCGAGGGTGCCGCCGATCAGGGCGCCTTCCACCCGGTCGCCGTCACCGGCAACGGCGGCGCCGATCGCGGCACCGGCGGCCGCACCGCCAACCGTCTGATCCGTCTGGGTGGCCTGACAGCCGGCGAGGGCCGCGACCATCGGAACGATATAGAGAAAGGACTTCATGCTTGCCTCCGGGTAAGAATTGTCTGCAAACGCCGCAAATGGCTGGATGTTCCCCGCAATCTTCAGGGCGCGCGCGGGGTCGGCGATCCTCTGCCGAAACGGCCACTCGGCTTCGGGTTGAGCGGCGTGCCGGTCATTCGCCGAAAGACCTTGCGAGACGGCTGCCGTCACGTCACCCTGTCGGGGCGGGCCCGCCCCTTGGTCCGCCTTGCCCGAGGGAGACACCGCCATGACGACCGGCCAGGAATTGATGTCCGCCTTGCTGAAGAAGAAGACGCTGCTCGACAGCGCGGCCTGCAACCTTGTGCCGCCGCGGATCGGTCTCGCCGTCTACGGCCACGAGGCGGACAACAAGGGCGGGGTCGAGATCAGGGCCGGGACCGGCATGGAACTCGCCATCCGCCGGGCCCTCGGCTTTCCCGGCGCCAATTCCGAGACGGCGGTCTGGCACGTGATGGTCTCGAACGACGAGACGGCGGCCGACCGGCGGGCGGTGCACCACATCGCCATCCTGCCGCTCTACCGCCACGCCGCGCCCCATGGCCAGGCCTATGCGGTGCTGATGGCCTACGAGAACATGTACACGCTCAATGAATACTGCAAGGGCGAGGGGACCGTGGCGCCGCGGACGGGCGGCAAGGGCTACAGGCCCGAGTGGTCCTTCGACGAGGTGGCGCAGATGTTCCGCGACCTGCTGGCCGGCGGAAACGCCTGGCGCGACTATTTCGGCAGCGTCCCGGCGAGGGCGGCGACGAAGATCACCTGCTGGCAGCGTCCGCCGATCGGGCTGGACAAGGCGATGGCGAACGTCGCCCGGTACTGAGCGCCGGAATCGGAACGCCCCGGCGCGGGCCGGGGCGTTCGGTGTCACAGCTGTGCCGGAGGGTCGGCCGAAGGCTCAGCCGCCCTTCTGGTCGTAGGCGGTGCCCCAGCCCCAGGCGCCCGAGCCGAAGCCGCGGGCAACCACACGCTCGCGGTAGATGCCCGAGACCACGTTGCCGTCCCCGGCGAGCAGCGCCTTGGTGGAACACATCTCGGCGCAGATCGGCAGCTTGCCCTCGGCGATCCGGTTGCGGCCGTACTTCTGGAACTCGACGGTCGAGTTGTTCTCTTCCGGGCCGCCGGCGCAGAAGGTGCACTTGTCCATCTTGCCGCGGCTGCCGAAGTTGCCCGCCTGCGGGTACTGCGGCGCGCCGAAGGGGCAGGCGTAGAAGCAGTAGCCGCAGCCGATGCACAGGTCCTTCGAGTGCAGGACCACGCCGTCCTCGTTCTGGTAGAAGCAGTCGACCGGGCAGACCGCCATGCAGGGCGCGTCCGAGCAGTGCATGCAGGCGACCGAGATCGACCGTTCGCCCGGTTGCCCGTCGTTCAGCGTGACGACCCGGCGACGGTTGATGCCCCAGGGCACCTCATGCTCGTTCTTGCACGCGGTGACGCAGGCGTTGCACTCGATGCAGCGTTCGGCGTCGCAGAGAAACTTCGCTCTTGCCATTTCTTATTCCTCCTCAAGCCGCGCTGATCTTGCAGAGAGTGGCCTTCGTCTCCTGCATCTGCGTCACGCTGTCATAGCCATAGGTCTGAGCGGTGTTGGTCGATTCCCCCAGCACGATCGGATCCGCGCCCTCCGGGTACTTGTCCCTGAGGTCGACACCTTCGAGAACGCCGCCGAAGTGGAAGGGCATGAAGGCGACGCCGGGCGCCACGCGCTCGGTCACCAGGGCCTTGACGTGGACCTTGCCGCCTTCCGGACCCTCGACCCAGACCATCGCCCCGTCACGCACGCCAAGGTCGTTGGCGTCGCGCGGGTTGACCTCGACGAACATGTCCTGCTGCAGCTCGGCCAGCCAGGGGTTCGACCGGGTCTCGTCGCCGCCGCCCTCGTATTCGACCAGCCGGCCCGAGGTCAGGATGATCGGGTAGTCGTTCGAGAAGTCGTTCTTCTGGATCGACTCGTACATGGTGGGCACCCGCCAGAAGGTCTTGTCCTCGTAGGTCGGGTAGTCGGCCACCAGGTCGCGCCGGTTGGTGTAGAGAGGTTCGCGGTGGATCGGCACGGGGTCGGGGAAGGTCCAGACCACGGCGCGGGCCTTGGCGTTGCCGTAGGGCGCGCAGCCGTGCTTGATCGCGACCCGCTGGATGCCGCCCGAAAGGTCGGTCTTCCAGTTCACGCCGCCGACCTTCTCGTTGTAGTCCGACGGGATGTCGCCGGTCTGCGAGGTCTCGCCCACTTCCTCGGCATCGGGGCGGGTGTCGCGGAAGCCCGCCACCCACTCGATCATGCCGCGCTCGTACGGCGTCAGGTCCTTGTCCCAGCCGAGGTCCACCAGCATCTGCATCGTGAACTCGGGATAGCCGTCCTGGATTTCCGAGCCGACCGGGTAGGAGCCTTCGGCCAGCAGGTTCTCGCCGTTGCGCTCGACCCCGTAGCGGGCGCGGAAGCCCATGCCGCCCTGCGCCACCGGAAGCGAGGTGTCATAGAGGTTGGCCGAGCCGGGGTGGTTCATCTCGGCCGTGCCCCAGCAGGGCCAGGGCATGCCGTAGAAGTCGCCGTCGGCCGGGCCGCCCGTGGCGCGCAGGCTCGTGCGGTCGAAGGTGTGCTGGTTCGCCATGTGCATCTTCAGCCGCTCCGGCGACTGGCCGGTATAGCCGACGGTCCACATGCCGCGGTTGAACTCGCGGGTCAGGTCCTCGATGTTCGGCTCGTCCTCGCCGTCCATGGCGATGTTCTTGAAGATGCGGTCGGCGAAGCCGAACTTCTTCGCGAACTTCGCAAGGATGACGTGATCGGGCAGGCTTTCGAACAGCGGCGCCACGACCTGGTCGCGCCACTGGAGCGACCGGTTGGAGGCGGTCACCGATCCCCGCGTCTCGAACTGGGTCGAGGCGGGCAGGAGATAGGTGTTGTCCTGCCGGTCCTGCAGCACCGCTGAAACGGTGGGGTAGGGGTCGACCACCACCATCAGGTCCAGCTTCTCCATCGCCGTCTTCATCTCTTTCTGACGGGTGTTGGAGTTCGGCGCGTGGCCCCAGAGGACCATGGCCTTCACGTTGTCGGGCTGGGTGATGTTCGCCTTGTCCTCGAGAACGCCGTCGATCCAGCGCGAGACGGGGATGCCCGTCTCTTCCATCATCATGCGGTCCTTGCCCTCGGCCCCGGCGCCCGGCATCACCGCGAAGCGGGCCTTGAGCCAGTCCAGGTCCTCTTCCCAGACCCGCGCCCAGTGAGCCCAGGATCCCGGCGTCAGGCCGTAGTAGCCCGGCAGCGTGTCGGCGAGCACGCCGAGGTCGGTCGCACCCTGCACGTTGTCGTGGCCGCGGAAGATGTTGGTGCCGCCGCCCGCGGTGCCCATGTTGCCGAGGGCAAGCTGCAGGATGCAGTAGGCGCGGGTGTTGTTGTTGCCGTTGGTGTGCTGGGTGCCGCCCATGCACCAGATCACGGTGCCGGGACGGTTGTTGGCCAGCGTCATCGCCACCCGCTTCAGCTGCGACTCGGGCGCGCCGGTCACACGCTCGACCTCGTCCGGGGTCCACTTCGCGACTTCCTCGCGGATCTGGTCCATCCCCCAGACGCGGGTGCGGATGAACTCCTTGTCCTCCCAGCCGTTCTCGAAGATGTGCCAGAGGATGCCCCAGACCAGCGCCACGTCCGATCCGGGCCGGAAGCGGACGTACTCGTCCGCATGGGCGGCGGTGCGGGTGAAGCGCGGGTCGCAGACGATCAGCGGCGCGTTGTTCTCTTCCTTGGCCTTCAGGACGTGCAGCAGCGAGACGGGGTGCGCCTCGGCCGGGTTGCCGCCGATGATGAAGATGGCCTTGGAGTTGTGGATGTCGTTGTAGCTGTTGGTCATGGCGCCGTAGCCCCATGTGTTCGCCACGCCCGCCACGGTGGTCGAGTGGCAGATCCGCGCCTGGTGGTCGACGTTGTTGGTGCCCCAGTAGGCGGCGAACTTCCTGAACAGGTAGGCCTGTTCGTTGTTGTGCTTGGCCGAGCCCAGCCAGTAGACCGAGTCGGGACCGGCGCTGTCACGGATGGCGAGCATCTTGTCGCCGATCTCGTCGATGGCCTGCTCCCAGCTGATCTTCTGCCATTCGCCCGCGACCTTCTTCATCGGGTACTTCAGGCGGCGCTCGCCGTGGGCATGCTCGCGCACCGCGGCGCCCTTGGCGCAGTGGGCCCCCAGGTTGAAGGGGCTGTCGAAGGCCGGTTCCTGGCCGATCCAGACGCCGTTCTGAACCTCGGCCAGCACGGTGCAGCCGACCGAGCAGTGGGTGCAGACCGACTTGATCGTCTCGACCTTGCCCGCGACCGCTTCCTGCGCGGTGGCCTGGACGACCGAGCCGCCGGTGGCCGAGATCGCGGCGAGCCCGCCGATGGCCAGGCCCGAGCCCCGCAGGAACGTCCGCCGGTCGAGCGTGGCGTTCGCCACCTCGCCCAGAAGGCCGGTGCGTTGCGCACGCCTCGCCACCCCGTTTGTCTTTTTCCTCAGCATGGCATCTCTCCCCTGTCTGCGCCGGGCCGTCCCGATTGGACCCTTGCAGTCTTGCTTTTGGGCCGGCGGGTCATACGCCGCTTCGGCCGGTTTCGATCCTCAGAACCGCGCGCTGTCGAAGTAGGCGCGGGTGTGTTCGGTGTCCTGCATCGTCTGGGAGCCGGGATCCACCGGCGCCGCCTCGGCGTTCGCCGCGCCGCCCGAGGCCGCGGCGGCCAGGGCTGCGGGGGCGGCGGTGCCGGCCAGCTTAAGGAAGTCGCGGCGGCTCTGGGCGCCGTCCTTGCCGTTCTTCATCTCTCTCTCCCTCTTCGGTTTCGGGCCCGTCCCGGCCCGGTCTTTCTGTGCGGCCCCCGGGCCGCGGTCTTCAAGGCGGCCGCTCAGGCCGCGGTCAGCCGGAATGCCTCGCGCTCGATCTCCATGAACGCCCGCCCGGCGGTGCCGAGCGAGGCGTAGAGGACCGAGGTCTTCGCGCCCTCGAGATCGCTGAAGAAATGCGCGGCCCAGGGGGCGACGTGGGTCGCGAAGAATGTCTTCTGCCGGTCGAGGCCGGCGGGCGGGCCGAAGCGGCCGACGATCATGCCGCCCATCATCTCCATCAGCGAGGCGATGTTGTCCTCGGGCTCGAACACGTTCTTCGCCCTGACGATCCCGAGCGCGGCCATGTCGCCGCGCAGCCGGGCCAGCGGCTTCTCGTTCAGGAAGCCGGTCAGGTAGTAGCTGGCATAGGGCAGCAGCTCGCCCCGGCCGAGGCCGATGAACAGCGCGTTGAACTCGCTGCGGGCCTTCGCGGGCTTCGTCACCTTCGCGACCCTCGCCAGCGAGGTGATCGCGCGGCCGAGGTCGCTGTCGTCGCCCGAAAGCGCGGCCGTCTGGTCGAGCAGCATCTGGTCCGGCGGCGCCGAGAGCATCAGCCCGAGATAATTGTAGAGATCCGCGCGAAGGCGGTCCTCGGGCGCGACGTCATGGTGCAGTGCGGCGGTCATGTATCCTCGGACCCGAACGTGAAGCGCATCCGGCGCGGCGCCGGAGCGGGGATTTCATAATCGCCGCCATCCGTTTGAAATGCAACAGTTTCTCCACTGCATTCCTTCCCGTCGGCTTGCACGATTTCCGCATCTTCCGGGAAATCCTGCACAGGGTCCGCAGCGTCCGGTTCCGGCGTGACCGCGTCCGCCTCCGCCGCGGCGGCGCGGCGCTCGACCTCCTGAAGGTGGCCCAGCATCCCCTTGCCGACCTGGTAGGCGGTCCGGATCGGCCCGTTGCCGGTGGAGCCGGTCAGGTAGTCGCCGTCGTAGTCGTTCAGCCCGTCGAGACAGGCGAGCACGGGATTCGACCGCCAGAGCCGCCGGAGCGCGCGGTTGCGGATGTGCAGCGGCACCGCCTTGCCGAGGAAGCGGCTGAAGTCGTCGCCCATCTTCAGCGTGTCGGGATCGGGCAGGTCGAGGGCGGCGAGGATCTCCTCGTCGCTGCGCGTTTCGGGTTCCGCGGGGCCGGGGGGCGCGGCCTTCTCGGCCCTTTCCGCCTGCCGCGCCTCGGCAAGGGCCTTCTCCTCGGCCTCGACCGCGGCGCGGCGGCGGTCCCAGAAGGACAGCGGGCGGCTCATGAGGCGGCCTTGCCGCGGGCCGGGGCGCGGTAGACGTCGGTCGTCTGGGAAATCCGCGGATCGCCCACGCCGTCCTCGGTCCGGTCGGTGCGCAGCCGGTCGCGGCGGCGCTTGACGAAGGCCTCCTCGCGGTGGTGCTTCTCGACGAAGGCGGAAATCCAGGCGTGCATCGGGCCGGGCATCGCCACCTTCTCCACCAGCTCCTCGCCGGAATCGGAATAGTCCTGCGCGACATAGGGCGAGGCGGTGACGAGATGCGCCTCGAGCGGACAGGGGCCCGAGCCCTCCTGCCGCAGGATGACGTAGATCGACGGTTCGCGCGCCGCCAGCTCGTGCGCATAGGCCTCGGTATCCGAGACGTAGAGGGTCAGCGGCAGGGTCGCGGCGTGGAACAGCGTCGTCTCGCCCTCCTGACGCAGCACCTTCCAGTCGGCGGGTCCGGCCCCCGGCAGGACGTCGGTCGCCCGCCACGCCCACTTCGCCCAGCGGGTGACGCCGGGCGTGCGCTTGACGACGATCCCGACCGGCACGGTTTCGGCATCCGGATAGACGAACAAGGCGGCTCCTCCCAGGCTACGGCGCGCATATTGCAGGAAAAATCCAGCCCGACCAAGCGCATATTGCCGCGGATGCCGCGCAACACTTCGTGCGCGCGCCGCGGCGTGGCGGGTTGTATCGGCCTAATCCCATGAGCGTCCACCGGATTCCGCCGCCCTGTATCCGGGGCGCCCCGGTCCGCCCCGAGCCTGCCAAGATCGGTCCCGACCGGTTTCCGGTTTACCCCGGACGCGATTCCCGGCTACCTGCGGGCCGGGCCCGCCCCGCTTGGACGCGGCCCGCTGCACCTCGGGAGGGCGCGCCATGACCAAGACACTGATGATCTGCTCCTGCCTCGGCACCCAGAAGGTCGACCAGCAGGCGCTGAACGGACAG
This sequence comes from Oceaniglobus roseus, assembly GCF_002869745.1. Classification (GTDB taxonomy): domain Bacteria; phylum Pseudomonadota; class Alphaproteobacteria; order Rhodobacterales; family Rhodobacteraceae; genus Oceaniglobus; species Oceaniglobus roseus. The sequence goes on from NZ_PNOS01000003.1 coordinate 74,856, forward strand.
GCGGGCGTCACGTGCTCGCCGCTCTACGCCGCGCTCTGCACGGCGCAGGTCGGGGCGGCGGCGAAGGCGATGGCCGAGGGCGAGGTGATGATCGCCTGCCGGCAGGAGGCGCCGCGCTTCCGCGAACTGGCCGCCGAACTGGGCGTGGACGAGCCCGCCTTGGTCGACCTGCGCGACCGCGCTGGCTGGTCGGACGAGGCCGCGGCGGCGGGTCCGAAACAGGCGGCGCTGGCGGCCGAGGCGCAGTTGCGGGTGCCGCTGGCGCGGACCATGGATGTGGTCTCGGAAGGCACCTGCCTGGTGCTCGGCGCCGGTGCCGTGGCCGAGCAGGCGGCGCGCGACCTGGCCGACCACCTGGCCGTGACGCTGCTGCTGTCCGAACCGGGCGATCTGCCCGTCTCTCCCGGCTTCGACACCGCCGTCGGGCGGCTGTCCCGGGCGCAGGGCGCGCTCGGCGGTTTCGAGGTCAGGATCGACGCCTTCCGCCCGGTGATCCCCGGCGGGCGCGGCGCGCCGACGCTGGAGGATCCGAGGGACGGGGCCAAGTCGCGCTGCGACATCATCCTCGACCTCTCGGGCAACCCGCCGCTGTTCCCCGCCCACGAGAAGCGCGAGGGCTACCTGCGCGCCGATCCCGGCAGCCAGGGCGCGGTGGCGAAGGCGGTGCTGGAGGCCTCGCACCTTGTCGGCACCTTCGAGAAGCCGCTCCATGTCCGCCTCGAACCCTCGCTCTGCGCCCATTCGCGCGCGGGCCAGCCCGCCTGCAGCAACTGCCTCGACATCTGCCCGACCGGCGCGATCTCGCCCGCCGGCGACCATGTGAGCGTCGATCCGATGATCTGCGCGGGCTGCGGCGCCTGTTCGGCGCTCTGCCCCTCGGGGGCCATCGCGCTGGACGCGCCGCCGGTGGAGACGGTGTTCCGCCGCCTTTCGACCCTCGCCTCGACCTACCTCGCCGCGGGCGGCGCCGCGCCGCGGCTGCTGGTCCACGACGCACCCTTCGGGGCCGAGATGATCGGCCTTGCCGCCCGCCACGGCCGCGGCCTGCCCGCCGACGTGATCCCGCTGGAGGTGACGGCACTTGCGGGCTTCGGCCATGCCGAGATGCTGGCGGCGCTCGCCTGCGGTTTCGTCTCGGTCGACATCCTGCTGGCCCCCCGGACCGAGCGCGACACGCCCGAGCGCGAGGCGCTGCTGGCCGGGGCGGTGGCGGGGCAGGGCCGCGTCGCGCTGCTGGACCTCGCCGATCCCGATGCGCTGTCCGACCGCCTTTATGGGGCGGAGGTTCCCGCCCCGCTGACCGAGCCGGTGCTGCCCATGGGCTCGCGCCGCCAGATCGCGCGGCTTGCCGCCAAGGCGATCCACGGCGAGGCGGTGCTGCCGCTGCCCGAGCACGCGCCCTATGGCGCGGTGCTGGTCGACACCGACGCCTGCACGCTGTGCCTCTCCTGCGTCTCGCTCTGCCCTTCCGGCGCGCTCGGCGACAACCCGGACCTGCCGCAACTGCGGTTCCAGGAGGATGCCTGCCTGCAATGCGGCCTCTGCGCCAACATCTGCCCGGAGGACGCGATCACGCTGAAGCCGCAGCTGAACCTGGCGCCGGACGCCTTCAGCCAGGTGATCCTGAACGAGGAGGAGCCCTTCGCCTGCATCGAATGCGGCAGCCTCTTCGGGGTGAAATCGACCATCGAGCGGATCACCGAGAAGCTGGCGGGCAAGCATTCGATGTTCGCCAACCCCAACGCCGCGCGGATGATCCAGATGTGCGACGACTGCCGGGTGAAGGCGCAGTACCACAGCCAGGACAACCCCTTCGCCATGGGCGAGCGGCCGCGCGTGCGTACCGCCGACAGCGACGGGCCCAGCAAGCGGCGCGACCACTGAGGGGCTACTGCGCCTCGATCGGCGCGCCGAGGTCGGCGGGGGCGAGGGTGGCCGCATAGGCCGCGATCGCCTCCACATCGTCGAGCGTCATCTCCAGTGGCACGATGCCCGGCGGCCGCTGGTCGTGGAAGGGCGGGGTGACATCGACGATCTGGGTGAAGCTCGGGTGCGGGTTCAGGACGTAGAAGGTGGCGAAGCGGTTCTCCCACTCCGGCAGGGCGCGCAGTACCGCGAAGGAGGGCGTGGCGCTGATGCCGTTCATCCGGTTCTTCTCGCTCACCACGTGGCAGCGGCCGCACTGCGCCTCGGCCAGCTTCGCGCCCGCCACCGGATCGCCGTCGAACGTGACCGCCTCGGCCTGTTCCGGCTCGGCGACCGGTGGCGAGAAGGGCGTCTCGCCGTCCTTCTCGAAGGAGGCCACGGTGTTCTGCCCGATCTCCGAGAGCAGCCAGTCGCGGAACTGCTCCGCCTCCGCCGCCTCGCCGATCTCCAGCCGCCAGGTCTGGCCGAGCCCGGTGAAGACCGGCACGCCCTCGCCGCCCAGCACCGCCTCGGGTGCCGCGTCGGTCTGCTCCACGCGCACTCCGTGCTTCAGCGCGAAGCGGGGCAGCAGGTATTGCAGGAATCCGCTGTCGGCCAGCGCTTGCGGAGCGGAGAGGGCCAGCCTATTGTCCGCCGCCAAAGCCAGCGACGGGCTGAGCAGAAGCATGACGGGCAGCAGCGGTTTCAACACGGGATCGGCCCTCCGGGGCACGGGATCGCTGAGGCTTTCGAGCCTGCGACACGGCACCGCGCCCGTCAAGCGCACAGCAGAAGGGAGAGACGGATGAGCGACGATTTCAACATGTCGATGCGGAAGTTCCTGAAGCAGGTCGGCGTGACCTCGCAGCAGGCCATCGAGGAGGCGATGCGCCAGAAGGGCGACACCGCGGGCAAGAATTACTCGGCCAAGGTGGTGCTGACGGTCGACGGGCTCGACCTCGAGCACACCGTCACCGGCACGATCCAGGGCCAGTCCTGAATGGCCCTGTCGCGCGAGGACGTCCTTGGCGTCCTGAAGACCATCGCGGATCCGGTCTCCGGGTCCGACCTCGTGGGCGCAGGCGTGGTGAAGGCGCTTACCGTCGACGGCGGCACCGTGCGCTTCGTGCTGGAGATCAGCCCGAAGCACGCCGAAGCATACGGGCCGGTCAAGACCGAGGCCGAGACGAGGATCGGCGCGCTTCACGGGGTCGACAAGGTGTCGGTGGTGATGACCGCCCATGCCATCCCCGCCGCGCCCCCCGACCTGAAGCCGCAGCGGCGGGCCGAACCGCAGGGGCCGCAGAAGGTGCCGGGCGTCGACCGCATCCTCGCCATCGCGTCGGGCAAGGGCGGCGTCGGCAAGTCCACAGTGGCCGCGAACCTTGCCTGCGCTCTCGCGGCGGAGGGGCGGCGCGTCGGGCTTCTCGATGCCGATGTGTATGGTCCCAGCCAGCCGCGGATGCTGGGCGTCTCGGGCCGCCCGGCCAGCCCCGACGGCAAGACCATCCTGCCGCTCAGGAACCACGGCGTCACCATGATGTCCATCGGCCTGATGACCAACGAGGGGCAGGCGGTGGTCTGGCGCGGGCCGATGCTGATGGGCGCGCTCCAGCAGATGCTGACGCAGGTGCAGTGGGGCGCGCTCGACGTGCTGATCGTGGACCTGCCGCCGGGCACCGGCGACGTGCAGATGACGCTGGCACAGAAGGCCGAGGTGACGGGGGCGATCGTCGTCTCGACGCCGCAGGACGTGGCGCTGCTGGATGCGCGCAAGGGGATCGACATGTTCAACCAGCTGAAGACGCCGATCCTCGGCATGATCGAGAACATGAGCACCCACATCTGTTCCAACTGCGGCCACGAGGAGCACGTCTTCGGCCATGGCGGCGTCGCGGCGGAGGCGGCGAAGCTCGGCGTGCCGCTGCTGGCGGAGATCCCGCTGCACCTCGACATCCGCGTGGCGGCCGACGGCGGCGCGCCCATCGTGGTGGCCAAGCCGAACAGCCCGCAGGCGGCTGCGTTCCGCTCCGTCGCGAAGGCGCTGGTCGCCAAGGGCCAGGCATGAGCGCACCCGTCTTCCCGCCGCTCTTCTCCGGCGTGGACGCGGGGGCGGGGGATCCGCTGGCGCTCGCCTGCCGGGCCGCCGCCGAAGGCTGCGAGGCGGGGCTGATCGCCCATGCCCTCGCGCCCGACCGGCTGCGTGCGGCGCTGGTGCTGGCCCCCGAGGTGCCGCTTGGCAAGGCGATGGTCGCACTGCCGGTCTGCGGGATCGGGATCCAGAACGCGCTCGGCGTGCTGGCGCCGCCCGAGGTGGCGGTGCACCTCGGCTGGGAGGGGGCGGTGCGGCTGAACGGCGGCATCTGCGGCGCGCTGCGCGTGATCGCCCCGCACCGCGATCCGCTGGCCGAGGTGGACTGGCTGGCCATCGGCCTCACGCTCGACCTCTGGCCCGAGAGCGACGAGGGCGGCGAGACGCCCGAGCGCACCGCGCTCGCCGCCGAGGGATGCGGCGACATCGACCCCGTGACTCTGCTGGAAGCCTGGGCGCGCCACAGCCTCGTCTGGCTGAACACCTGGGAGGCGGAGGGCAACGCGCCGCTGCACCGGGAATGGACCGGGTTCGCCCATGGGCTGGGCGGGGACATCGCCGTGCTGGGGCGGACCGGCCGCTTCACCGGGGTAGACGAGGACTTCGGCCTGCTGCTGAAACAGGGTGAGACCACCCGCCTTCTGCCCCTGACCGACCTTCTGGAGGACGCCCCGTGAACCTTGCCCGCGCGATCCATTTCGACGAGTCCGACACCCGCGTGTTCCACAACCCCGCGCGCACCGGGGAATGGTGCATCTCGGGCGGGTTCGAGTTCTCCAACTGGACCGAGGCCGACCTGACCGGCAAGGCGCGGCAGGCGTTCTCGAACGGCTGGCTGGGCTGCGAGACCTTCGGGCGGGTCAGCTTCGTCGCCGTCACCCGGGTGGAGGCGGCCGAGCACGAGGCGCTCGCCGACATGCTGGCACGGCACTTCGTCGACGTCTACGGCGCGCCCTCGGTCGAGGTGGCGCGGGGCGTGGCGCTGGAGGAGCTGGCCCACATGGCCGAGCTGTGCGACGGCCACGCGCCGAACACCCTCCTGACCGTGGCGCGCGAGCTGACCGAGAGCGGCGTGCACGAGAGTTTCCGCGTGATCGAGGCCGAGGCGGCTGGGCTGGAGCAGTTCGCCATCCACGGATCGCTGGACGAGGACGGCCACGGGCACTGAGCCCTTTCCCCGGCGCGGCGCGGCCGTTCGGGTATTTCAGGCAGGAAGGTGACAGGGCGCGGCGCTTCGGTGCCGCGTCGGCGTCTCAGATCTCCCCGCGCAGTTCGGCGAGCTTATCGGGAAAGGCGCGGTCGCTGAGGACGGCGTCCCGCACGAGGTCGTCGAAGTGGCGCGAGAAGACGCCGACGCGATCCTTGTCGCGATAGGCGAGGTAGTGCTGGCCAAGGTAGAGCACCGCGAGCAGCGGGCCGAAGACGGTGATCGGGGCCGAGAAGACGCGCCGGATGTCGAAGTGGAACACCCGCAGCCGCGGATAGAGCTGTTCGTGCAGCCTGGCGAAATGGTCGAGCTGGGCGATCCGGAGGTCCCGCGGCAGACCGTGATAGTAGCCTTCGGCGCGGGCGAAGCTTTCGAGCTCCTGCACCGGCATCGCGATCTCGTAATCCGAGGACGAGCGGCGCATCCAGGCCAGCCGGTCGCGGCTCGATCCGATGGCCTGCTCCGTCGTGCGCCCGAGATGCGGCTCCGCCTCCCAGGCCATGACCTCCTCGGTCTTCAGTATGTCGGGCAGGTTTGCGGGAACGTGGCGGATCTTGTAGCCCGCGGCCTCCTGGTGCCAGGCGAAGATGTGCTCGTCCACCGAGGCGCGGGGCGCCTCGGTCAGGGACATCGAGGCGGCAAGGAGGTCGGCGGCGGGTTCGGGATGTTCGGCCAGCGACAGCAGCCAGTCGGCCGAGACGCCGAGGGCCGCGGCGCACTCGGCAACCAGCTGCGCGCCGGGCAGGCGGGAGTCGGTGGCCGTCAGCAGTTGCGAGATGGTCGAGCGGTCTACGCCGGTCTGGCGGGCCAGCGCGGTCTGGCTGAGCTTGCGCTGCGCCATCGCCGCGGCAAGGCGTGTGCGGAACTGTGCGGCGCGCAACCGCTTGTCGGTCATTCCCAGCATGGTGTGACTCTTATCACATTTGTTGGATTTTGCTAATAACCTTCCGTCTTCTCACGCCATGTCATGTGACATAGCGTCGGCGCCATCGTTTCCCCTTGTTTCGCGCCCGTCGGAGGTCTCCTTGCGCATCGAATGGCCCACCCTGCTGCTTGCCGTCTTCTGCTACGTCCTGTGGTTCGCCACCGCCTTCTGGCCCGGCCACCTGCCGCCGCTCCTCGCCGTCCCGCTGCTCGCGCTCGCCATGGTGCTCCATGCCTCGCTGAGCCACGAGACGATCCACGGCCATCCCTTCGCGCAGCCCCGATGGAACGGTGCGCTGATGTCGCTGCCGATCGGGCTGCTGGTGCCCTATGGCCGGTTCCGCGACACGCACCTCGCCCATCACCGCGACGCCGACCTGACCGACCCCTATGACGACCCCGAGAGCAATTACCTCGATCCCGCCGTCTGGGCCGGGCTGCCCGTCTGGACGAAGCGGCTGCTTCTGGTCAACAACACGCTCGCGGGGCGGATCCTGCTTGGGCCGGTGATCGGGCAGGCGGCCTTCATGGCGGGCGATCTTCGCGCGATCCGGGCGGGAGAGCGGGGCATCCTGCGCGAGTGGCTCTGGCACGGGCTGGGCGTTGCGGGCATCCTTCTGGCGGTCGCGCTGTGGGGGACGGTGCCGCTCTGGGCCTATCTCGCCGCGGCCTATCTTGCGGCGGGGGTGCTGAAGATCCGCACCTTCCTCGAACACCAGGCCCACGACCGCGCCCGCGGCCGCACCGCCATCGTCGAGGACCGCGGGCCGCTGGCCTTCCTGTTCCTGAACAACAACCTGCACGTCGTCCACCACATGCACCCCCGGGTGCCGTGGTATCGGCTGCCCGAACTCTACCGCGCGCAGCAGGCGCGGTTCCGCGCGGTGAACGACAACTACGTCTACCGCTCCTACGGCGAGGTATTCGCGCGCCACCTGCTGCGGCGCAAGGATCCCGTGGCCCATCCGCTGCGCGCGGCCCGGGCCATGGACCAGGGCGCGGCGCGGGCCACCGGCCAGGGCGAGGCGCTGCGGCCCTAGCGGCGGCGTCGGCGGCGTGGCAGAAGGCGGGGATGGACGCCTGGATTCCCATCACCGTCGCCGCCGCCTTCGCCCAGACCCTGCGGTTCATGGCGCAGAAGCAGCTGAAGGCCATGGCGCTGTCCACGGCCGGGGCCACCTTCGCGCGGTTCCTGTTCTCGGCCCCGCTGGTCGCGGTCCTGATCCTGTCCTACGCCACGGCGACGGACCAGCCGCTGCCGGGCACGAACGGGCGGTTCTGGCTGTTCGCGCTGGTGGGCGGGGCGGCGCAGATCCTCGCGACGATGTGCGTGGTGGCGATCTTCTCGACCCGCAACTTCGCCGTCGGCATCACCTTCAAGAAGACCGAGGTGGTGCAGACCGCGCTGGTCTCGACCGTGGTGCTGGGCGAGGGCGTGTCGTTCAGGGGCGCGCTGGCCATCGGCATCGGCTTCCTCGGCGTGCTTCTGCTGTCCGATCCGCCGGGGGGGACGGGGCCCTGGCGGCGGCGGCTCTGGAACCGGGCGGCGGGGCTGGGGCTGCTCTCGGGCATCTGCTTCGCCTTCTCGGCGGTCGGCTATCGCGGCGCCTCGCTGGCGCTCGACAGCGGCGACGTGATCCTGCGCGCGGGCTTCACCCTCACGCTCGTCACCGCGACGCAGACGCTGGCCATGGCGGCGGCGCTGGCCTGGCGCGAGAAGGGGCAGATCACGCGGGTGGTGCGGGCCTGGCGGGTGGCGGGGCTGGTCGGGCTGACCTCGATGGTCGGCTCGTTCTGCTGGTTCACCGCCTTCACGCTGGAGAACGCGGCCTATGTCAACGCGCTCGGGCAGGTCGAGCTGCTGTTCTCGCTCTCCGCCTCGGTGCTGGTGTTCCGCGAAAGGATCAGCCTGCGCGAGGGGCTGGGCATGGGGCTCCTGACGCTGTCGATCCTGGTGCTGATCCTCGCCCTATAGCGCGGCGCCGCCGAGACGGAGGAACAGGCTCTCCTCGTCGTCGTTGCGGAAGAACGGCACCGAGGCGGGGGCGTCGAGGGCGGGCAGGCGCGCCGCGACCTCGGCCAGCACCACCTCGGTGATGAAGGGCAGGTCGAAGTTCCGCGCCTCGGCCAGCGGGATCCACTGGAGATGCGACAGCTCGTCCGTCGCCTTGCTGAAATCGTCCGGATCGCCCGCGATCCGCGCGGCATCGGCCAGCAGGAAGCGCGCGTCGAACCGCCGCGGACGGCCCGGCGGCGTCAGCGCGCGGAAGACGAAGCGCAGACCGGCGGGCGAGGGCAGGTGGCCGGTGGCGGCGAAGCTTTCCCAGGGGGCGGGCGGCGTGCCGGGCCAGCGGTGCGGACGGCCGAGGATCAGCCCCGTCTCCTCCCAGAGCTCGCGGATGGCGGTGGCGACCAGCGTCAGCGGCTCGAGCCGGCCCGACGCCTCGGCCAGCCGCGCCTTGCAGAGGCCGTGCATCGCGCGGGCCATCGGGATGCCCGCGTCCGAGGGATCGACCGCGCCGCCCGGGAAGACGAACTTGTTCGGCATGAAGGCGGCACTCGCGCCGCGCTGGCCCATCAGCACCTTCGGCGCCGTCTCGGGATCGCGCACCAGAATGACGGTCGCGGCATTGCGAACGGCCGACTTGTCCATGGCTGCGATCCCCTTGCCCTTCGGGTGTCAGAACCCGTGCATGTGGCGCGCCCATTGCAGCCCCACGATCAGGCCCTTGAGCCTTGGCAGAAGATAGAGCGAAAGCGCGACGCAGCCCACCGAAAAGAGGGTGGCGAGGATCATCGGCTCGGGGCGGAACGTCTCGAACACGATCAGCAGCAGCGGCGCCATGATGTGTCCGACCAGGAGGATCGTCAGGTAGGCCGGGCCGTCGTCGGCGCGGGCATGGCTCAGGTCCTCGGAACAGACCGGGCAGCGGTCGCGCAGCGTCAGGTATCCCTTCAGGATCGGCCCCACGCCGCAGTGCGGACAGCGCCGCCGCCAGCCGCGCAGGATCGCCGGACGCAGGGGGCGTTCTTCCGCGGGGGCGGCGGACTCGGCAAGCGGGCTGTGGGTGTCGTCATACATCGGGGGGGGCTTTCGGTTTGCAGCAGCGCTGGAGAAGTATGCATTCCACCATAGAAGCGAAACCCCCCGCCTGTCGTTGCGTCCGGTTGTCGCGAAGTCCCGCCGACGGCGGCGCGGATTTTTCGCGCGGCACGGCGACGGAAGCCGGGCCGGCGCCCGTTGGAAGGGCATCGGACGGGCGAACGGCGCCGGTCCAGACCTGAACCGACCAAGGAGAACGACATGACCCAGAGGACACCCTTCCTGAGCCTCGCCGCCGCGCTGGCCCTCGGCACCGCCGCCTTCGTTTCGCCCGCCGCGGCGCAGGAAAGCGACGCGATGCGCGGGCCCATGCAGCCCCCCGCCTTCTCCGAACTGGACAGCGACGGCAACGGTCAGATCACCGCTTCCGACCTCGAGGCCTATGCCGCCGCCCGCTTCGCCGAGGCCGACACCGACGGCAACGGCAGCCTCTCGGCCGAAGAGCTGACCGCCCGCGCCATGGCCCGGGCGCAGGAGCGCGCCGAGCGGATGACGACGCGGATGCTGAACACCCGCGACATCGACGGCGACGGCGCCCTCAGCCGCGAGGAGATGGAAGCGGGCCGGGGCGGACGCGATCACGGCCGCATGGGGATGCGGATGCTGCAACGCGCCGACCGCGACGGCGACGGCGCGGTGTCGGAAGAGGAATACACCGCCGCGACCGAGCGCATGGCCGAGATGATGGAGCGCCACCACGGCAAGGGCCGTCATGGCATGGACCACGATCGCGGCAAGGGCATGGACCACCATCGCGGCGGGAAGGATGGCGGGCGGGATGGCGAACGCCACCCGATGCGCCACGACTGAGGCGCGCGGCAGCCGCAGGTCCGGACGCGCATGGCGTGTCCGGGCCGGGCCCTCTTGTGGGGCACCGACCGGAAGGGTAGCCCTCGAATCGTCATGGGACAGTGCAGTTCAGACCTGGACGGGGCGCCGGACCACGCGCTGCTCGCGGCCTATGCCGCGGGCGACCTTGCGGCTGCACGGGTTCTGACGGCACGGCTCGCGCCCAGGGTGCTCGGCTTTGCGGCGCGGATGCTGAAGGGCGACCGGGCCGAGGCCGAGGACGTGACGCAGGAGGCGATGCTGAGGCTCTGGAAGATCGCGCCGGACTGGCAGCAGGACCAGGCGAAGGTTTCCACATGGCTGTTCCGCGTCGCCTCGAACCTCTGCCTCGACCGGCTGCGCCGCGCGGGGCGGAACGTGGATCTGGACGACGCCGGAGAGCCCGCGGACGGCACGCCCGGCGTGGTCGAGCGGATGGTCGCGGCGGACCGGGCGGCGGCACTCGAGGCGGCGCTCGCCACCCTGTCCGAGCGGCAGCGGCAGGCGGTGGTCCTGCGCCACATCGAGGGGCTGGCGAACCCCGAAATCGCCGAAGTGATGGACATCAGCGTCGAGGCGGTCGAGAGTCTGACCGCCCGGGGCAAGAGGGCGCTGGCGGCGGCACTGTCCCCGCGGCGCGAGGAGCTTGGATATGGCTGAACCGGACAAGACCCGCATCGACGACGACACGCTCGAGGATTTCTTCGCCGCGGCCCGCGCCGCCCCCGTCGCGGTGTCCGATGATCTGGTCGCGCGGATCCTGCAGGACGCGGCGGCGGCGCAACCCTGGGCACCCGCCCCGGCCAGGGCGGCGCCGGGACCGCTCGCCCGGCTTGTCGGGGCGCTCGGCGGCTGGCCCTCGCTCGCCGGTCTTGCCGCGGCGGCCCTGGCCGGGGTCTGGATCGGCACCGCGCAGCCGGTGATGATCGAGGACCTGGGGATCGGCCTGTCCGCCCGGTCGGACACGGCGGCGGCCGAAGGCTACGACCTGGCCGACCTGATGCCCGGCTACGACATCCTCGCGGGGGGCAGCTGACATGGCCTTGTCCGACACCCTCAGGCGCTGGACCGCCTCGCGCTGGCTTCTCGTGATCTCGCTGGCGCTGAACCTCGCCGTGCTGGGAGCGGTCGTCGGCGCTGCCGTCTCCCACGGGCCCGGGCGGCACGGCCACGACCACGGGCGCGGCGACCGGCTCCGCGAGGCGGGCAACGTGCCCTATTTCATGGCGCTGACGAAGGAACAGCGGCAGGCGATCCGCGACGATCTCGGACTGAAGCGCGAGGATTTCCGCCGCAACCGCGAGGCCCTGCGGCAACGGTTCGAGGCGGCTCTCGCCACGCTGCGCATGGAACCCTTCGATGCCGCCCGCTTCAGCGGGCTGCTGGCCGAGCAGCGCGACACCCTGTTCCAGCGCCAGCAGCTGGGCGAGGCGCTGCTGGCCGACCGGATCGCCCGGATGAGCGCCGCCGAGCGCGCCGCCTATGCCGACCGGCTGGACAGGTCGCTGGAGAGGGGACCGCGCGGCAACGACTGAGGCGCGCCGCTCTCGTGGGCCGTGGGGGCGACGCAGACGCGGTTGCGCCCCGTCGTCTTCGCCCGGTAGAGCGCGCGATCCGCCTGGTCCAGCAGCAGGCCGCCCGTGCCGCGGCCATGGCCGCCGATGGCGATGCCGATGCTGACCGTGACCGGAACCGGCCGGCCGTCCGGGGCCGGAAGGCTCAGCTCGGCGATCCTGCGGCGCACGCGCTCGGCGGCCTGGCGGGCCGCGGGCAGGGAGGCTTCGGGCAGGGCGGCGACGAACTCCTCGCCGCCGTAGCGCGCCACCAGATCGACGCCGCGCAGGTTGTCGCGGATGGTCCGGGCCACCGCCCCCAGCACGCTGTCGCCCGTGGCATGGCCGAAGGTGTCGTTGATCCGCTTGAAGTTGTCGATGTCCAGCATCAGGACGGCAAAGCCCTTGCCCTGGGTGTCCGCCTGGCGCGCGAGCAGGCCGAGGTGGTGATCGGCATAGCGGCGGTTGAACAGGCCGGTCAGCGGGTCGGTCGCGGCAAGCCGCAATCCCTCCTCGACGGAGGCGCGCGGCGGGTCGCCCCGCCACTTGCGCTCGACCTGCCGGTTGATGCGCAGCGCCAGCTCGACCGGGTCGAAGGTGTCGTCCAGCACCCCGTTCGCGCCGAGGTCGAGCGCGGTCGCCTGGTCCTCGGCCGAATCGGGGGGATGGATCGTCAGGACCGCGGCGTGGCGCGTGGCCGAATGGCTGCGCAGCTGCGACAGCAGGCGAAGCCCGGCGCCGCCCGGCGCAGGGCCCGCGGCGATGCAGTAGAGGTCGGGCGCGGGGGCGTTCCCGTCGACCGCGAGGGCGGCCGGGCGCGACAGGACCGTCAGGCGATGGCCGGTCAACCCGCGCAGCGACGTCTTCCAGCCGAGCGCCTGCTCGGGCGTGGTCCCGACGAGCGCCACCCGGCCTTCCCGGAGCACCGGCATCGGCGCTTCCGCGAAGCCGAGCTGGCTTGCCGTCAGATCCCGGCGGCGCATCTCCTCGTCCGTCTCGAAGGAGCGCAGGAGGCTCCTGACCCGGGCGAGCAGCGCAAGGTCGTCGAAGGGCAGGGTCAGCACCTCGTCCGCGCCGGCCTCGAGCCCCGCGACCCGCCGCGCCCCTTCGTCGGCCGCGACCAGAAGCAGGACAGGCACGCCAGAGCCGGCCGGGTCGGCCTTGATCCGGCGGCACAGCGGCACCAGGGCCGCGACCGGCAGATGCGGCGGCAGGATGACGAGATCCACCTCCTGCGTACGCGCCATGCGCGGCAGATCGGCCATGTCCGCGCATTGCACGACATGGTATCCAGCGGCCGAAAGCTTGACCTTCAGCACGATCCGGTTCGTGGCAACGTCGTCAGCGATCAGGATTCGTCCGGGCATGGCCGCTTCCACTTTGATTAAAGTTTTTCCGCCTTGTTCATCTTTCGCTGGCAAGTGTTAATAAAGGCTTAGTGTCCTTGGGGAGCGTCACGCGATGCAGCAGGAAACCGCCGAGACCGTCGCGCTTCAGGGGCTGGGATGGATCGCGGGCAACGAAGAGCTTCTGCCGGTGTTCCTCGGCGCCAGCGGTGCCTCGCTCGACGACATGCGGCGCCGCGCCCGCGATCCCGATTTCCTGGTGGCCGTCCTGGATTTCATCAGCATGGACGACGCCTGGGTCGTCGCCTTCTGCGATGCCGCCGGACTGCCCTACGACGCGCCCGTCGCCGCGCGCCACGCGCTGCCGGGCGGGGCCGAGGTGAACTGGACGTGATTGCGGATTTCCTGCAATTTTCCGCGGTCTCGCGGCTGCGACGGCCGGTCCGCTTTCCATGATCGAACAATCGCCATTGCCAAGGTCCGAGGCGGAGCGGCGCGATGGCTGACATCGCCGGACTGCTCTTCGACAAGGACGGCACCCTGTTCGACTTCCAGGAAACCTGGGGCGGCTGGTGCCGGCGCCTGCTCTCCGACCTGGCGGGCGGCGATGACCGGCTGACCGCCCGGTTGGCGGAGTCGGTCGGGTACGACATCGCAACCGGCCGCTTCCGGCGCGGCAGCGTCGTGGTGGCCGACACGGCAGAGGCGATCGCGGCCGTCCTGCTGCCCCATCTCGAAGGGTGGGGGCAGGCAGGACTCGTCGATCACATGAACCGCCTCAGCGCCGAGGCGCCGCAGGTCGAGGTGGTGCCGCTCCTGCCCCTGTTCGACAGGCTGCGGGACGTCGGGCTGACGCTGGGCCTTGCCACAAACGACGCCGAGGCCCCGGCCCGCGCGCATCTCGCCGCCGCCGGGCTCGATGGCCACTTCGCCTTCGTGGCCGGGGCAGACAGCGGGCACGGGGCGAAGCCGGGACCGGGCCCTCTCCTGGCCTTCGCGGCGGCGACAGGGCTGCCGCCCGCCCGCGTCGCCATGGTCGGCGACAGCGCCCACGACCTGGTGGCGGGCCGGGCGGCGGGGATGGTCTGCGTCGCGGTGCAAAGCGGCATGACCGCGCCCGACGTCCTTGCCCCGCTGGCCGATGTCATGCTGCCGGACATCGGCGCGCTGCCCGGCTGGATCGAGTCCCTCGGCTAGAAAGCGACCCTTCGTGTCGCGGACGGCACGGCACCTGCCCGGCAATCGGCGTTTGCTCGGGGGGTGCAACGGAGGGCGCACCATGGAACAGACCCTGACGAAACGCCGCCGCGCGGGGGGGCGCGCGGGCCACTCCACCCGCCGCGGCCCCGCCGCCATCGAACAGATGCCCTGGCACCTGCCGGTCAACACCGACCGTCCGACCGAACCCCTGACCGAGGAAGGGGTGCAGGCGATCCACGACGGGGCGATGCGGATCCTGGAAGAGATCGGGATCGAGTTCCTGAACGAGGAAGCGGTCGCGATCCTGCGCGAGGGGGGCTGCACGATCGCGGGCACCAACGTGCGCATGGGCCGCGACTTCGTGATGGAGATGCTGGCCCGCGCGCCGTCGCAGTTCACCATCACGCCGAGGAACGAGGCGCGCGAGATCGTGGTGGGCGGCCGGTACATCCTGTTCGGCAACGTCTCCTCGCCGCCGAACTTCTGGGACATGGCCGGGGGCAAGCGTCCCGGCACGCGGCAGACCTGCGCCGACCTGATCCGCCTGTCGCAGTATTTCAACTGCATCCACTTCGTCGGGGGCTACCCGGTGGAGCCGGTGGACATCCACCCGAGCGTGCGCCATCTCGACGTGCTCTACGACAAGCTGACGCTGACCGACAAGGTCGCCCATGCCTATTCGCTGGGCCGCGAGCGGGTCGAGGACGTGATGGAGATGGTGCGGATCGCGGGCGGGCTCTCGGAGGAGGCGTTCGAGGCGAAGCCGCGGATGTACACCAACATCAACTCGACCTCGCCGCTGAAGCACGATTTCCCGATGCTCGACGGTTACATGCGCTGCGTGCGGCGGGGACAGGCGACAGTGGTGACCCCCTTCACCCTTGCAGGGGCGATGGCGCCGGTGACGCTGGCGGGCGCGGTGGCGCAGTCGCTGGCCGAGGGGCTCTGCGCCATCGCGCTGGCCCAGTACATCCGCCCCGGTGCGCCCTGCGCCTTCGGCACCTTCACCTCGAACGTCGACATGAAATCCGGCGCACCCGCCTTCGGCACGCCCGAATACATGCGCGCGACGCAGATGACCGGACAGATGGCGCGGTTCTATGGGCTGCCGCTGCGCTCCTCCGGGGTCTGCGCGGCGAACGTGCCGGACGCGCAGGCCACCTGGGAGACGTCGAACAGCCTCTGGGCGGCGGTGCAGTCGGGCACGCACATGGTCTACCACGCGGCCGGGTGGCTGGAAGGCGGACTGATCGCGAGCCCCGAGAAGTTCGTGATGGACTGCGAGATCCTCCAGCAGATCCAGCGGTACTTCGACCCGATGCTGACGGCGACGACCCCCGACGACATCGCGCTCGACGCCATCGCGGCGGTGGGGGGAGAGGGGCATTTCTTCGGCCTCCAGCACACCCAGGACCGCTATACCACCGCCTTCTACCAGCCGTTCCTGTCGGACTGGCGCAACTACGAGGGCTGGCAGATCGCGGGGGGCGCCTGGACCCACGAGCGCGCGCACCAGATGGTCCACGCGATCCTGGCCGAGTTCGAACCGCCCGCCATGGACGAGGCGATCCGCGAGGAACTGGCCGAGTTCGTGGCCCGCCGGAAGGCCGAGGGCGGCGCGCCCACGGATTTCTGAGGCGGATTTCCGAGGCGGATTTTCAAGGCCGGGTCTTTCGAAAAGGAGGCCCGCCAAGGGCGGGCCACGCCATGTCCCCATCCCCGCCGGGGGCGGGGACGGGTCCGCGGGCGCGGGGCGTCAGCCGTCGATCTTCGCGCCCATGATCGCGATCGCCTGCTGGTACACCCCGGCGGCGTTCCACTGCTTGATCACGGCATAGTTCGGCTCGCCCGGCTGGTAGCCGGCGCCGGGCCGCCAGCCCTTCTGGCGCAGGTAGTTGGCGGTGGAGGCCAGCGCATCGGCCATCTTCGTCAGGTCCACCCGGCCGTTGCCGTCGCCGTCGACGCCGTAGCGCAGCACGTTGCCCGGCAGGAACTGGGTGTGCCCGACCTCGCCGTGGCGCGCGCCGATGGTGTTCGGCGACAGGCTGCCGCGGTCCACCAGCATCAGGGCCGCCATCGCGTGGGGCGTGAAGAAGTCCGAGCGGCGGCAGTCGTAGGCCAGCGTCGTGATCGCCGAAAGCACGTTGCTGTCGCCCATGAAGTTGCCGAAGCCGGTCTCCATCCCGTGGATCGCCAGCAGCACGCCCGCGGGCACGCCGTAGGCGCGTTCGAGGCTGTTGAAGAAGGCCGCGTTCTGCGCCTTCCGCTTGCGCCCCTGGGCCACGATGGTGTTCGCGCCGCGCACCTGCATGAACTTGTCGAGGCTGTACTTGAAGCTCTTCTGGTTCCGGTCGGCAGCGATCGTCTTGCTGGCATACTGGGTGCCCGCAAGCGCCGCCAGACCGCGCTGGCCCACGCCCTGGGCGGCGGCCTCCTGGGCGAAGGCGGCCTTCCAGGCCTCGAACCCGCCGGCGTTGTTGCCGCAGGGCGCCGCCTGTGCGCCGAAGGCCGTCAGCGCAAGAAGGGCGGCAAGCTTGAGGGGTTTCGTCAGGGGAAATGTCATTCATCAACTCCGCGTGGGTCGCACATCACCGTGAAGCCTAGCGGACCCGGCGGGAATCACCAGCCAACTTTAGCGTGACCCGGGGGAAGCGGCGCGGCGCGGACCCGTTCGAGCAGGTCGATCATCCCGGCCACCTGGTGCGCGCAGGTGGCGCGGCCCTTCTCGGCCGTTGCACGACTGGCATCGCCGACGGTGCCGACCGGGTTCAGGTCGGTCGCGATCCAGCCATAGCTGACCGGGCCGATGGGGGGGATCGCGGACGTCACGGCGCTGGAGCGGTTGTCGGCCGCCCGGGCCATGTCGACCGTCCCGGGATGGAAGGCCAGCATCAGCGATGTCTCGACATCGCCGCCGTGGATGCCGAAGGCCTTCTCGTCCTCGCTGTACATCCCCTCGGGGGTGCCGAAGCCGGACCACTGGCACTTCACCGCCAGCATCCCGGCCTCCACCCGCAGCTCGCGGCTGAGGATCGAGACCAGGTCGAGGTTGCCGCCGTGGGAATTGACGATCACGATCTTGCGCACCCCGGCGCGCGCCACCGACAGCCCGATCTCGGTCCAGACGGCCAGTGCGGTGGGCGCCGAGAGCGTCAGCGTGCCCTTCGCCCAGAGATGCTCGTTGGACTTGCCCACGGCCTGCACCGGCAGGATGCGGAGGTCGAGGTGGCCGGGACACGCGTCGCGCAGGGCGGCGAGCATGCCTTCGGCGATCAGCGTGTCGGTGCCGACGGGCAGGTGGGGGCCGTGCTGTTCGATCGCGGCGGTCGGCAGGATGGCGATGGTCTCCATCGGGTCGACGGAGTCGAACTCCGGCATCCGGTACTCGGCCCAGTCGAGGCGGCGTGTCATGTGCTGTCCTTCGCGTAGGTGGCGTCGAGCCTCGACCGAAGGTAGTCGGCGCCGGTGACGGGCGGATACTTCGCCGCGCCGGTGCCGGGCAGGGCGGCGACGGTGGTGTCGGGGTTCGGATCGAGGAAGAAGGCGAGCGAGCGGCGCCGGGTCTTCGGCGGCAGCACCCGGTGCGGGGTCGAAACGTAGATGTCGTTGGTCCAGCGCATCAGGCAGTCGCCGATGTTGACCACGAAGGCGCCGGGCACATGGGGCACGTCCATCCAGTCCTGCCCCCGCGGCTTCACCTGCAGGCCGCCCACCCCGTCCGTCATCAGCAGCGTGAGCGAGCCGTAATCGGTATGCGCGCCCGCCCCGATCTCGCCCGCCGTCCCGCTGGCGGGCGGGTAGTGCAGCAGCCGCAGGATCGCCATGGGGGCATCGAAATGCGGCGCGAACCAGCCCTCCGCCAGGCCGAGGTCCCGCGCGATCGGCCGGTGCAGCGCGACGCCGAGGGCGTGGACCGCGGCGTAGTAGGCGAGGCAGGTCTCGCGGAAGCCGGGCAGGCCGGGCCAGACGTTCACGCCGCGGAAGGGCTCTCCGGCGGCGATGCGCGGGTCGTCTGGGGCGAGGTCGAGGCCGATGTTGAACGCCTCCTTCCGGTCGACTTGCCCGCCCGTCTCGTCCAGCGACTCGGTGCCCTGGGCCGCCCAGCCGCGGTTGTGCGGGTTCGCCAGGATCGACAGCGCCTGCTTCTCCGCCTCCGGCAGCGCGAACAGCCGGTCGGCGGCGGCGAAGACCGCGCCAATCAGTGTCTCGTCGAGGCCGTGGTGGGACAGCAGGAAGAAGCCGGGCCCGCGGCAGGCGGCGCCGAGGTCGGCGGCGAAGCCTGCCGGATCCGCCGCCTCCCGGCGCCAGTCGAGGACGGGGATCACGCCATCGCCTCGCGCCGGGGGGCCGCGCCGGTCAGCCGGTCGACCTGCCGCGCGACCCTGCGCAGGTGGCGGGCGCGGCTTTCGGGGGTCGAGCTGTCCATCAGGTAATGCGCGGCGAAGACAGTGCGGCAGCCCCTGGCGCAGATCATCCGGAGGCCTCGGAGCAGCGTCCGCTTGCCCGGCGCGCCGACCAGCGCGGTCAGCCATCGGCTGGCCCCGCAGGTGGTGAAGACGCCCATGCGCGTGATGTGGGTCAGGCCGGGGCGGATCGTGGCGTGTTCGGCGCAGGGCATCTGGAAGGCGATGCCCGGCACCATCACCCGGTCGAGCCAGCCCTTCAGCATCGCGGGAAGCCCGTACCACCAGGTCGGGTAGACGAAGACCAGCGTATCGCACCACTGAAGGTCCGCAACGTCCCGCTCGACCGGGCGCACGTTGCGGGTGACATCCTCGTAACCGGTCCACTCCGCGGCATCGAGGCAGGGCTGGAAGCCGCGGGCGTAGAGGTCGGTCAGCCGCACCTCCGCCCCCGCCGCGTGGAGCCCCTCGAGCACCACGTCGCGCACGGCGGCGGTGAAGCTGTCGGATTTCGGGTGGCAGTAGACGACAAGGGCACGCATGGTCAGAAGCTCTCCATCTCCCGGCCGACCCGTGCCAGGAAGGCGGCGCGGCGGGTCTCGTCGGCGCGGTTCATGTCATAAAGCGCGAGATACCGCATCCTCTCGGGACGGCAGACATGCCAGATCGCGCGCGTCACGCATTTCCTCGGCGGGTCGCCCACCAGCAGCGCGCGCGTGCGGGCACCGCCGTAGGTCGTGACGGCGGCAAGACGGCGGATATGCGTCAGGTTCGGTTTCACCCGCCCGCCCTCCAGCCGGAACGAGACGTCGGGCAGGAACACCCGGTCGAGGAAGCCCTTCAGGATCGCCGGGAAACCGAAGTTCCACACCGGGTAGACCATCACCAGCGCCTCGGCCGCGCGCAGCCGGTCGACATAGGGTTGCACCGGCGCGCGGTTCGCCGGGCTCTCGTGGTAGCCGCGCCGCTCGGCCTCCGAAAGCACCGGGTCGAAGCCCTCGGCGTTCAGATCGCAGTCGTCCACCTCCCAGCCCCGCGCCGTCAGGGTCTCGACCACCCTGCCGTGGAGCGCCGCCGAGAAGCTCTCGGGGCAGGGATGGGCAAAGAGGACGAGGGCGCGCGTCATGCCCGGCCCCCTGCGCGGGACGAGAGTGCGGGAGCCTCCGGCGGGGATATTTGGAAAGCAAAGATGACGGGAAGCACGCCGCCCCCATCTTTGCTTTTCAAATATCCCGGGGGAGCGCCGCAAGGCGCGGGGGCGGAGCCCCCCTTGCACCGCCGGACGCTCATTCCGCCGCCCGCAGTCTGGGGTGCGCGTACATCGCCTTGAAATCGAAGTCCGGCGTGTCCCAGGACAGCATCTTGCCGGGGTTCAGCAGGCCCTTAGGATCGGCCTCGCGCTTGAAGCGCAGCTGGCGGTCGTCGACGGTCTGGCGGCCGCCTTCCTCCAGCGTGTAGCGGTGGGGGTTGAAGATCATCGCGCCCGCCTCCTCGTGGATCCTCACGATCTCGTCCAGCCGCGCCTCGGTGGTGAACTTCACCAGCGAGAGCCCCGCGAACATCACGCGGCCATTCTCGCGCAGGACTTCGAGGTGCTGCAGGACTTCGGGCGAGAGGTCGTTCCTGAGCTTCTCCACCAGCTCCAGGTGCTGCGGGAAGCCGTAGCGGACTTGCAGGTAGGTGATCGACGGATCGACCTTCAGGGCGCGCAGGGTGGTGTGGTTCCAGCCGTATTCGAAGACGGGTCCGGGGTTCCGGTCCCAGTCGTTGTCGTCGCTGCGGTAGATCAGCCGCGCCTCGGGGATGCGGCCGAGGAAGGTCAGGAAGCCGTCCATGGAGTGTGGCGCGACCATCAGGCCGACGAGGCTGGTGCCCGGTTCGACATGGGGCTTCACCCGCTGGAAGTAGTCGTGGGCGATCGGCGCCTCGAAGACCGTGGCGAGCTTGATCAGCACGCCGTCGAGGTTGGCCAGCCCTTCGGCGAAGCGGGCGGCGGCCATGAAACCGTCGAATCCGACGAACATCTCGACCCAGTCGTAGGCGGGGGCCAGAGGCATCTCGATCTCGGTGATGATCCCGTTGGTGCCGTAGGCGTGGGAGACGCGGGCCAGCTCCTCGCCGCGGAACTCGAGGATCCGCGGCTCCTCCTCCATCGTCACCACGCGCAGGCGGATGATGTTGCCGAGGTCGCGCAAGCTGCCCCAGGTGCAGGAACCGACCCCGCCCGAGCCGCCGGCGATGAAGCCGCCGATGGTCGCGGTCGCCCAGGTGGAGGAGAACATGCGGATCTCCTGCCCCGAGTGCGCCTTGCACGCGGCGTCGAGGTCCTTCAGCAGGCAGCCGGGTTCCACGACGACGCGGCCCGGGTGGATCTCCTTCACCGCCGCCATGTGTTTCAGGTGCATCACGCAGCCGCCTTCCAGCGGCATCGCCTGGCCGTAGTTGCCGGTGCCGGCCCCCCGCGTCGTCACGGGGACGTCGTGGGCATGGCAGGTCTTCAGCACCTCGATCACCTCGGCCTCGCTCCGCGGGCGCACCACGAAATCGGCCACGACATGGTCCAGCCGCGCCTTCAGGACCGGCGAGTACCAGAAGAAGTCGCGCGAGGAGGCGCGGATGTTCGCCTCCTTCTCCTCGATGTCGAGATGGGCGAGGGCGGCCTTGGCGGCGGCGACGTTGTCTTTCATTGGCGCTCCATCAGGTCGTCGAGTTCGGCATAGTCGGGCAGCTTGCGGCCGATCTGCTTGCCCTGCCGCAGCACGATGCGGTCGGACTGGGGCCGGGCGAAGAGCTCGGTCCAGGTGCGGGCGTTGAAGATTGACAGGTCGGCGGGGGCACCTTCGGCCAGCGAGGGGGCATCGAATCCGCAGGCCCTCGCCGGGTTCGCCAGCACCGCGTTCACCCAGTCGGGGTCGGAGTGGTCGAGGTGGCCGATCCGCGTGGCCTGGCGCAGCACCTCCAGCATGTCGAGGTCGCCGAAGGCATAGAACGGATCGCGGGTGTTGTCGGAGGCGAAGGAGACGTTGACGCCTGCCGCCTTCATCTCGTGCACCAGCGTGATGCCGCGGTTCCTCGGGGTGCGGCCCGCGCGGCGGTCCTGGAGGTAGAGGTTGCACATGGGCAGGGACACGACGTGCAGCCCCGCCTTCGCCACCAGCGCGATGGTGTCGAGCGCGCGGGCCTCGTCCTGGGTCGAGAGCGAGCAGCAGTGGCCGACCACCACGGGCGCGGCGAAGCCCGTCTCCAGCACCGTCTGGGCGATCAGGCGCAGCGTCTCGGCCTCGGGATCCATCGTCTCGTCGACGTGGAAATCGACCGACAGGCCGTGCTTTTCGGCGAGCTTCAGGAAACCGGTCAGGCGCGCCTTCAGGTCCGGCACCGGATAGGTGACCATGCCGAGCACGCCGCCCGACTGCGCCACCAGCTCCGCCGTGTGGCGGAAGCTGCCGTCGAGGTCGACCCGGTCGCAGCCGATCAGGCAGCTGGCCTGCAGCGCGATCCGGTCCGCCCAGTCCGCGCGCAGCTCGCGGAACACGGGCCAGGAGATGTCGTCCTGCGGGGGAATCGAATCGAGGTGGGTGCGGATCGCGCGGGTGCCGTGGGCGAAGGCGCAGCGCAGCGCGAAATCGGCGCGGCGGCGCACGTCCCCGGCGCTCCAGTTGGCCTCGCGGTCCTTCGCGACCGTGGCGAGGGCGCCGTCGAAGGTCCCGTCGGGATTCGGCGCGCGGTTCCAGATGTGCCCCTTGTCGAGGTGGGTGTGCATGTCGACGAAGGCGGGCAGCACCATCGCCCCGCCCATGTCGATCGCGATGTTCTGCGGCCCGGCGATCCGCCCCCCGGCAAGCGAGATCGAGGTGCGGACAAGGTCGCCGGGCTGATCCAGCAGGCAGGCGGGCACGGTCACGTTCTCGAGCGTCACGGGGCCGCTCGGCAGGGCACGGAAATCCATCAGGTCTCTCTCTTCAGGGCGCTTTCGTGCCACTTTCTCAGCATGAAATGGCTGAAGAGGGAAAGGGCGGCGAAGATCATCACGCCCATCATCGCGACGAGGCCGAGGGCCGCGAACATCCGCGCGATGTTGAGCCTGTAGCCCGCCTCCTGGATGCGGAAGGCGAGCCCCGCGCCGACGCCGCCGGTGCCCGCCACCAGTTCCGCCACCACGGCGCCGATCAGCGACAGCCCCCCGGCGATCTTCAGCCCGCCGAGGAAATAGGGCAGCGCCGAGGGCAGTTGCAGCATCCAGAGCCGTTGCCAGCGGCTGGCGCCGTAGATGCGGAACAGGTCGCGCAGGTTGTGGTCGACCGAGTTGAGGCCCAGCGTGGTGGAGGACAGCACCGGGAAGAAGGCCACGATCCAGGCGCAGAGCAGCATCCCGACCGTCTTGGACGAGACGTAGATGAAGATCAGCGGCGCGATCGAGACGACGGGCGTGACCTGCAGGATCACGGCGTAGGGATAGAAGGACATCTCGATCATCCGGCTCTGGTTGAACAGGATGGCAAGCCCCGCACCGCCGATCACGGCCAGCGCAAGGGCCATCAGCGTCACCCGCCCCGTCAGCAGCGCGGCGTCGAACAGGATCGGCCAGTCGGTCGTCAGGCTCTCCCAGACGTTGCCGGGGCTCGGCAGGATGTAGTGGGGGATCTCGTTCCAGACCACGATCCGGTCCCAAAGGAACAGCATGGCCAGCAGCACGAAGGCGGGCAGGGTCCAGCGGGCGATCTTCTCGACGCTCTGGCGGCGGTGGCGGCGGCTTTCCTCGAGGTCGACCGGGGCCGAGGCGCCTGCGGGGCCGTGTTCGGCGTTCGTCAGGCTCATGCGGCCAGCTCCATCGCGGTGTGCAGCGCGTCCGAGGCGGCGCGGCACCGGGCGGCATATTCGGCCGAGGTGCGGAAGTCCTCGTGCCGGGGATAGGGCGCATCGACCGTCAGCTCGGCGCTGACGCGGCCGGGGCGGGCGGCCATGACCACGATCCGGTCCGACAGGAAGACCGACTCGAACACCGAATGGGTGACGAAGATCACCGTGCAGCCGATCGCGGCCTTCATTTCCAGCAGGTCGTTGTTCAGCTTGAACCGGGTGATCTCGTCCAGCGCGGCGAAGGGTTCGTCCATCAGAATCAGCTTCGGCCGCGTGACCATGGCGCGGGCGATGGAGACGCGCATCTTCATCCCCCCCGACAGCTCGCGCGGATAGGCGGCCCGGAACTTCTCGAGGCCGACCAGTTTCAGCACCTCCTCCACCCGGTCGCGCACCGAGGCATAGCTTTCGCCGCGCAGGCGGAACGGCAGCCACACGTTCTGCGCCACCGTCGCCCAGGGCATCAGCGTCGGCTCCTGGAAGACGACGCCGAGATCGCCCTGCGACTGCGCCTCGGTCCAGCGGATCCGCCCGGTCGTCGGCTGCATCAGCCCCGCGATCAGCCTCAGCGCCGTGGACTTGCCGCAGCCCGAGGGGCCGAGAAGCGAGATGAAATCGCCCTGGCCCACCCCCAGCGTCATGCCGTTCAGCGCCACGACATTGCCCCGGAAGGTCTTGTTGACCCCTTCCATGCGCAGGATCTCCGGGCGCTGGCCGAGGGGAGGGAGGGGGGCAGGGGGCATCGTCGGCTCCTTCGGAGGGGCGGGGCGCCCCTCCGGTCAGGGGATCAGTTGGCGGGCATCAGGTCCATGCCGACCTTCTGGTTCACGAACTCGGTGGTGAAGGAGGATTTCCAGTCGAGCCCGTCCTCGATCACCCCCGCATCCACCATCTTCCGGTAGAAGTCGCCGACCTGTTCCTCGGTCATGGCGCCAAGGCCCAGCGTCTCGGCATCGCCCGAGACGACGATCCCGTTCTCCTTCATCTTGTCGATGCCGAAGGCGATCAGCTCGTCCGTCATGTCGGGGTTGGCGGCCTTGATCATCTCGTTGGCCTTCGCGTTGTCGCCGTAGAGGTAGTTGTACCAGCCCTTGATCGAGCCCTCGACGAAGCACTTCACCTGCTCGGGCTTCTCCTTGATCGTGTCCGCCATGGTCTCGATCGTGGTCGCATAGGTCGAGTACCCGGCATCGGCGATCAGGAACAGGTCGGGCACGAAGCCGCCCTCCTTCTCGACGACGTAGGGCTCGGACGAGAGGTATCCCTGCATCCCCGAGTTCTCGTCGGCGATGAAGGGGGCGGGGTTGAAGGTGTAGGGCACGCGCTGCTCGACCGTGAAGCCGTAGGCGGCGATCATCCACTGGTAGTAGCTGGCGAAACCGTTGTCGCCGATGAAGAGCTTGAGGTTCTTCAGGTCCTCGAAATTCTTCGCCTTGCCCGGGTGGGTCACGATCACCTGCGGGTGCTTCTGGAAGATGGCGGCGACGGCGACGACCGGGATCCCTTCCTTCACCGCGTTGAACGCCTGGAGCATGTCGCCGCCCATGTGATAGTCGATCTTGCCCGCCAGCAGCAGCGCGCGGTTGTTCACCTGCGGCCCGCCCGGAACGATGGTCACGTCCAGCCCGCATTCGGCATAGGTGCCGTCGGCCACGGACTGGTAGAAGCCGCCGTGTTCGGCCTGGGCCAGCCAGTTGGTGCCGAAGGTGACGGCGGTGGTGTCCTGGGCCCCGGCGGCGGTGACGGTCAGGGTCAGCGCCCCGGCGAGGGCGGCGGTGGCAAGCTTCGGCATCGTGAACTCCCCATGGTTTTGCGGCATTCTCCGACGACCGCAGGGGCGCGCAAGGGAGCGGCGGACAGAGGCCGGGCCGAGGCGGGCAGACCGTCGTGAGCGCCTTCGGATTGGGCAGATCCCCAGCGGCTGCCCTGATTATGGGCGACACCGGCAGGGGCCTGCACGTCAAGGCTGGCCTCCGCCCGCCGCGGCGGGGAAAGCTCGGGCAGCACAGGGGAGAATCGGATGCGGATGCTTCAGCCGGGCGGGATCGCGCCGCCCTTCGCACGCTACGCCCACGGGGTCGAGACGCCCGCCGGGGCGCGCCTGGTGGCGACCTCTGGCCAGCTGGGGCTGGCCGCGGACGGCACCGTGCCGGAGGGGGCCGAGGCGCAGGCGGCGCTCTGCTTCGCCAACATCGACGCGATCCTGGCCGAGGCCGGGGCGGACCGGCGCCACGTCCTGCGCCTCAACGCCTATGTCACGGGGCGGCAGCACATGGCGGGCTACATGGCCGCGCGGGATGCCTGGCTGGCGGGGGGGGAGCGGCTTCCGGCCTCGACCCTCGTCATCGTCTCGGGCTTCACCCGCCCCGAGTTCGTGGTCGAGATCGAGGCGCTCGCGGCCGTCTGACGCGGGCCCGGAGCGTCAGGGCCAGACGATCAGCTTGATTGCGAGGACCACGAGCACCGACAGGGTCAGCCGGTCGAAGGCACGGGCCGAGATCGAGCGCGCGAGGCGCGCGCCGACAGGCATGAAGCCGAGGAGCGGCACCAGCGCGAGGGCGGACAGGACCACCATGTGCAGGTCGTAGAGGCCGAAGCCGATCAGCGTCGGCAGCTGGGTGACGCACATCGCGGTGAAGAAGAGCGAGATCGTGGGGATGAACCGGCCCCGCTCCATCCGGATGGCGTTCAGGAAGCTGACCGACACCGGGGCCGAGATCCCCGCGGCGCCCTGAAGCAGCCCGGCGGCGATGCCCGCGGGCGGGGACAGCCGCCGCGCCAGGGGTTCGGGCAGGTGGAAATCCGCCTTCGCCAGCCTCAGCCCGACATAGCCGAGCACGGCGAGCGCCACGGTCAGGGTCAGCGCGCGGGCCGGGACCGAGACCAGGAGGAACGTCCCGAGCAGCGCACCGATGCCCCCGGCGATGGCGAAGCTCCAGGCCAGCCGGTCGGGACGGCGCGCCCGCCAGGTCCAGAGCTGGGTGAGGTTGGTGCAGAGGTTCGGCAGCACCATCAGCACCACGGCGAGGCGGACGTCGAAGAACGCCGCCATCACCGGGATCGCCACCACAGGCGCGCCCATGCCGGTCGCGCCCTTGAGGATGCCGCCAAGGGCGAGGGCGATGAAGATGGCGACGTATCCGGGAAGGTCGAGCTCGATCATGCCGCAAGCGGTAGCGGATCGCGGCGGCGGGCGGAACCGCAAAGCGACCGCCGTTGCGCTCGGCCTGCGGCGCGGCAGCGCCCTCGGCCGAGGCGAAAGCGCCGGTTGCACCTGCGGGAGCCTCCGGCGGAGATATTTAAGAAAGCAAAGATGAAGGGGGCGTCACCGCGCCCTGTCCTCCGGAACGGGCCCTCGACCCGGGTCGCGTGACCCGTGCGCCTTCCGCCAGCCGTGGCGTGTCGCGCTCCGCCTCGTCATCCTTGCTTTCCAGATATCCCCGCCGGAGGCTCCCGCACTCTCCACCCGCGCGTCGGACGGGGACGAGGGCGCGGGCGCCAGGGAAGCGGCGGAGCCTCTGGTCCTTTCCGTGGCGGGGCGCTATGGCGAGGCCATGGCATTGTCATTCAATCCGCCGCCGCTGCGCTGGCCCACCCGTCCGGCCCTGATCTTCACCGCAGCGCTCCTGGCGCTTGGCGCCGTCGGGGGCGAGGTGGCGCGGCTGGTGTCGATGCCGCTGCCCTGGATGCTCGGCAGCCTGATCACCACGGCGCTGGTGGTCGCCTTCCTGCCGAAGCGGATCCCCGCGGGCTACAGGTTCTCGCAGCCGTTCCGGATGGTCTTCATCGCCATCATCGGCGCCATGATCGGCGCGCAGCTGACGGCGGAGGTGTTCCAGCAGTGGCCGCGCTACATCCTGAGCCTTGCCGGGGTGACGCTGTTCGTGGCGCTGGCGCATGGCTGGAACTACTGGATGTTCCGCCGCATCGGCGGCTACGACCGGCCGACCGCCTTCTTCTGCGGCACCCCCGGCGGGCTGATGGAGAGCATCGCCATGGGCGAGGCGGCGGGAGCGGACATCCGGGTGCTGACGATCCAGCAGTTCCTCAGGATCATCCTCGTCGTCTCGCTGGTGCCCCTGGGCCTGTCGATCTTCCACGGCCATCCCGTGGGCAGCGCGGCCGGAATCGGGTTCTCGCAGGGGGCGGGCGAGATGGCGGCGATCCCGGTGCTGCTGCTGGTCGCCGCCCTGGGGCTGGTCCTCGGGGTCAAGCTGAAGCTGCCCGCGGGGCAGCTGATCGGGCCGCTGATCGTCGCGGGGGCGGCGACGCTGTCGGGGCTCGTCGTGCTGGACCCGCCGAACTGGGTGATCTCGGTGGCGCAGGTGGTGATCGGGGTCAGCCTCGGGGTGCGGTTCATCGGCATCACCGGGCGGATGCTGGGCCGGGCGCTGGGGCTGTCGCTGGCCTCGGTCGCCGGGATGCTGGTGCTCGGCGCCCTGCTGGCCGGGGCGCTGAACCTCTGGACCGGGCAGCCCTTCGAGGTGCTTCTGCTGAGCTTCGCGCCCGGGGGCGTGACGGAGATGGGGCTGGTCGCGCTGTCGCTGGCCGCCAATCCGGCCGTGGTGGCGTTCCACCACCTCTACCGCATCGTGCTGACGGTGGTGCAGATGTCGGTGCTGAGCCGGTGGATCGGCGCGCGCTGAGCGGGGGGCTTCGGCCGACGCTGGATCGAAGGAAGCCCGCCCTTTCGGGGCGGGCTTCGGCATTCACGCGGCGGGCTTCTTGGCACCCTTCCGCAGTTCGCCTGCCAGTTCGAACATCCTCTGCTGTTCGCGGCCCCAGGCGCGGATGTCGTACTTGTTCACCACCTTGCGCAGCTGGCGCATCCGGTCCTGCCGCTCGGCCTTCTCCATGTTCAGCGCCTGCAGGATGGCGCTGTCCATCGAGCGGTGGGAGTAGGGGTTGGTGATCACGGCCGAGCCGAGCTCGACCGCGGCGCCGGCGAATTCGGAAAGGACCAGCACGCCGTCCTCGTCCTCGCGCGCCGCGGCGAATTCCTTGCAGACGAGGTTCATGCCGTCGGCAAGCGGCGTGATCCAGCAGACGTCGGCCGCCTGGTAGTAGGCGATCAGCTCGGTGAAGGGCACGGCGCGGGAGATCAGGGTGATCGGCGTCCAGTCGAAGGTGCCGAACTTGCCGTTGATCCGCCCCGCCGCCTGTTCGATGGCGTCCTGCACCTCGGCATAGGCGGTCATGTTGCGGTTGGCCGAGACCGAGACGTGCATCAGGCGGACCTTGCCGCGCAGCTCGGGGTGGGCGTCCAGAAGGCGGCCGAAGCTTTCCAGCTGCACGGTGCCGCCTTTGGTATAGTCGGTCCTGCCGACCGAGAGGATCAGCTTGCGGTCGCCCATCTCCTCCTTGATGTGGGCGACCTTCTCAGCCGTCTGCTCCAGCGCGGCCTGCTTGCCGATGTAGTCCACGTCGACACCCACGGGGGCCGAGCTGATGTGGACGGTGCGCCCCTCGTGGACGATCTTCGTCGGCACCGTGCGCTCGGTCAGGGCGGTGCCTTCCGAGATGAAGTCGTCGTCGACCCGGACCCGGTCGAACACATCGACGTCGTGCAGGGAGCGCGCGACGGAGACGAAGTTCGAGGCATAACGGGGAATGTGGAAACCGACGACGTCGCAGCAGAGCAGGCTCTGCACGATCTCCTTCCGCCAGGGCAGGACGTTGAACATGTCCGCGCCGGGGAAGGGCGTGTGGTGGAAGAACGAGATGCGCACGTCGGGGCGCAGCTGCCGCAGATAGCCGGGGACCAGCCACAGGTTGTAGTCATGGACCCAGACCACGGCGCCTTCCGCGGCCTCGGCGGCGGCGGCCTCGGCGAAGGCCCAGTTCACCTCGCGGAAGTTGGGCCAGTCGACGGGGTCGTAGTTGTAGCGTTCGCGGAAGTTGTGGAGGATCGGCCAGAACGCCTCTTTCGAGGTGATGTGGTAGAACTCGCTGACCTGGCTCTGGGTCAATGGCAGGCGCGACACCGAGTAGTCGCCGTAGCTGTCGGAAATCTCGATCACCCGCTCGAAATCGGGGTTCTTCGGATCCTCGGCCAGCTTCCAGGCGACCCAGGCGCCGTGCTCGACACCGCCGAAGAAGCTTTTCAGCGTCGGCACGATGCCGTTCGGGCTGGCGTTCTCCTTCAGCTTGGTTTCGCCGTTCTCCACGACCTCTTCATAGGGCTGGCGGTGGTAGACGATGACCAGATCGGAAGACATGCGCGCTCCTTCGGCTTTTGTTCAGATATTGGAGTGAAGGTTGAGAACCCGGATCGCGTCCAGGATACCGGCGGCGCCGATGGCGTCGGACTTGTGAACATGACTCAGATCACCAACGCGTGAAAGAAGGTCGGGTTCCGACCCGCCCACGGCCACGGCCGGAACCCCGACAGCAAGCATGGAGTAGTCGTTCATCGTGTCGCCCGCGGCCAGCAGCCGGGCGTGGTCGATGCCGAGGTGGTTCGCCAGCAGCACGAGCGAGGGGCCCTTGCTGATCCCCTTCGGCAGCACGTCGAAATAGCGGCTGTCCGAGATCAGGGTGTCGAAGCCCATGCCCGCGACGATCTCCTCGGCCCTGGGGTCGTAGGTCTCGGGGTCGTAGTGGAAGCTCTGGCGGTACCGGAAGGGCGTCTCCTGCGGGCGCAGGCCGGAAATGTCGGCCAGCGCGTCGCGCACCTTCGCGCCGCTGTCCTGCCAGCGGCTCGCGATCTCTTCCTCCAGGGCGGGGATGGGCGACACCTTCCGGTCCACCACCTGCGCGATGGTGGTGCCGACGTCGCCGATGACGAACTCGGGCCAGGGCAGCCCGTCGCCGCACATGCCCTCGATGAACATCGGGTCGCGGCCGGTGACGAAGATCAGGCCCACGGTGTCGCGGTTGTCCTCGATCCAGCCGTAGAGCCGCTGGCGGTCCTCCTCGCTGCCGCCGAGGAAGGTGCCGTCGAGGTCGGTCGCCAGGACGAATTCCTTGGACGAGATCGGGTGGTCTTGCATCGTGCGGTCCTTCATGTGGTCTCGGGCAGGGGGGTCTGGGGGCCGCGGGCGGCCGGGTGGTCCAGCAGCAGGCCCATGGCGCGCGGTTCGGATTCGATCGGGCGCGACCAGAGCCGCGCGAAGGTGTCGTTCAGGTCCGCGCCCTCGTGCAGCACGGCGCGCACCGCCTCGCAGATCGGCATGGAAACCTGCACCCGGCGCGCAAGGTCGGTGACGGAGATGGCGTTGAGCTCGCCCTCGACCACCACCGGTTTGCCGCCGAAACACTCCTCGCGAGGGGTGCCCGCGCCAAGCTGCACGCCGAGCGACATGTTGCGCGAGCTTTCGGAGGAGCAGGTGAGCGTCAGGTCGCCCGCGCCGGAAAGGCCGGTCACGGTCTCGCGCCGCCCGCCGAGCGCCTCGGCCAGCTGCTTCATCTCGTCCATGCCGCGGGTGATCAGGGCGGCGCGGGTGTTCTTGGCGAAGCCCGCCCCGGTCATCATCCCGCAGGCGATGGCGATCACGTTCTTCACCGCGCCCCCGACCTCGACCCCCACGAGGTCGTCCGAGATGTAGGTGCGGAAATGCTCGGTGCTCATGGTCACGGCCATGCGCGCGGCGGGGCTTTCGAACGGCGACAGGCGGTCGTGGTAGCTGAACTCGAACGCGACGGTGGCGGCGGTGAGGTGGCCGAGCGCGGTCTCGTCGGCGAAGGTCGGTCCCGAGATCACGCCGACCGGGTGATCGGGCAGCTCGTCCAGCGCGACCTGGCCCATGAGGTATCCCGTCGCCTCCTCGATCCCCTTGGCACATAGCGCCACCGGCACGCCCTTGCCGATCAGCCGGGCGATGTCGGCGCAGATCGCGCGGACGCTGTGCGAGGGGATGACGATCAGCACCGCCTCCGCCCCGTCGAGGGCCGCGGCAAGGTCGGTGGTGGCGCGGATGCCGGCGGGCAGGGGGATGCCGGGCAGGAAGGCCTCGTTCCTTGCGTTGTCGTTGATGTCGGCGGCGACGTCGGGATTGCGGCCCCAGAGCCGCACCTCGGCCCCGGCGCGCCGGGCGACGCTGGCGAGCGCGGTGCCCCAGGCCCCCGAACCCAGGACCGCGACCGTGCCGTAGGGCCGGGCGCGGGCGGGCGGACGGGGACGGGTCATGTCATCGGATGGCATGGCGTTCCTTTGCAAAGAAGCGCCGTCAACGGCCCGTGGCCGGACAGCGGTCGTCGGATGAAATGGGTCGTCACGGGTCGATATCAATATCGTGAGGGGTATGGCCACCCCTGGACCGGTCATGTTCAGCTGCAGCAAGATCGCGGATTCTCCCGCTGCACGCCGCCTCTACAGGCCGCACGGAAATGATGCAGATGCCGCAGGACGCGCCGATTTCCGATGTTTTCCCTTCTTCGGCGGGAACAGATGCGGCATTTCCCGGTTTATCCTCCGTCAATCCATTCGTGCGGCAGTGCAGAAAGCGCAGCGGCGCGACCCGTCTTTTGCAGGAACAGGAGAATGCGACGATGAGCAGCAAAGTCAGGACAGCGATCTTCCCGGTGGCCGGCCTCGGAACGCGGTTCCTGCCTGCGACGAAGGGCACCCCTAAAGAACTGCTGCCCGTCATCGACACGCCGCTGATCCAGTTCGCCATCGACGAGGCCCGCGCGGCCGGGATCGAGCGGATGGTGTTCGTGTCGCACCCCTCGAAGGGCGCGATCGAAAGCTACGTGCGCGACGATACCGAGCTGCGCCGCACCCTCTGCGAGAAGGGCAAGGAGAAGATCGCCGAGACGCTGCACGCGAATGCCGTCCACACGCAGGACCATGACGTGGTGTTCGTGATGCAGGACGAACCCCTGGGTCTCGGCCACGCCGTGCTCTGCGCGCGAGATCACGTGCTGGAGGGGCCGGTGGCCGTGATCCTGCCCGACGACCTGATCCTCGGAGAGCCCGGGTGCCTCTCGGAGATGATCGAGGCCTACGGTCGTTCCGGCGCGGGCCATCTGGTGGCCACCATGGAGGTCGGCCGGGACGAGACGGCGAGCTACGGCGTTCTCGAAATCGCCGCGCGCGAGGGGCGGCTGACCCGCGCCAAGGGCATGGTGGAGAAGCCCGCGCCCGAGGATGCGCCCTCGCGCCTCGCGGTGGTCGGGCGCTATGTCCTCGACCCGGCGATCTTCGAGCGGCTCGAAACGCAGCCCGCCGGGGCGGGAGGCGAGATCCAGCTGACCGACGCCATCGCCCACGGCATCGACACCATCGGCCTTGCCGGGTTCACCTTCTCGGGCGAGCGGTTCGATTGCGGCTCGAAATCGGGGATGCTGCGGGCGACACTGCACCTCGCCCGCGGCCGTGACGAGTTCCGCGACGTGCTGGACGACTTCGCGCCCGCCTCGGTGGTGCTTGCCGCCGAGTGAGCCGCTTGCTGCCGCGTTGAGCCTGGAATGACGGCGCCCCCCGGGGCGCCGTTTCGCGTTTCGGGGCGGCGCGGCTCCCGACCCGCGCGACTGGTGGCGCCGGGCGGTTGCCGGTATCTCTGGGCCGACCGCCCCGCGCAGGAGATGCCGCGATGACCGAACGCCCCGATTACACCGAACTGGCCGCCGACCTGACGGCCGAGATGATGGCCTTCACCCGCAGCCTCGCGAAGACGTCGATCCCCCGTCGCCTGCGGGAACTGGTCAACGTGCGCGTCTCGCAGATCAACCGCTGCGCCTTCTGCGTCGACACCCACCTGAAATACGCGCTCGCCGCCGGGGAAGAGACGGCGCGGCTCCATCACCTCGCAATCTGGCGCGAGTCGCCGCTGTTCGACGCGAAGGAAAAGGCGGCGCTGGCTTGGGCCGAGGCGCTGACGGTGCTGGGCGAGGAGGGGGTGCCGGATGCCGTCTACGACGCCGTTCGGGCCGAGTGGAGCGAGCGCGAGATGTGCGAGCTGGCCTTCGTCGTCATGGCGATCAACGGCTGGAACCGGGCGAGCGTGGCCTTCCGGCTGGTGCCGGGCTCGAAGGACGAGGCGTGGAAGCTGACGGCGAAGTTGTGATGGGCCGTCGCTCCGCGCGGGGCGCTTCGTTTTGATGCCGGGTTGGTGGGGTGGAACCCCACCCTACGGTGAGGCGCTAGCCTACGAATGAGGAGCTAACCGCGGAGATGTCTCGCCCGGCGGCAACGCCGGGCAGCCCCCGACCGCCCCCACGGGCGGGGGCTTCTCCCCCGCCCGCGGTCGGGGGCTGCCCTTTGTGCCAAGTGGGAGCGGTCGAGATTTCGCTCTCGAAGAAGGCGTTGGCCCCCTCAGATATACCGCGACACCACGTTCTCGAGGATCTCCTGCCGGCCCGACTTCGGCTCGGGGCGCAGGTCGGCGGCGACGACGAGATCGTGGATCTCGGCCAGCGACTGCTCCTTCAGCATCTTCTTGGCGTCCGGCGTGTCCCAACCCGCGTAGCGGGCGGCCCGGTGGGTCTCCAGCACGCCGTCCGACAGCATCGCCGCCGCGGCCTTCAGCCCCCGTGCGCAGACGTCCATCCCGCCGACATGGGCCGCCACCAGGTCCACCGGGTCGAGCGACTGGCGGCGCAGCTTGGCGTCGAAGTTGGTGCCGCCGGTGGTGAAGCCGCCGGCCTTCAGCACCTCGTAATAGGCCAGCGCAACCTCGCGCGGGCTGTCGGGGAACTGGTCGGTGTCCCAGCCGGACTGGTAGTCGTTCCTGTTCATGTCGATGGAGCCGAGGATGCCGAGCGACGCGGCCATGGCAAGCTCGTGCTCGAAGGAATGGCCGGCGAGGATCGCGTGGCCCTGTTCGAGGTTCAGCTTCACCTCCTTCTCCAGCCCGAACCGCTTGAGGAAGCCGTAGACCGTGGCGGTGTCGTAGTCGTACTGGTGCTTCGAGGGCTCCTGGGGCTTCGGCTCGATCAGGATGGTGCCCTTGAAGCCGGTCTTGTGCTTGTAGTCGACGACCTTCGACAGGAACGCGCCGGCCTGCTCGGCCTCGCGCGTCAGGTCGGTGTTCAGGAGCGTCTCGTAACCCTCGCGCCCGCCCCAGAGGACATAGTTCTGGCCGCCGAGCTTCATCGTGGCGTCCATGCAGCTTTTCACCGTGGCCGCGGCATAGGCGAAGACGTCGGGATCGGGGTTCGTCGCCGCGCCGGACATGAAGCGGCGGTGGGTGAAGAGGTTGGCCGTGCCCCAGAGGAGCTTCGTCTTCGACGTCTCCATCTTCTGGCCGATGTAGTCGGTGATCGCGTCGAGGTTCGACGCGCTCTCGGCGAAGCTCGCGCCTTCCGGGCGGATGTCGAAGTCGTGGAAGCAGAAGAACGGCTGGCCCAGGATCGCGAAGAGGTCGAAGGCGGCGTCGGCCTTGGCCCTGGCGTGCTCCATCGTGTCGCCGAACCAGGGGCGCTGGAAGGTCTGGCCGCCGAACGGGTCGCCGCCGGGCCAGGCGAAGCTGTGCCACCAGGCGACGGCGAAGCGCAGGTGGTCCTCCATCCGCTTGCCCATCACCACCTCGTCGGGGTCGTAGTGGCGGTAGGCGAGGTCGGACGTGCTGTCGGGCCCCTCGTAGGTCACGGGGGCGATGCCGTCGAAATAGCTGGTCATGTCAGAGATCCTTGAGAGCGGGATAGGCGGCCTTGTAGCGCGCGTGCTGGTCGGCGAAGGCCTGTGTGAGGCTGGCGTCGGGGGCGACGGAGCGGGCGATCGGGGGCTGGGACGCGATCTCGGCCCCCGCGCCGGTCGCCGCCATCATGCCGAGCCGCGCGGCGCCGAGGGCCGCGCCGAAATCGCCGTCCTTCGGCACTTCGAGCGTGATGTCGAGCGCGGTGGCCAGCACCTTCAGCCAGTAGTCGGACCTGGCCCCGCCGCCGAGGGCGAGGGCGCTGTGCAGCGTGGTGCCCGTGGCCTTCAGCGCATCGCGGCAGTCGGCAAAGGCGAAGGCGACGCCTTCGAGGACGGCCCGGGCCGCGGCCTTCGCGTCGGTCGCGTGGTCGAGGAACAGGAACTGGCCGCGGATGGCGCTGTCGTTCAGGGGCGTGCGTTCGCCGCCGAGGTAGGGGAGGAACAGCGTCTTCGACGGCGCCCTGAGGTCGCCGAGGCCGCCTGTCAGCTCGGCCGCGGACTTGCCCGTGAGACGGGATAGCCATTGCAGCGCGTCGGCGGCGGCGAGGATCACCCCCATCTGGTGCCAGGTGCCGGGGACGGCGTGGCAGAAGGTGTGGACCGCGGTGGCCGGGTCGGGACGGTAGCCGTCGTTCGCGGCGAAGAGCACGCCGGAGGTGCCGAGCGACAGGAAGGCGGTGCCGTCCTTCACCACGCCCGCGCCGATGGCGGCGGCGGCGTTGTCACCCGCGCCGCCCGCGACCGGGACCTGCGGGATGCCCCATGCCTCGGCGAGGGCGGGGCGGAGGGTCCCGGAGGTCTCCGAGCCTTCCACGAGGGATGGCATGTGGTCGCGCGACAGGTGGCAGGCCGAGAGCAGGGCGTCGGACCAGTCCCGCGCGCCGGTGTCGAGCCAGGCGGTGCCCGCGGCGTCGGACATCTCGGACACGTGGCCGCCGGTGAGATAGAGGCGCAGGTAATCCTTCGGCAGCAGCACCTTGGCGATCTTCGCGAAGGTCCCGGGCTCGTTCTCGCGCACCCAGTCGACCTTGGGGGCGGTGAAGCCCGGGAAGACGATGTTGCCGGTGATCTCGCGGAACTGCGGATCGGCGTCCATCGCGGCGGCCTGCCTGTGGCTGCGGGTGTCGTTCCAGAGCATGCAGGGGCGCAGCACGGTGTCGTCCGCGCCGACCAGCGTCGCGCCGTGCATGTGGCCGGACAGGCCGATGCCCGCCAGCCCCTCGCAGCCGTCGGCGGCCTTCAGGGCCTGCACCGCTTCGGCGGCGGCCCGTTCCCAGGACGCGGGATCCTGCTCGGACCAGCCGTCGTGGCGGCGTTCCACGGTCAGCGGCACGCTGTGTTCCGCGAGAACGGTCTGCGCCTCGTCGATGAGGATGGCCTTCAGCGACGAGGTTCCGAGGTCCAGTCCGATGTACTTCACGCCGCCCGCTCCGGCCGCTTGCCGAGGATGATCATGCCGAGGATCTCGTCGTCGGTGACGTCGGCCACCCGCTCGGTCCCGACCAGCTGGCCGTTCTTCATCACCGAGACCCGGTCGCACAGCTCCATCACGTCGTGGATGTCGTGGGAGATCAGGAAGATGCCGAGGCCCTGGCGCTTCAGCTCCTGCACCAGTTCGGACACCATCTTGGTCTCCTGCGGCCCGAGGGCCGCGGTGGGTTCGTCCATGATCAGGATCTTGGCGTTGAAATAGACGGCCCGGGCGATTGCGACGGACTGCCGCTGGCCGCCCGAGAGGGCCGAGACCGGATCGGCGAACTTTTTGAAGTTCGGGTTCAGGCGGTGCATGATCTTGCGCGTCTCCGCCTCCATCCGCGCGTCGTCCACGAAGCCCAGCGGCGTGACCAGCTCACGCCCAAGGAACAGGTTCGAGGCGGCGTCGAGATTGTCGGCCAGCGCGAGGGTCTGGTAGATCGTCTCGATGTTGTAGTGGCGGGCGTCGCGGGGGTTGTTGATCGTCGCCTTCTCGCCGTTGACGTAGATCTCGCCCGAATCCATCGAATAGGCGCCCGAGAGGCACTTGATGAGGGTCGACTTGCCCGCGCCGTTGTGACCCAGCAGGCCGACCACCTCGCCCGGGTAGAGGTCGACGCTGACGTGGTCCACGGCCTTGATGCCGCCGAAGGAGATCGAGATGTCGCGCATCTCGACCAGCGGGGTTCCGGTGTTGCTCATGGCGTGGTCCTTCATTTGGATTTGCCGCGATAGAGGATGTCGAGCCAGACGGCCAGGACGAGGACGCCGCCGACCACGATCCGCTGGATCGCCGCGTCGAAGCCGATCAGCACCATGCCCGTCTGCAGGGACTGCATGACGAGGGCGCCGAGGACCGCGCCGAAGATCGTGCCGACCCCGCCCGCGAGGGAGGTGCCGCCGATCACCGCGGCGGCGATCACGTAGAGCTCGTCAAGCTCGCCGAGCGCGTTGGTGGCCGAGTTCAGGCGGGCCGAGGCGACGACGGCGGACAGGCCCGCGAGGAAGCCCATGATCGAGAAGATCTTGATCGTCATCATCTTCGTGTTGATGCCGGCCAGCTTCGCCGCCTCGGGGTTGCCGCCGATCGCGAAGACGTAGCGGCCGAACCGGGTGCGGTTCATCACCACCGTCATGATCAGCGCGACGGCGACGAGGATCAGCACCGGGATAGCGAAGCCGTGGGAGATGAAGAGCCCGCCCTCGGGCATCTCGATCCCGTTCGCCTCGGCGTACTGGCGGACGATGCCGCGGGGCCAGGGATAGGCGTTGACCAGCAGCACCGCGCCGATGATCGCGCCGCAGCCGAGCAGCCCGAGGAAGGCGTCGGCCCAGACCGGACGCAGCGGGAACTCGAACTGGATGCGCTGGCGGCGGCCGTAGAGAAGCCCGGCGATCACCCCGAGGCAGCCGACGAGGCCGAGGATCCAGCTCCCGGTGTAGCCGATGGCGCCGTAGGGGCCGCCGCCGAGCAGGGCGAAGGTGCTGTCGACCGGCGAGATCGTCTCGCCCCGCGCGACGAGGAAGCCCGCGCCGCGCCAGACGAGGAGACCGCCGAGCGAGACGATGAAGGAGGGGATGCCGCCGTAGGCGATGAGGAAGCCGTGGAATGCGCCGACCAGCGCGCCGAGGCCGACGCCGCAGAGCACGGCGATGATCCAGATCAGCGGATGGCCGAGGCCAAGGATGGAGGGCAGCAGGTAGACCTGCACGACCCCCATGATGATCGCGCAGAACCCGAGGACCGAGCCCACGGACAGGTCGATGTGGCGGGTCACGATGACCAGCACCATGCCGCAGGCCATGATTCCGATGGACGAGGTCTGGACCGAGAGGTTCCAGAGGTTCCGGGGCGTCAGGAACGCGCCGTAGCCGTTCACCACCGCGCCGTAGACGTGGAAGCCGATCCAGATCAGCGCCAGCGCGCCGATCATGCCGATCATCCGGGTGTCGAGCTCGGTGGCCTTGAGGAACCGCGCGAAGGCGCCGTCGGTGGGCTTCACCGGATTGGCGGGCGGCGTCGAGGTATGGGAGGTGTCGGTCATGGCAAATCCAGCGCTGGAGGGGCGACGGGGCGGCGCGGGATGCGGGAACTGGTGTCGCCGGGCGCGGGCGGGCGCATCGGGCCGTCGTGCGGGGGTGCGGTGCGCGGCGAGGGGCCGCGCACCGCCGTCAGGGTGCCGTTACTTGCAGGCCGGAACGTCGTCGGCCGCGCCTTCGCAGGCCTGTTCCTTGGAGATGTGGCCGGCGTCGATCACGAGGTTCAGCGTCTCCTTGGTGATCGGGGTGGGCTTCAGGAAGATGGCGTTCATCTCGACGCCCTTCTCGCCGCCCGACCACTTCTCGGCGCCTTCGACCGCGTCCATCGCGGTGCCGTCGGCGAGGGCCAGTGCGATGTTCGCCGCTTCCTTGCCCAGGTCGCGCGAGTTCTTCCACACCGACACGGTCTGGGTGCCGCGGGCCACGCGGTTCAGCGCGGCGAGATCGCCGTCCTGGCCGCCGACGGGGATGTTCAGGCCCTGGGCCGAAAGCGCCGCGATCACGCCGCCCGCCATGCCGTCGTTCTCGGCCAGAACGGCGTCGACGTCGTTGTTGTTGGCGGTCAGGATCTGCTCCATGTTCTTCTGGGCGTTCTCGGGCTTCCAGCCGTCCGAGAAGGCCTCGCCGACGATCGAGATGTCGCCGCTGTCAATCTCGCCCTGGAGCACTTCCATCATGCCTTCCAGCAGGAACTGCGCGTTCGGATCGCCCGGGTCGCCCTTGATGATGGCATAGTTGCCGTCGCCCGCGGCCTTCATCACGGTCTCGGCGATGATCGAGCCGACGCCCTTGTTGTCGAAGGTCAGGTAGAAGGCGCGCGGATCCTCGATCAGGCGGTCATAGCCGACCACCGGGATCTCCTCGGCGGCCGCCTTGTCGATGGCGGGGCCGATGGCGTCCTTGTCCATGGCGAGGATGATCAGCGCGTCGGCGCCCTGGGCGATCAGCGACTCGATGTCGGTCAGCTGCTTGGAGGCCGAGGCCTGGGCGTCGGCCGAGATGTACTTGGCGCCGGCGGCTTCGAGGGCTTCCTTGATCGCGGCTTCGTCGGTCTTCCAGCGCTCTTCCTGGAAGTTGGACCAGCTGACGCCGACGGTCTTGCCGTCCTGGGCGTAGACCGCCGAGGTCAGCGCGGTCGACAGCATCGCTGCCGCCACAAGTGTGAAACGCATGGTAGTTCCTCCCGAGATGCTGCCACCGCTCTCCGGCGGCAGTCAGTTGCAATCTGTGGCGCCGACCATGCCGCGATTTAATTCAGGTGTCAAAATAAATAGTTTGCGGAATGCCGGATTTTGCGTAACCCTTCGCGGCAGGACCCGGAAAGATGCCGCATGAATGAGCGTCCCCGGTCTGGTGCGGAGGAGTTCCTGTGACAACCGAAGGAATTGCGCCTGAATCGGTGGCGCCCGGCGCCGCGGGCCTGTCCGCGCCTGCCGAACCGCCCACGGGCTGCGGCCCCCTGCGCCCGGCCAATGCCGCCGGGGCCGAGGCGGCGGTGCCGCTGCGCCAGGCACTGTTCGAATCGGTGCGCGCCCACGGCACGATGCCGCGGGTGGACCTTGCGCGACTGCTGTCGGTCAGCCCCGCCTCGGTGACGGCGGCGGCGAACGAACTGCTGGCGGCGGGGTTCCTCGAGGAGGTCGCCGCGACCCCGCGCGAGGGCGACACGCTGCGCGGCCGGCCGCCCGTGGCGCTGGCGGTGCGCCCCGGGCGGGCCTTCGTGGCGGGAATCAAGCTGTCGACGCCGAAGCACACGGCGGTGATCCACGACTTCGCCGGCACGCCCCTGGCCGAGATCACGCGCCGCTCGGCCAGCCTGATCCTGACCCCCGCCGAGGTGCTGGCCCAGGCGGAGGAGCTTCTGGACGCCGCGCTCGCGCAGGCGGGGCTGGCGCGGGGCGACATCCTGAAGCTCGGCGTCGGGCTGCCGGGATTCATCGAAAGCGGCTCGGGCATCGCGCTGTGGTCGCCGCTCATCTCGGCGGCGAACCTGCCGCTGGCGGCGATGCTGTCCGATCACCTCGGCCTCGACGTGGTGATCGACAACGACGCGAACCTCGTGACGCTCGCCGAACTCTGGTTCGGCGACGGGCGGGGGGTGGCCAACTTCGCCGTGGTGACGATCGAGTACGGCGTCGGCATGGGGCTGGTGATCGACAACCGGCTCTACCGGGGCGCGCGGGGGCTCGGCACCGAGCTGGGCCACACCAAGGTGCAGCTCGACGGGGCGCTCTGCCGCTGCGGGCAGCGGGGGTGCCTTGAAGCATATGTGGCGGACTACGCGCTGGTGCGCGAGGCCTCGACCGCGCTCAGCCTGGTGCCGAACCACGTGCCGCCGATGCAGATGCTCGAATCGCTCTACCGCGAGGCGAAGGCGGGCAACGCGGCGGCGCGCTCGATCTTCCGGCGCGCGGGGCGGTATCTTGCGGT
The DNA here is from genome assembly GCF_002869745.1 of Oceaniglobus roseus. Lineage (GTDB taxonomy): Bacteria > Pseudomonadota > Alphaproteobacteria > Rhodobacterales > Rhodobacteraceae > Oceaniglobus > Oceaniglobus roseus. The sequence continues at coordinate 115,801 of NZ_PNOS01000003.1, forward strand.
GGGGCTCGGCAATGTCGTGAACCTGTTCGACCCCGAACTGATCCTTCTGAGCGGAGAGCGGATGCGGTGGGACTATCTCTATGCAGACGACGTGCTGGCCGAGCTTCAGCGCTCGTCGATCCAGGTCGACCGGCCCTCGCCGCGGGTCGAGATCCACGCCTGGGGCGACATGATCTGGGCCCGCGGCGCGGCGGTTCTGGCGATGTCGCAAGTCACGTCCGAGCTTCTGGGCCCCGGCGCGGTGGTGGCGGCATGATGCGGGGCGCAGCGATCCTGCTGGTGCTGGCCGCGCCGGTGCAGGCCGAGATCCGCTTTGCCGACCGCGCCGCCGCTCTGCCCGTCCGCCCCGTCTATTCCGGCGGCTGGGAGCATTTCGTGGGCGGCGGCGTCGCGGCCTTCGACTGCAACGGCGATGCCTTGCCCGACCTCTACGTCGCGGGCGGGTCGGAGCCGGCGACGCTGCTGGTCAACGCCGCGTCGCCGGGCGGCGATCTGGCGTTCACCGAAGGCACGCTGGACCCACTGACCGAGGTGACGGGGGCCTGGCCGCTCGACATCGACGGCGACGGCATCCTCGACCTCGCCGTGATGCGGGTCGGGGCGAACGTGCTCCTGAAGGGGCAGGGGGACTGCACCTTCCGCGATGCCTCGCAGGACTGGGGGTTCCGGGGCGGCGCGGAATGGTCGACCTCGTTCTCGGCGACCTGGGAGGAGGGGCGGCGCCTGCCGACGCTCGCCATCGGCAACTATGTCGACCGGTCGAACCCCGAGGGGCCCTTCGGCACCTGCGACACCAACCGGCTCTACCGGGGCGACGAGACCTATGGCGATCCCGTGGTGCTGGCGCCCGGCTATTGCGCGCTGTCGATGCTGTTCTCGGACTGGGCGCGGACCGGGCGCACGGATCTGCGCGTCTCGAACGACCGCCACTATTACGTGCGCGGCGGGTACGAGCAGATGTGGCGGCTGGACACCCTTAACGAGCTGGGCGAGGCGGACGGCTGGAAGAAGATCTCGATCTGGGGAATGGGGATCGCCAGCCGCGACATCGACGGCAACGGGCTGCCCGACGTGATGCTGACCTCGATGGGCGACCAGCTCCTGTCGCTGGCGCAGCCGGGCGGCACCTACGAGGCGGTGCCCTATTCCTTCGGCAGCTACGTCCAGCGGCCCTTCAACGGCGAGGACGGGCGCCCCTCGACCGGCTGGCATGCCGAGTTCGGGGACGTGGACAACGACGGGCTCGACGACCTCTTCGTGGCGAAGGGCAACGTCGACCAGATGCCGGACATGGCGGCGAAGGATCCGAACAACCTGCTGCGACGTCTGCCGGGCGCCGGGTTTCAGGATGTCGCCCCCGCGGCCGGGGTGGCGACGACCGCGCGCAGCCGCGGGGCGGCGATGGTGGACCTGAACCTCGACGGGCTTCTCGACCTCGTGGTGGTGAACCGCCGCGCGCCGCTGGAGGTCTATCGGAACGTGACCGGGGGAGCGGGGCACTGGCTGCTCCTGGCGGTCGAGGCCCCGGCGCCGAACACGCAAGGGGTGGGGGAATGGATCGAACTCCGCCGCGCCGACGGCAGCGTGGTCGAACGCGAGATCACCGTGGGCGGCGGCCACGGTGGCGGGCAGGCGGGGTATCACCACTTCGGGCTGGGCAGCGACCGGGCGGTGGCGGTGCGCCTGCGCCGCGAGGGCGCGCAGTGGATCGAGGTGCCCGCCGACAGCCGCGGGACGCTGGTGGTGACGGACGCGGGGCAGAGCTGGGTCGCGGCGGAGTGAGGGCCGGTTTCGGCCAGTTGCCGCGCGCCTTCTGGTGAAGCTTCGGAGTTTGGGAAACTCCGGGTGCACTGCTTCGGATGTCCCGCCCGGGTGTCAACCCGGGCAGCCCCCGCGCGCCCCTGTCACCATTGTCGCTCGGACCAATGGCGCGAACATGGTGACGGGGCTTCTCCCCCGCCCGCGGTCGCCTGCCCTCGGTACGGAGCAGGACGCTTCGGGAAAAACGTTTTCCGATCAGGTGCTTGCCGCCTGCTTTTGACGCGGGCAGGCTTACCGGTCCACCGGCAGCCCGCTCGGCACCGTTTCCGGGATGCCGAGACGTCCCTTCTGTGCGGCCGGGTCCGTGAGGGTGGCGAGGAAGGCCTCGAGGTCGGCGATGTCGGCCTCGTCCAGCGACACCGGCGGCGTCGTCACCGCGGCCAGCACCGCGGCGCGGGTCCCGGGCGTGTCGAACTCGATGAAATCGTCGCCCCTGCCGATGCCCGCGGGCAGGAAGACGTCGAGCACCATCTCCCGGTCCGCCGCCTTCGGGTCGGCGTGCTGGCGCAGGAAGGCCGACAACCCTGCGATGGCGCCGGTGTGCCCGTAGGGCGCGGTCAGCGCGACGTTCCGGAGCGAGGGCGTGCGGAAGGCATAGGCGTCCTCGGGCCTGCCGGTGACGCGCATCCGCCCGACGTCGTGATTGTGGGTCTCGAACCGCGCCGCCTTGCCGGGGCCGAACTGCGGCACGCCCATGGCGTGGAAGTCCTGGTCGGTCTGGAACGGGCCCGCGTGGCAACCGGAACAGCCCGCCTCGCCATAGAACAGCTCCATCCCCCGCGCGGCCGCGCCGTCGAGCGTGGCCGCGCCGCGCAGCACGGCGTCGAAGGGCGCGCCGTCGCTGCGCCACTCGAAGGCGATGAAGGCGGCGATGGCGTTCGAGATGTCGGTGAAGGCGATGGCGCGGCCATCGGCGATCTCGGGATAGACCGCCTCGAACCGCTGGCGGTAGGCGGGGATCGCCGCGACCCGCTGCGACAGCAGATCCCAGGCGCCGCCCTCGCCGGTGATGATCCCCTGCCGCACGGCGCGCGAGACCTCGTTCTCGGAATAATGGCCCGCCATCTCGTCCTGGCTGAGCACCGGGAACATCGTCTGGGCCGAGAGCACGCCGGAGAAGCCCGCCAGCATCTCGTCGTCCATCGGGGTGCGCATGCCCGAGGGGCGGGCGGCGTCGACCTCCACCCGACCGTCATGGAACATGCGGGTGAACTCCTTCGCGCCGAGGTTGAACAGGGCCGGGGCGTTGCGCGGCACCCGCTCCTCGGGGATGTCCTTGTCGCCGACGTGCCGCTCGGGGCCGAGGCCGATGCCGCCCTCGCCGACGCCAAGGGCCAGGCCGTCGCCGGTGCCGAACTTCGGGTGGTGGCAGGTGCCGCAGGAGATGTTGCGGTTCCCCGACAGGACCGGATCCCAGAACAGAAGCTGCCCCAGTTCGGCCTCGGCCCGGTCGACGGGCAGGTACATGTCGTCGGTCACGGGGGCCGGAAGCTCCGTGGCCATGGCGGGGCTGGCGAGCAGGGCGAGGGCGAGCAGTCTCATGTCTCTGTTCCGTGGCATGGGGCGCCGTCATCGTGCCCGGCGCGTGGCGCAAGTCAAGCGGCGGATCGGGGGCTTTCGGCGGCGTCGGGCGGACTCCGCGATCCTCCCCGGCGCACGGGCCCTGAACGGGCGGGCCGGGGAGAATGCTGGCGGCGGGGTGCCATTCTGCCTTGAAGGCAGGCGGGCGTTTCGGGTCTCCTCCCACGAACCGCCGCCAGATCGGTGTTCACGGTGTGGTCATCAATTGAGCGTGTTCCGGCCGCGCTGTCCACAAATATTTGCGGAATGCGAACGCGCGGGAGGGCGCCGTCCCGCGTCGCCCAGCCGCTAGAGACCCGGCTTGCGGCGGAGGTCCAGCGTCATCGGGAAGGCCGGGTGGGGCGACTCGGGCACCGGGCGGTAGCTGCCGGGCGTGTGGCCGAAAGGCTGGAACCGCGCCAGCCGCCGCGCCTCGGCCTCGTTGCCGTTGACAGGGAAGGTGTCGTAGTTGCGCCCGCCCGGGTGCGCCACGTGGTAGGTGCAGCCGCCAAGCGCCTTGCCCGTCCAGGTGTCGAAGATGTCGAAGGTCAGCGGCGCGTGGACCGGCAGCACCGGGTGCAGCGCGAGCGGCGGCTGCCAGGCCTTGTAACGCACCGCGCCGACCGAGACGCCGCCGGTGCCGGTCTTCGTCAGCGGCACCTGTCGGCGGTTGCAGGTGACGATGTAGCGGTCGGGGTCCGAGGTCGTGAGCTTCGCCTGGAGCCGTTCGACCGAGCTGTCGGTATAGCGGACGGTGCCGCCGATGGCGCCGGTCTCGCCCAGCACGTGCCAGGGTTCCAGCGCGAGGCGCAGTTCCAGGTTCACGCCCTCGACGTCGATCTCGCCGCAGAACGGGAAGCGGAACTCGGACTGGGCCTCGAACCACTCGGACTGCATCTCGAAGCCGTGGTCGCGCAGGTCGCGCAGCACGTCGAGGAAATCCTCCCAGATGAAGTGGGGCAGCATGAAGCGGTCCTGCAGCGTGTTGCCCCAGCGGGTCAGCGTGCCCTTGACCGGGTTCTGCCACATCCGCGCGATGAGGGCGCGCAGCAGGAGTTGCTGAGCGAGCGACATGCGCGGATCGGGCGGCATCTCGAAGCCGCGGAACTCGACCAGGCCGAGGCGGCCGGTGGGGCCGTCGGGAGAGTAGAGCTTGTCGATGCAGATTTCGGCGCGATGGGTGTTGCCGGTGACGTCGACCAGCAGGTTCCGCAGCAGCCGGTCCACCAGCCAGGGCGGCGGCGCGGTGCCTTCGCCGGGCGCCGGGATCTGCTCCAGCGCGATCTCGAGTTCATAGAGCGCGTCCATCCGCGCCTCGTCGATCCGGGGGGCCTGCGACGTGGGGCCGACGAACATGCCGGAGAAGAGGTAGGAGAGCGAGGGGTGCCGGTTCCAGTGCAGGATCAGCGAGGCGAGAAGGTCGGGGCGGCGCAGGAACGGGCTGTCGGTGGGATTGGCACCGCCGACGACCACGTGGTTGCCGCCGCCGGTCCCGGTGTGCCGCCCGTCGATCATGAACTTGTCGGCCCCGAGGCGGCACTGGCGCGCCTCCTCGTAGACGGCCTCGGTGGTGGCGACGCAGTCGTCCCAGCTGGATGCGGGGTGGATGTTCACTTCGATCACGCCGGGGTCGGGGGCGACGCGGATCACGTTCAGGCGCGGATCGTGGGGCGGTCCGTAGCCTTCGATGTGGACGGGCAGCCCCTGCGCTTCGGCAGCGGCCTCGGCGGCGGCGACGAGTTCGAGGTAGTCCTCGACGCTTTCCGTGGGCGGCATGAAGACGCAGAGGCGGCCGTCGCGGGGTTCGACCGAGATGGCGGTGCGGATGCTGCCGCCAAGTTCGCCCAGCTGCTGCTCGACCCGGTCCTGGGTCGGTTCGGACGCGGTGAAGGCGGCGCGGGCCTGGGTGCGCTCGGCGGCCTGTTCCTCGGTCTCGACCGGGTCGGGGCCGAAGTCGGGCAGGGGGCCGCGCGGCGCGAAGGGGTCCATCGGCACGACATGGGGATAGCTTGCCGCGGGAATGTGCGGCAGGGAGTTCAGCGGCAGACGATAGCCCACGGGGCTGTCGCCTGGGACGAGGTAGAGGTGCTTCCTGCGCACCTTCCATTTCTCGCTGCGCCAGCCCGAGGTGGATTTCGCCTGCCACTTCTGCACCGGCAGCACCACGCCCGAAGGCTCGGTCAGGCCCCGGGCGAAGACGCGGGCGATCCGCATACGCTCCTCCGGGTCCTTCAGTTTCGAGTTCTCGGGGGTGACGTTCTCGGGGAGGTTCGCCTCCTTCACGATCCACTCCGCCGGGTCCTCGTAGGCGGGCATCACGTTCTCGGTCGGCACGCCCAGTTCCCCGGCGATGCCTTCCAGCAGCTTCGTCGCCTGCTCGGGGGTGGCGCCAGCGTCCTGGCCTTCCTCGGCAACCAGGTCGGGGTTCTTCCACACCGGCTTGCCGTCGGTCCGCCAGTAGAGCGAGAAGGTCCAGCGCGGCAGCGTCTCGCCGGGATACCATTTGCCCTGGCCGTAGTGCAGGAAACCGCCGGGCGCGAAGCGGTCGCGCAACCGGCGGATCAGCTTGTCGGCGAAGGCACGCTTCGTCGGACCCACGGCGCCGGTGTTCCACTCCTCGGCCTCGAAGTCGTCGATGCTGACGAAGGTCGGCTCGCCGCCCATGGTCAGGCGCACGTCCCCCTCGGCCAGCGCGCGGTCCACTTTCTGGCCGAGGGCGTTCAGGGCCTGCCAGCTTTCGTCCGAGAAGGGCTTGGTGATGCGCGGATGCTCGGCCACGCGCTTTACCTGCATGTCGAAGCTGAAATCGACCTCGGCGAAGCTGGCGAGCCCCGAGATCGGCGCGGCGTTGCGGTAGTGGGGGGTCGCGGCGAGGGGGATGTGGGATTCCCCCGCCAGCAACCCCGAAGTGGGGTCGAGGCCGATCCAGCCCGCGCCGGGCAGGTATACCTCGGCCCAGGCGTGCAGGTCGGTGAAGTCGTGGTCGGTCCCCGCGGGACCGTCGAGCGCCACGAGGTCGGGCTTCAGCTGGATCAGGTAGCCCGAGACGAACCGCGCGGCGAGGCCGAGGTGGCGCAGCGCCTGCACCAGCAGCCATGTCGTGTCGCGGCACGAGCCCTTGCCGGTGGTGAAGGTTTCCTCCGGGGTCTGCACCCCGGGCTCCATCCGGATGACATAGCCGATTTCCTGCGACAGGCGGCTGTTCAGCCCGACGACGAAGTCGATGGTGCGCTGCTTATCGCGCGGGACGCTGTCGAGGAAGGCCTGGAGCTTCGGCCCGGCGGGCTCGGGCGTCATGTAGATCGACAGGTCTTCGGAGATGTCGGCGGGATAGGCGAAGGGCCAGTCCTCGGCCGTCTCCTCGACGAAGAAGTCGAACGGGTTGTAGACCGACATGTCGGCGGTCACGTCCACCTCGATCTTCAGCTCGCGCACCGGCTCGGGGAAGACGTAGCGGGCCAGCCAGTTGCCGTAGGGATCCTGCTGGTGGTTCACGAAATGCGGCTGGGGCGAGACCCGGAGGGCGTGCGAGATCACCCGCGTCCGGCTTTGCGGCGCGGGCCGCAGGCGGATGATCTGCGGCCCAAGCGTCACCGGACGGTCGTATCTGTAGTGGGTCAGGTGGTAGATGCTGGCGTAGATCGACATGGCGGCCCTTGCAGTCCGGAACTCCCTTATGTGGTTTCACAAACCGCCCGCTTGCACCATCCCCTTGTGGTCCGGCCCGTCCCCGCGGGGACGATGCCGCTTTCTTCGGCGGAAACCGCTCCGTCAGCCGCGATAGGCGGCGATCAGGCTGTGGATGAAGCCGAGCTTCTCCATCACCGGCGTCGAAAGCACGAAGGGATAGAGGTCGGGCTGGCCGAGCGAGCGGTTGACCGAGTTGATCGCGATGGTCAGCGGCACCCAGGCGTCCACCACCTCCTGCGCGCCGGGGGCGGCGTAGGGATCGAACTGGAACATGTTGCCGAAGGTCATGGTGCCCCCCGCGCGGGGATCGCAGGTGATGCCGTAGGACCAGGCGGTCTCAAGCCCGTCGATCATGTGGATCCAGTGCGCCCAGGTCTCGGCCCAGTCCTCCCAGGCGTGGGCGGTGGCATAGGTGCTGACATGGGCCTGCATCCAGTCGGCGGGGGGCCCGGACTCGTAATGCCGCTTCAGCGCCGCGCCGTAATCCTCGCGCTCGTCGCCGAACAGGGCGCGGAACTCGTCGATCCGGTCGCTGTCGCGGACCAGCCGGTCCCAGTAGTAATGGCCGACCTCGTGGCGCATGTGGCCGACGAGGGTGCGATAGGGCTCTCCCATCGAGGTGCGGCGCTGCTCGCGCTCGGCGTCGTCGCCTTCCGCGATGTTCAGGGTGATGAGCCCCTCGGCATGGCCGGTCATCACCGGCTCGGTCGTGCCGTCCTCCTTCACCGTGTCGGCGAGGAAGTCGAAGGCGAGGCCGTTCGCCGGATCCTCCTCCTTCGTCGGCATCGGGAGGTTCCAGCGCATGAGCGAATAGAACAGCTGCCGCTTCGCCAGCTCGATCGCCGCCCAGAGCTCGCGGTTCTCCTCGCTCGAGATGTCGGGAACCGTGCGGTTGTGGCGGCAGGCGGTGCAGAAGGTCTCGGGCGCGGGATCGGTGACGATCCAGTTGCAGCCTGCCGCGCCCGCGTTGGCGCAGACCAGCGGCGGCGTCGGCCCGGCGAGCGAGACCATGTCGAAGGCATTGGGGTCATAGGCCAGGCCGTTGCCGCAGGAGAGGCAGGCCTGGTTGTCGAAGTAGACTTCGTTCCCGCAGGTCTTGCAGGCGAACCGTTTCATTGGGGGAAACTCCGGTGGTGGTGCCGGACAACGGGGCAGGGCGCGCGCGGGTTCCCTCAGCGCGCCCGGGCCGCGCCGAGCCGCAGCAGCCGGTCGGCGCACCACCCGGCCCCGCCCGCCGCGAGCAGGCCCCAGGCGGCCCAGATGGCGAAGAGCGCCATGAACACCAGCACGAAGGCCGAGACGAGGAAGGCGTTGGTATAGTCCTCGACCATGGGCGCGCGCCGGTCCCCTATTCCCCGTGCTGCGCGAGCCAGTCGCGCATCCAGGCGATCTCGCCGCTCTGGGCGTCGCGGATCCGTTCGGCCAGGGCGCGCACCTCGGGATCCTTGCCGTGGGCCAGGACATAGTCGGCCATGGCGATCGCGCCCTCGTGGTGCGGGATCATCGCGGCGAGGAAGTCGCGGTCGGGATCGCCCGTGGGGGCGATGTCCATGTCGCTGTGCATCTTCTCCATCATCGCCGCCCAGTCGTCGCCGCCCTGGGCCATGTGGCCCGCGTGGTCCATGCCGGACATCGGCATCTCGGCGGCGAGGGGAAGCGCGGTGGCGGTGAAGGCGGCGAGGGTCAGGGCGAGGGGGCGAAACATCTTCGTTGCTCCGGAATGGTGGTCTGCCGCGAAGATTTCGCAGGGTTCCGGTGCGGGCAGGCAAATCACCTCAGCGTGAGGCGGCGCGGGCCTCGGCCAGGGCGCCGGGCAGGTGGGCGTCGAGCAGTTCCAGGTCCTCCGCCGTGCCGCAGCTGATGCGGATGCAGCGGTCCCCAGGCGCGGCGAAGGGCATCCGCACGAACAGGCCGCGGGCGATCAGCCCGTTCAGCACCCGGCGGGCCAGCGCGCCGTCGCCGCCGCAGTCCACCGCGACGAAGTTGGTGGCCGAGGGCAGGGCCGCCAGCCCGTGCCGCCGGGCGATGGCGGCGATGATCTCGCGGCTCTGCGCGATCTTCGCCACCGTGTCGCGCAGGTGCTCCGCATCGTCCAGCGCGGCGAGCGCACCGGCCTGGGCGATGCGGTTGACGCCGAAGTGGTTCCTGACCCGGTCGAAGGCGGCGATCAGGTCGGCCGGGCCGATGGCATAGCCGATCCGCGCCCCCGCCAGCCCGTAGGCCTTCGAGAAGGTGCGCATCCGGATCAGCCGCGGATCGGAGGGGTTCAGCGGCGGGATCGCCTGGGGCGGGGCGCAGTCGGAATAGGCCTCGTCCAGCACCAGCAGCGTCTCGGGCGGCAGGGCGCCGAGCATGGCCGACAGCGTCTCGGTGTCGTGGAAGCCGCCGAGGGGGTTGTCGGGATTGGCGAGGTAGAGGAGCTTTGCCCGGGTGTCGTGCGCCTTGCCGACCAGCGCCACGGGATCGGCGCGGTCGTCGAGGTAGGGCACCCTGTGCAGCGCCCCGCCGAAGCCGGTGACGTGGTAGTTGAAGGTCGGATAGGCGCCGTCGGACGTCACCACCGTGTCCCCCGGCCCCACGGTCAGGCGCACGAGGTGGCCGAGCAGCGCGTCGATCCCCTCGCCGACGACGATGTGCTCCGGGGCGATGCCGTGGTGGTCGGCGAGCGCCCGGCGCAGGTCGTGGTTCTCGGGGTCGCCGTACATCCAGGCGCCCTCGGCGGCCTCGGCCATGGCGGCGACGGCGCGGGGCGAGGGGCCGAAGACCGACTCGTTGGCGCCGAGACGGGCGGCGAAGCGCTTGCCCCGCTGCCGCTCCTGCGCCTCGGGTCCGACGAAGGGGACGGTGGCGGGCAGGGAGGCGGCGAGGGGTGTCAGGCGGTCGGGCATCGGCGTTCTCATCGGTTCCCTGTCGGTGCGATCCGCGCCTCCCTAGCAGGTTCCGCGGGGCCGGGACAGGGCGGGGTTTGCCTTGGCCCGCGTTGCGTGCAAGCTGGCGCCATGGCAGTCTCGCGCGACAGGATCAGACGGTTGCTCGGCACGCCCGCCTGCCGGTTCGCGGAGGTGCGCGAGACCGGGCGCGCGGGCGACCTGCGGCACCTCGATTTCACGACCGGCGACGGCGCGACTGTGCCGGGGCTCTACCTGCCCGGGCGGGGCGAGGGGCATCCGGCTGTCCTCTACTGTCACGCCCACGGCAACCGCTACGACATCGGGATGCGGGAAATTTACGAAGGGCGGCCTGCGCTGCTGTCGCCCTGGCTCGGGCCCCTGCAGGCGGCGGGATACGCGGTGCTGTGCCTCGAGATGCCCTGTTTCGGCGCCCGCGCCGTGCCGGGCGAGCAGGCGTTGGCGAAGGCGCTGCTGTGGCGGGGGCGGACGCTGTTCGGGCAGATGCTGGCCGAGCAGGCGGCGGGGCTGTGCTGGCTGGCGGCGCAGCCGGGGTTGGACGGCGGGCGGATCGCGGCCATGGGGATCTCGATGGGCGGCACGCTTGCCTGGTGGCTCGCCGCGCTGGAGGAGAGGGTGGCGGCCGCGGCGTCGATGTGCTGCTTCGCCGACCTTGCCACGCTGGTCGAGAGCGGCGCCCACGACGGGCACGGGATCTACATGACCGTGCCGGGGCTGCTGGCCGAGACCTCGACCGGGCGGCTTTCGGGCCTCGCGGCGCCGCGCCCGCTGCTGCATTGCGTCGGACTTGCCGACTGGAGCACGCCGCCGGACGCCTTCGCGCGGGCGCGCGGAGAATTGCTGGCCGTCTACGACGCGATTGACGCGCGGCGCCATCTGGCCTTCCATGCGGAGGAGGATCTCGGCCATGCCGAAAGCCCGGCGATGCGCGACAGGGTGCTGGCGTTCCTGGCCGCGGCCCTGGCCTGAGCGTTTTCCGGCCCGGCGATTCACAGGGTCTTCATGCCGTCGTCGCAAAATTGATACCCTATTGATACACTTGTTGACGGGGGTCGGAACTGCTGCGCAGTATCGCGGCAATGCTGGATCACACAGTATCAACTTCGGGAGGAACCATGTCCTATCTGTCGAAACTGACGGCGCGCGGCGCGGTCTTCGGATCGGTGTCGCTGATGGCGCTGGGCGCGGGCGGGGCCGTTTCCGCCGCCGAGATCGACCTGATGTTCTCGGACGTCGACGGCAAGGCCGCGATCATCCAGGACTTCGCCGAGCGCTACATGAAGGAGCACCCGGACGTCACGATCAAGATGAACATCGTCGGCTATGACGTTCTGCGCGAACAGCTTCCCGTGCAGCTGGAAGCCGGGACGGGGCCGGACATGGCGTTCAACACCAACCTCGGCGGGCTGCACCAGTACTACCTCGACCTCACGCCCTACGTCGACCAGGCGGACTGGGAAGAGGGCTATGGCAACGTGCTGCCCTGGTACCGCGCGGGCAACGAGGGCGGCATCTACGGCTTCCAGACCGAGCTGACGGTCACGGGCCCCTACGTCAACCTGACGATGTTCGAGGAGGCCGGCGTCGAGGTGCCGGGCGCCGGCGCGACCTGGGAGGAATGGGCCGAGGCCACGCGCCAGGTGCAGGACGCGACCGGCAGCTATGCCGGGATGGTGATGGACCGCTCGGGCCACCGTTTCGCCGGGCCGGCCATGTCCTACGGCGCGAAATATTTCGACGACCAGGGCCACATGATCGTCGACGACGGCTTCCGCACCTTCGCGCAGATGATGGTGGACTGGCACAAGGACGGGCTGATGCCCCCCGACATCTGGCCGGCCGTCTCGGGCGGGAAATACGCCAACGGCAACGAGATGTTCTTCAACCAGGACACGCCGTTCTACATGTCCGGCAGCTGGAACATCGCCAATGTCGAGAGCAACGTGGGCGACAAGTTCGACTGGGCCGTGGCCAGCGTGCCCTGCGGCCCCGCGGGCTGCGGCGTGATGCCGGGCGGCACGGGGCTGGTCGGGTTCAAGGACACCGATGCGCCGGAGGCCGTGGCGGGCTTCATCGCATGGATGGGCGAGAAGGAGCAGGCGGCCGAGTGGTACGGGCGCACCTTCGCCATCCCCGCGCGCAAGGATCTCCAGGCCGAGGGCATCGACTATGCCCAGTACGGGGCCAGCCAGAAGGTGTCGGAAGGGCTGAACACCTTCGCCCAGATGGCCCAGAAGGCCGCCGAGGAGACGCCGCAGGCCTATGAGCTGCAGGGCGATCCGAACAACTTCGCCATGTTCAACGCGACCGCGCAGTATGTCAGCGCGGTGATGAACGGCGAGCTGACCATGGACGAGGCCATGGAGAAGATGAAGGAAGAGCTGGCCAAGCTCTACTGAGCCTTGACGAGGGCGCGGGAGGACATCCTCTCCCGCTCCTCCAAGACCGGGCGGGGGGACATCCGTCCCCCCGTGCCCCCCTGACCCAGAGACCCTGCCGGAGTGCCCCTGATGAGCGTCGCAGCCCTCGCGAGCCTTCTGATCGGCGTCCTGTGGATCGGCGGCGGCACCGTGTGGCTGCTGACGCGCCGCCGTTACCGGCTGGCGCAGGTTCCGAACTTCCTGATGGATCTCGTGGGCTTTCCGGTGGAACTGGCGCAGAGCCTGTTCGGCCGCACCGGCGTGCCCTACGCGCTGCTATTGCCCAACATGCTGATCTTCGGCTTCTTCACCTTCCTGCCGATGATCCTGAACTTCTACGTCTCCTTCACCGGCGGCTCGTCCATCCAGCTGTTCGACCGGCCCTGGGTGGGGGCCGCGAACTATGCCGCGATCTTCGATTGCGAGACCTATTTCAGCCCCAAGACCTGTTCGAACGAGGGCTACGATTTCTGGACCGGCATGTTCAACACGCTCTGGTTCGTGGTGGTGCAGGTGCCGATCCTCTGCGTCGTGGCGCTGGCGACGGCGCTGGTGGTGAACAAGAACATCGTCGGGCGCGGCTTCTGGCGGGCGATGTTCTTCTACCCGGTGATGCTGTCGCCGGTCGTGATCGCCAACATCTGGAACTGGGTGCTGCACCGCAAGGGCGCGCTGAACGCGGCGCTCGGCAGTTCGGCCGACGCGATGAGCGCGATGGCCGGGATGACCGGCTTCGACCTGGTGGCGAGCGTCGTCTTCGCGATCCTGCTGATGGCGGCGTCCGAGCGGGCCATGCGGGCCTCGGACAAGCCCTCGGTGGCCTGGACGGCGGTCTTCGGCCTCCTGTTCTGGGCGGTCTTCGCCTGGGCCAATCCGCTGGCGATCCTCGGCCTGCCCGGCAGCACCTGGGCGGGGCTGGCGCTGGCGGGGCTGCTGGTGTGGTTCGTCTCGACGGCGCATCCGAAGGCCCGCTGGGCGATCGTCGCCGCCTCGGTGCTGTCGATCCTGCTGCTGCTGACCGTGCAGTTCGACGCGGTGTTCGACTTCGGCCGGGTGCGCCCGGTCAACTGGCTGGTGACGCCGAACACCGGCTGGCCGTTCTTCTGGCTGGTCTTCGTCTTCTGCTGGAGCCACATGGGCTTTTACATGCTGATCCTGCTGGCCGGGCTGCAGGCGATCCCGAAGGACCTCTACGAGGCGGCGAAGATGGACGCGACGAGCCCCGCGCGCGCCTTCTTCCGCATCACCCTGCCGCTGGTCACGCCGACGCTGACCGTGGTGCTGGTGCTGTCGCTGATCCGCAGCTTCCAGATCTTCGACGAGGTGTGGCTTCTGACCGGGGGCGGGCCGGGGCGCGAGACCTTCATGATCGTGCAGAACATCTACGAGACCGCCTTCACCGGCGACCGGCCTGAATACGGCGAGGCGGCGGCGGGGTCGGTGCTGATGGCGGTGGTGATCGCCGTCTTCACCTTCTTCCAGCTCTTCATTACCCGCCGGCAGTCGGAGTTCTGAAATGGGCATCGCGACCTTCCTGACCCGCACCAAGGGATCGGCCGACAGGGCCGACCGGATCGGCGCGGCGGATATCCTGGCCTATGGCTATCTCGTGCTCGGGGTGCTGATCATCCTCGTGCCGGTGCTCTGGACCTTCGTGTCGTCGCTGAAGGACGAACGGGCGATCGACAGCTTCGACACCCGCATCCTGCCGATGACACAGGTCGAGGCCGACGTGCCGGGGCAGGGGGTGAAGCCGGTCTGGACCTATACCGCGCCGGACGGGAGCGAGCGGGACGTGGTGAAGGCGGGGCCGACGCGGGCCGAGACGGAGGTGGTGGCGCTGGACGATCCCGAGACGGTGCTGACCGTCCCCCGCACGTCGCTGGAGGCGAACGAGGAGATCCGGGTGGCGACGGAGAACTACCTCGACCCGATCCTGAAGCGGAACGGGCAGACGAACTTCACCTTCCTGACCTACCTGTTCAACTCGGTCTTCGTGACGGTGATGGCGACGCTGATCACGCTGGTGATCAACGCCATGGCCGCCTTCGCCCTGTCGAAGTACCGCTTCCGCGGGCGGCTGACCTTCACCATCCTGATCATCGCGACGCTCCTGATCCCGTCCTCGATCATCCTCGTGTCGCTGTTCTTCGTGGTCTGGTCCTTCGGCATCTTCGGCTCTCTCTGGGGGGTGATCATCCCCGCCGCCGCGACGCCGACCGGGGTGTTCCTGCTCCGCCAGTACATGCTGACGATCCCCGACGAGCTCTTGGAAGCGGCGCGGATGGACGCGGCGAGCGAGTGGCGGATCTTCTGGCGGATCGTCATGCCCCTGTCGCTGCCCGCGCTCTCGGTGCTGGCGATCCTGTCGGTGATCTGGCGTTGGAACGATTTCCTGTGGCCGCTGATCGTGCTGATCTCGGACCCCTCGAAGCATACGCTGCAGATCGGGCTGACCACCTTCTCGGGCGAGTTCGACAGCAACTTCAACTACATACTTGCGATGACGGTGGTGTCGCTGGTGCCGATCACGCTGGTGTTCGTGTGGCTCCAGCGGTTCATCACCACGGGCATCGCGACGACGGGACTGAAGTGATGGGGGGTGTCCCTTCCGAGGTTGTTCCTTCGACGCTCCAGATTGCGGGACATGAGGACATGGATAAGCGCTGGCCACCCCGGTGTTGCGTCCCAAAGCGCACCGCTTACCCTCTGTCAGGCCCGGCGGCAACGCCGGGCCGCGCCCGACCCTCCCCCCGGGAGGGCGCATTGGCGATGTCATTCGCAGCAGGAGCGTCCTCAATGCTTCGAGGCACTCGCTCCGCTCAGACGTTTCAAAGCGCCCTCCCAGGGTCGGGCGCGGCCCTCGGCATCCCTGACCCGCGTTCCGCTCAATATCGGTACGCCGATCCACGCGTGTCGACCCGTGCCGCCAGGGTATCGACGTCGGCTGCAACGACATTCCCACAGGCTCCCCTCCCATGACCCACGCCCTCGAACTCCGCCAGATCCGCAAGTCCTGGGGGCAGGTGGAGGTGATCCACGGCATCGACCTGGCCATCGAGGAGGGCGAGTTCGTCGTCTTCGTCGGCCCCTCGGGCTGCGGCAAGTCCACGCTGCTGCGCCTGATCGCGGGGCTCGACGACCCGACGAGCGGCGACATCCTGCTGAAGGACCGCCGGGTCAACAACATCCCGGCCTCCGAGCGCGGACTCTCCATGGTGTTCCAGTCCTACGCGCTCTACCCCCACATGTCCGTCCGCTCGAACCTCTCCTTCGGGCTGGAGAACGTCCGGATGCCGAAGGACGAGATCGACCGGCGGGTGAACGACGCGGCGAAGCTCTTGCAGATCGACATGCTGCTCGACCGCCGGCCGGGCCAGCTTTCGGGGGGGCAGCGGCAGCGCGTCGCCATCGGGCGCGCCATCGTGCGCGAGCCGGTGATCTTCCTCTTCGACGAGCCGCTCTCCAACCTCGATGCAGAGCTGCGTCTGCAGATGCGGGTCGAGATCTCGAACCTGCACAGCCAGCTCGGCAACACGATGATCTACGTCACCCACGACCAGGTCGAGGCGATGACCATGGCCGACCGGATCGTGGTGCTGCGCGCGGGCCGGATCGAGCAGGTGGGCAAGCCGCTCGACCTCTACAACCACCCGGCCAACCGGTTCGTCGCGGGCTTTCTCGGGGCGCCGCAGATGAACTTCCTGAAGGGGCGGCTGGCGCAGGACGGGACGCTGACGCTCGACTGCGGGCTGACGCGGCAGATCCGGCCCGTCGAGCCGCTGGCCTCCGAACAGTCCGTGACCCTGGGCTTGCGCCCCGAATCCATCGGTGTATCGCTGGAGGGGCAGGGCGACCTGACGGCGTCGGTGCAGAACTTCGAGCAGCTGGGCGCCGTGACCTACATCTACACCGCATTCCCGAACGGCGAGACGCTGACGGTGCAGCTGGGCCGCCAGATCCCGCTGAAGCGGGGGCAGGAGATCGGCGTGACCTTCGACATGGACCGCGTCCACGTCTTCGCGGGCGAAGGCGAGCGGGCGCTGAAGCTCGACCGGGCCGAGCCATGACCGCCCGCGTTGCCCTGATCGGGCTCGGCATGGTGGCGAAGACCTATGTCGACGCCATCGCCAACCTGCCCGATGTGGAGCTTGCCGGCGTCTACGCCCGCAGCGAGGCGGCCAGGCTCGGTTTCCTGGAGCGCCACGCGCTTGACGCCAGAAG
Source organism: Oceaniglobus roseus (assembly GCF_002869745.1). Classification (GTDB taxonomy): domain Bacteria; phylum Pseudomonadota; class Alphaproteobacteria; order Rhodobacterales; family Rhodobacteraceae; genus Oceaniglobus; species Oceaniglobus roseus. The sequence goes on from NZ_PNOS01000003.1 coordinate 132,425, forward strand.
CTACGATTCGGTCGAGGAGATCGCGGCGGACCCGAAGATCGACTTCGCCATCCTCGCCACGCCGCCCGACGCACGGACGGGAATCGTCGATACCCTGGCCGAGGCCAACGTGCCGATCCTGATGGAAAAGCCGGTGGAGCGGACGCTGGAGGCCGCCCGCAGGCTGGTCGAGACCTGCGAGTTCGCCGGGATCCCCCTTGGCATCATGCTGCAACACCGCGCCCGGCCCGTCGTGGCAGAGCTCAGGCATCACCTCGACCGCCTCGGCGCGCTGAGGATGGTCGAGGTGCAGGTGCCCTGGTGGCGGTCGCAATCCTATTACGACGCGCCGGGGCGGGGCACCTACGGGCGCGACGGCGGCGGGGTGCTGATCTCGCAGGCGATCCACACGCTGGACCTGATGCTGTCGCTGACCGGGCCTGTCGCCGAGGTCACGGCGCTGACGGCGACAACCGGGTTCCACCGGATGGAGGCCGAAGATTTCGTGGCCGCGGGGCTGCGCTTCGCCAACGGCGCGGTCGGCACGCTGACCGCCACCACGGCGAGCTTCCCGGGACGGGGCGAAAGCATCGTGCTGCACGGCGCCGCGGCCTCGGCCCGGCTGGAAAGCGGCACGCTGGTGCTGGACGGGCAGGACGGCAGCCACGAGGAGTTCGGCGCGGCGGGCACCTCCGGCGCGGGGGCCGATCCGATGGCCTTCACCTCGGACTGGCACGGCACCGTGATCGCCGATTTCGCGGCGGCGCTGCGCGAGGGCCGCGCGCCGATGGTGACGGGGCGCATGGCGCTGGACGTGCATGCCCTGATCGCGGCGCTGGAAGCGTCGGGGCGGGCGGGAAAGACGGTGAAGGTGGAGCGGGACTGAGCGATGGCATTCAAACTGGGCGTTCTGGGCATCGACCACGGGCACATCTTCGGGATGCTGTCGAACATGCTGGCGCAGGGCTGCACCTGCACCCACTGGTGGAGCGACGGCCCGGCGGTGACCGAGGCGAAGTTCCGCGAGACCTTCGGGCTGGAGCGGGTGGCGGACCGCCGCCGCATCCTCGACGACCCCGAGGTGGCGATGGTCCTGATCTCGGCCGTGCCCGCCGACCGCGCCGCGCTCGCCATCGAGGCGATGGAGGCCGGGAAGGACGTGATGGTCGACAAGCCCGGCTGCACGACTTCGGAACAGCTGGCGGCGCTGCGCGAGGTGCAGGCGCGCACGGGGCGGATCTGGACCGTCAACTTCTCGGAACGCTTCGAGGTCGCGGCGGTGGCGAAGGCCGAGGAGCTGGTGCGGGCGGGCGCCATCGGGCGGGTGGTGCAGACGGTGGGGCTGGGGCCGCACAAGCAGAACCTCAGGACCCGGCCCGACTGGTTCTTCGTGACCGAGCGGTTCGGCGGGATCCTCTGCGACATCGGCAGCCACCAGATCGACCAGTTCCTGCACTTCACCGGCTCCGACACGGCCGAGGTGGTGCATGCGCTGGTCGAGAACACGACGATGCCGGACCATCCGGGCTTCCAGGATTTCGGCGAGATGGTGCTGAAATCGGATCGCGGCCACGGCTATGTCCGCGTCGACTGGTTCACCCCTGACGGCCTGCCGACATGGGGCGACGGGCGGCTGTTCCTGCAGGGGACGGAAGGGCAGATCGAGCTCAGGAAATACACCGACATCGGCCAGCCGCACCGCACCGGCAACCTCTACCTCGTGAACGGGGAGGAGAACGTGCGCATCGACTGTTCCGACATGCCGCTGCCCTACTTCCCGCGGCTGGTGGCGGACGTGCAGGACCGCACCGAGACGGCGGTGGGACAGGCGCATACCTTCACCACCATGGAACTGGCGATCCGGGCGCAGCAGATGGCGACGACATGAGGCGGTCGGTCAGCATCGTCGGCGCAGGCATCGGCGCGGAGCACGCTGCAGGCTATGCCGCGCTGCCGGAGCGGTTTAACATCCACAGCATCTGCGAGCTTGACACCGTCCGGGGACAGGCCCTGGCGGACCGCTATCCGGGGGCGAATGTCGTCAGCGATATCAACGCGGTGCTCGACGATCCTGAAGTCGATATCGTCGATGTCTGCCTGCCGCCGCACTTGCATTTTTCGAACGTCGTGAGGGTGCTGGAGGCGGGCAAGATCGCGGTCTGCGAGAAGCCGCTGGTCGCCTCGCTGGACGAGGCGGACCGGCTGGCCGAGGCGGTCGCGCGGACCGGCGGCACCGTGGCGCCGGTGTTCCAGTACCGTTATGGACTCGGCACCGCGCAGCTGCATGCGCTGATCGAGGCGGGGCTGGCGGGCCGGTGCTTCGTCGGCACGCTGGAAACCCACTGGGACCGCGACGCCGCCTATTACGCGATTCCATGGCGCGGCACCTGGGCCGGGGAGCGGGGCGGCGCGCTGCTGGGCCATGCGATCCACATCCACGACCTGCTGCCCTGGCTGATCGGCCCCGTCGCGCAGGTCTTCGCCGACACCGCGACGCGGGTGAACGGGATCGAGACCGAGGACTGCGCGGCGCTGGCGATCCGGATGGAGTCCGGCGCGCTGATCTCCAGTTCCGTCACCCTCGGCGCGGCGGGCAACAGCTCGCGCCTCAGGCTCTGCTTCGAGGGCTTCACGGTGGAATCGGACCATTCCCCCTATGCCCTGGCCGCGAAGGGCTGGACCTTCACCGCCCGCGCGCCCTCGCGGCAGGCCGACATCGACGCGGTGCTGGCCGGGGTCGGGACGGCGCGCAGCGGCTTCGCGGGGATGTTCGAGGCGTTGGCCGACGCGCTCGACGGGACCGGGGGGCGGGAGGTGACGCTCGCCGACGGGCGGCGGTCGCTGGAGTTCGTGACCGCGGCCTATGCCTCGGCCCGCAGCGGTGCGCCCGTGCGCCTGCCGCTGACGGCGGACCATCCGATGTACCGCAGCTGGCTGCCCGATCCGGCAGACTGACCGGAAACCGTTCAAGGGGCAGGCAGTCCGGAAGCGCGCTGTCCGGCCCGGGACAGGGTGCGTCGCAATCCGGCTTGCGGCCTGCGCGATCCCGGCTCAATCTCGGGAACGTATCGTCCGGCGCCCGCCCGCCGGAGACCGCGCAACGGAGGCAGCCCGATGAACGTCCAGACCAGCCGCGCCCTCGGCCCCGATCCCGCCAGCGAACTGGCGCAGAACGTCGCCGTTCCGTTCGAGGAGGCGCGCGCCATGCCGCGCAGCGTCTACATGGACGAAGGCTTCGTCGCCCGCGAGCTGTCCGAGATCTTCGCCAGGGAATGGATCTGCGTCGGCCGCGCCACCCAGTTCGAGAAGGCGGGAGACTACGTCACCGCCGAGATCGCGGGACGGCCGGTCATGGTGGTGCGCGACAACGAGGGCACCCTGCGCGCCCAGAGCAACGTCTGCCTGCACCGCATGTCGACGCTGCTGAAGGGGTCCGGCAACACCCGCTCGATCGTCTGCCCCTACCACGCCTGGACCTACAACCTCGACGGCCGCCTGCGCGGCGCACCGGGCATGGGGCGCAACGAGGGCTTCCAGCGCGGCGACTACTGCCTGCCGCAGCTTCGCTGCGAGACCTGGCTCGGCTGGGTGCTCGTCTCGCTCAACCCCGACGCGCCCGACCCGGCCACCCATTTCGCCGAGGTGGCGGCCCTGATCGAGCCCTACGGCATGGAGAATTACGTCCAGACCTTCCAGGAACACCACCACTGGAATACCAACTGGAAGGTGCTGGCCGAGAACTTCATGGAAAGCTACCACCTGCCGGTCTGCCACGCCGGCACCATCGGCGGCTTCGTGAAGCTCGAGGAGATGGACTGCCCGCCCTCGGGCGCGACCTTCAACTACCACTCGATCCTGAAGGATCCGAACGCCCCGCTGACCAACGCCCATCCGTCGAACACGACGCTGGAGGGCGACATGCGGCGCACCACGGTGCTGGTGACGATCTATCCGGCGCTCCTGATCACGCTGACGCCCGGGTACTTCTGGTATCTCTCGCTGCACCCCGACGGGCCCGGCAAGGTCAGGATCATCTACGGCGGCGGCCTCTCGCCCGACTATGTCAACGATCCGAAGGCGCAGGAGCATTTCGCGGCGCTGAAGGATCTGCTCGACCGGGTCAACGACGAGGACCGCGGCTGCACCGAGGCGGTCTACCGCGGCCTCTGCTCCTCCCTGGCGGAGCCCGGGCACCTGAGCCACCTCGAGCGGCCGAACTACGACTTCGCGACCTACATCAGCGGCATGCTGAAACAGGGCTGAGCCGGCGGTCGGAGCGACGGGCCGCCGCCCCCGATCCGAGGCGCAGCGGGGGCCGCAGCGGCGTCACGGTGCCGCCGGGGGCCGGAATTCTCGAGAATTCCGGACCGAAATTTTCCAAAATTTCGGGGTCCGCGGGAAGGCGCCGGACCGCCCCGCAGCAAGCGCCGCGCGGCGTCTTCCGCGGAGCAGGCGGCGCGACGGGCTGCCCGTCCGCCACGGGCCGGGCCGACGGAGCGTGCGCCCCGCGCCGCGCCGTCGCGCGACGGCTTGCGGACGGGGGACGGGGCGGGCAGGATCGGGGCGGAACCGGAGGGATGGGTACATGAAGGTCGTTGTCATGGGCGCCGGGGTGATCGGCGTCACCACCGCCTACTACCTGGCGAAGCAGGGGGCCGAGGTCACGGTGCTGGACCGGCAGTTGGGCCCGGGCCTCGAGACGAGCTATGCCAACGCCGGGGAGCTGTCCTATGGCATGACCTCGCCCTGGGCGGCGCCGGGGATCCCGATGAAGGCGGTGAAGTGGCTGTTCATGAAGCGTCGGCCGCTGTTCATCTGGCCGCTGATCTCGCCCACCATGTGGATGTGGGGCGCCCAGATGATCCGCAACTGCAACGAGGAGAGCTACCGCATCAACAAGAGTCGGATGGTGCGGATCTCGAACTATTCGCGGGACGTGATGCCGGAGCTGATCGCGGAGACCGGGATCGAGTACGACGGCCGCGCCCAGGGAACGCTGCAGCTGTTCCGCACCGGGAAGCAGATGAAGGCGAGCCGCGCGGACCAGGAGGTGCTGGCCGCGTTCGATTCGCCCTTCGAGGAGCTCGACCGCGACGGCTGCATCGCCGCCGAGCCCGCGCTGGCCGCGGTCCGCGACAAGTTCGTGGGCGGCCTGCGGCTTCTGGCGGACCGGACGGGGGACTGCCGGATGTTCACCATCGCGCTGGCCGAGAAATGCGCCGGGATGGGGGTGAACTTCCAGTACGGCCAGTCGATCCGCGAGATCCTGACCTCGGGTGGCCGGGTGAAGGGGATCCGCACCGAGCTGGCCGGCGTGGTCGAGGGGGACGCCTATGTCTGCGCCCTCGGCTCCTATGCGGCGGGGCTGCTGAAGCCCGCGGGGATCCGGATCCCGGTCTATCCCGTCAAGGGGTATTCCGTGACGCTGCCGGTGACGGAGGATGCCATGGCGCCGCAGTCGACGATCATGGACGAGACGCACAAGGTGGCGATCACCCGGCTTGGCGACCGGATCCGCGTGGCGGGCACCGCCGAGATCGCCGGGTATTCCGGGCGTCTCGGGCCCCATGCGACGGATACGGTGAAGCACGTGATCTCGGACCTGTTCCCGAAGGGTGGGGACATCTCGCAGGCGGAGGGCTGGACGGGGCTGCGGCCGATGACGCCCGACGGGACGCCGGTTCTGGGGGCGACGCGGTATGGCAACCTGTTCCTGAACACCGGGCACGGGACGCTGGGCTGGACCATGGCCTGCGGCTCGGGGCGGGCGGTGGCGGATGTGGTTCTGGGTCGCACGCCCGAGATCGACTTCGACGGGCTGACCGCCGCGCGCTACGCCTAGACTGGCGGCCGGCGCCCGTCCGCGGCGGCCATGATCGGCGTGGTGCGGCGCGGGGCTGTCGGTCCGGCACCGGGCTGGCCCACCGGATCGCGTCCGCGCAGCGGGCCGGCGTCCGGATCGGCTGGCATCTCGCGGGCCGCGGTGTCATGGCAGTCTCGGAAAGCTTCGGGAGGGCGAGGGAAGGATGGACTGGGGAAACCTGCTGCGCGAGTGGATCACGCTGTTCGTGGTGATCGACCCCGTGGGCTCGCTCCCGGTGTTCCTGTTCGCTACCGCTCATGTGCCGAAGAAGCTGCACCGACGCTTCGCCATCCGCGCCGTGCTGGTGGCGACGGGCGTGCTTCTGCTGTTCCTCGTCGGCGGGCAGCTGGTGCTGGAGGCCTTGGGGCTGAGGCTGGGGTCGTTCCAGATCGCGGGGGGGATCGTGCTGTTCCTGTTCGCCCTGACCATGATCTTCGGCGAATCGAAGCCCCTGCGCGAGATCGGCGAGGCCGAGCGGGACCATCTGGAGGGGGCGGTGTTTCCGCTCGCCATGCCCTCCATCGCCTCGCCTGGGGCGATGCTTGCGATCGTGATCCTGACCGACAACAAGTCGAACACCGTCGTCGACCAGGCGGTGACGGCGGGGCTGCTGGTGTCGGTGCTGGCGCTGACGCTGGTTCTGCTCTTGCTGGCGACGAAGGTGCAGCGGTGGATCGGCAACACCGGGGCCAGCGTGATCAGCCGGGTGATGGGGATCGTGCTGGCGACGGTGGCGGTGGATTCCGTGCTGGGCGGCTTCGAGGCGCTCGAGATGCTGCGGCTGCCGGCGGCGGGGTAGGGCGATCTGCCGGGGAGAGGAGGATCCTCTCCCCGGACCCCTCTCCGGCGCGCGGCGACCGGGCGCTCTTCGTCATGCGGCGCCGGCCTCTCGGTGTGCGGGTGACAGACGGTCTGGCTGGCCTGTCGGCGCGGTGGGCGGGGAAACGCGGTGCGTTTCCTGGTCCGCCCGGGGAGCGTGGCGCGGCTTCGAGGCTCGTGGACTGGCGCTCTCCATGGCCGGGGCCATCGTCTCGGCCACAGCGCGCGCCGTCCTCCTATGCCAGCCGGGGGCCAAAGCCCCCGGCCAGCGCCCGCCCCGCCCCCGGCGGGCGCTTCTCGCCCGCCGGGTCGGGCGCTGGCCTCTCGTTGTGCCGGTGGCTAGTGGTCTGGCTGGACCGTGGGCGCGACGGGCGGGGAAACGCGGTGCGTTTCCTGGTCCGCCCGGGGGAGCGTGGCGCGGCTCGGGAGGTCAGAGCCCCCACTTCTGGCGCGTCGCCTCGAAGAAGCCCTGGGCCTCCTTCACCTTGATCCAGTTGTTGACGTAGTTGATCCACACCTGGTCGGCCTGGGGCAGCAGCATGGCGATGGGCGAGGGGGCGCGGGGCTCGGCACCCTTCACCGGGGCGATGGGAAACTTCGCCGCCAGCTCGGCGCCCTCGATGTTGGAGGTCACGAAGACGTCGGCGCGGCCCGACACCACCTCCTGGTAGCCGCGGGCGGGCGCCTCGACGACCTTGATCTCGGCGTTCGGGAACCAGGCCTTCACGTAGCCCTCGAACGTCGTGCCCAGCTCCGTCGCCACCACCACGCCCGGCTGGTTGATCGAGTCGTAGCCGTCGAACCGGTCGGCCTTGTCGTTCGTGGTGAAGGGGTAGGTCTCGACCGAGAGGTAGCTTTCCGAGAAGCCCGCCACCTTCATCCGCGGCGGCGAGATCGAGGCCGAGCCGGTGAGGTCGTACTGCCCCGCCACGACGCCGTTCACCAGCGTCTTCCAGTCGGTCGGCACGAACTCGACCGCGACGCCGAGGTCCTTCGCCAGCTCGTTCATCACGTCGATGTCGAAGCCCTTGAAGCTGTTGGTCGCCGGATCGCGCATGGTCATCGGGTTCCAGTCCCCGGTGGTGCCGACCTTCATCGTCCCGCTGTCGAGGATCCGGTTCAGCGCCGATTGCGCGCTTGCCCCCGTCGCCAGCGCCAGCGCGCCCAGAAGCGCCGCGGCGCCCAGGATCTTCTGCATCATGTCACATTCCCCATGGTGGTCCCGCCCTTGCGGTCCGTTTCGCTCTCACGGGCGGGATTATGCCCTTGATAGCGGCGCGAAACCACCGATAACCTCTTTCACACACGCCCGAAAATTCAGCCCCGAAGGACCGCCGCCCGTGCCCGATGCCCCGCCCGTTCCCGCGATCGAGATGGCGGGCGTGAACAAGTGGTACGGCGATTTCCATGTGCTGAAGGACATATCGCTTCGCGTCGCGCCGGGCGAACGGGTGGTGATCTGCGGCCCCTCCGGCTCGGGCAAGTCCACGGTGGTGCGCTGCATCGCGCGGCTCGAGACACACCAGAAGGGCGTGATCCGCGTGGCCGGGCACGGGCTGGCCGAGGCGGCCCCGGCCGGCGAGGTCGGAATGGTGTTCCAGCAGTTCAACCTGTTTCCGCACCTGACCGTGCTGCAGAACCTGACGCTGGGCCCGATCCGCGCGCGGGGGATGGCGCGGGCGGAGGCGGAGGCGCGGGCGCACCGCTACCTCGCGCGAGTGCGGATCCCCGAGCAGGCGGACAAGCGGCCCGGGCAGCTTTCGGGGGGGCAGCAGCAGCGGGTGGCGATCGCGCGCAGCCTCTGCATGGAGCCGAAGGTGCTCTTGTTCGACGAGCCGACCTCGGCGCTGGATCCGGAGATGATCGCCGAGGTGCTGGACGTGATGATCGAGCTGGCCGAGGAGGGGATGACCATGGTCGTCGTCACCCACGAGATGGGCTTCGCGCGGCGGGTGGCGGACCAGGTGGTGTTCATGGACGGCGGCGAGATCGTCGAGCGGGGCGCGCCGGCCGAGCTGTTCGAAGCGCCCAAGACGGCGCGCTGCCGGGACTTCCTGTCGCGGATCCTGCGGCATTGAGCCGGGTTTTCGGCATCGTGGCGCTGCTGGCGCTGGCGGGCTGCGCCTCCTCCCAGAACTGGGGGTGGTACGTCATCGACCCGAGGACGCCGAACGGCTGGACCAACGTCAGGTTCCTGGTCGGCGGCATGGGGGCGACGATCCTGCTGTCGGTGGTGGCGGCGGTGCTGTCGATGGCGCTGGGGCTGCTGGTGGCGCTGCCGGGGTTCTCGGCGCACCGGCCGCTCAGGCTGCTGAACCGCGGCTATGTCGAGTTCGTGCGCGCGATCCCGCTGCTGCCGATGCTGTTCTGGGTGTTCTACGGCCTGCCGATCGTGTTCCGCTCCATGGGCCTTTCCGTGCAGATCGACCCGTTCTGGGGTGCGGTGCTGACCCTCGCGATCTCGGATTCGGCCTTCACGGCCGAGATATACCGCTCGGGCATCCAGTCGATCGGCAGGGGCCAGAGCGAGGCGGCGCAGACGGTGGGGCTGACGCACTGGCAGACGATGCGTCATGTCGTGCTGCCCCAGGCCGTGCGGCGGATCCTGCCGCCGCTGGGCAACCAGTTCATCTACATCGTCAAGATGTCGTCCTTCGCCTCGGTGATCGGGATGCAGGAGTTGACGCGGCGGGCGAACGAGCTGGTGGTGACCGAGTACCGGCCGCTGGAGATCTACACGCTGCTGATCTTCGAATACCTCGTGCTGGTGCTGGTGATCTCCTCGGCCGTGCGCTGGCTGGAGCGGCGGATGGGGGCGGACGAGCGCAACGGGTGATGTCCCGGGCGGGGGGCCGGGCGCGCGCTCCCGATTCCGCGTCTCTGGAAACTGCCGGAAGGTGCCATAGGTCTATGGGACACCCCAAACGAAGCGCTTACCATGCCTGCATCCGCCAAAGCCCCGCTCCTGATCCTCGGTGCCACCTCCGGCATCGGCGCCGCCGCCACGACCGAGGCCCTGAAACGCGGCCTGCCGGTGCGCGCTTTCGCCCGGTCCGCCGGGGACATGGCGCATGCTGTCGGCCTCACGCCCTTCCCGGGCGACGCCACCGATCCCGACGACCTTGCCGCCGCGCTGGAGGGCGTGCGGGCGGTGATCTACGCTCTCGGCATCCCCGAGCGGCTGGCGATGCTCTGGGAGCGCGAGACGCTGTTCTCCGATTCAACCCGCATCCTGCTGCCCGCGATGGAAGCGGCAGGCGTGCGGCGCCTGGTGGCTGTCACGGGGTTCGGGGCCGGTCGCAGCCGCTCGGCCCTCAGCAGCGTCGAGCGGCTGGCGCAGAAGGCGGTTCTGGGCAAGCCCTATGCCGACAAGGACCGGCAGGAGAACATGATCCTCGACAGCCCGCTCGACTGGACCATCGTGCGGCCGGTGATCCTGACGAACGGCGGGATCAGCCGCCGGATGCGGGTGCTGCGCGACTCGCGGCAGTGGCGCAACGGGCTGGTCTCGCGGGCCGAGGTGGCGCGCTACCTCGTGGATGCGGTCGAGCAGGATCTGGACATCCGCGCGGACGTCGTGCTGACGCGCATGTGAGCCGGGACAGGCGGGGTGGCGGGGGCGGAACAATGACCCCTCCGCGCCTTGCCCCGGACACGATTGCGCTGTTCCATCCCGCGGCACGAGGCAACCCGGCAGAGCGATGACCCATACCGCCCATCCCGATCGGCGCGCCGCGGCGCATCGCCTGAGCCGGGCCTTCCGCTCGCCCCTCGCCGGGCTGGCGGGGGATCTCGCGCGCTATCGCTGGCCGGTGGCGGTGATGCGGGTTCTCCGGCGCGGGCGGCTGTTCCTGCCGGGACGCGGCGAAATGCGCCGGGCGCTGGTCGCGCTGCCCGCCCTCGCGGACCATGCCGCCCACCTGGACGAGGCCGACGCGCTGTTCTTCCTCTCCTACCGCCACTACCTCGCGCGCGGGATGGGGGCGGACGACCGGATCCGCGCCGCCCATGCCCATTACGCCCAGCAGTCCGCCGCCTTCGATCCCGCCTACCGCCGCGCCGTGGCGGGCGGGGGGCTGTCGCTGTGGGGACGGGAGGCGGGCGGCGTGGCCTACGGCATACGGCTCTCCGCCAGCCGGGACGCGCCGTGGGAAGGCGGGCTGTCGCTGGACTTCGAGGTGGACGGCGGGCCGGTCTGCACGATGTCCTTCTCGCTTCTGCCCGAGGACATGCTGTGGTCCGGGGGTGCGCCCGGGCGGCTGGCCCCGCTGGTGGTACGCAAGCAGTCGGCGCAGGATCACCGTTACCAGGCGGCCTTCAACAGGGCCTTCGACCGGACCACCGCGGCGCATCTGTGCTTCGGCGCGCTCAGCGGCTTCGCGCTGGCGCAGGGGATGACGCGCGCGGTCGGCATCTCGGCCCGCCGCCAGCCCTCGGTCACGCCGGAGGCCGAGGCGCGGTTCCGCAGCAGCTATGACGTCTTCTGGGAGACGCTGGGCGGGCAGGCCGGATCGCCCTTCGGCCTCGTGATCCCGCTTCCGGCCTTCCGCCGGCCGCTCGGAGGGGTGACGGGGGCGAAGCGGCGGCGGGCGCTCCAGCGGCGCACCCATGTCGAGGCGGTGTTCGAAAGCGCCCGCGCGCGCATCGCCGGGCACCTTCCGGCCGATCCTCCTCAGTAGGTGGCGCGCCCGCCCGACAGGTCGAAGACGGCGCCGGTGGTGAAGGAGTTCTCGGCCGAGACGATCCAGACCACCATGTTCGCGGCCTCGTCCACTTCCAGGAACCGGGCGCGCGGGATCTTCGAGAGCATGTAGTCGATGTGCTCCTGCTTCATCTGGTCGAAGATCGGGGTGCGGGCCGCGGCGGGGGTGACGCAGTTCACCGCCACGTCGACGTCGGCCAGTTCCTTGCCGAGCGACTTGGTGAAGCCGATCACGCCGGCCTTCGACGCGGAATAGGCGCTGGCGTTGGGATTGCCCTCCTTGCCCGCGACCGAGGCGATGTTGCAGATCCGCCCGTAGCCCCGCGCGCGCATTCCGGGCACCACGGCCTTGTTGACGAAGAAGGTGCCGGTGAGGTTCACCGCCACGATCTTCTCGAAGGCGGCGTTGTCGTAGTCGGCCACCGGCGCGTTCGGCCCGGCGATCCCGGCCGAGTTCACCAGGATGTCGACGGGTCCGACCGCCTCTTCCGTGGCGGCGAGCGCCTTCGTCACGCTGTCCCAGTCGGCGACGTCGCAGCCGAAGGCGCGGGCGTTGCCGAGCTTCGCCATCGCGGCCTCGCAGGCCTCGGCGTTCATGTCCCAGCCCGCGACCGTGGCGCCCGAGGCGGCGAGCCGGGTGGCGATGGCAAGGCCGAGGCCCTGGGCCGCACCGGTGACGACGGCGATGCGTCCGTTGAGATCGTAGGTGTTCATGGCGCATTCCTCCCTCGCCTTCGCTTCGGGGCGGAGACTTGCACAGCGGCGGCCGGGGGACGAGGGGAAATCGGCGCCTTCGCGTTTTGCGTTTGCGTCGCCGTCCCGGCGCGGCAATATGGCGCCATGCCGTCGCCCATGTCCTTGTCATTCCTTCCTTCCCTGCCGTACCGTCCGGCCGCCTCCTGCCAGCCGTGAGCCTTCGATGAACCGCTCCGACGCCGCGCGCGCCCTTGGCGCAACGCCGCTCCTGGCCGGGCTCGGCGAGGATCTGGTGGACCGGGTTCTGGCCGAGACCCGCGCCGAGGTGGTCGAGCAGGGGCGCGCGCTGGTGGTCGAGGGCGACCCGGTGGGCGACCTCTATCTCGTGCTGCGCGGCCGCTTCGCGGTGGTCTCGCGCGGCCAGGCCATCGCCGCCATCGGCGCGGGCGAGCCGATCGGCGAGATCGCCTTCTTCGCCGGCGGCACCCGCTCGGCCAGCGTCGTGGCGCTGAGGAACAGCGAGGTGCTGGTGCTCTCGAAGAGCGCCTGGGACCGGCTGAGCCGCGACGTGCCCGAGATCGGCCAGGCGGTGCTGGCGGCGCTGGCGCAGCGGCTGGCCCGCAG
>NZ_PNOS01000030.1 GCF_002869745.1 Oceaniglobus roseus
GCCGCTCAGCAGCCCGCCGATGCCGCCCGCGCCGCCGAGGCCCGAGAGGCCGCCGCCGCCGCTGCCCCGGGCCGTCGTCCCGCCCGTGCCGACATGGCTGCCGCCGCCCGAGGTGAGCGAGCTCAGCAGCCCCTCCAGCCCGCCGCCCGAGCGCTTGTTCTCGGCCAGCTTGCGGCGCACACCGTCCATGCCGCCGTTGTTGCGGAAGGCCTGCACGCCCTTCGCGGCGACATAGGCCAGGGCCAGCTTGCTTACCATTTTCGTCAGCGACATCGGTTCGTCCTCCCTCGGGATGCGTTTCCGGAGAGATAGGTGCGGTGCGGCGCCCTGCCTAGACCAGATCGGGCTGGCGGCTGACCCGCTCGGCCAGCCGCGCCACGGTCAGCCCCTGCACGATGATCGAGAAGACGACGACGAGGTAGGTGCAGGTCAGGATCAGCGGCTTCCACTCGCCCTCGGGCAGGGACAGGGCAAGGGCGACCGAGATGCCGCCCTTCAATCCGCCCCAGGTCATCACCGGCACCACGCCCGCATCGAAGGTGCGGAAGGGCTTCAGCAGCAGGATCGGCACCGCCACCGCCACCAGCCGCGCGAACAGGGCGAGGGCGATGGAGAAGGCGCCCGCCACGAGTGCCTCCTGGTTGAAGGCGACGGCGAAGACCTCGAAGCCGATCATCAGGAACAGCACCGCGTTCAGGATCTCGTCGATCAGCTTCCAGAAGCCGTCGACATAGCGTCGCGTCTCTTCCGACATGCCGTACTTGGCGCCGACATCGCCGATCAGCAGCCCCGCGCAGACCGCCATGATCGGCGCGCTGACGTGAAGCGCCACGGCCAGCTCGTAGCCGCCGAAGGCGAGGCCGAGGGTCAGCAGCACCTCCAGCGAATAGTCGTCGATCCGCCGCATCAGCTCGAACGTGATCCAGCCCAGCACGAGGCCCAGCAGCGCGCCGCCCCCGGCTTCCCGCGCGAACAGGAGCGCGGCGTCCGACAGGCCGCTGCCTTCGCCCGCGCCGTGGGAACTGGTCGCCGGGAAGGCGAGGCCGATCAGCACCAGGAAGACGACGTAGCCGACGCCGTCGTTGAACAGCGATTCGCCCGCGATCTTCGTCTCCAGCGATTTCGGCAGGTCGGTGGCGCGCAGCACCCCCAGCACGGCGACCGGATCGGTGGGCGAGATCAGCGCGCCGAAGACCAGCGCGACGAGCAGCGGCATCCCCGTGAGCCAGGAGAAGCCCGCGCCGACGATCAGCGTCGACAGCCCCACGCCCATGGTCGCCATCAGCAGCACCGGCATCCATTGCGCCCGCAGGTCGCCAAGCTTCACATGCAGCGCCCCGGCGAAGAGCAGCAGGCCCAGCATCCCCTCGAGCAGCGCGTCGGAGAAGTCGATGCCCGTCACCACGTTCCTCACCTCGTCCGCGACGCCGAGGGCGGGCCAGACGAGATCGAGCAGCACGATCCCGAGCGAGGCGAAGAGCGAGACGACGAGGATGCCGATGGAGGAGGGCAGGCGCAGGAACAGGTAGTTCACCGCGCCGAAGGCTCCGGCGAGGACGATCATCAGCGAGGCGATCTGCAGGAGGGTCATCGGGCTTCTCCGGTCAGCGTCCTTTCGTGCCTATCCGAGGCGCCCGCCCGGGAAAACAGGTTTGTGCGGTGTGGCAGGGCGGCAGGCCGGGCTTCGGGCCGCCATGGATGGAGGAGGGGGCGGGATGACCGGGACGTCCGGCTGCGGCCTGCCCTGCGGCGAGGGGCGGGAGACGGGCCGAAGCGCCGGACGCTGGCCTAGGTGCCGAACTCGGCGCGGATCGCTTCGGTGTGGGCGCCGAGGGCGGGGACCTCGGGCGGGACCTCGGGCGCGGGGCGGCCGGCGGGGCGGGGCAGGGCGATCTCGGCGCCGCCGGGCAGGCGCACGGCCATCCGCCGGAGCGCGGGGTGCGCCGAGAGGCCCGCGGCATCGTTCAGGCGGCCCCAGGCGATGCGCGCCGCCTCCAGCCGTTCCGCAGCCTCGGCCGCGGTCATCGCGGCGAAGACCGGCTCGCTCAGCGCGTCGAGGTCGGCGCGGTGGCGCACCCGCACGGCGTTGGTGGCGAAGCGCGGGTCGGTTGCGAGGTCCGGCTGCCACAGGACCCCGGCGCAGAAGCGGTGCCATTCTTCTGGCGTCTGCACGCCCACGATCACGGTGCCGCCGTCGCCGCAGGTGTAGGGGCGGGAGGGGGAGATCGAGGCGTGGGAGAGGCCGAAGCGTCCGGTCTCCTGACCCGCCTGTTCGAGATGGAGGAGCGGCACGCTCATCCAGTCGGCCATGGAATCGAACATGGCGATCTCCAGGTGCTGCCCCCGCCCGGTGATGCCGCGGGCGATCAGCGCCTCCAGCACCGCGGCATGGGCGTTCATCCCCGTGGCGATGTCGGTGACGGAGACGCCGACCTTGCTCGGCACCTCGGGCGTGCCGGTGACAGAACAGATGCCGCTTTCGGCCTGCACCAGCATGTCGTAGGCGCGCATCCGGGCATAGTCGGTGTCCTGTCCGTATCCCGTGATCTCGACCCCGATGAGCCGCGGATTGAGCGCGGCGAGCGCCGCGCGCCCGAGGCCGAGCCGCCCCATGGCGCCGGGGGCGAGGTTGTGCACCAGCACGTCCGCCCGCGCCGCCATCCGCTTCAGAAGGCCGAGGTCCGCCTCGGCCTTCAGGTCCAGCACCGCGCTTTCCTTGCCGCGGTTCAGCCAGGCGAAATAGGCCGAGGTGCCGTGAACCGCGCTGTCGTAGTGGCGCGCCGTCTCGCCCGCCGCCCGTTCGACCTTGATCACCCGCGCCCCGGCATCGGCGAGCCTCAGGGTGCAGACCGGCGCCGCCACCGCCTGCTCCAGCGCGACGACGAGAAGACCCTCGAGAGGCCGCCCGCTCATCGGGCGGATCCCGGAATTACCATGGAAATCATCGCTTTGCCCCTGCCTTCTGCGCCTTTCTGCGAGCCTATCAGGGGCGCTTCGCCTCCACAATCGCCGCCCATGGCCCGTGGCCCCCTGACATCGCCCCGCACCGCAGCTATCCTTTCGCGGCGGACCGGCGGAAGGGGGACCCATGGGCAGGACGATCGACCTCAATTCGGATCTCGGCGAAAGCTTCGGCCCCTGGGCGATGGGCGACGACGCGGCGATGCTGGGCATCGTCAGTTCCGCCAACATCGCTTGCGGCGGCCATGCGAGCGACCCCGAGACGATGTTCGCCACCCTGACACGGGCGAAGGAGAACGGCGTCGTCGCCGGTGCGCATCCCGGCTACGGCGACCGCGAGGGGTTCGGGCGGCGCATCATCCCCATGGGCGCAGCCGAGGTCGAGCGCATGGTCGCCGTCCAGATCGGCGCGCTGATGGGCGCGGCGTCGCTGGCGGGAACGACGGTGCGCTATGTGAAGGCGCACGGCGCGCTCGCCAACCTCGCCTCGGCCGAGCGTGAGGTCGCCGATGCCATCGCCCGCGCGACGAAGGCCGTGGCGCCTGACCTCGCGCTGCTGGCGATCTCGGGCACCGCGCTGGAGCCGGCGGGGCGCGCCGCCGGGCTCGACGTCTATTCCGAGATCTTCGCCGACCGCGCCTACCAGCCGAACGGCCTGCTGGTGCCCCGGTCGCGCGAGGGCGCGATGATCCACGATCCCGAGGCCGCGGCCGACCGCCTGCTCGCCTTCCTCGACACCGGCCTGATGCCGACGCTCGACGGGCCGGGCATCCCGCTCGACGCGCAGTCCGTCTGCGTGCACGGCGATTCCCCCGGCGCCGTCGCCATGGCGCGCCACATCCGCGACGCGCTTGCCGCGGCGGGCCATACCGTCGCGCCCTTCCTCGCCCCGCGATGACGAGTTCTCCGCGGTTTACCCCGGTCTCGGACCACGCCGTCCTGGCCGAACTCGGCGACAGCATAGACGCGGACCTCCATACCGAGGTCCTGCGCCTGGACGGCGCGCTTGCCGCCGATCCCGTGCCGGGGATGATCGAGGCGGTGCCGGCCTATGCCAACCTCCTCGTCACCTTCGATCCGCTGGCCACCGACCACGGCGCCGTGGCCGAGGCGCTGGCGGCGCTGCTCGACCGTCCCGCCGCACCGGCGGGGCAGGCGACGGCGCGCGAGGTCGAGGTCTGCTACGACGCCGACCTCGCCCCCGACCTCGGCGACGTCGCCCGCCAGACGGGGCTGTCGGAGGAGGAGGTGATCGCGGCCCACCTTGCGGGCGACTACCGGGTGTATCTCTACGGCTTCGCGCCCGGCTATGCCTACATGGCCGGCGTGCCCGCGCCGATCCGCCTGCCGAGGAAGGCCGCGGCCAAGCGCGACGTGCCCGCGGGCAGCGTCATCATCGCCGGGCCGCAGTGCCTTGTGACGACGATCACGATGCCGACGGGCTGGTGGATCATCGGCCGCTCGCCGACCCGCATCCTGACCGGCGACGAGGAGCGGCCGTTCCTGTTCGACGTGGGCGACCCGGTGCGTTTCCGCCGCATCTCGCGCGACCGGTTCGAGGCCCGGACATGAGCCGCGCCGTCCTTCGCGTCATGCAGGCGGGCCCGCACTGTTCGGTTCAGGATGCCGGGCGACCCGGGCACATGCGTTTCGGCGTGCCGGGATCGGGGCCGATGGACGGGTTCGGCTTCGCCGTCGCCCATGCCGCGCTCGGCAATCCCTTCGGCGGCGCGGCGCTGGAGGTCTCGATGGGCGGGCTGGTGCTGGAGTGCGTCGAGGGCGCGGTCTCCTTCGCCGTCGCCGGGGGCGGCTTCCGGGTGGCGCTCGACGGCACGCCGCTCGGGCCCTGGTGCGTCGCCACGCTGGCGGCGGGGCAGACACTCTCGCTGCGGCCGGGCACATGGGGCAGCTGGTGCAGCATCGCCTTCGCGGGCCGCCTCGACGCCCGGCGCTGGCTCGGTTCGGCGGCGACCCATGCGCTGTCGGGCTTCGGCGGCGGTGCCCTGACGTCCGGGCAGAGGCTGGAGGTCGAGGAGGCCGAGCGGCGCGAGGCGCGGCACGCGACGCTGGAGCCGCCGACTTGGGTCCGCCCGACGGATCGGGTGCCGGTCGTCCTCGGCCCGCAGGAGCGGTTCTTCGCCCCCGAGACACTGGCCGCCTTCCGGAGCGAGAGCTTCAGGCTCAGCGACGCCTACGACCGGATGGGCGTGCGCCTGTCCGGGCCCGCGCTGCCGGTGGCGGCGAAGCTCGACATGCCGTCCGAGCCGGTGGTGAAGGGGGCGGTGCAGGTCTCGGGCGACGGGGTGGCGACGGTGCTGCTGGCCGACCACGGGACCACCGGCGGCTATCCCAAGATCGGGGCGGTGCCGCGCTTCGCGCTGGATGCCTTCTGCCAGATGCGCAGCGGCGACGCCTTCCGCTTCGAGGTGCTGTCTCCCGAGGCGGCGCTGGCCGGCGCGCGCCGCGCGGCGCAGGCGGCCGACGGCTATCTTGCGGCGGCCGGGCAGGCGGCCGGATCGCTCGAGCAGCGGCTGGCGCGGATGAACCTGATCGGCGGCGTCACCGCGGGCGAGGAGGACTAGGGCGCGTCCTCGGGCGGCACCTCGCGCTTCACGCCCGAGGCCGAGATCGCGACGAAGACGAAATCCCCTTCCGTCACCATCCGCGCCTCGCGCGTCTTCTGGCGGCGCACCCAGCTTTCGACGCGGACGGTGATCGAGGTGCGGCCGACCCGGGTGATCCGGGTGTAGACGGACAGGAGGTCGCCGACGAGCACCGGCGCGTGGAAGCGCATCGCCTCGATCGCGACGGTGGCGCAGCGGCCGCGGGCGCGTTCGGCGGCGGTGATCCCGGCCGCGATGTCCATCTGGCTGATCACCCAGCCGCCGAAGATGTCCCCGCCCGAGTTGGTGTCCTTCGGGAAGGCGACGGTCTGGATCGTCAGGAGGCCGTCGGGGGCGTGGGGTTGTCCGGGCGTCTCCGGCATCAGGCCGCCCGCAGCCCCAGGATCGCACGCGCCTCGGCGACGGTGGCGACGGGACGCTCGTATTTCTCGCAAAGCTCGGCCGCCCGATTCACCAGCGCCGCGTTCGAGGGCGCCAGCCTGTCCCTGTCCAGCCGCACGTTGTCCTCGAGCCCGGTGCGCGTGTGCCCGCCCGCGGCGATGGCCCATTCGTTCACCGTCAGCTGGAACCGCCCGATCCCGGCGGCGCACCAGTTGGCGTCCGGGGCGAGGCGGGCCATCGTTTTCACATAGTAATCAAACACGTCCCGGTCGACCGGCATGGCATTCTTCACGCCCATCACAAACTGGACGTAGAGCTTCGCGGGCAATCGGCCGTCGCGGTGCATCGCCACGGCCTGGTGGATGTGGGACAGGTCGAAGGCCTCGATCTCGGGCACGACGTCGTGGGCGCGCATCTCGGAGGCCAGCCAGTCCACGAGGTCCGGCGGGTTCTCGTAGACGCGGGTGGGGAAGTTGTTGGAGCCGACGGCGAGCGAGGCCATGTCGGGGCGCAGCGGCAGCATCCCGCCGCGGGCCTGTCCGGCGCCCGAACGCCCGCCGGTCGACAGCTGGATGATCATGCCCGGGCAGTGCTTCTTCAGCCCCTCGACCAGCCGCGCGAAGCGCTCGGGGTCCGAGGTCGGCGTGCCGTCGTCGTTCCGGACGTGGCAATGCGCGATGGAGGCCCCGGCCTCGAAGGACTCCTGCGTCGATTCGACCTGTTCCTCGACGGTGATCGGCACCGCGGGGTTGTTCTCCTTCGTCGGGACGGAGCCGGTGATGGCGACGCAGAGGATGCAGGGTTCAGCCATGTCGGCCTCCTAGATGTCGAAGAAGATGGTCTCGGATGGACCCTGGAGGTGGATGTCGAACCGGTATACCCCGCCGCCCTCGGGCTTGGCCAGAAGGGTCGGGATGCGGTTGCGGTGCTCGATCCGGGACAGGATCGGATCCTCGGCGTTGGCGGCCGCCTCGTCGGCGAAGTAGAGGCGGGTGTGCAGGCCGATGTTGATGCCGCGGGCGACGATCCAGACGGTGACGTGGGGCGCCTGGAGGCGGCCGTCGGGACAGGGGACGCGGCCGGGCTTCACCGTGTGGAAGGTGAACTCGCCGGTCTCCATGTCGCCCGCGCTGCGTCCCCAGCCGGTGAAGTTCGGATCGGCCGTTCCGCGCGTCTCGTTCGGCGCATTGTAGAGGCCCCCGGCGTCGGCCTGCCAGATCTCGACCATCGCATCGCGCAGCACCGTTCCGGTGCCTTCGTGCACGGCGCCCCTTATCGTTATCTCCTCGCCCTTTACCGGGCCGATCTTCATCCGCTGCCCGAGGTCTTCCGGATAAACCCCTTCGATGCCGGCGAAATTCGGCGTGCAGCCGATGTGGACATAGGGCCCGGCGGTCTGCGACGGGGTCTCCTTCGTCTCGTCGGACGGTCCGGCCATCACAGCCCCTCCCTGCGGTTCTCGAACATCGTCTGGCGGCGGCCGCGCAGCGTGATGTCGAAGCGGTAGGCGCGCGCGTCCATCGGGAGGGTGCGGGCCATGTCGAGGGGGGCGATCAGGCTTTCGATCGCCTCGCGCGAGGGGATCGCGCCCACGATGGGGCATCTCCAGATCAGCGGATCGCCCTCGAAATACATCTGCGTGACAAGGCGCTGCGCGAAACCGTGGCCGAAGATCGAGAAGTGGATATGGGCGGGGCGCCAGTCGTTCGCGCCGTTCGGCCAGGGATAGGGGCCGGGCTGGACGGTGCGGAATTCGTAGCTGCCATCCTCGCCGGTGATCACCCGGCCGCAGCCGCCGAAGTTCGGGTCGAGCGGCGCGAGGTAGCCTTCCTTCCTGTGGCGGTAACGCCCGCCCGCATTGGCCTGCCAGACCTCCAGCAGCGCGCCCGCCACGGGGCGGCCGAATTGGTCGGTCACGCGGCCGTGGACGACGATCCGCGGGCCGATGGCGGATTGCCCCTCGGCGGCGAAATTGTGAAGGAGATCATTGTCCTGCGGGCCGAGGATGTGATGGCCGAAGACGGGTCCGGTTTCCTCCGACAGGGTCGAGGGGAAGGACAGGAGCGGCGCGGAGGGCGAGCGCTTGACGCTGGTCTTGTAGGGCGGCGTCAGGGCCGGAGGATGCCAGCCGCGGTCGCGGGCGGCGTATCCCCCTTTCGGCGTCGAAGTCACTGGTTTTCCTCCATTTCCGCGAAGGTCTGCCGGGCCAGCCGGATCGCGTGGTTGGCCTTCGGCACGCCGGCGTAGATGGCGACGTGCTGGAATGCCTCGATCACGTCGCGCCGGCTTGCCCCGGTGCGTGAGGTTGCGCGGATATGCATCGGTATTTCCTCGAAATTCCCTGTGGCGGCCAGCAGCGCCAGTGTCAGCATCGAGCGTTCGCGCCGGCTGATCGCGTCCGACGCCCAGACCGTGCCCCAGGCGGCTTCGGTGATCAGCTCCTGGAAGGGCGCGTCGAAGTCGGACTTCGCCGCTTCCGCCCGGTCGACATGGGCGTCGCCCAGCACCTCGCGGCGCACCTTCATGCCGGCCTGGTGTCTCTCTGACATGGATCTGCCTCCCCGTCCCGTTTCAGTAGGGCAGCCCGACGTAGTTCTGCGCCATCGCCGCCTGTGCGGCGGGGCTTGAGCGCAGGAACTCGATCTCGGCGCGCTGCATCTTGATGTCGAACTCCGACTGGTCGGGATAGCGGTGCATCAGCGAGGAGAACCACCACGAGAACCGCTCGGTCTTCCAGACCCGCGCCAGCGCGCGCTCGGAGTATCTATCGATGCCCTCGGCGTCCTTTTCCTCGTAGAACTGGCGCAGGGCGTTGTAGAGGTAGTGGACATCGGAGGCGGCGGTGTTCAGCCCCTTGGCGCCGGTCGGAGGCACGATGTGGGCCGCGTCGCCGCACAGGAACAGGCGACCCCAGCGCATCGGTTCGGTCACGAAGGAGCGCAGGGCGGCGATGGATTTCTCGATCGAGGGGCCGGTGATCAGCGCCTCGGCCTGCTCGGCGGGAATGCGGCGCTTCAGCTCGTCCCAGAAGTTGGCATCGGACCAGTCGCCGGGCGAATCCGAGAGCGAGCACTGGATGTAGTAGCGCGACAGGTTCGCGTTCCGCATCGAGCAGAGCGCGAAGCCGCGGGAGGAGGAGGCGTAGATGAGTTCGTCGTTGACGGGCGGGGTTTCGGACAGGATGCCGAGCCAGCCGAAGGGATAGACCTTCTCGTATTCCCGGCGCACCGAGGCGGGGATCGCGTTGCGGCTTACGCCGTGGAAGCCGTCGCAACCGGCGATGAAGTCGCAGTCGAGCCGCTTCGCCGCGTCGCCGATGCGGTAGGTGACATAGGGCCTGTCGGTGTCGGCGTCGTTCACCGTCACGTCGTCGACGTTGAACTCGATCGCGCCCCCGGCCTTCTCGCGGGCGTCGTAGAGGTCGCGGGTGACCTCGGTCTGGCCGTAGACCATGACGTGGCGCCCGGTGTGTTCGGTGAAGTCGACGCGGAACATCTGGTCGTCGTAGGCGATCAGGGTGCCGTCGTGGGGGAAGCCTTCGCGGTGCATCCGCTCGCCCACGCCCGCCTCGTCGAGCAGGCCCATCAGCCCCTGTTCCAGCACGCCCGCGCGGATGCGGGACAGGACATGGGCGCGGGTCCGACGCTCGAGCACGACGGAGTCGATCCCGCGGACGTGCAGCAGCTGCGCAAGAAGCAGGCCCGAGGGACCGCCGCCGATGATGGCCACCTGTGTGCGCATGATCTCTCCCCCTCAGGCGGTTCTAGTCGAGTTTCCGTCCGTGTAAATCGGGTTTCCACCTCCGCGGTTCGGCCGGCGGTGTCCGACGGGCGCGGTGCGGGTCGGCGAACGGCAGCCGGGGCTGGCCCCGGAGGCCCCGGCGCCGTGCCGGGTCGTGATCGGGCTTCGAGAGGCGCACCGGTCCGCTCAGCCCGCGAGGGCGGCACGGGTCAGGGCGTCGGGGGTGAAGGGGGTGCGGAACATTCGCAGGCCCGTGGCGTCGCAAAGCGCGTTGGCGATGGCGGCGATGGCGGGGCCGGGCGTGGCCTCGCCGGCGCCTGCGGGCGGGTTCCCGGGGTCGGCGATGATCTCCACCGTGATCTCGGGCACGTTGTCGAAGCGCAGCACCGGGTAGCTGTCCCAGTCGCGTGAGGTGATGCCGCCGCGGTCCCAAGTGATCTCCTCGTGCAGCGCGATGGAGGCGCCCTGCAGGAAGCCGCCCTCGAGTTGCGCGGCAAGGCCCTCGGGGTCGATCACGCGGCCGGCGTCGGCGACGACGATGGCGCGGCGCAGGCGGATCTCGCTGGCGTCGGTCAGGTCGATGTCGACGGCGACGGCGGTGCGGGTCATCGCGTTCTTGTACTGCGCGAAGGCGATGCCGTGGCCCATGGCCCTGGGCGTGTCCCTTGCGAGCGCTTCGAGGCGGTCGAGGACCGCGATGCTGCGGGGGTCGTCGAGGTGGACGCGGCGGAAGGCGAAGGGGTCCTGTCCGGCCTCTTCGGCCAGCATGTCCATGAGGGATTCGAGGCCGAAGATGTTGGTCGTGTTGCCGAGGCAGCGCAGCGCCGAGGTGCGGTGGGGCAGGCCCGCGACGAGGTTCTTGATCAGGCGCTTCTCGGGGATGGTGTAGGCCGGATCGAGGTTGCGATGCATGCCGCCGTGGCGGTTCATGTTCGGCGCGGCCTCGGGGGCGGGCCATGCCGGGTCGCGGAAGCGGTTCGACAGCAGGCGGCGGGGACCTGCATCGTTCGCGCCCGCGCGGGGGCGGCCGCGGTGGGTGTCGGAGAAGACCTCGGCGTCGATGGCTTCGATCTGGCCGTTGACGAGGCGGGCGGCGAGGTCGAGCGCCATGGCGGGGGCGAAGGGCTCCCACCCGTGTTCGTCGGCGCGGGTGTATTTCAGCAGGATGGGGGTGCCCGGGATCGCGCGGGCGATCAGGGCGGCGTCGAGGGCCGCGTCGTCGGCGCCGTTGTGGCCGTAGCAGCCGGCGTTCGGATGGTGGGTGATTTCCACCGCATCCGCGGGGAGGTCCAGCGACGTTGCGATGCTGTCGCGGAGCGCATGGATGCCCTGGCTGTGGCTCCTGATCCGGAGCGCGGCGCCGTCCCACTCGGCCAGCGCCGCCGAAGGCGCGAGGGCCGCGTGGAGCAGGTAGGGGCGTTCGAAGCGGGCCTTCGTGAGGGTATCTTCGAGGGGGGCGCGTACGGGGCCTTCTGCGGGAACGCCGCCGGTGACGGGGAAGCGGCGGGCGGTCTCCGCGGTGAGGCGGGCGAAGACGTCGTCCTCCGGCAGCGGGGGCGTGTCCCAGGTGCAGGCGGCTGCGAGGGTCGCGAGGGCCTTCGTCACGGCCCATTCGTCGGGACCGGCGAGGGCGAGGAAGCTGCCGTCGCGGATCAGGCGGATGTCGCGGTCGGCGAGTTTTTCGGCGGCGCTGTCGTCCAGGGCTTCCAGCGTCGCGCGGGCGTGGGGCGGGCGCAGGACGCGGGCGTGGCGCATGCCGGGCAGGTCGAGGTCCGGCAGGAAGGTGTAGCGGCCGGTGACGAGGTCCGAGATGCCGCGCATGTGGGGGGCGGTCGCGGCGGGCGGCTGGGGGGCGAGCGTCGGGTCGGCGGCGAGGTCGGGGTCGGCTTCGGCGATCAGGGCGAGGACCGGCAGGGGGCGGTTCAGGCCGGGACGGGTGAGGGTGCCGTCCTGCCACGACCAGTCTTTCGGGGTTCCGCCGGAGCGGGCGACGGCGAGGTCGGTGACATGGGCGCGCAGAGTCGCGGCGGCGGCGCGCAGGGCGCTGCCCGAATGCTCGATGGAGAGGCTGCCGGAGGTGATGCCTTCGTCAAGGCCCGCGGTGGTGACGGGGGCGACCTCGATCCGCTCCAGTGGGAGCGACAGCTCCTCGTGGGCGATGCGGGCGAGGGCGGAGGAGATGCGCTGGCCGATGTCGACCTTGCCGGTGCGGATCACCAGCCGGTCGCCGTCGGTGCCGATCCAGTGGCGGACGAGGGGGTAGTCGGCGAGGCTCATGTTGCGGCGCGGGCGAGGGCGCGCAGGACGCGGGGGTGGGCGCCGCAGCGGCAGAGGTTGGGGGCGAGGGCGCTTTTCGCCTCGTCCTCGGTGGGGCTGGGATTGGCCTCCAGCAGGGCGGTGCAGGCGACGACGAGGCCCGCGGTGCAGTATCCGCACTGGGCGGCGGTCTCGGCGATGAAGGCCGCCTGCACTCGGGCGCCCGCGGGGCGGGAGGCGATGCCTTCGATCGTCGTGATCTCCTTCCCCGCGAAACTGGCGGCGGGGGCGGCGCAGCTCGGAAACGGGGCGCCGTCGGCGAGGATCATGCAGGCGCCGCACTGTTCCAGCCCGCAGCCGATCTTGGTGCCCTTCAGCCCCAGTTCGTTCCTGAGGACATAGGCGAGGGGCGTTTCGGGGTCGGCTTCGATCTCGCGGGGTTCGCCGTTGATGGACAGCGTCAGGGCCATGGCGTCGCCTTTTCCCACGTCACCTGCACGTCGACGCCCGCCGACTTGAACAGGTTCATCACCGGGCAGCGGTATTCCACGTTGCGGGTGAGGCGGGCGAAGCGGTCGTCGCTCTCCTCGGTGTGCACGCGGATCCTGAGCTTCACCCAGTTGAAATAGGGCCGCACGCCCTGCACGCCGCGGCTGCCGCGCTGGTCCACCTCGCCGTCGGCTTCCATGTCGACGGCGGTATAACGGAACTGCATCGCCTCGGCGCAGCGGTTGATGATGACGCCTTCGCACCCCAAGAGCGAGGACAGCGCCATCTCGAGGGGGGTGGGGCCGGAGTTGGTCTCCTTCTCGTCCGTCACCAGCACGTGGTCGCGCACCATCATCACCGAGCGGGTGGAGGCGTGGTTCCGGGCCGAGACGCGGCGGATGCCGAGGGCGGCCTTCGTCGGGTCCACCGAGGGCGGCAGGAGGTCTTCGGCGTCGCTCACCGGGTCATCTCCAGGATGTCGAGGCCGCGGTTGCGGTCGAGGAGATAGATGCGGCCCTTGTCGTCCACATCGACGTCGTTCGACTGCGGCGGCGTGCCGTCGGCTTGCGGCTCGGGGATGTAGTGGGCGATCTCCTTCGGCATGTGCGGGTCGGCCACGTCGACAATGCGGAGGCCGCCGGAGAACCAGGTCGTGTAGACGAGGGTGGTGTCGAGCTTCTCGCGGAACTGGTGGCCCCCGAAGCGCCCGCCGGGCTGGCCGATCCAGGGGCAGGCGCGTTCGCCCGGGTCCCAGGCGGCGACGGGTTCGATGTTGTCGAGGTCGGTGACGTCGACCACCCAGAGGAAGCCGTGGAGGCGGCCGGGCTTGTGGTCGTGCTCCTCGTCTATGGCGATGGCGTAACGGCGGCCGTCGACGAGGTTTTCCAGCGGCATCACGGTGTGCGTCGGCTCAGGGATCGCCTTGGGGAAGCGGTAGCTGCCGGTGACCTTCGGCGCGGTGATGTCGGAGACGTCGATCACGCGGAAACCGGCGTTCCAGACGGCGGCCCACATCTCGTCCCCGCAGCGCATGGCGTGGTGCAGGCGGGTGCCGTAGCCGGTCCAGGTGGGCGTCTCGCCGCCCGCGAGGTGCTGGCCCGGCATGTGCCAGCGGGACACTTCGCGGGGGTTCGCGGGGTCGTCGAGGGCGTAGATGACGAGGATGTTGCCGACATAGCCCGCCATCTCGGTCGAGATGTAGGCGAAGTTCTCGTCCATGTCGAAGCGGTGGACGCCGAAGCCGTGGGTCTTGACGTAGGCCAGCAGCTTCGGCGCCGTCTTGTCCCTGATGTCCCAGACGCGGAAGCCGCCGGCGTCGTAGCCGCGCTGCAGGAAGGCCTCCAAGGTGGGGATGTCGGACTCCTTCACGCCCAGCTTCTCGGCCACCTTGGCGTTCGTGGCATCGGGCCCCAGTTCGTCGCGGATGCCCGCGATCTTCTCGGCCTTCCTCAGGAAATGCCGCCTGTCCTGCTCGACGTTGGTGATCATCAGGTCGCCCGCGACGCGCACCTTGTGGGTGTGGGACCACTCGGGCGGGTCGATGTGGCTGACGACCTTCGGAGCGGCGGGGTCGGAGATGTCGATGATCGAGGTGCCGTTGGGCGGGTCCATGTGGCCGACATAGGCATAGTCGCCCTGCACCACGACCTGCCCGCCGCCGGGGATGTCGAGGCGGCCGAGGGAACGGACGTTCTTCGCCAGCTCCCATGTCATTTCGCGGGTGATCGTGGTCATTCTGCGGGCACCTCCCGGCGGCGTTTGCGGCGCATGTCGAACCAGATCGGCAGGACGAGCGAGACGATGAGGGCGACCCAGAGGATGTTGCCGAGGGTCGAGGAGAACAGGACCATGATGTCGCCGTCGGACTTCTTCAGCGAGCGGAGGAAGTAGGTTTCCAGCAGCGGCCCGAGGATCACGCCGATCAGGATGGCGGCGACGTGGTAGCCGGTGCGCCGGGCGATGTAGCCGAGGACGCCGAAGGCGAGGGCGAGGTACATGTCGAACATGTATTCGCGGGGCACGAAGGCGCCGACGAGGGTGAAGGCGATGATCATCGGCGCGAGGTAGATCGTCGGCACCGTCGTCACGTGGCTCATGTAGCGGCTGAGCGGCAGGATCGTGAAGATCATCAGCAGGTAGGATACCGCCATGGCCATGAACATGCCGTAGCCGACTCGCGGGCTGTGCTCGAACAGCGAGGGGCCGAAGCTGACGCCGTGGTACTGCATGACGACCAGCATGATCGCCGCCGTCGCGCCGCCGGGGATGCCGAGGACCAGGAGCGGGACGAGGGTGCCGGAGGTGACGCCGTTGTTGGCGGACTCGGGCGCGATCAGGCCCTCGGGATGGCCGGTGCCGTATTTCTCGGGCGTGTCCGAGAAGGCGCGGGACTGCTGGTAGGCGACGAAGCTCGCGATGGAGGCGCCGGCGCCGGGGATCACGCCGATGACGAGGCCGATGATCGAGGTCCAGACGATGTGCCACCAGCGGGACAGCGCGATGTTCACGCCCTCGAACGTGTCGTGCCAGGAGGGCTTCTTCGGCTCGGCGCTTTCGTTCACGATCACCGTCTTCTCGATGATGACGAAGGCTTCGGAGACGGCGAAGAGGCCGACGAGGGCGGGAATCAGCGGCACGCCGTCGTAGAGTTCGAGGAAGCCGAAGGTGGCACGGGGCGTGGCATAGACGACGTCGGTGCCGATCGAGCCGATCATCAGCCCGAGGAAGCCCGCGATCAGGCCCTTGACCATGTCCTGCGCGGCGATGGAAGCGATCAGCGAGATGCCGAAGAGCATGACCACGATCATCTCGACCGAATGCATGTAGAAGCCGACGCGCGCGAGCACCGGCATCAGGGCGAGCGCCATGATGGTGGTGAGCAGTCCGCCGATGCAGGAGGAGACGAAGGAGATGGCGAGCGCCTGCTGGCCCTTGCCCTGCCGCGCCATCGGGTAGCCGTCGAGCGGCGTCGCGGCGGCGCCGGCGGTGCCGGGAATATTGACGAGGATCGCCGGGATGCCCGCGCCCATGCGCGCGGCGCAGTAGAGCGTGACCATGAAGATCAGCCCGGTGTCGAGCCCCATGGCGAGAGTCAGCGGCATCAGGATGATGATGGTGTTGGCCGCGGAGAAGCCGGGGATGCCGCCGACGATCAGCCCGAGGAAGATCGTCGGGATGATGACCCACCAGAAGGAGATCGTGTCGAGGAAGACGTCGAACAGGAGATAGGCCGTGTCACCCATTGGAAAGCACCGCCTTCATGGTCGTCTCGAACCAGCCGCGGGGAAAGCGGGTGTCGAAGGCCCAGATGAACACCGCCCAGCCGCCCAGCGCCATCACCGCCGAGATCAGCGTGATGAAGCCGATGTTGCGGCCCTTGGCGAGGATGATCATCGAAAGCGCCAGGAACAGGAACGTGGTGAGGGTGAAGCCGAGATAGCCGATCAGCACGCAGTAGCCGACGGTGGTGGCGAAGAGGCCGATGCGCCCCGTGGCGATGTCGTCGCGGCTGAACAGCGTGCCGAAGCCGAGCGTGCCGCTGCCTTCGCGGATCCAGAGCGCGCAGCGGATGAAGAAGATCGCGCAGACGAGAAGCAGGATGCCGCCGACCATGAAGGCGCTGACCTTGGCCGTCCAGGGCGAGTGCCAGATCGACGAGAAGAAGTAGAGCGTGAAGACGACGGCGAGGACGGGAATGATCAGCTCGGCGCCAAGCGCGCGCCTGCCGTCCCTCGGTTTGGTGGACATGCTGCCCCCCCTCGGGTTCTGGTGATGGTGCGGCCCGGCGCGCCTCCCCGCGCGCCGGTGCCTGTCGCTGGGTGCGCCCTCAGGCGCCGCTGAGCAGCGGCTTGTAGCGGGCGCCAAGCTCCAGCATCGCGGCCATGAACTCGGCACATTCCTCGGCGCCGCCGTAGTTCAGGTATTCGGGCGTGCCGCTTTCGGCGACGTAGGCCTTCAGCAGCGCGGGATCCTCGAAGGTCTCCTTGAAGGTCGAGGTCAGGACCTCGTAGCGGTCCGGGTGATCCTCGGCCGCCTTCCTGTGGATCGCGAAGGCGCGGGCCGAGAGCATCTCGGGCAGCGTCATGTCGTAGGCGTCGTTGATGTCAGGCGCGTTGTCCAGCGCCTCGCCCACGCGGTTCTTGCCGAAGACGAGCAGGGTCTTGACCGAGTCGCCCGCGGCGATGACCGAGCCGGAGGTGAGGACGGAGAAATCGACCTCGCCCGTCACGGCGCCCGCGATGGTCCCCTTTCCGCCCTGGAGCGGGATCAGGTTGAACTCGATCCCGAGCTTCTCGCCGAGCGCGAGGATGCCGATGGAGGCCGGGTGCGCCATGCGCGAGGTGCCGACGGTCAGCTTTCTCTCCTTCGAGGCGTTGACGATGTCTTCCATCGACTGGAGCGGGCTTTCGGCACCGACGAAGAGGCAGCAGGGGTCGGTGTCCACCCGGCCGAAGTAGAAATAGTCGTCGATGGCGAAGGACGGCTCCTGCATCGCCCAGTTCAGGACTTCGGGGCCCATGTTGCCGAAGATCAGGTTGTAGCAGTCCGGCTCGGACTTGCCCATGTAGACCTCGTATCCGACGCGGCCCGAGGCGCCGGGATAGTAGCCCGGTTCGAACTCGGTCCCGAGCTTCTCCTTCCAGACGCTGGTGAAGGCGCGGAAGTTGCGGTCGGCGCCGCCGCCTTCGGCGGTCGGGATGATGACGTTGATGTTCCGCTCGGGGAAGGTCGCGGCGCGGACGATGCCGGGCGTGGCAAGCACGAGCCCCGATGCGGCGCCCGCCTGCAGGAAGCGGCGGCGGTTCAGCGAAGTCTTCATGGTCGGTCTCCTCCGGATTGTCAGGTCTGGGTCGCGCTTGTTCTTTCTGCCCTCCGGTCTGCGCGGGACCGGGGGCCTGGATCTCAGGTCGCCAGGAGGGCGGGCGGAAACAGGCTCTCGGGTTCGACGAGGGACGGCGCGAGGTGCTGCTGCACCGAGTAGCGGCAGACGGCGGCCAGTTCGGCACGGTTGGCGGTGAAGCCGTAGGACCAGAAATCGGGGCCGAGGTGCGCGAGCGTGCGCTCCATCGAGGCGTTGAGCCAGGGCAGGGACAGCCGGTTGGCATTGCCGAGCCATGTGTCGCGAAGCCGCTTCAGGGCGAGGTCGCGGGATTCGACCAGCGCGTGATAGAGCGCTTCGGCAAGCCAGGGATGTTCTTCGGCCAGGCTGCGGCGCAGGCCGATCAGGTGCATGATCGGGAAGAAGCCGGTGCGGCGGTGATAGCCCTGCTCGGTGGTTTCGAAATCGGGAAAGAGGCGGACGAGGCGGGTGTCGCCGTTCAGGAACGCCTTCGGCGGCTTCGGGGCGAGAAGGCCGTCGATCTTGCCCGCCAGCAGGAGCTGCTCCAGCGTCTCGCCGTCCTCGATCGGCTCGACCGTCATGCCGGGCGGAAGGGCGAGTTCCAGGCGCTCGCGGCGGATGCCCTCGTCGAGCGCGCCGGTGCGCCAGTGGATGTCCTCGGCCGCCACGCCGTAGTCGTCGGCGAGGATGCCGCGCATCCAGAGGGCCGCGGTCATCTGGTATTCGGGCACGCCGATGCGCTTGCCCTTGAAGTCCCGGGGGCTCTGGATGCCCGCCCCCTGCCGGGCGAAGAAGCCCGAGTGGCGGAAGGCGCGGGAGACGAAGGCGGGGATCGCGACATAGTCGCCGATGCCCCGCGCGCATTGCAGGATGTAGCTGCTGATCGACATCTCGGTGATGTCGTAGGGCGCGGTGGAGACGGCGAGGGGGAAGAGCTTCGAGGTGGGCTGGAGCACGCTTCGCAGCTCCAGCCCCGGAACCTTCACGCGGCCCTCGTGCAGCGCCATGGTGCGGTCGTGATCCCAGGTCGCGAAGGTCAGGGACAGGGCGGTGCCCCGGTCCGGTCCTGTCACATCGGGGCTCGCGACCGCATCCATGGCTCAGATCACCTTCACCGTCATCGACCCGAGCCCCTCGACGCTGATCTCCATCACGTCGCCCTTGCCGACCGGCCCGACCCCCGCGGGGGTGCCGGACATGATGACGTCGCCGGGCGCGAGTTCGAAGTATTCGGAGAGGTAGGAGATCATCTCGGGCACCTTCCAGATCATCTGGTTCAGGTCGCCCTCCTGCTTCTTCTCGCCGTTGACGGTGAGGGTGATGGCGCCCTCGCTCGGGTGGCCGATCTTCGAGGCCGGGTGGATCGGGCCGACGGGGGCCGAACGCTCGAACGCCTTGCCGATCTCCCAGGGGCGGCCCAGCTTCTTCGCCTCGCCCTGGAGGTCGCGGCGGGTCATGTCGAGCGACAGCGCGTAGCCGTAGACATGATCGAGGGCCGATTCGAGCGGGATATTGGTGCCGCCGGATTTCAGCATCACGGCGATCTCCGCCTCGTGGTGCACGTCCGAGGTCTTCGGCGGGTAGGGGAATTCGCCCGAGGGATCGAGGTTGTCGGGGTTCTTCTGGAAGAAGAACGGCGGCTCGCGGTCCGGGTCGTGGCCCATCTCGACGGCGTGGGCGGCGTAGTTGCGGCCGATGCAGTAGATCCGGCGCACGGGAAACTTCGCGGTTTCCCCGGCAACGGGAAGCGCCACCGTGGGCGGCGTTTCGATCACAAACTCGGGCATTGGTCCTCCGGCTCCGGTGTTTTCCCGGACAGTACCGCGATTCGGACCAATCGCAACCAATTTTGTACGACGACGCAGATTTTTCTGAAATCGCTTGATTTTGGCGATTGATCGTCCAATGATCCGGTGAGGGCGCGGAATTGGTCAACCAATCGGCGCGGTGCGAACGGGGGCACGATGTCTGTCACGCAACTCGAACCGGCCGAGAAGGGCGATGCGGTGGCCCTCCTGCGGGCCTTCATCGCCGAGGGAGGCTATGGCGAGGGCGACCGGCTGCCGGCCGAGCGCGAGCTGATCGTGAGCCTCGGGATCAGCCGCGCCACGCTCAGGAAGGCGCTGGACGCGCTGGAGCGGGAGGGCGCGATCTGGCGCCACGTCGGCAGGGGCACCTTCGTGGCCGGGCCGGGCGAGGGCGGGATCGGGGTGCTGGGCGGGATCGCGCAGCAGATCACGCCGATCCGCATGGTGCGCGCCCGCCTCTGCATCGAGCCCGCCATCGCGCGGGAGGCGGCGATCAACGCCTCGCGCGACGCGGTGATCGCGCTGCGCCTGGCCAAGGACCGCGCCGTCGCGGCGCCGAACTGGGAGGAATACGGCACCCAGGACGGGCTGTTCCACCGTGCGGTGGCGGACGCGACGGACAACGCGCTGCTGATCCACCTGTTCGAGCAGCTCGACCAGGTGCGTCGGGCGGTGGCGCTCAGCACCGTGGTGCGCGACACCGTGCGCCCGCCGCGGGAGCATTCGTCTTTCCTGGAGCACGAACGGATCGCCGCGGCCATCGCGGCGCGCGACCCGAACGCGGCCTACGACGCCATGCGCCAGCACATCAATTCCGTGTCCGCACGGCTGTTCGGAGAGGTCTGACAGGCGGGGGACGAGCAGGGAGCCGGGGCAGGGCGGCAGCAAGACCGCCGTCCCGGCGGGATAACGACAACCGGTTTTATGTCTTTGGGAGGAGTCACATGAAAACCCTGATGAGCCGTATCGGAGCCGCGGTCGCCGCCGCTCCGCTGGCGCTGAGCCTGATGGTCTCGGCCGCAAGCGCCGAGAAGATCCGCATTGCCCTGGCCGAGACGCCCTCGGACGAGCTGGCCGCCTTCTTCGTGGCGCTGGACCGGGCCAAGGCGAAGGGGCTCGACTACGAGTGGACCGCGTTCTCGGACGAGGAACTGGCGATCCAGGCGATCCTGTCGGGCCAGATGGACATCGGCTTCGGCACGCCCTACGCGGCGATGCAGCGCTCGAAGGCGCCGCTTCGGATCGTGTTCCAGCTGAGCAAGCTCAAGTTCTTCCCCGTCACCTCGCAGAAATACGAGAAGCTCGAGGATCTGGACGGCGAGCCGATCATGCTGCACTCGCGCGGCGGCGGCACCGATTCCATCGCCAACGTGATCGAGGAGAAGGTGGGCATCAAGTTCGGCCAGCGCTCCTATGTTCCCGGCTCGTCGAACCGGATCGTGGCGCTGATGGCGGGGCAGACCGATGCGACGATCGTGGACCTGTCGAACAAGAACAAGCTGATGAAGCAGGCGGGCGACAAGTTCAACGTGCTGCCGATGTTCGAGGTGGACGCGAGCGACGAGGCGCTCTTCGCCAACCTCGACTGGATCAAGAGCCACGAGGAGGAGGTCGACATCTTCGTCGGCGCGCTGGTCTCGGTCTGGCAGGACATGAGCAAGGATCCGACGATCATTTCGAAGGAGACCGATCCGAACGGGCCCATCGGCCAGCTGCCGCCCGAGATCCTGGGCAACCTCGACCAGTTCTACACCGACGCGGTCGAGGGCGGGCTTTACGATCCGAACGGCGGCGGGCGGAAGGCCGCGCAGGCGGACATGGAGTGGTACACCGCGGCGGGGCAGCTCGACGGCGATCCGGCCGAGCTGAACATCGAGGATTTCTGGTACCTCGCCCCGCTCGACAAGGCGGCGCAGTGAGCCTTCCGGCGCGACATCTTTCCCCCGCGGGGGGAGGCGCGGAGGGGCTTTGCCCCTCCGCTTTCCGCAGTAGCGCGGCGACGCCGGCGGGGCGGAGGGTCGGTAGACTGCCCTCGAATGCTTCCGGCAGGACGGAACGGGGGGGCGTGCGATGAGCGTGATGCGGGACGGGGCCGAGGGGCGGTCGCCCTGGCAGGATCTGGTCGGATCTCACCGGCCGCTGCTGCTGAAGCTTCTGTCGGGGGTGCTGGTCTTCGGCGCCTGGGAGATCGCGGGGCGCATCCCGGTCAGCTATGCCTTTCCGACGTTCATCGAGTCGATGTCGGCGCTTCTTCGCATGACGCTCGACGGCACGCTCTTCGCCGCCTATGCCGAGACGCTGAAACCTCTGGTCGTCGGCGTGGCGATCTCGGCGGTGCTGGGGATCGCGCTCGGGCTCTGGATCGGGCTGTCGAAGACCTTCGACTGGCTGTTCTCGCCGATCTTCGTCGTCATGCAGGCGGCGCCGCTCGCCGCGCTGATCCCGCTGCTGGTCATGGCCTACGGGATCGGGCTGACCTCGAAGGTCTTCGTCGTCTGCATCATGGCGATGCCCGTGATCGTGCTGAACACTGCCGGGGCGGTCAGGAACACGCCCGCGAATCTGAAGGAGATGGGCCGCGCCTTCCTTGCGACCGATCGAGACGTGATCCTGAAGATCGTGCTGCCCGCCGCTTCGCCCGTCATCTTCTCGGGGCTGCGCCTTGGCATCTCGGCCGGGTTCATCGGGGCGATCCTCGCCGAGCTGAAGATCACGCCCACGGGGGTCGGGGACATCATCACCTTCTCCCGCTCCGTCGCCGATTACGCCAGCATGTATGCGGCGATCTTTTCCATCATCCTGCTGGCCGTGCTGTTCCTGAATCTCCTGGAGCGCATCGAGACCGGTCTATTCGGAGGAAACGTCCGTGGTTATGCCTCAGACTGAACGCGCCTTCACCCCCGACACCGTGGACGACGCGGTGACGGTGAAGCGGATCACCAAGAGCTACGGGGCCGTCGAGGCGCTGAAGAACATGACGCTGTCCTTTCCGCGGGGCGAGCTGACCTCGCTCCTGGGCCCCTCGGGCTGCGGGAAGACGACGCTGCTGAAGATCATCGCGGGGCTTCTGGAGCCGACCTCGGGCGAGGTGCTGGTGAACGGGCGGGCGGTGACGGGGCCGGGGCCGGACCGGGCCTTCGTGTTCCAGGACTTCGCGCTGCTCCCCTGGGCGAGCGTGATGCGGAACGTCGCCTTCGGGCTGGAGCTGCGCGGCGTGGCGCAGTCGGAGCGCGAGGCGATTGCCGAGAAGTACATCGCCCATGTCGGGCTGAAGGGGTTCGAGAGGGCCTATCCCCACGAGCTGTCGGGCGGGATGCGGCAGCGGGTGGGGCTGGCGCGGGCGCTGTCGGTGGATGCGGACGTCCTGCTGATGGACGAGCCGTTCTCGGCCGTGGACGAGCAGACGCGGCGGAAGTTCCAGGAGGACCTGCTGAACCTAGTGAAGACGGAGAACAAGACCTTCATCTTCGTCACGCACTCGATCGAGGAGGCGGTCTACGTCTCCGACCAGATCGCGATCCTGCTGCCGCGGCCGAGCCGGGTGTCGCAGATCATCCGGCCCCAGGGGTTCCGCGACAAGGACGTGGACAACATCCGGCGCGATCCCGAGTACCTCGACATCGTCGACGACATCTGGTCGTCGCTTCGCAGCTACGTGGAGTAGGCGATGCTGGTGCTGGGGAAATACCGCCTGCCGGGGATGTCGTCGCTGCTGCTCTGGGCGCTTCTTTGGGAGATCGTCGGACGGTCGGGGCTGACCTTCTTCGTGCCGCCGTTTTCCGAGGTCTGCGTGACGCTGTTCAACGTGATCGGCACGCCGGCCTTCGTGAAGGCCCTGCAGGAGACGGCGGTGGCGTTCTTCGCGGGCGTGTTCTTCGCCATCGTGATCGGGATTCCGGTGGGCATCCTGATGGGGAAGTCGCGGCTGCTGGACGAGTTGCTGCTGCCCTGGGTCAACATGTTCCTGTCGGCGCCGCTGACGGCGCTGGTGCCGGTGCTGATGGTGCTGTTCGGCTTCGGGATGCAGGCGATCATCATCACCACGACCCTGTTCGCGATCTGGATCATCATCCTGAACGCCCGCGCCGGGGTGATGCAGATCAACCGCTCGCTGGTCGAGATGGCGCGCAGTTTCGGCGCGACGCCGATGGACGCCTTCGTGAAGATCTATTTCTGGGCGGCCCTTCCGGAAATCCTCGGCGGCGTCAGGATCGGGGTGATCCGGGCGGTGAAGGGGGTGATCATCGGGCAGCTGCTGATTTCCATCGTCGGGTTCGGGGCGCTGTTCGAGCTCTACTCGGCGAACTTCCTGATGGCGCATTTCTGGGCGGTGCTGCTGGTGCTTTTCGCCATGGCCTTCGCGGTGTCCGAGCTTCTCGCGGCGCTGGAGCGGCGGGTGGCCTATTACGCGGCCTCGCGCTGAGGGGGGTGTCGGGGGAACCGATGGCGCGCTAGGTCTTTCCTTCGACGGACAACGAAGGAGAAGATCCATGGATCACGCGATCATCGGCGGCAACGTGGCGGTGGTGACCGGGGGCGCCTCGGGGATCGGCCTTGCCGCGGCGAAGCACCTCGCGGTTCGGGGGCTGAAGGTGGCCATCGCCGACCTGCCGGGCGATGCGCTGGAGGCGGCGCGCGAGGCGCTGGTGCTGGAGGGTGCAGCGGACGGCGACGCGCTGGCGGTGCCCTGCGACGTGTCGAAGGCCGAGGAGCTGGAGGCGCTGAAGGCGCAGGTCTGGCGCGACCTCGGGCCGGTGTCGGTGCTGATGAACAACGCGGGCATCCAGCCCGGCAGCTCGATCTTCGACCGGGAGAGGAACTGGCGGCGGATCATCGACGTGAACATGTGGGGCATCATCATGGGCTCGCAGATCTTCGCGCCCGACATGATTGCCGAGGGCAAGCCGGGGCTGATCGTCAACACCGGCTCGAAGCAGGGGATCACGACGCCGCCGGGCGATCCCGCCTACAACGTGTCGAAGTCGGGGGTGAAGACCTTCACCGAGGCGTTGCAGCACGAGCTGAGGAACACCGAGGGCTGCCAGGTCGAGGCGAAGCTGTTCATCCCGGGCTTCGTCTACACTCCCCTTACGGCGAACGGGCGCGAGGAGAAGCCGAGCGGCGCCTGGACGCCCGAGCAGACGGTCGAGTTCCTGTTCAACCGGATCGAGCTGGGGGACTTCTACATCCTGTGCCCGGACAACGACGTGGACCGGGCGACGGACGAGAAGCGCATCCTCTGGGCGGCGCAGGACATCACCGAGAACCGGGTGCCGCTGTCGCGCTGGCACGGGGATTACGATGCGGCGTTCAAGGAGTGGTTGAAGGCGTAGACCCGCGCCTCAGTGGATGAACACCCGCCGAGATGTCCCGCCCGGGTGTCAACCCGGGCAGCCCCCGACCGCCCCCCTGGGCGGGGGCTTCTCCCTCGCCCGCGGCCGGGGGCAGCCCTTTGTACGCAGCGGAACGCTATGAGGTGGCGGCTTTGCGAAAAGACCCGCCGCCCTTCCCCGGAACCCGCCGCTTTCGGCTTGCACTGGAGACGGCCCCCTCCTAGAAGGACGGCTGATTTCATGCCGCCCCCCGGGGCAGGCCACCGTTGAACCGTGAGGACATGATGCAGGTCACCGAAACCCTGAACGAAGGCCTGAAGCGCGCCTATCAGATCACCGTCCCGGCTTCCGAGCTGGATGCGAAAGTGAACGAGAAGCTGGCCGAGGCGCAGCCCGAGGTGCAGATGAAGGGCTTCCGCAAGGGCAAGGTGCCGATGGCGCTCCTGAAGAAGCAGTTCGGCGCGCGGCTCCTGGGCGAGGCGATGCAGGAGACGGTCGACGGCGCGATGTCCAAGCACTTCGAGGACAGCGGCGACCGCCCGGCGATGCAGCCCGAGGTCAAGATGACCAATGAGAACTGGAAGGAAGGCGACGACATCGAGGTCGCCATGTCCTACGAGGCGCTGCCCGAGATCCCGGACCTCGACGCCAAGGAACTGAGCCTCGAGAAGATGGTGGTGACGCCCGACGAGGAGGCCGTTGACGAGGCCCTGAAGAACCTTGCCGCCTCGCGCAAGTCGTTCGAGCCGAAGAAGGCCGGATCGAAGGCGAAGGACGGCGACCAGGTGGTGATCGACTTCAAGGGCTCGATCGACGGCGAGCTGTTCGAGGGCGGCGCGGCCGAGGACTATCCGCTGGTGCTGGGCTCGAAGTCGTTCATCCCGGGTTTCGAGGATCAGCTGGTCGGCGCCAAGGCCGGTGACGAGGTCGAGGTGAAGGTCTCCTTCCCCGAGGATTACCAGGCGCCGAACCTGAAGGGCAAGGATGCCTCCTTCGCCGTGACGGTGAAGGAAGTGAAGAAGCCGGTCGACGCGAAGATCGACGACGACCTGGCGAAGGGCTTCGGTGCCGAGGATCTCGAGTCGCTGAAGGGCCAGATCCGCGAGCGTCTGGCCGCCGAGTACGCCGGTGCGGCGCGGGCGGTGATGAAGCGCAAGCTTCTGGACCAGCTGGACGAGAAGGTGACCTTCGACCTGCCGCCCTCGCTCGTCGCGGCCGAGGCGAACCAGATCGCCCACCAGCTGTGGCACGAGGACAACCCCGACCACCACGGCCACGATCACCCCGAGATCGAGCCGACCGAGGAGCACAACAAGCTGGCCGAGCGCCGGGTGCGCCTGGGCCTGCTGCTGGCCGAGCTGGGCCGCAAGAACGAGATCAGCGTCACCGACGCCGAGATGACCCAGGCGGTGATGAACCAGGCGCGCCAGTATCCGGGCCAGGAGCGGCAGTTCTTCGAGTTCGTGCAGCAGAACGCGCAGATGCGCCAGCAGCTGCAGGCGCCGATCTTCGAGGACAAGGTCGTCGACTATATCTTCGAACTGGCCGAAGTCACCGAGAAGCCGGTGAGCAAGGCCGAGCTGGAGGCCGCCGTCGAGGCGCTGGAGAACGAGGAGGCCTGAAGGCCGCCCCACGCCGCCAGGACGATCGAGGACCGGGTGCCCCGTTGCACCCGGTCTTTTTTATGCTCGGCGCGCGGCGGGCGCGGCCGGGTCCGGTTGCCTCGGGCGCGCGATTGGGGCTAGGGTCCGCGCAGTGTGTCCCTGCGGTTCCGCGGCAATTTTCTCCGCCGCCAGATTTCATCTTGCTCCGAAGGTCTTTTCTGCCATGTCCCTGGCTTGCGTACTCGTTTCCGACGTCACCGGCTCGACCGAACTGTTCGAGAACCGCGATGGCGCAGAGGCGCTGGCGGCGGTCGATTCGGTGCTGGAGCGGATGCGCGAGCTGATCGAGGCGGCGGGCGGGCACTGCGTGAAGGCGCGGGGCGACGACATCCTGAGCTTCTTTCCGTCCGCCTCGTCCGGGTTCGGTGCGGCCTGGGCGATGATCAACGAACCCTGGGCCGGGGGACTGTCGATCCATGCGGGCCTCTGCTTCGGCGAGATCCTGAGCCACGAGAACGACATCTACGGCAGCGCGGTGAACACGGCCGCGCGCCTGTCCGTCCTGGCGAAGCCCGGCGAGATCCTGATGGGCGAGACCTGCCACGGCGATCTCGCACCCGAGGAACAGGCGCGTTTCGTCGATATCGGCGCCCTGCCGCTTCGGGGGATCGAGGCGCCGACGCGGGTCTATTCCTGCTCGGTGCAGAGCTTCGGCGAGGTGACCGAAGTCTTCGGCTCGACCAGGGCGGCGACGAAGCAGGCGGCGGTCTTCGCGGCGTTCAGCGCGGGCGCGCGGCACTGGTACCTGGAGGAGGGGGAGGTGCTGCGGCTGGGCCGGGCGGCGCAGTGCGACATCGTCGTGAACGCCCCCAGCGTGTCGCGCAGCCACGGCGCGCTGACGATCCGCAGCGGCCAGCTCGAGTTCACCGACCACAGCTCGGCCGGCTCGGTGGTGCGGCTGGCGGACGGCCAGGAGCTGACCGTGCACCGGCGCACGACGCTGCTGTCGGGCCGCGGTTCGATCCTGCTGGGCCGGGCGGGGCACGGCGCAAGCGAGAACGTCATCGATTTCTCGATCGGCGGGATCGGCGCGCGCTAGCGGATCAGGACGCGCCGCGCCGCCTGCGCCAGGCGTGCCAGTGCCAGAGCAGCACCAGGACGAGGATCGCCGCGGCCCCGACCAGGATGTGCTCGGCCCGGTGGGGCGCGCCGAGGAGCCGCAGGAGCCCGCCCACGACCACGCCGAGCGAGGTGAAGATCGCCGACCAGAGGGTGGCGGCACAGAGGGCGATCGCGAGGTAGGCAGGTGTTCCGAGGCGGGACTGGGCCAGCATCATGGGCCCCGCGATCCGCAGGCCGGGGATGAACCGCGTGGCGAAGGCATAGGGCGCCGGGCGGCGGTCGACCCGCGCGATCAGACGCTGCGCGGTGGGCCTTGCGAGGGTGCGGCGCACGAAGGAGAGGTCGCGGTAGCGGCGAGCGAGCAGGAAGACGGTGCTGTCGGCCAGTTCGGCGGCACAGGCGGCGACGGCGGTGACCTGCCAGTGCACCAGCAGGTGCTTGTGGGCCATGACGCCGCCGGTGATCGCCACCGTCTCGCCTTCGAGGAAACAGCCGAAGAAGATGGCAGCAAGGCCGTAGTCGGACACCAGTGTGTCGATGGTCATGGCGGTTCCGTGCGGCAAGGGTGATGGGAGGAGACTAGAACCACGGCGGGCGTTTGAAAAGCGAAGGGCCGCCCCGGTGCGGAGCGGCCCCTGTCATGTTCGGGTCCGGTGCGCGGATCAGGCGCGGCCGTCGTCCTCGCGGTCTTCCACGCGGGGCTGCTCGGGCTGGTCGCCCGAGTAGTCGTCCATCGCGGCGCCGCCGATGTCGTCGAACAGCTCCTGGATCTCGAACTCGGCGGCGGCTTCCTCTTCCGCGGCCAGTTCCTGGATCGACTTGCCGGCCGCCTGAAGCTCGGCCTCCTCGGGCGAGCGGGCGACGTTCAGCTTGATCGTCGCCTCGACCTCGGGGTGTAGGGTCACGGTGACGGTGTGGATCCCGAGCTCCTTGATCGGGGCGTTCAGCGCGACCTGCTTGCGGTCGAGCGAGAAGCCCGCCTCGGACGCGGCCTCGGCGGCGTCACGGGTGGTGACGGAGCCGTAGAGCGCGCCCGAATCGGAGGCCGAGCGGATCACGACGAACTGCTCACCGTCCAGCTTGGCGGCCAGCGATTCGGCTTCCTTCTTGGTCTCGAGGTTGCGCGCCTCGAGCTGGGCCTTCTGGCCCTCGAACGCCTTGATGTTGGCGGGGGAGGCCCAGAGCGCCTTCTTCTGCGGCAGCAGGTAGTTGCGGGCGTAGCCTTCCTTGACGGACACGACCTCGCCCATCTGGCCCAGCTTGGCCACGCGTTCCAGTAGAATGACTTGCATCGGTCAGGCTCCTCAGTTCACGGCGTAGGGCAGCAGGGCGAGGAAGCGGGCGCGCTTGATGGCGCGGGCCAGTTCGCGCTGCTTCTTGGCCGAGACGGCGGTGATGCGCGAGGGCACGATCTTGCCGCGCTCGGAGACATAGCGCTGCAGCAGGCGCGTGTCCTTGTAGTCGATCTTGGGTGCATTGTCGCCGGAGAAGGGGCAGACCTTGCGGCGGCGGAAAAACGGTTTCGTTGCCATGGTTTAGCGTCCTTTCCTGATCAACGGCGCTCGCGGCGGTCGCCGCGGCCTTCACGCTCGTCGCGCTTCTGCATCTGGGCCGAGGGGCCCTCCTCGTGCTCGTCCACCTTGATGGTGAGGACGCGCATCACGTCGTCGTGCAGGCGCATCAGGCGCTCCATCTCCTGGACGGCCGGCGCGGGGGCGTCGGTGCGCAGGTAGGCATAGTGGCCCTTGCGGTTCTTGTTGATCTTGTAGGCCATGGTCTTCACGCCCCAGTACTCGTTCTCGACGACCTTGCCGCCGTTGTCCGCGAGGATGGTGCTGAAGTGTTCGATCAATCCCTCGGCCTGGGTGTTGCTCAGGTCCTGGCGGGAGATGAAGACATGCTCGTAAAGCGGCATGCGTGCTCCGATTCTGGTCAAGCGCACTTCAAAGACCGGAAGGTTGCCCTTCCGCCTCCGGTCACGAGAGGCTGCGCAGTTCAAACGACGTGCGGAAGGATGCGGGTGCTTAGCGGGGACGGCGCCGCGATGCAAGCCCTGCCGGGGGCGCCGCCAGCCCCGAAATGACCGCGGAACGCCCCAATGCGGTCACGATCGGCCGGTAACGCTCGTGTGAGGAAGGGACCGGCGCGCTCGCGGGGAGTGGCGCCGCAGAAGGAGCGGACCACCATGCCCAAGCGCAAGACCGAAGCCGACGCCCGCACGCTGTCCCTCTACGAGGTCTACAGCGGCTATGTCCTGACCCAGGGGCAGGGCGCGCTGCAGACCGTCGTGCTGAAGGAAAAGCTGATGCGGTTCACGGGCACGCTGGCCGCGGTGGCGATGCTGGCCTTGTGGTTCGCGCCGGGGGCGCACCGGGACGGCGAACTGCTGACGATGAAGCTGCTGCTGAGCGCCCTGCTGCTCGGGCCCGGTGCCTGGCTTCTGCTGCGCGCCCGCGCGCGGGCGCAGCACGAGGTGCGGGTGGACCTGATCCACCGCGAGGTGCGTCAGGTCATGCGTGGAAGCGACGGCTCCGAGCGGTTCCTGCTGGCGGTCGCCTTCGACGAGATCGAAAGCCTGTTCATCCGCCGCAACCGCGAGGAGCCGACGGGCTCGGCGCTGTACATGCGGCTGCACGACGAGGAGGCGCCGGTGCTGCTGGGCATCAGCACCGAGGCCGCGCTGGAGGAGGTGCACCGCAGGATGAGCGCCGACCTCACCAAGGCGCGGATGACGCCCCCGCGCATGCCGCCGCGCCGCTCCCGCCGGGGCGGGGCGGACGGACTGCAGCCCGCCTGAGCGCCGCGGCGGCGCTTCGGACCCTCCTTCCTCCCGCGACGATCCGACCTCGCGCCGCGTCAGCGGCCATGGCGCAGGTCCTCCATCTTTGCTTCCCAAATATCCCCGCCGGAGGCTCCGCCCGCGCAACCCGCGCCTGCGTTTGCCCGAAAGGCACGCGGCCGCCGCGGCCGGTGCCGCCGCGGCGGGGCGGCGCATTGCTGCACTCCGGATCGCCGGTTCTGTGCGTTGCCGAACGGGCGGTGTTGGCCGACCCGGAATTGAGGCGCTGCGGCGCAAACGGCATATCGCTGGGGCAGAACGATCCCCAGAACCGGAGACCAGACCATGAAACGCAGCCTTTCCGCCCTTCTTCTCTCCACCGCCCTGCTTGGCGCGGGCATCGGCGCCGCCGCCGCCGAGCCGGTCAAGTACACGCTCGACCCCGGGCACAGCCAGATCGTGTTCACCTACGAACACCTCGGCTATTCGACGTCCACCGGCATGTTCTCGGGCTTCGAGGGCGAGATCATGTTCGACCAGGAGGATCCGGCGAACTCCTCCGTCAAGGTCAGCTTCCCGGCCGAGTCGATGATCACCGGCTGGGACCCGCGCAGCCAGCACTTCCTGCAGTCGGGCGACTTCTTCAAACTCGGCGAGT
The DNA here is from genome assembly GCF_002869745.1 of Oceaniglobus roseus. GTDB lineage: Bacteria > Pseudomonadota > Alphaproteobacteria > Rhodobacterales > Rhodobacteraceae > Oceaniglobus > Oceaniglobus roseus. The sequence goes on from NZ_PNOS01000030.1 coordinate 30,597, forward strand.
TTCCCGAGGTGACGTTCGAATCCACCGGTATCGAGGTGACGGGCGAGGACACCGCGAAGATCACCGGCGACCTGACGCTGAACGGCGTGACGAAATCGGTCGTGCTGGACGCGAACCTGACCCAGACGGGCGAGTACCCGCTGCCGCCGTTCGAGGGCAAGCCCGCCGCCGGGTTCAAGGCCACCACGACGCTGGTGCGCAGCGACTACAACCTCGGCATGTTCGCCCCCTATGTCAGCGACGAGGTGCAGGTCGAACTGTCGATCGAGGCCATGGCCGAGTAAGCCTCCCCCTTTCGTTACGAGTGCCATTCGAGTCACGAGTGCAGCGCCGCCGGTCCCCCGGCGGCGCTTTTCCGTTGCGGCCCTTGCATTCGGCCCCGTGCAGCGGCCCACTGGCCCGGACACTCGGGACAGGGAGGATGCGATGAACCGGGAAATCAGGACGACGGGCGCGCCCGCGCCGTTCTCGCGCTATGCGCAGGGTGTCGAGGTGCCTGCTGGCGCGCGCTGGCTGCACGTGTCGGGGCAGGTGGGCGTGGCGGCGGACGGATCGCTGCCCGAGGGCTGGGAAGAGCAGATCGAGCTGGCCTGGCGCAATGTCTTTGCGGTGCTGGAGGCGGCGGGGATGGGACCGGAAGACATCGTGGATTCGCTGGTGATCCTGACCTCGCACGACGGCGTGCCGGTCTTCCGGGGGATCCGCGACCGGATGCTCGGCGGCCATGTCGCCGGATCCACCATGCTGATCTGCGGGCTGGCGAACCCGGCCTGGAAGGTCGAGATCGCGGTGCAGGCGGCGAAGACGGAATAGGCCGCCCCCGGACGGGGACGGCCTTCTTGGCATCCGGAGGATCGCGCCGGGCGGAACAGCCCGGATGGGATTTCGGGGGTTATTCGCTGCGCTGAGCGGTCAGGGCGACGTCGAGGGCGACGGGGAAGCCGAGAGTGCCCTCGTCGGTCTGCCCCTCGCCGATGTCGTAGTCGCGGCGGTCGAGCGTGGTGGCGCCGCTCATCGTCGCTGTGTCGCCGTGGATCGCAAGGGTGAAGGGCAGGATCACCGGCGCCTCGTTGCCCTTCAGCGTCAGGGTGCCTTCGGCCTTGTAGCCCTCGCCGTCGGACAGGATGTCGGCGGTGTAGACGGCGGTGGGGAAGGCCTCGGCGTTGAAGTACTTCTCGCCCATCGCCTCCTTCGTGACCGAGCCGAGGGTGAGGGAGGGGATCGAGACCTCGACCCTGACGGTGCCGTTCTTCCCGTCCACGGGGGTTTCGGCGAAGTCGATGTCGGCGCTCCAGTCGGCGAAGCTGCCCTTCACCTCGCCGCCGAACTGGCGGACGGTGATGGCGATGCTGCCCTCCTGCACCTGCCAGCTGCCCGTTCCCCGGGCAAGCGCCGGTCCCGGCGTACCCGCGTCCTCCGGCGCTTCGGACGTCGCCAGCGCGAGGACGAGGCCGACGGCGTAGATGCCGGTGGCGAGCAATGCGGGCAGGGCCGTGGCGTGGCCCGCGGCGGGCGCGTCGACATCGGGGCGGCCCGGCAGCATCCGCGCGAGCGTTGCGTCGCGGTCGATCACGGCGTGCTTCAGCGCGCCGAGGACGTGGAGCGCGAGGGCGGCGAAGAGGATCTTGGTGAAGATCTCGTGCACACCGGCCGCGGTTTCGACCCATGCGGGGGATTTCGGCACAAGCGGCAGGGACTGGCCGAACGGCCAGAGGATCGGCGCGAAGCCTTCCGACGCGGCGTGGCCGATCCAGCCCGAGAGCGGCAGCGCCACGAGCGAGACATAGAGCGCCCAGTGCACGGTCTCGGCCGCCAGCGTCTCGGCCTTCCGCTCGGGGTGGAGGGGGGCGGGTTTCGTCTGGGACAGCGCCCAGAGGATCCGCAGCAGGGCGACGGCGAAGATCGCCACGCCCACGGTCTTGTGCAGGCTGAAGAGCCGGGCCTTGCTCGCCAGCTGCTCCTGCGTCTCGTAGGGCAGGTCGCTGGCGATCAGCCCGAGGGGGATGGCGGTGAAGATCAGCAGCGCCGTCAGCCAGTGGAAGGTCTTGGTGACGGTGCCGTAGTGCAGGGCGGTGTTGCGCAGGGACATGGGAGCCTCGTCGGGGAATGTGCTGGCCGGAAAGGTACGGGCGCGGTGCCGCGTCGGCAATCGGGGGGGATGCACGGCCCCTGTGCGGCGTTGCGCGGACGGGGCGAACCGGATAACAGGGCGCCCGACCCGATGGGCAGCCGCGAGGGAGGACCAGATGAGCCGCGCATTCGTATTTCCGGGCCAGGGCGCCCAGACCGTCGGCATGGGCCGGGCGCTGGCCGAGGCCTATCCGGCAGCCAGGGCCGTGTTCCAGGAGGTGGACGATGCGCTGGGCGAGCCGCTGTCGGCGCTGATCTGGGAGGGGTCGATCGAGGATCTGACCCTGACCGCCAACGCGCAGCCCGCGCTGATGGCGACCTCGCTCGCCGCGATGGCGGCGCTGGAGGCGGAGGGGATCCCGGTGGAGAGCGCGGCCTTCGTGGCGGGCCATTCGCTGGGCGAATACTCCGCGCTGGCGGCGGCGAAGGCGCTGAGCGTCGCCGATGCGGCACGGCTGCTGCGGGCGCGGGGGACGGCGATGCAGGCGGCGGTGCCGGTGGGTGTCGGCGCCATGGCGGCGATCCTCGGGCTGGACCTGGAGGCCGTGCGCGCGCTGGCGGCGGAGGCGGCCGAGGGCCAGGTCTGCGCGGCGGCGAACGACAACGATCCGGCGCAGGTCGTGATCTCGGGCCATGCCGAGGCGGTGGGCCGCGCGGTGGAGATGGCGAAGGGGCGGGGCGCGAAGCGGGCGCTGCTGCTGCCGGTCTCGGCCCCGTTCCACTGCGCGCTGATGGCGCCCGCCGCCGAGGCGATGGCGGAGGCGCTGGGATCGGTCGCGCTGGCGGCACCGGTGGTGCCGGTGGTCAGCAACGTGACCGCTGCGCCGGTGAGCGATCCCGAGGAGATCCGGCGGCTGCTGGTCGCCCAGATCACCGGCGCGGTGCGCTGGCGCGAGAGCGTGGCGGCGATGGCCGGGGCCGGGGTCACCGAGATCTGGGAGATCGGCGCGGGCAAGGCGCTGTCGGGGATGGTCCGGCGGATCGCGAAGGACGTCTCGGTGGCCAATGTCGGAACGCCCGAGGACGTGGCGGCGCGGCTGGGCTGAGCGCGCGATGCGGGCCTTCGGCCCGCGCGGGGATTTTGCATCCCCGCACCCCTGCAGGATATTTGAAAAGCAAAGATGGGGGTGCGGGGGTGTTCCTTGCCTGGGGTCGGGGCGTTAGGGTTAATGCGGCAGGGAAGAGGGTGGCCGGTCATGGCGGCCCGGACCTTCGGGCCGGTCGGTTCCGGCCAGGCCGGTGCCGGGCGCGGGCGGTTGTTTCGGAACGCGGAAGAGGAATGAGGAGAGCAGGATGTTCGATCTGACGGGCAAGGCGGCGCTGGTGACGGGGGCCTCGGGTGGGCTTGGCGGGGCGATCGCGCGGGCGCTGCACGGTGCCGGGGCGACGGTGGGGCTGTCGGGGACGCGGGAGGCGCCGCTGGAGGCGCTGGCGGCGGACCTCGGGGAGCGGGCCCACGTGCTGCCCTGCAACCTTTCGGATCGCGCGGCCGTGGAGTCCTTGCCGAAGGCGGCGGCGGCGGCCATGGGCTCGGTCGACATCCTGGTGAACAACGCCGGCATCACCCGGGACGGGCTGATGATGCGGATGACGGACCAGCAGTGGGACGAGGTGATGGAGGTGAACCTCGGCTCGGCCATGCGGCTGTCGCGTGGGGTGCTCCGGGGCATGATGAAGGCGCGCTGGGGGCGGATCGTCAACATCTCGTCCATCGTCGGGGTCACGGGCAACCCGGGGCAGGCGAACTATGCCGCGGCGAAGGCGGGGATGATCGGCTTCTCGAAGTCGCTGGCGGCCGAGGTGGCGAGCCGGGGGATCACCGTGAACAGCGTCGCGCCGGGGTTCATCACCACGGCGATGACCGATGCCCTGGGCGATGCGCAGAAGTCCGCGCTTCTGGCGGCGGTGCCGGCGGGGCGCATGGGCGAGGCGGACGAGATCGCGGCCGCCGTGCTGTATCTGGCCAGCGCCGAGGCCGCCTATGTGACCGGCGCGACACTGCACGTGAACGGCGGAATGGCGATGCTCTGAGCGGCATTGCAAGCTCCGGGCGAAACCGTTTGCCTTGCCTATACGTTGTGCTATAGGCCGCACACGAATTTTGGGGGACCGCTTGGCGAACCCGATTCATCCTGCCATATGGTGGGATCAGACTGGCCCGAGTGGTCGTAACGACAACGGGGCCACCCCCGAGGAACAAGAGGAAGTGACATGAGCGACATCGCGGATCGCGTGAGAAAGATCGTCGTCGAGCATCTGGGCGTCGAAGAGGACAAGGTGACCGAGAACGCCTCGTTCATCGACGACCTCGGCGCCGACAGCCTGGACACCGTCGAGCTGGTCATGGCGTTCGAGGAAGAGTTCGGCATCGAGATCCCGGACGACGCCGCCGAGACGATCCAGACCTTCGGCGATGCGGTCAAGTTCATCAGCGAAGCCAGCTGAGCGATCTGTCATTCACCCCGGGCCGGGTCTCCGGCCGGGTGGTTCAGGGCGGTTCCTTCTTGCGAAGGGGCCGCCCTTTCTGCGTTGAGGGGCGCGGGCGGGCCGTCCGCGGGGACGGCGTCGAACGGGCGGTCGACGACCCTGCCGTCGGGATGACGGCGGGAAGGCGCGGACAGGATCGCGCGCCGTGCGGCGACGGCTTTACCTTGGCAGGTTCGGGTTTTACATGCTCCCGGACGCCCGACGTCGGGGCGAGACTTTCAACGCGGGGCTCCGGCGTATATCAGGGGCGGCAGGACAAGGACGCGAGGAAGAGCTGATGCGGCGAGTGGTTGTCACCGGACTGGGCATGGTCACCCCCCTGGCGAGCGGCGTGGAGGCGACCTGGGCGCGGCTTCTGGCCGGGAAGTCGGGGGCGCGGACCATCCAGAAATTCGATGCTTCGCACCTCGGCACCGGCTATGCCTGCGAGGTGCCCCGCGGCGACGGCAGCGACGGCACCTTCGATGCGGACGCCTGGATGGAGCCGAAGGAGCAGCGCAAGGTCGACGACTTCATCCTCTACGGGATGGCGGCGGCGCAGCAGGCGATCGAGGATTCGGGCTGGATGCCCGGCGGCGTGGAGGACCGCGAGCGCACGGGCGTGATGATCGGCTCGGGCATCGGCGGCCTGCAGAGCATTGCCGAGACGGCGGTGCTGATCAAGGAGCGGGGGGTGCGGCGGGTGTCGCCGTTCTTCATCCCCGGTGCGCTGATCAACCTCGTTTCCGGGCAGGTGTCGATCCGCTATGGCTTCAAGGGGCCGAACCATGCCGTTGTCACCGCCTGCTCGACCGGGGCCCACGCCATCGGCGATGCGGCGCGGCTGATCCAGTGGGGCGACGCCGACGTGATGATCGCGGGCGGGACCGAAAGCCCGATCTGCGAGATCGGCATCGCCGGGTTCAACGCCTGCAAGGCGCTGTCGACCAAGCGCGCCGATGCCCCCGAGACGGCGAGCCGCCCCTGGGACAAGGACCGCGACGGCTTCGTCATGGGCGAGGGTGCCGGCGTCGTCGTGCTGGAGGAGTACGAGCACGCGGTGGCGCGGGGCGCGAAGATCTATGCCGAGGTGATAGGATATGGCCTGTCGGGCGACGCGCATCACATCACCGCGCCGCCGCCCGATCACGAGGGGGCCGAGCGGGCGATGCGGGCCGCGGTGGCGCGGGCCGGGATCAGCCCCGGCGACATCGACTATATCAATGCGCACGGCACCAGCACGATGGCCGATACCATCGAGCTGGGCGCGGTCGAGCGGCTGCTCGGCAATGCGGCCGGGGGGGCGACGATGAGCTCGACCAAGTCGGCGACCGGGCACCTTCTGGGGGCCGCGGGGGCGATCGAGGCGATCTTCTGCATCCTCGCCATGCGCGACCAGGTGGCGCCGCCGACGATCAACCTCGACGATCCGGACTGCGATCCGGTGATCGACCTGGCCGCGAACCGCAAGGTCGAGCGGGACATCGACGTGGTGCTGTCGAACTCGTTCGGGTTCGGCGGGACCAACGCGGCGCTGATCATGCGGCGGGTGACCGGCTGATGTGGCGCCATGTGGCCTCCAACGCGCTGTCGCTGCTGATCGTGGTCTGCGTGGCCGTCGGGGGCCTCGTGGCCTGGGGCAAGAACCAGTATTCGGCGCCGGGGCCGCTGGCGGCGCCGATCTGCCTTCGGGTCGAGTCGGGGTCGAACATGACCCGGGTCTCGGACAAGCTGGAGGCGGAGGGCGCGATCTCGAGCCCCTACATCTTCCGGCTGGGCGCGGATTACACCGACCGGACGCAACTTTTGAAGGCCGGGAGCTTCCTGGTGCCGGAGAAGGCGTCGATGGCCGAGATCGTGGACATCGTCACCCGTGGCGGCGCCTCGACCTGCGGCACGGCGGTGGTCCTGAACATCGGCGTGACCTCGGTCGTCATGCGGGTGCGCGAACTGGATCCGGCGACCAACCGCTTCGACGTGAAGGCGGAGTTCGACCCGGCGGCGGGCGAGGTGCCCGCGGAATATGCCGAGGTGCGCGAGAAGGCGGACACCCGGTTCTCGATCTCCATGGCCGAGGGGGTGACGAGCTGGCAGGTGGTCGAGGGACTGAAGGCCGCCGATTTCCTGTCCGGCGACATCCCCGCGGTGCCGGCCGAGGGATCGCTGGCGCCCGACAGCTACGAGGTGAAGCCGGGCGAGGACCGCACGGTGCTGATCGCGCAGATGGAGGAGGCGCAGGCGGAGCGGCTGGCCGAGGCCTGGCGCAACCGCGCGGCGGACTTGCCGGTGGAGACTCCGGAGGAGGCGCTGATCCTGGCCTCGCTGGTCGAGAAGGAGACGGGCGTCCCCGAGGAGCGGCGCGAGGTGGCGGCGGTCTTCGTCAACCGCCTGCGCGAGGGGATGCGGCTTCAGACCGACCCGGCGGTGATCTACGGCGTCACCAAGGGGCAGGGGGTGCTGGGCCGCGGCCTGCGCCGCAGCGAACTGGACCGCGAGACGCCGTACAACACCTACCGCATCGACGGGCTGCCGCCGACGCCGATCGCCAACCCGGGGGTCGAGAGCATCCAAGCGGCGCTGAACCCGGCGGAGAGCGATTACCTCTACTTCGTCGCCGACGGGTCGGGCGGGCACGCCTTTGCCCGGACCCTGGCCGAGCACAACGAGAACGTGGCGCGCTGGCGCAAGATCGAGGCGGAGCGCGCCAACCAGTGATAGGCGCGCTCCGGTTGCCGAAGGGTTAACCGGAGCGCGCGGTGGCGTTGCGCGAGGTGTCTGAAAAGATTGACTTTTCGGCCTCCATCGCGTATCTGTTCCAACACCTGAAGACATGACGAGAGCGACCTTGGCCGATGGGCCTTGTGTCGCTCTTTTCGTGTTCACGGACGGCGGGGGCCCTTCAGGACAGGTGCTGAACATTGAAAGCCGACGCGAGCGAGACGACTCCGCCCTCGATGCTGCTGCTGAAAGAGGCGGAGGATCACTATGCCGACGCCTTGCGGGAGTTGCTGGCACTCAGGCGATCCTTCCAGGACCGGGAGGATCTTCCGGAAGCGGAGATGAAGCGGGTCGTGGGGACTTATGCCCGCGCGACCCAGACGCTTTTTGACGAGAGGAAGAAGGTTGAAGAGCTTGGAAAACGCATCCGCGGAACCGTCCTGGCAGATGCCATCGATTTCGACGCCGTCCGCGACGAGATCGGGCGCCGCCTGGATCGCCTCCGCGCCGTTGCCGGTCCAGTTGGAGTTCCTGGACGGGCTGAGTAGGGAGGCCGTTCTTGGGCTGCCCTATCTTTTCGACTTCTGGGCGATGGAGCATCAGTTGCCGCCCGAGGGCGAGTGGCGGACCTGGGTGGTGATGGGCGGGCGCGGCGCGGGCAAGACCCGTGCCGGCGCCGAATGGGTGCGCGCGCAGGTCGAGGGGGCGCGGCCGCTCGACCCCGGGCGGTGTCGGCGGATCGCGCTGGTGGGCGAGACGCAGGACCAGGTGCGCGAGGTGATGATCTTCGGCGAGTCGGGGATCCTGGCCTGTTCGCCGCCCGACCGGAGGCCGGTCTGGGAGGCGGGGCGCAAGCGGCTGCTCTGGCCGAACGGGGCTGTGGCGCAGGTGTTCTCGGCCCATGAGCCGGAGGGGCTGCGCGGGCCGCAGTTCGACGGCGCCTGGGTGGACGAGCTGGCGAAGTGGAAGCGCGGCGAGGAGGCCTGGGACATGCTCCAGTTCGCGCTGCGGCTGGGCGAGGATCCGCGCCAGTGCGTGACCACGACGCCGAAGAACGTCGCGGTGCTGAAGACGTTGCTGGCGCTGCCTTCGACCGTCGTGACCCATGCGCCGACGCAGGCCAACCGGGCGAATCTGGCGCGCTCGTTCCTCGACGAGGTGATGGCGCGCTATGCGGGCACGCGGCTGGGGCGGCAGGAGCTGGAGGGTCTGCTGCTGGAGGATGCCGAGGGCGCATTGTGGACCACGGCGGCGCTGGAGGCCTGCCGGATCGAGGCTGCGCCGAAGCTCGACCGGGTGGTGGTAGCTGTGGATCCGCCTGTGACCGGGCACAGGGGATCGGATTCCTGCGGGATCGTGGTGGCCGGTGTCCACACGCAGGGGCCGCCGCAGAACTGGCGGGCGGTGGTGCTGGAGGATGCCTCGGTCAGTGCCGCGTCTCCCGCGGGGTGGGCGAAGGCCGCTGTGGAGGTCGCGCGCCGCTGGGGCGCCGAGCGGCTGGTGGCCGAGGTGAACCAAGGGGGCGAGCTGGTCGAGTCGGTGGTGCGGCAGGTGGATCCGCTCGTGCCCTACCGCGGCGTCCATGCCTCGCGCGGGAAGGTGGCGCGGGCCGAGCCGGTGGCGGCGCTTTACGAGCAGGGGCGGGTCTCGCACCTGCCGGGGCTCGGGGCGCTCGAGGACCAGATGTGCCTGATGACCCAGAAAGGGTTCCAGGGCAAGGGGTCGCCCGACCGGGTGGATGCGCTGGTCTGGGCGCTGCACGAGCTGATCCTGGTGCCGGGGGCGGCGCGGCTGCACCCGAAGGTGCGCACGCTGAGGTAAGGGATTTGGTAACCCTTCGCGGTAGCGTGATCCGCGGAACGGGCAAAGAGATCGGGGCGTGCGGGCTTGTGGCGGGCCCCGTCCCGAGGGCGCCCCCCTTCTCTCCGGCCTGGGGCGGAGGGGGGCAGGACGATCCGGACGAACGACGGGGCGAGAGACGGGAGCGGCCCAGCGGCCTGCACCCCGGTCTTCTGCGCCCACCCGCAGGGCTGAAGGAGCGCGACATGGCATTCGACTTTCTGAAACGGTCCCGGGCGACTGCGGCGCCGGAGGCCAAGGCCTCGGCCAGCGGGCCGGTGATCGCCTGGGGCGGCTCGGGCCGTGTGGCCTGGAGCCCGCGCGATACCGTGTCGCTGGTCAGGACCGGCTTCACCGGCAACCCGGTGGGGTTCCGCTGCGTGCGGCTGATCTCGGAGGCGGCGGCGGCGCTTCCGCTGGTGTTGCAGGACCATGCGACGCGGTACGACGTGCATCCGCTGCTGTCGCTGATCTCGCGCCCCAATGCGGGGCAGGGGCGGGCGGAGCTGTTCGAGGCGCTCTACGGCCAGATCCTGCTGTCGGGCAACGGGTATCTGGAGGCCGTGGGCGAGGGCGTGCCGGTGGAGCTGCACGTCCTGCGCTCGGACCGGATGTCGCTGGTTCCGGGGGTGGATGGTTGGCCGGTGGCCTATGAATACGCGGTCGGCGGCCGGAGGGTGCGCTTTCCGGTGGAGGGCGGGGTTTCGCCGGTCTGCCATGTCAAGAGCTTCCATCCGCAGGACGACCACTACGGGTTGAGCCCGATGCAGGCGGCGGCGCAGGCGCTGGACGTGCACAGCGCGGCCTCGCGGTGGAGCAAGGCGCTGCTCGACAACGCCGCGCGGCCGTCGGGTGCCATCGTCTATCGCGGAGTTGACGGGCAGGGGACGCTTACGGCGGACCAGTACGATCGGCTGCTGTCGGAGATGGAGAGCCATCACCAGGGGGCCCGCAACGCCGGGCGGCCGATGCTGCTGGAGGGCGGACTCGATTGGAAGCCGATGGGGTTCTCGCCCTCGGACATGGAGTTCCAGAAGACCAAGGAGAGTGCGGCGCGGGAGATCGCGCTGGCCTTCGGGGTACCGCCGATGCTGCTGGGGATCCCGGGCGACGCGACCTATGCCAATTATGCCGAGGCGCACCGGGCGTTTTATCGCCTGACGGTGCTGCCCCTGGCGCAGCGGGTCTGCGGGGCGATGTCGCACTGGCTGGCCGGGTTCACCGGCGAGGCGGTGGAGCTGCGCTGCGATCTGGACCAGGTGCCGGCGCTGGCCGCCGAGCGGGACCAGCAGTGGGCGCGGGTCGCGGGAGCCGATTTCCTCACGGACGCGGAGAAGCGGGCGCTGCTGGGGCTGCCGAAGCGGGAAGAAGAGGAGTGAGCGGGATGTTCGATCTGGAGCGGAAGTTCTGCCGGCTGGGCGGTGAGGTGGCGGTGGTCGATGGCTCGGTGATCGAGGGCTATGCGTCGCTCTTCGGGGCGTCGGACCAGGGCGGCGACGTGGTGAGCGCGGGGGCCTACGGCGCGTCGCTGGCGACGCTCGCGGCGAATGGCGGCAAGGTCAAGATGCTGTGGCAGCACGACCCGGCCCAGCCGATCGGCGTATGGGACGAGGTGCGCGAGGACGCGCGGGGGCTTCACGTCAAGGGGCGGATCCTGGCGGACGTGGCGCGGGGGCGCGAGGCGATCGCGCTGATCGGGGCGGGGGCGATCGACGGGCTGTCGATCGGATACCGCACGAAGCGGGCCGCGAAAGACGGAAAAGGCCGGCGGGTCCTGCAGGAACTGGAGCTTTGGGAGGTGTCGCTGGTGACCTTCCCGATGCTTCCCGAGGCGCGGGTGGGGGCGAAGGGGGAGGACCCCGTGAACCCCCTGCGCATCCTCGCGGCGGCGCTGGAGCAGGCGCGGACGCAGCTGAAGCGGGACTGAGCCCGCGGACAACCGAAAGACAGGACCAGAGATGGACAGAACCGACACGAAGTCTGGGGCCGGAGAAGATCTGCCCGAACACGAGGTGGCCCGGGCGCTGAGCGGGCTGGTGCGCGACCTGAAGCGGTTTCAGGACGGCATCGAGGTGAAACTGAAGCAAACCGAGGAACGCGTGAACATGCTGGATCGCAAGACACTGATGGCGGGCCGTCCCGCCCTGGCCCGCGCGGCCGAGACCGAGGCCCCCCACCAGAAGGCCTTCGAGGCCTACGTGCGCTCGGGCGACGACGACGCGCTGCGGGGGCTGGAACTGGAAGGCAAGGCGCTGAACACCGCGGTGGCGGGCGACGGCGGATATCTCGTCGATCCGCAAACCTCGGCCATGGTGCAGTCGGTGCTGCGCTCGACCGCCTCGATCCGCGCGGTCGCGAACGTGGTGAACGTCGAGGCGACCTCCTATGACGTGCTGGTGGACACCACCGATATCGGGGCGGGCTGGTCTTCGGAGACGGCGTCGCAGACCGAGACCGGCACGCCGACCATCGACCGCATCGTGATCCCGCTGCACGAGCTTTCGGCGCTGCCGAAGGCGAGCCAGCGGCTGCTGGACGATGCCGCCTTCGACATCGAGGGCTGGCTGGCGGGGCGGATCGCCGACAAGTTCGCCCGTTCCGAAGCCGCGGCCTTCGTCAACGGCGACGGCGTGGACAAGCCCAGGGGCTTTCTGAACCACACCAAGGTGGCCGATGCCTCCTGGGCCTGGGACACGCTCGGCTATGTCGCGACCGGCGCCGACGGGGCGTTCGACGGCGCCGATGCTCTGGTCGACCTGGTCTATGCGCTCGGGGCGCAGTACCGGGCAAACGGGACCTTCGTGATGAACTCGAAGACCGCGGGCGTGGTGCGCAAGCTGAAGGACGCGGACGGGCGGTTCCTGTGGTCGGACGGCCTGGCGGCGGGAGAGCCTGCGCGGCTGCTCGGCTATCCGGTGGTCGTGGCGGAGGACATGCCTGACATCGCGACCGGCAGCTACTCCATCGCCTTCGGCGATTTCGGCGCGGGCTATACCATCGCCGAGCGTCCCGACCTTCGCATCCTGCGCGATCCGTTCAGCGCCAAGCCCCATGTGCTGTTCTACGCGACCAAGCGGGTCGGCGGCGACGTCAGCGATTTCGCGGCGATCAAGCTGCTGAAGTTCTCTGCCTCCTGACGGGGGCCGAGGCGTCGGGCCCGCGGTGACGCGGGTCCGGTGATCTGGGCGTACGTCATCCAACCTGTGCTGTTTGGTTGATCCCCTCCGTCCGGGCAGGACAGGGGCGTGCGTCCAACTCCCGGTCCCCTGGCGGGGGCAGGGGCGGGATCTGGCGAGCGGAGACAAGCGATGAATTTGGTCGAGACGACGACGGTGGCCGCGGCGGCCCTGCCGCTGGAGCGGCTTCGGCAACACCTGCGGCTGGGAACGGGGTTCTCCGACGACAGCCTGCAGGATACCGCGCTGGAGGCGAGCCTGCGGGCGGCCCTGGCGCGGGTCGAGGGGCATTGCAGCAAGGCGGTGCTGGCGCGCGGCTTCTGCCTGACCGTGACCGAGTGGCGCGATCTGTCGCGGCTGGTGCTTCCCGTCTCGCCGGTGGCCGCGGTGACACGGCTGTCGATCTTCGACCGTGCGGGCACCGAGACGGAGGTGCCCGCGATGCAGTACCGCCTGATCCGCGACGACCACCGGCCGATGCTGATCTCGGCAGGCTATGCGCTGCCGCGGATCCCGCTGGCCGGGCGGGCCGAGGTGGCCTTCGAGGCGGGGCACGACGGCTTCGACGCGGTGCCGGGCGACATGGCGCAGGCGGTGCTGATGCTGGCGGCGCATATCTACGAGGGCCGGGCGGGCGAGGGTGCGCCGCTGCCCGGCGTCGTGGCCGGGCTTCTGGAGCGGTATCGGCCGCTGCGCCTTGGCGCGGGATGGTCGGCATGAGCGGCGTGCTGCTGAGCCGGCCGCTGGAGCTGGAAGCGCGGATGCGCACACCGGACGGGGCTGGCGGTTTCACCGAGACCTGGCAGGGGCTCGGGCTTCTCTGGTCCGACGTCCGGGGCGGATCGGGACGTGGCGCCGCGGGCGAGGACGTGGCCCTGTCCCGGCTGACGCTGAGGATCACGGTGCGCGCCGCGCCGCAGGGGGCGCAATCGCGCCCGGTGCCGGGGCAGCGGTTCCGCGACGGGGCGCGGCTCTATGCCATCGTCGCGGTGCACGAACAGCGCGGCGGCGCCTTCCTGATGTGCTTCGCCCACGAGGAGGTTGCGACATGAGCTATGCCATGGGCGAGGCCCTTCAGGCGGCCGTCTACCAGCTGCTCCAGTCCGATCCCGGGGTGCAGGCGCAGCTTGCGGGGGCGGTGTACGATGCGCTGCCGCCGGGGCCGCTGCCCTCGCTCTATGCGACGCTGGGCGAGGAGGACGTGCGCGACCGCTCGGACAAGACCGGGGCGGGGGCGCTGCACGATCTGGACATCAGCGTGATCACCGCCGCGCCGGGATTTTCCGAGGCGAAGGCGGCCGCGGTGGCGGTGAGCGACGCGCTGCTCGGCGCCGATCTGGTGCTGTCGCGTGGGCGCGTGGTGGGGCTGTGGTTCCTGCGCGCCCGGGCGCGTCGGATCGACGGCGGGGCGCAGCGGCGGATCGACCTGCGCTTCCGCGCCCAGACCGAAGACATCTGACATATCTTTCACGGAAGGAACGGACATGGCTGCCCAGAACGGCAAGGATCTTCTCATCAAGCTGGACCTGAACGGCGAGGGGCTGTTCGAGACCATCGCGGGGCTGCGCGCGACGCGGGTCTCGTTCAACGCCGAGAGCGTCGATGTGACCTCTCTCGAGTCCCAGGGGGGCTGGCGCGAGCTGCTGGCGGGGGCCGGGGTCAAGTCGGCCTCGATCTCGGGGTCGGGGATCTTCAAGGACAGCGACACCGACATGCGGGCGCGGCAGGTGTTCTTCGACGGGCTGACGCCGGATTTCCAGGTCATCATCCCGGATTTCGGCATCGTCTCGGGGCCGTTCCAGGTGACCGCGCTGGAATATGCCGGGTCGAACAACGGCGAGGCGACCTATGAGCTTTCGCTGGCCTCGGCGGGGATGCTGGATTTCGTGGCGCTGTGATGGGCAACCCCTGGGCAGGCGAGGTCGAGCTGGTCCTGGACGGCGAGCGGCGGGTGGCGAAGCTGACCCTCGGTGCGCTGGCCGAGCTGGAGGCTTCGCTCGGGGCCGGCACGCTGGTCGAACTGGTGGAGCGGTTCGAGCAGGGGCGGTTTTCGACGCGGGACGTGCTGGCGCTGGTGGTTGCGGGTCTGCGCGGCGGCGGCTGGCGGGGGACGACAGCGGATCTTCTGAGCGCCGAGATCGGTGGCGGGCCGGTGGAGGCGGCGCGGGTGGCGGGCGCGCTGCTGGCGCGGGCCTTCGCGCTGCCGGGGGACGGCGATGGCGGGGTTTGACTGGCCGGGGCTGATGCGCGCCGGGATCGCCGGGCGGGGCCTGCTGCCGTGGGAGTTCTGGGCGCTGACCCCGGCCGAGTTGGTGCTGATGCTGGGGCGCGGCAGCGGGCAGGTTCCGCTTAGCCGCAAGGGCCTGGAGGCGCTGGCGGCGCTTTATCCGGACGGCGCGGCCGCCCCGGACAACGGAGGGAAAGACGATGGACACGCAAGACCTGACTGACCTCGAGGACCAGATCCTGGGGCTGGAGCAGACGCTGGGCGGCGCGAGCGCGATCGCCGCGGCCTTCGACGGCGAGATGAAGCGGATGCAGTCGACCATCGCGGATACGGGCCGCGAGGTGTCGGTGCTGAGCGGCGGAATTTCGCGGGGGCTGAAGCGGGCCTTCGACGGGCTGATCTTCGACGGGCTGAAGCTGAGCGATGCGCTGAAGGGGGTGGCGACCTCGATGGTCGACGCGGCCTACAACGCCGCCGTGCGCCCCGTGGCGGGGCATCTCGGCGGGCTGCTGGCGCAGGGGGTCGAAGGGCTGGTGAGCGGGATGCTGCCGTTCCGTGACGGCGCGGGGTTCGTGCAGGGGCGGGTCATGCCCTTCGCGACGGGGGGCGTCGTATCCTCGCCCACCTACTTTCCGATGCGCGGCGGTGCCGGGCTGATGGGCGAGGCGGGGCCCGAGGCGATCATGCCGCTGGCGCGTGGCGCCGACGGGCGGCTCGGGGTGCGGTCGGCACAGGGAGGGCAGCCCGTGACCGTGGTGATGAACATCTCGACCCCCGACGTGCAGGGATTCCAGCGCAGCCAGAGCCAGATCGCCGCCCGCCTGGGCCGTGCCCTGGGCCAGGGCCAGCGCAACCGCTGAGGAGGACAGAATGGCTTTCGACGAGATCCGCTTTCCCGCGTCCCTGAGCTTCGGCTCGGTCGGGGGGCCGGAGCGGCGCACCGAGGTGGTGACGCTGGCCAACGGTTTCGAGGAGCGCAACACGCCCTGGGCCCATTCGCGCCGCCGCTACGATGCGGGGCTGGGGATGCGCTCGCTCGACGATGTGGAGCAGCTTCTGGCCTTCTTCGAGGCGCGGCGCGGGCAGCTTTCGGGGTTCCGCTGGAAGGACTGGTCGGACTACAAGTCCTGCCCCGCCTCGCGTGATCCGGACTTTGCCGACCAGGTGATCGCGGTGGCCGATGGCGTGGGCGCGGAGTTCCAGCTGGTGAAGACCTACGAGGCAGGGGCGAACCCCTATGTCCGGCCGATCAGGAAGCCCGTTCAGGGCACGGTGACCCTGGGGCTGGAGGGAGATCTGCTGCGGAAGGGAGTTCATTTCGATCTGGATGTGACGACAGGGCTCGTGACCCTCTACGAGGTGCCGCCGGAAGGGGCGCAGATCACCGCGGGGTTCGAGTTCGACGTGCCGGTGCGCTTCGACACCGACCTGATCCAAGTCTCGGTGGCGAGTTTTAGGGCCGGGACGGTTCCGAACGTGCCGGTTGTCGAGGTGCGTATCTGATGGCGCTGTCGGCCGAGTTCGAGGCCCATCTGCGGACCGGGGCAACCACGGTCTGCCGGTGCTGGCATGTGCAAAGGCGGGACGGTGTCGCCCATGGCTTCACCGACTACGACACGGCGCTCGCCTTCGATGGCATGGTGTTCGTGCCCGATGCCGGTCTGACCGCGAAGGCGCTGGAGCAGACGACCGGTCTTGCCGTGGACAACACCGAGGCCGTGGGCGTGCTGTCGGACGACAGCCTGAGCGAGGCCGATATCCTGGCCGGACGCTTCGACGGGGCGGAGGTGCGGGCCTGGCTCGTCAACTGGGCCGAACCGGCGCAGCGCATCCTCCAGTTCCGCGGCAGTCTTGGCGAGATCCAGCGGTCGGGCGGAGCGTTCCGGGCCGAATTGCGGGGACTTGCCGAGGCGCTGAACCAGCCGCAGGGGCGGGTCTATCAGGCGCCCTGCACGGCGATCCTCGGGGATGCGTCCTGCGGTGTCGACCTGAATGCGGCGGGCTATGCCACGACGGAGACCGTGGAGCATGTCGAGGGGCGCAAGCTGTTCCGCTTCGCCGCGCTCGACGGGTTCGACGACCGCTGGTTCGAAAAGGGGCGGCTGATCGTCGAGACGGGGGGCGCGGCGGGCATCGTCTCGATCATCAAGAACGACCGGCTGAGCGGCGAGGGCCGGGTGATCGAGGTGTGGGAGGCGATCCGGGCCGAGATCGTTCCGGGCGACATGATCCGGCTGGAGGCGGGCTGCGACAAGCGGTTCGAGACCTGTCGCCTGAAGTTCCTGAACCAGCTCAACTTCCGCGGCTTCCCGCACATCCCCGGCGAGGACTGGCTGATGGCCTATCCGAGCAGCGCCGACGACAATTCGGGCGGGAACCTGAAGCGATGAGCAACCCGGCGGCGGTGGCCGCGGCGCGGGCCTGGATCGGCACGCCCTACCGGCACCAGGCCTCGGTCCGGGGGGTGGGGGCGGATTGCCTGGGTCTCGTGCGCGGGGTGTGGCGGGCGGTCTGCGGGGCGGAACCGGAAGCCGTTCCGCCCTATGCGCCGGACTGGTCCGAGACGCAGCAGGACGAGCGGCTCTGGGCGCGGGCGGCGGCGCACCTGGTGGCGCGTCCGTTGCCCGATCTCGCGCCGGGGGACGTGATCCTGTTCCGGATGCGCAGCGGTTCCGTGGCGAAGCACCTGGGCATCGTCGCCGAAACCGGGTGCGCGGCCAGCTTCGTCCATGCCTACAGCGGGCACGCGGTGGTCGAAAGCCCGCTGAGCCTGCCCTGGCGGCGCCGCATCGTGGCGCGTTTCGCATTTCCCGACAGGAGGTCCTGATGGCCACACTCGTACTTTCGGCAGTCGGCGCGGCGGCCGGCGCCTCGCTTGGCGGTGGCGTGCTGGGCCTTTCCTCGGTGGTCATCGGGCGGGCCGTGGGTGCCACGCTGGGTCGGGTGATCGACCAGAGCATCCTTGGCAGCGGATCGCAGGCGGTGGAGACGGGCCGGGTGGAGCGGTTCCGGCTGACCGGCGCCAGCGAGGGCGCGCCGGTGGCGCAGGTCTTCGGGCGTACGCGGGTCGGCGGTCAGGTGATCTGGGCCACGCGGTTCAAGGAGACGGCGACGACCAGCGGCGGCGGCAAGGGCGCTCCGAGCGCGCCGCGGACGACGCGGTACGCCTATTCCGTATCGTTGGCGATCGCGCTTTGCGAGGGTGAGATCTCGCGCGTCGGGCGGATCTGGATCGACGGCAGCGAGGCCGAGCGGGAGGGTCTGAACCTTCGGGTCTATCCCGGCAGCGACGACCAGTTGCCCGATCCGAAGATCGAGGCGGTGGAGGGGGCGGGGATGGCGCCGGCCTATCGCGGCATCTCCTATGTCGTGATCGAGGATCTGGACCTGGCGCCTTACGGCAACCGGGTGCCTCAGTTCAGCTTCGAGGTGATGCGGCCGGAGCCGGCCTCGGGCGACCGCCTGCCCGAGGACCTGACCCATGCCTTGCAGGCGGTCGCGATCATTCCCGGCACGGGCGAGTATGCCCTGGCGACCACGCCGGTCTACTTCAGCGAGGAGCCGGGTCTTTCGCGCGCAATCAACGTCAATTCGCCGCTGGGGCGGACGGATTTCGCCGCCTCCCTCGAGGCGCTGACCGGCGAGCTGCCGCGATGCGGTGCGGCGTCCCTGGTGGTGTCGTGGTTCGGCAACGACCTGCGGTGCGGACGGTGCGAGATCCGGCCGCTGGTCGAGCAGACCGAGGTGGAGGTTCCGGCCATGCCCTGGAGGGCGGGCGGCCTTGCGCGGGCGGAGGCGGGGCGGGTGCCTCTGAAGGAGGGCCGGGTGGTCTATGGCGGCACGCCCACGGACCGTTCGGTGGTCGAGGCCATCGCGGCGCTGCGCGAGGCGGGGCAGGCGGTGACGTTCTATCCCTTCGTGCTGATGACCCAGCAGGAGGGCAACGGCCTTCCCGATCCGTACTCGGACGCGCCGGACCAGCCGGTGCTGCCATGGCGCGGACGCATCACGCTCGACATCGCGCCGGGGCGCGAGGGGACGTCGGACGGGACGGCGGCGGCGGAAGCAGAGGTGTCGGCATTCTTCGGGGCGGCGCAGGTCTCGGACTTTGCCGTGGAGGGAACATCCGTCGCCTATTCCGGACCGTCCGCCTTCGGGTATCGGCGGTTCATCCTGCACTATGCCCATCTCTGCAAGGCGGCGGGCGGTGTTTCCGCCTTCCTGATCGGTTCGGAACTGCGGGGGCTGACATGGATCCGCGGCGCCGGCGGCAGCTTTCCGGCCGTCGCGGCCCTGCGGCAGCTGGCGGCGGACGTGCGGGAGGTTCTGGGGCCGCAGACGAAGATCAGCTATGCCGCGGACTGGAGCGAGTACTTCGGCTATCATCCGAAGGACGGCTCGGGTGACGTGTTCTTCCATCTCGATCCGTTGTGGAGCGATCAGAACGTCGATTTCGTCGGCATCGACAACTACATGCCGCTGTCCGACTGGCGCGACGGATTCGACCACGCCGATGCCGCCTTCGGCTCGATCTACAGCCTCGACTACCTGACGGCGAACGTCGCCGGGGGCGAGGGGTTCGACTGGTACTACCACGCGCCCGAGGCCGAGGCGGTGCAGCTGAGAACGCCGATCACCGACGGCAGATACGATGAGCCGTGGGTGTTCCGCTACAAGGATCTGAGGAACTGGTGGTCGCGGCCGCACCACGACCGTCCGGGCGGCGTCCGTTCCGAGACGCCGACCGGCTGGGTGCCGGAGAGCAAGCCGATCTGGTTCACGGAATACGGGTGCGCGGCGGTCGACAAGGGCGCGAACCAGCCGAACCGGTTCGTCGATCCGAAGTCGAGCGAATCCGGGTTGCCGAAGTATTCGAACGGGCGGCGCGACGACTTCATGCAGATGCAGTACCTGCGGGCGATCAACGCCTTCTGGGGCGATTCCGCGAACAACCCCATCTCGTCGGAGTACGGCGGGCCGATGATCGACCTGTCGCGGGCCCATGTCTGGGCCTGGGACGCGCGGCCGTTTCCCTTCTTCCCGGGCAACACCGAGCTGTGGAGCGACGGCGAGAATCATGCCCGCGGCCACTGGATCACCGGCCGGGTCACCTCGCGGGCGCTGTCTTCGGTCGTGCGCGAACTGTGCGCGGAGTCCGGGGTGACCGCCGTGGACCTCGACCGGCTCTACGGCGTCGTGCGGGGCTATGCCTTGAACGATGTCGCGGGGGCGCGGGCGAAGCTTCAGCCGCTGATGACGGCTTATGCCTTCGACGCGGTCGAGCGCGAGGGGCGGTTGGTCTTCCGCACCCGCACCGGCAGGATCGACGGCGTGGTCGAAGAGGAGCGGGTGGCTGTCAGCCCGGACCTCGACGGCGACGTGGAGGCCCTGCGCGGTCCTGAGGCCGAGACGGCGGGGCGGTTGCGGCTGAGCCACGTGGCGGCCGATGGCAATTTCGAGGTGCAGACCGCCGAGGCGATCTTTCCCGACGAGCGCGGCATCGCGGTGTCGCAGACCGAGATGCCGCTGGTGCTGACCCGCGGCGAGGCCGCGGCGATCGTCGAGCGTTGGCTGGCCGAGGCTCGGGTCGCGCGGGACCGGTTGCGCTTCGCCTTGCCGCCCTCGGCGCTTGCGCTCGGGGCGGGGGACATCGCCGCGTTGCGCGGCGGGCTTTACCGGATCGACCGGGTGGAGCAGTCGGACCGGCAGCTGATCGAGGCGGTACGGATCGAGCCGGAACTCTACGAGCCGAGCGACGCGGTGGAGACGGCGGTGCGGCTGGCGCCTTTCGTCGCGCCGGTGCCGGTGCTGCCGGTGTTCATGGACCTGCCGTTGATACGGTCGGACCAGCAGCCCGAGGCGCCCTATCTCGCCGTCACCGCGCGGCCCTGGCCCGGATCGGTTGCGCTTTACGATTCGCCGCTGGAGGACGGGTTCGAGCTGAACGGGCTGATCGGCAGCGCGGCGGTGGTGGGCACCACGCGCACGCCGATGTACCGCGCCCGCGCCGGGCTGATCGACCGGGGGCCCGCTCTGCAGGTCAGTCTGCTTTCGGGCGCATTGGAGTCGGTAACCCTGTCGCGGTTGCTCGAGGGGGCGAATGCCATGGCGATCGGATCGGGGACGGACGATCTGTGGGAGGTGTTCCAGTTCGGCCAGGCCAATCTGCTCGACACCCGGCTCTACGCGCTGAGCCGGAGGCTGCGCGGGCAGGCGGGCACCGACGGGGTGATGCCCGACGAGTGGCCGGTGGGCAGCCGTGTGGTGCTGCTGAACGCGGCGGTCGGCCAGATCTCGCTGGCGCCTGCCTCCCTCGGACTGGCCCGCACCTACAGGGTGGGACCGGCGGGGCGGCCGGTGGACGATCCCGTTTATGTCCAGACACGACGTGCCTTCGATGGCGTCGGCCTGCGGCCCTATGCGCCCGCGCACCTCACCCTGCGCGCCGTCGGCGACAACATCGCCGCGACGTGGATCCGCCGCACGAGGATCGACGGCGACAGCTGGACCCGGGCCGAGGTGCCGCTGGGCGAGGAGAGCGAGCTTTACCTCCTGCGCGTCGTGCGCGACGGTGCGATCCTGCGCGAGGCCACGGTGGGCGAACCGGCATGGACCTATGGCGCGGCGGCGCGGGCGGCGGACGGGGCGGGCGACTCATTCGCGGTGGAGGTGGCGCAGGTTTCGGCGGCCTTTGGTCCCGGACCCTTCACGCGGCGGGTGTTCGGGCCGGAAAGCTGAGGGAGGGCGGCGAAAAGCATCGCGACGGGCTTTCGGTTTCCCGGCGGCAGCCTATCTGCTAGGATGCGGCGGCCAGCACGGAGGATGGAGCGATGGCGAAACGCAAGGAACAGGTCGCGCGGATCGATCCGGTCTGGTCGCAGATCACCGAGGAAGCGGGCGCGGCCATCGTGGTCGAGCCGCTGCTGGGCGGTCTGGTCCATTCCAGCATCCTGCACCACCGAAGCTTCGAGCGCGCGCTGAGCTTCCGGATCTCGCTGAAGCTCGCCTCGCCCGAGATGTCGGAACAGATCCTGCGCGAGATCTCCGACGAAGCCTTCGCGAACGCGCCGGAACTCGGCCGCGCGGCCCGCGCCGACCTCGTCGCGGTGTACGAGCGCGATCCGGCCTGCCACCGCCTGTTGCAGCCGCTGCTGTTCTTCAAGGGCTACCAGGCGGTCCAGGCCTATCGCCTGGGCCACTGGCTGTGGCGGCAGGGGCGGCAGGACCTGGCCTATTTCATCCAGGCCCGCGTGAGCGAGGTGTTCGGCATCGACATCCACCCGGCGGCACGGATCGGGCAGGGGATCATGATCGACCACGCCCATTCCATCGTCATCGGCGAGACGGCGGTGGTGGGCGACAACGTGTCGATGCTGCACTCCGTGACGCTGGGCGGCACCGGCAAGGAGGATCACGACCGTCACCCGAAGATCGGCGACGGCGTGCTGATCGGGGCCGGGGCAAAGGTGCTGGGCAACATCCACATCGGCCACTGCTCGCGCATCGCCGCGGGGTCCGTGGTTCTGGAGGATGTGCCGCCGATGAAGACCGTGGCGGGCGTGCCGGCGCGGATCGTCGGCGAGGCGGGGTGTTCGCAGCCGTCGATCATGATGAACCACCTGCTGAAGACGTTTCCGGAATAGGGTTCCGGCGTCGGGCCGGCTGAGGGTTCGGGATCGGGGGTTTTACACCCGTCGCCATTTTGCTTGCACCAATGGCGCAAAATGGCGACCCCCCGTAGGATGTTTTTTGAAGCAAAGATGTGAGGCGTGCTGGCACTATGCCAGCATGGCCATCGGCGCCTCGAGATTCCGCCTGATGGCGTTGAGGAGTTCCGCTCCGAGGGCGCCGTCGATGACGCGGTGATCGACCGAGAGCGTCACGGACATGACCGTGGCGATCTCTATCTTTCCATCCGTTACCACCGGCTTCTCCACTCCGGCGCCGACCGCGAGGATCGCGCCGTGGGGCGGGTTGATGACGGCATCGAAATTCTCGATCCCGTACATGCCGAGATTGGAGATCGCAAAGCTGCCACCCTGGTACTCCTGCGGCGCGAGCTTGCGGGCGCGGGCGCGGAGGGCGAGGTCCTTCATCTCGGTCGAGAGGGTCGAGAGGGTCTTGGTCTCGGCGTCGCGCAGGACGGGCGTGAAGAGGCCGCCCTCGATGGCGACGGCCACGGCGACGTCGGAGGGCTTCAGCTGCAGGATCCGGTCGCCCGCCCAGACGGCGTTGGCCGCGGGAATCTCCTGCAGGGCAAGGGCGCAGGCCTTGATGATGAAGTCGTTGACGCTGAGCTTGACGCCCCGGGCGGAAAGCTGGGCGTTCAACTGGCTGCGGAAGGCCAGCAGCGCGTCGAGCCGGATGTCGCGGCGGAGGTAGAAGTGGGGGATCGTCTGCTTGGCCTCCGACAGCCGCGCTGCGATCGTCTTGCGCATGCCGTCGAGCGGCACCTCGGTATAGGCGCGGCCCTCGTACATCGCGGCGACGGCCGAAGCGGAGACCGGTTTCGGTGCGGCTGTCGGAGCGGACGTTGTCGCGGCCTCGCGGGGCTGCGGTGCGGACGCCGGGGCGGCCTCGGCCTTTTGCACGTCGGCCTTGACGATCCGGCCCCTTGGTCCGGTGCCGGTGATCTTGGCGAGGTCCAGCCCCCTGTCGGCGGCGATCCGGCGGGCGAGGGGGGAGGCGAAGATGCGCTCGCCGTTGGTGGAAGGCGCCGCCGGAGCAGCAGGAGCGGCGGGCTTCGCGGCCGTCGGCGCGGCCTCCGCGGCGGGTGCCGCGGTCGGCTCGGAGGACGCTTCAGGTTTCGGGGCGGCGACCGCATCGGCGCTTTCGCCCTCGGCCAGCAGGACCGCGATGGGGCTGTTGACCTTCACGCCCTCGGTGCCCTCGGCGACCAGCAGCTTGCCGACGATGCCCTCGTCCACGGCCTCGAACTCCATGGTCGCCTTGTCGGTCTCGATCTCGGCGAGGAGGTCGCCGGAGGAGACGGTGTCGCCCTCCTTCACCAGCCACTTGGCGAGCGTGCCTTCCTCCATGGTCGGCGACAGGGCGGGCATGAGGATTTCGGTCGGCATGTCAGGACGTCTCCTCGAGTGTGATCGTGTCGAGCGCCGGTTTTGGGCGCTTGCCACGGTGCAGGGTGCGCACCGCCCGCTCGATGTCTGCGGCGTGATCGGCAAGCCACCGGTAGACGGCGCCGTGGCTGGGACGATCCTCCGCCACCAGCGTCTCGGGCAGCAGCGCCACCGGCCCGCCGTCGGAAAGCCGGATGCGGTAGGCGCGTCGCGCGATGTCCATGCCGTCGACCTGCATGGCCCTAGCGATACGTCACTTGGCGCACCGCCTCGACGACTTCCTTCGTCGTCACCAGCGCCAGCTTTTCCAGGTTCGCGGCATAGGGCATGGGCACGTCCTTGCCGGTGCAGTTGATGACCGGGGCATCAAGGTAGTCGAACGCCTCCTGCATCAGCACCGACGAGATGTAGTTGCCGACCGCGCCCTGGGGGAAGCCTTCCTCGACCGTGACGCAGCGATTGGTCTTCTTCACGCTCTCGACGATGGCGGCGGTGTCCATGGGGCGCAGGGTGCGAAGGTCCAGCACCTCGGCCTCGATCCCGTCCTTCGCCAGGATCTCGGCGGCTTCCAGGGCGTAGGTCATGCCGATGCCGAAGGAGACGATGGTCACGTCCGTCCCCTCGCGCCAGATCCGGGCCTTGCCGAAGGGGACGGTGTAGTCGTCCAGCACCGGCACGTCGAAGCTGCGGCCGTAGAGGATCTCGTTTTCGAGGAAGATCACCGGGTTCGGATCGCGGATCGCGGATTTCAGCAGTCCCTTGGCGTCGGCGGCGGAGTAGGGCATCGCCACCTTCAGCCCCGGGATCTGCGAATACCAGGCGGCATAGTCCTGCGAGTGCTGGGCGCCGACCCGGGCCGCGGCGCCGTTCGGACCGCGGAAGACGATGGGGCAGCCCATCTGACCGCCGGACATGTAGAGCGTCTTGGCGGCAGAGTTGATGATCTGGTCGATGGCCTGCATGGCGAAGTTGAAGGTCATGAACTCGACGATCGGGTTCAGCCCGCCGAAGGCCGCGCCCACGGCGATGCCGGCGAACCCGTGCTCGGTGATCGGCGTGTCGATCACCCGGCGCGCGCCGAACTCGTCCAGCAGGCCCTGGCTGATCTTGTAGGCACCCTGGTACTCGGCCACTTCCTCGCCCATCAGGAAGACGCGATCGTTGGCGCGCATCTCCTCGGCCATGGCGTCGCGCAGGGCCTCGCGCACGGTGGTCTTCCTCATCTCGGTGCCCGCGGGCAGGTCGGCCTCGACCACCGCTTTCGGCGCGGCGGGCGCGGGATGCTGGCGGGTCTCGGCCGGCATCTCCTCGGAACTCGGGGGCGTCGCGGCGGGGGCGGCCTGCTGCGCGGGGCCGTCGCCCTCCATCTCGGCGATGGGGGCGTTGACCGGCACGCCCTCGGTGCCCTCGGCGACCAGCAGCTTCGCGATCACGCCGTCGTCCACCGCCTCGAACTCCATCGTCGCCTTGTCGGTCTCGATCTCGGCGAGGATGTCGCCGGACTTCACGGTGTCGCCCTCCTTCACCAGCCACTTGGCGAGGGTGCCTTCCTCCATGGTGGGCGAGAGGGCGGGCATCAGGATCTGGGTCATCGCTCAGGCCTCCGCCAGAATGTCGGTGTAAAGCTCGTCGAGTGCCGGTTCCGGACTCTCCTTGGCGAACTCGGCCGAGGCGTTGACCACTTCCTTGATCTCCTTGTCGATCGCCTTGAGATCATCCTCGGACGCGTGCTTGCCGGTCAGGAGCATCTGGCGGACGTGTTCGATCGCGTCGCGTTCGTCCCGCATCTTCTGCACCTCGTCGCGGGTGCGGTACTTCGCCGGGTCCGACATCGAGTGGCCGCGGTAGCGGTAGGTCTTGACCTCGAGGATGTACGGCCCGTGCCCGGCGCGGCAGTGCTTCACCGCCTTGTCGCCCGCGGCCTTCACCGCCAGCACGTCCATCCCGTCGACTTCCTCGCCCGGGATGCCGTAGGCCGCGCCGCGCTCCCAGAGGTTCGGGGACTTGGACGCGCGCCTGGTCGAGGTGCCCATGGCGTACTGGTTGTTCTCGATCACGAAGATCACCGGCAGGTCCCAGAGTTCGGCCATGTTGTAGGTCTCGGCCACCTGACCCTGGTTCGCCGCGCCATCGCCGAAATAGGCGAAGGTCACCCGGTCGTTGCCAAGGTACTTGTCGGCGAAGGCAAGCCCCGCGCCGATGGGCACCTGGGCGCCGACGATGCCGTGCCCGCCGTAGAAATGCTTTTCCCGGCTGAACATGTGCATCGAGCCGCCCTTGCCCTTGGAATAGCCGCCCTCGCGCCCCGTCAGCTCGGCCATGACGCCGTTCGGATCCATCCCGCAGGCCAGCATGTGGCCGTGGTCGCGGTAAGAGGTCACGCGCTTGTCGCCTTCCTCGGCCGCGGCCTCCAGCCCGACGACGACGGCCTCCTGTCCGATGTAGAGGTGGCAGAACCCGCCGATCAGGCCCATGCCGTAGAGCTGTCCCGCCTTCTCCTCGAAGCGGCGGATCAGCAGCATCTCGCGGTAGAAATGCAGAAGCTCGTCCTTCGAGACATTCGCGGCGGCTTTCGCTTGGGCCATCGTCGCGGCTCCTCCGGCAGGGATAGTTCAGTGTTAAACTATCCCCCGCGGCCGCGCAGGAAAAGCCCAAATGCGCGTCGGCCCCGGCGTCAGCGCAGAACCACCTCGTCGGCGCGCACCAGCCCCAGCACGTCGCGGGCCTGCTCGTCCAGAAGATCGAGGTCCAGGTACTCGTCCGAGAGCCGCCGCGTCTTGTTCTCGAGCCGCGCCAGTTCGACGTCCAGCTCCTTCAGCTCCGCCTGCAGGATCCGCGCCTCGGCGTCGATCTGGATCCGCTTGAACAGGCCATAGTCGCCCTGCACGCTGGCGAAGGTGAAATAGACGCCCAGCACGAAGGCGAGGGCGAAATAGATGACGACGCCGATGGCGGGACGATTGCGGTTGTGGGTCATGCCGTGCCTCTTTCCGCCACTTCCGGGCGGTTCGGGGCACCTTCGCACAGGCCGGGCGCGATGGGAATCCCCTTTGCGCACCCGCCCGCCGGGTGTGGCGCCGGTTCCGCAGGCCGGACCGCCATGTTAGGCTGACCGCAACCCGAGGAAGACCGCCATGGACCGCTTTCCCGACTCCCGGCCCGAGTCCGACGACGTGCCGAACCAGCCGCCGCTCAGGGGCGACCTGGACCTCTGGCGCGGCGATCCGGCGCTGGCCGACCATGCCGCGGGGGCGGATCCCGCGCTGCGCGGCCACGCGCTCTGGCTCGGCCTCGCGGACACCCGCGCGCTGGCCCGCGCGGCCGACCGCCACCCTCCGGAACTCGACCTCTTCGACCGCGGCGGCCGCCGCCGCGACCGGGTGACGTTCCATCCCGCCTATCACCGCCTGCTCGACGCGGGCCTCGCGACCGGCTATGCGGCCCGGCCCTGGGAGGGCGGCAGGACGGGATACCTCGACCACGCTGTGATGGTCTATCTCCACAGCCAGGTGGAACCGGCCAGCTGCTGCCCGATGACGATGACCGCCGCCGCCACCGCCGCGCTCGACGCCGCCTCCGACTCGGCACCCGGGCTCGCGGCGCTCTGGCGTCCCCGGCTGACGGCCCGCGCCTACGACCCCGCGACGCGCCCGGTAGAGGAGAAGCGCGCCGCGACCATGGGCATGGCGATGACCGAGAAGCAGGGCGGCTCGGACCTGCGCGGCAGCTCCACGCGGGCCGAGCGGGAGGGCGACCGCTACCGCCTTCACGGCCACAAGTGGTTCTGCTCCGCCCCCATGTCCGACGGCTTCCTGACGCTGGCGCAGACCGACGCCGGCCTCACCTGCTTCCTGGTGCCCCGCTGGCTCGACACCGGCAACAACGCCATCCACCTGATGCGCCTGAAGGACAAGCTCGGCAACCGCGCCAATGCCAGCGCCGAGATCGAGTACCACGGCGCCGTCGCGTTCCGCCTCGGCGAGGAGGGGCAGGGGGTGCGCACGATCCTGCCCATGGTGCACCACACCCGCCTCGACACCGCGCTCGCCCCCGCCGGGCTGATGCGCGCGGCGCTGTGCGAGGCGAAGTACTGGTGCGACCACCGCACCGCCTTCCAGCGCCGCCTGGTCGACCAGCCGCTGATGCGAAGCCTGCTCGCCGATCTCGCGCTGGACAGTGAAGGCGCCCTGGCCGTGGGCCTCCACGTCGCCCGCGCCTTCGACGCCGGAAACGCGCCCCTGTCCCGCGTCGCCGTGGCGCTGGCCAAGTTCTTGAACAACAAGCTCTGCCCGAGCGTGGTGGCCGAGGCGATGGAGATACTCGGCGGCATGGGCTACGTCGCCGACACGCCGCTGCCGATGCTCTACCGCGAGGCGCCGCTGAACGGGATCTGGGAAGGCTCGGGCAACGTCATCTGCCTCGACATCCTGCGCAGCCTCGCCCGCCCCGACTGCGCCGAAGCGCTGGCCGAAGACCTCGACGCCGCCCTCGGCGTGTTTCCGGCCTACGACCGCGCCCTCGACGCCCTGCACATCCGCTGGCCCGGCCCGGTCCCCGAGGCCGAGGCCCGCGCCTTCTGCGAATCCGCCGCGCTCCTGCTCACCGCCGCCGCGCTGGTGCGCCGGGCCCCGCCCGCCGTCGCCGAAGCCTACTGTGCCAGCCGCCTCGACGCACCGCGCGGCCGCCTGGCGGGAACCGCTCCGGGGCTCGACACCGAGGCCATCCTCGCGCGGCTCTGACCGCCCCAGTCTCTTTCCCGCCGAAAACACTCAAGCGCGCCCGTACCGGCACCGGGCCACGGCATCGTCAGTCCCGGCCCGTCACCGTCAGCTCGCGGTATCCCGTCGCCGGATCCACGACCCGCCGGAACGTCACGCCGTCCAGCACCCCGAGCACGATCTCCGCCGTCGTGCGCACCGTCGCCCCCTCCAGCAGATGCCCCCCTGTGACGACCCCGGAGGCATCGCTCACCGCGACGTGCAGGTGCGCCCCGTCGGGGGAAAAGGTGCCTGACAGCGCCACGATCTCCAGCGGCTCCGCCAGCACCAGCGCCGAGTCCCGCCCCGCCGGACGCAGCCGCACGTTCGAGAGGCTCCCGACGGCGGCGGCCAGGAACCCCGCCGCCGCCCCGGATTTCGCAAAGGCCGCTTCCAGTCCGCCGCGCAGGTCCTCCCCCGGACCCAGGCGAAAGGCGTGGAAGACGGCCGCCACGGGGCCTATTCGGCGCCCTTGTAGATGTTCACCAGCTTGTCGAGCATCGCCAGCGCATCCTCGCGCGAGCGCTGGAACGAGTTCCGCCCGATGATCGAGCCGTTGCCGCCGCCGTCGCGGATCGCGCGGGCATCCTCGTAGACCGAGTCCTCGCCCTTCTTCGCACCGCCCGAGAAGACGATGATCCGCCGCCCGTCGAAGGCCGACTGGACGCAGTGCTTCACCCGCGCCGCCTGGGTCGCGACGTCGATGCCCTGCTCCTCGTAGACCTTCTTCGCCTCGGGCAGCATCAGATGGTCGGTGCCGAGCTTGATCTTGATGATGTGCGCGCCCAGCAGCGCCGCCATGTGGGCGGCATAGGCGGCGACGTCGATGGCCGTCTCGCCCTCCTTGGTCACGCCCTCGCCGCGGGGATAGGACCAGATCACGGTGGCGACGCCCTTCGCGGCCGCCTCCTTCCGCATCTCGACGATCTCCTCCATCATGTCGATCGCCATGTCCGACCCGGGATAGATGGTGAAGCCGATGGCCGCGCAGCCGAGCCTGAGCGCATCGTCGACCGAGGCCGTGACCGCCTGGTTCTTGCCGGCCGTCCCCGACATCAGCGAGTTGGCCGAGTTGACCTTCAGGATCGTCGGGATCTGCCCTGCGAAGGTGTCGGCCCCGGCCTCCAGCGGCCCGAGCGGCGCGGCATAGGCGTTCAGCCCCGCGTCGATGGCCAGCTGGTAGTGGTAATGCGGGTCATAGGCCGGGGGGTTCGGCGCGAAGGACCGGGCGGGACCATGCTCGAAGCCCTGGTCGACGGGCAGGATGATCATCTTGCCGGTGCCCTTCAGCCGCCCGTGCATGAGCATCTGGCACAGCTTTGCCTTCACCCCCGGCGTTTCGCCTTCGTAGTTGCCGAGGATCTGCTTGACGACGCGCGACGCTTTCATGGGGGCTCCTTCCCGAGATTTCCGTTTGCCCGTGGTTACGCAACCCCGCGCCCCCTGTCCATGTTGGTGGCGCTAACAGCCCGAAAACAGGCCCTTACCACCGAAAACGCGGCGCTTTCCCATCTTTGCTTCTTAAATATCCTCAGGGGGACGAGGCACGGATGTGCCGAGGGGGGCGGAACGCCCCCCACGCCCGAAGGGCAGATGGGACAAGGCCCCGCCCCGGCGGGGCCTTTCCGATGGATCACTCCCGTGCCGCGCCGAAGCGGGCGGGCAGGTCCTGGCCGATCCAGGCCTGCATGGCGAGCGTCGCGGCCGCGTCCTCGGCCGCGCTCCACGCCGTCCGGCCGTCGGCATCGGCACGCCGCACCCGTTCGTCGATCGTCTCGAGGATGTCCGCGCCCTCCGCGTCGCCGGCCGCCTTGGCGAGGATCGCCCAGAGCGCCGCGATGGAATAGGAGCGGATGCGGCCGATGCCCGACAGCCGCATCGCCGCCTCCTCGCGCATCAGCGCCACCTTCTCCAGCGCCGCGATCGGGTGCTGCACGTCGCCGACGGCGGCGGATTGCAGATCCAGCACCTCGGCGAAGGACAGCCGCCCCTCCAGCCGGTCGAGCAGCGCCGCCGCCCCGGCATTCCTCGCCTGCCCGGCGGTCAGCGCGAAGCCGTAGGCCGCGGCGGGTTCCGTCTCCTCCAGCGCCCGGGCCAGCGTCAGCGCCGCCGCGCCGTTGCCCTCCCGCGCCAGGGGTTCGAGCAGACGACGCCCGGCCGCGAGGCTCCTCGGCGCGCCCTCGCCGGTGACGAGCGCGGTGCCGACCCGGGCAAGGGTGTCGGCATCGAGGTCCGACGCGCCCTCGCCCAAGGCCTGCGACACCAGCGCGGCGGGCAGGGCGGCGCGGCCCGGGGCAGGGGCCAGCGAGACCACCGGGCGCAGGTCGTCGAAGGCGGCGCGGGCGTCGTCCGCGTAGCGCTCGAAGTCGAGGAAGACGTCGTCGTCCCGCGGATACCCGGTCTCGAGCACGATCCGGTCGGGCGACGCAAGGAAGGCCGGGACCGCGGCAAGCATCGAGTCGAGGAACGCCTGCTGCGCCTCGCTCAGCGGCGGGGCCTCGGCGGGCGGGGCAGACGGGG
>NZ_PNOS01000031.1 GCF_002869745.1 Oceaniglobus roseus
GAAGCCCGCGCCGCGGCGCTGCGGGCCCGCGCCGCGCGGCTTCGCGGCTCCGCCCTGACCGACGCCGAACGCGCCCGCCTGCGCGAGGCCGGGGCGCGCAATGCCGCACGGATTGCGGGCAGCTGACGGCGTACCGAGCCGCGTTGAAGCGCGACACCAAACAGGCTAAGCCAGCGCCGAACCTCAGAGATCCTCGGAGAGCGCCCCATGTCCACCCCCCTTCGCCTCGGAATCGCGGGGCTCGGCACCGTCGGCGCCGGCGTCGTCAAGATCGTCCAGCGCCACGCCGCCCTGCTCGAAGCGCGCAGCGGCCGCCCGGTCACGATCTCCGCCGTCTCCGCCCGCGACCGCACGAAGGAGCGGGGCCTGAGGTTGAAGGACTATGCCTGGGAGGACGATCCCGTCGCCCTCGCCCGCCGCGACGACGTTGACGTTTTCGTGGAGCTCGTCGGCGGCGACAGCGGCCCGGCGCGCAACGCCGTCGAGGCGGCGATCGCCGCCGGAAAGGACGTCGTCACCGCCAACAAGGCGCTTCTCGCCCACCACGGCCAGGCCCTGGCCGAGGCGGCGGAGGCGGCGGACGCCGTGATCCGGTTCGAGGCTGCCGTCGCGGGCGGCATCCCGGTGGTCAAGGCGCTGACCGAAGGCCTTGCCGGCAACGACGTGACCCGCGTCATGGGCGTGATGAACGGCACCTGCAACTACATCCTGACCCGGATGGAAAGCGCGGGCCTGCCCTATGCCGACGTGTTCCAGGAGGCCGCGGACCTCGGCTATCTCGAAGCCGACCCGAACCTCGACGTCGGCGGGATCGACGCGGGCCACAAGCTGGCGCTGCTCGCCGCCATCGCCTTCGGCACCCAGGTGGATTTCGACTCGGTGCAGCTCGAGGGGATCGGCCGCATCACCATCGACGACATCCGCCAGGCCGCCGACATGGGCTTCCGCGTCAAGCTGCTGGGCGTCGCGCAGATGAGCGGCCGGGGGCTCGAGCAGCGGATGACCCCTTGCCTCGTCCCCGCTGCCTCCCCCCTCGGCCAGCTCGAGGGCGGCACGAACATGGTGGTGCTGGA
This sequence comes from Oceaniglobus roseus, assembly GCF_002869745.1. Classification (GTDB taxonomy): domain Bacteria; phylum Pseudomonadota; class Alphaproteobacteria; order Rhodobacterales; family Rhodobacteraceae; genus Oceaniglobus; species Oceaniglobus roseus. The sequence goes on from NZ_PNOS01000031.1 coordinate 1,074, forward strand.
AGGCGACAGCGTCGGCCAGATCGTCCTGCGCGGCGCGGGCGCCGGCATGGGCCCGACCGCCAGCGCCGTGATGGCCGACGTCATCGACATCGCCCGCGGCACCCGGCTCTCCACCTTCGGCCAGCCCGCCGCGGCGCTGAAGCCCGCCCCCGCCGCCAGCACCGGCACCCCGGCCAGTTTCTACATCCGCATGACGCTGCAGGACAAACCCGGCGCGCTGGCGAAGATCGCCACCGTGCTCGGCGAGAACGGCATCTCCATCGACCGGATGCGCCAGTACGACCACGCCGACACCACGGCCCCGGTTCTGATCGTGACCCACAGGACCGCCCGCGCCGCGCTCGACACCGCCATCGCCGCCATGGCCGGAACCGGCGTGCTGGTGGGCGAGCCGGTGGCGATCCGGATCGAGGACGTCTGAGCGCACCGCACCCCGCGCGGCGAACAGGCTTGTGCGGGGCTTCGCTGGCGGGGTAGACCCTTGGACAACCCGCATTTTCCTGACCCGAGGATCAGACCATGGCCGACGCCCCCGAATTCCACGACCGCATGCTCTCCCTCGGCCTCGCCCGGGTGTCTGAGGCCGCCGCGCTCGCCTCGGCCCGCCTGATCGGCCGCGGCGACGAGAAGAAGGCCGACCAGGCCGCCGTCAACGCCATGCGCAACCAGCTGAACAAGCTCGACATCAAGGGCACCGTCGTGATCGGCGAGGGCGAGCGCGACGAGGCTCCGATGCTCTACATCGGCGAGGAGGTGGGCACCGGCAACGGCCCCGAGGTCGACATCGCGCTCGACCCGCTCGAAGGCACCACGCTGACGGCGAAGGACATGCCGAACGCGCTGACCGTGATCGCCATGGGCGGGCGCGGCTCGATGCTGCACGCGCCCGACGTCTACATGGACAAGCTCGCCATCGGCCCCGGCTTCCGCCGCGGTGTCGTGACCATGGACATGAGCCCCGCCGAACGGGTCAGCGCGCTGGCCGCCGCCAAGGGATGCTCGACCGAGGACATCACCGTCTGCGTGCTGGAACGCCCCCGCCACGAGGAGATGATCGCCGAGATCCGCACCACCGGCGCTGCGATCCGCCTGATCACCGACGGCGACGTGGCCGGCATCATCCACTGCGCCGAGGCCGACAAGACCGGCATCGACATGTACATGGGATCGGGCGGCGCCCCCGAGGGCGTGCTGGCGGCCGCCGCTCTGAAGTGCATGGGCGGGCAGATGTTCGGCCGCCTGATCTTCCGCAACGAGGACGAAAAGGGCCGCGCGAAGAAGGCGGGGATCACCAACTTCGACCGCGTCTACACCCGCGACGACCTGGTGAGCGGCGACGTCATCTTCGCCGCCACCGGCGTTACCGACGGCTCCATCGTGGCCGGTATCAAGCGCGAGCCGGGCTTCCTGACCACCGAGACGATCCTGATGCGGTCCAAGACGGGCTCCGTCCGCCGCATGACCTATCGCAACCCGGTGAGATAGCTGGCGGGCGCAAGACGCCTTCCGGCGCGTCTTTCCGGCAGGAAAGAGCCAGGATCGGCTTTCGGGAGGTGGCCGGGCGGGGCTTCGATGTGGTAGGCTATGATCCATCGAGCACAAGATGTGGATAACATGCCCCGCGATCACGTCACTTCCGCCTTCCTCGGGGTCGAACGCTCCCTGACCGGGCGACCCTGGACGGGCCCCACCGTGGACGAATCGCGGCAGGCCGAGGCGCTGGTACAGGCCCTCGCCCTGCCCCTCCCGCTGGCCGCCGTGCTGGCGCGGCGAGGCGTGGCCGCGGCCGAGGTGCCGGGCTTCCTCGCCCCCGCCCTGCGCGACCTGCTGCCCGACCCCCTCGGCCTGCGCGACATGGGCGCGGCCGCCGAGCGGTTCCTTCTGGCGGTGAAGCGGCGAGAGCGGATCGCCGTCTTCGCCGATTACGACGTCGACGGCGGCGCCTCGGCCGCGCTGCTGATCTGCTGGCTCAGGGAGATGGGCCGCGACTGCACCCTCTACATCCCCGACCGCATCGACGAGGGCTACGGCCCGAACGAGGCCGCGATGGCGGACCTCGCGACGCGTCACGACCTGATCGTCTGCGTAGACTGCGGGACCCTCTCCCACGGCCCGATCGCCGCCGCGAAGGGGGCCGACGTCATCGTGCTGGACCACCACCTCGGGGCCGAGACGCTGCCCGACTGCGTCGCCGTGGTGAACCCGAACCGCCAGGACGAAAGCGGCGACCTGGGCCACCTCTGCGCCGCCGCCGTCGTGTTCCTGCTGCTGGTCGAGGCGAACCGCCGCCTGCGCGAGGACGGCGTGAAGGGGCCCGACCTGATGGCGATGCTCGATCTCGTGGCGCTCGCCACCGTGGCCGACGTGGCGCCGCTGGTCGGCGTCAACCGCGCGCTGGTGCGCCAGGGGCTGAAGGTCATGGCGCGCCGCGCCCGTCCGGGCCTTGCCGCCCTGTCCGACGTCGCGCGGATGGACACCGCGCCCACCTGCTATCATCTCGGCTTCCTGCTCGGCCCCCGGGTCAACGCGGGCGGGCGCATCGGTGCCTCCGACCTTGGCGCGCGGCTCCTCTCCTGCGTCTCCCCGGACGAGGCCGCCGCCCATGCCGCACGGCTCGACCAGCTGAACACCGAGCGGCGCGAGATCGAGGCCGCCGTGCGCGCCGCCGCCCTCGCCCAGGCCGAGGCGCGGGGCATCGACGGCCCGCTGGTCTGGGCCGCGGGCGAAGGCTGGCACCCCGGCGTCGTCGGCATCGTCGCCGCCCGGCTGAAGGAGGCGACAGGGCGGCCCGCGGTGGTGATCGGCCTCGACGGCGGCATCGGCAAGGGATCGGCCCGCTCGGTCTCGGGCGTCGACCTCGGCGCGGCGATCCACAAGGTCGCCGCCGAGGGGCTGCTGCTGAAGGGCGGCGGACACCGCATGGCCGCGGGCCTGACCGTGGAGGAGGCGCGGATCGCCCCCGCCATGGAGCGCCTCGCCGGGTTGCTGGCGAAGCAGGGCGCAGGCCAGGGCGGCCCCGAGGCGCTGCGGCTCGATTCGGTGCTGATGCCGGGCGCCGCGACGCCCGAGCTGATCGCCGAGATCGACCGCGCCGGTCCCTTCGGCATGGGCGCCCCCGCCCCCCGCTTCGCCTTCCCCGACGTGCTGATCCACCAGAGCCGCCGCGTGGGCGAATCGCACCTGAAGCTGACTTTCTCCGACGGGATGGGGCCCCGGCTCGACGCCATCGCCTTCGGCGCCTGCGACGGCCCCCTCGCCGCCCTGCTTTCCACGGGCCAGGGACAGCGGTTCCACCTCGCCGGGCGGCTCGAGCTGAACCAGTGGGGCGGCCGCACCCGCGTCCAGCTGCGCCTCGAGGACGCCGCCGGGGCCTGACGCCGCGACCGGGCGATTTTCCGCAGACCCCGGTCGGAATTGCTCTTGCCACCGCGCGGGACATTCCCTAGACACCGGCACACCGACAGTGGCCCGTTCGTCTATCGGTTAGGACGCCAGGTTTTCAACCTGGAAAGAGGGGTTCGACTCCCCTACGGGCTGCCACTTCCCAGGTATCGTAGCACATTCACGAGCCCTGCTTTGCGTCTCGGCCGGACGCGCATGCCCAATCTCGCCGGTGTTCCGTTTGCGGGGCAGTGCTGCGCGGGGAATTGGCAGGTCGATTTGCGGGCCCGGAACGCGCAAATCGGGAAAGGGACGCCGATGAACCACCGACGTCCCTTCCGGCCGGGGCCGGGCCCCGGGTTTTCGCGACCCGGGGCGCGCGCGAGGCGCGCCCCGAGTGTAACTCAGTAGACGTCGAAATCGGCGGCGGTCATCAGGCCGTCGAAGTCGGAGATGGCGACGACCAGTTCGCGGTTGTCCGTGTTCGACCAGTCGTCGTCGTAGGCGATCACGGTCGAACCGTCGACCTGCCCCGCGATGTAGGCCTCGACCGCGGCACCCGTGCCGAGCGCAAGCTCGAGCGCGCCGCCGGTCGTGTAGATGACCTGCTGATCGTTCGCGGCATCGAGCTCGGAGAGGGACGCGATGGTGTCGAAATCCAGCGCCGAGAGATCGCTCGCCCCGCGCACGCCGCTGTCGGACGAGTTGGCGAAGCTGATGGCGCCGTCATCGAGAAACGAGATCACGTCCTCGCCCTGCGCGAAGTCGTAGATGACGTCGGAGTTCGACACCAGGACGCCCTGGCTGCCGGGCGCGGTGGTGGCGCCGTCGACGACGTTGAAATGGAACTCGTCCATCCCGACGCCGCCGGTCAGTTCGTCGTTCCCTGCGCCGCCGCCCAGGATGTCGTTCCCGTCGTTGCCGTTGAGGACATCGTCACCCGCACCGCCGACGATCAGGTCGTCACCGCCGCCGCCGCCGACATCGTCGTTGCCTGCGTCACCGAACAGCCGGTCGTTGCCGCCCGCGCCGCGAATGATGTCGTCGCCGTCGCCGCCATAGGCGATGTCGTCCGCCATACCGGTCTGGGCGTTGGTGAAGCCGTCGTCGCTGTCGGCCCAGGACCCGGTGTGGATCTCGTCGTTGCCCGCTCCGCCGTAGAGAACGTCGGACCCGTCGGCCGTGACATCGAAGGCCTCGGTCGTGGCGGTCGAGACGCGGCTGTCGTCGTCACCGGTGATGATGTCGTCGCCGATGCCGCCCACGATCAGGTCGTCGCCCGCGCCGCCGGCGTAGGAGTTGTCGTAGTCGGCAGCGGTCAGGGCGCCCGACGCACCGGTGTCGGCACCGTTAGCCAGGTTCTCGTCCCCCGCACCACCGGTGATCGTGTCGTTGCCAGTGCCGCCCGAGGCATAGTCCTGACCTTCATCGCCGGTCAGCAGGTCGCGCCCGGACATGCCGGCCATCGTGTCGGACCCCTCGCCGCCGCGCAGGGTGTCGGCACCCCACTGGCCGTTCATCAGGTCGTTGTCCGCGCCGCCGTTCATCACGTCGCGCTGGCCACCGCCGAGCATGGTGTCGTTGCCGACACCGCCGTTCAGGGTGTCGTTCTGCGCGCCGCCGTCCATGTAGTCCTGGCCATCGCCGCCACCGAAGATGTCGGCGCCGAAGCCGCCGCTCACGATGTCGTTGCCGCCGCCGGCGTTGCCTTCGTCGTCGCCGCCTTCGCCGAGCAGCACGTCATTGCCAGACCGGCCGAACAGACGGTCGTCGCCGAGGCCGCCCGCAAGCGTGTCCATTCCGCGTCCGCCGATCACCACGTCGTCGTCCGAGCCGCCGAACAGCATGTCGTCACCGGCGCCGCCGTTGAGCGTGTCGTTGCCGAGATCGGCGTTGAACCGGTCGTCGCCCGAACCGAACAGGTAGGTGCCGCTGGCGCTGTCGATCTGGCCCGCAAGGATGCCCTGCGCCGTGGCTACGTCGGTTTCGGTGAACTCGCCCGCCGCGGCAGGCAGGATCGGGGTGTAGCCGCCCGTTCCGTCAACCTCGCCGTCCGTTCCGGCTCCGACGCCCGCGGGTACGGTCACGCCGTGAATGACATACTCGCGCAGCGCGAGATCCATCAGGTCCTCGAAGTCGTACTGGGCGCCGCTGACCGGGCTGAAGAAATTGGCGGCGTCCTCGATTTGGTAGCTCTGGATGAAGGAGAGGTCACCGTTGAAGTCGGCGCTCGGGCTGATGCCGTCCTCGTTGGCCAGCGGCAGGATGATGTCGCCATACCGGCCAAGGCCTTCCAGCACCTCGACATAGCCGTCGCCATCGGCGTCGTCGGCCAGGGTCGGGGTCACGCTGTCGATCGGATTGCCGTTCTCGTCGAACCGGCCGTGGATATGCTGGATATGGGTCTGGTTGGCCGCGAAGCCTTCGCCGGCCAGAGCGACGTTGAGGTACCCGGTTCCGTCATCCTCCATCTGCAGGGCGGCGATCACGGTGCCCGACACGCCCGATCCGTTCAGGGCGGTCATGTCGGTTGTCCAGACGCGGTCCGCGCCGTTCAGAAATGTGTTGAATGAAGTGAAGGAATTACTGAGGTGCGCCACTGTCGCTCTCCCACTGATTGGTTACTACACCCCAATCCACGCGCGAGGCCGCATAAAGTTTCACAAAAAAATTCTCGTTCCGCCACTTTGTTGCGACACCCGCCCGGTGCAGCGCAATTCCGCCGAGCGTGGCGACGCCGAGCGGAAAAGCGCCGTGTTCCAGAGGGCACGGAAAAGTGCGCGCCGCTCCGTTCGGGGCTGCCGCGGCCCGTCCGGCCGCCGGTCGGTCGGACGTCAGATTGCGCGCCGCCACGGGTGCGCGGCTAGGGGGGCGGGGCCGGATTTCCGACGATCCCGCCTCTGTACCGGAGACCGCCCTGCCGGAAATCCCGCCCCCGGCAGCGCCCGGTCAGCTGCGGACCAGTTTTTCGTAGCTCTGGGCGATCTCGCGGGTGATCGCGCCGACCTCGAAGTTGTAGTCGCCGATCTGGCCGACCGGCGTCACCTCGGCCGCGGTGCCGGTCAGCCAGCACTGTTCGAAGCCCTCCAGTTCCTCCGGCATGATGTGCCGTTCGTGGACCTTGATCTGGCGGTCCTTCAGCATCCCGATCACGGTCTGCCGGGTGATCCCGTTCAGGAAACAGTCTGGGTCGGGCGTGTGCACCTCGCCGTCCTTGACGAAGAAGATGTTCGCTCCCGTCGCCTCGGCCACGTAGCCGCGGTAGTCGAACATCATCGCGTCGGAACAGCCCTTCGACTCCGCGGCATGCTTCGACATCGTGCAGATCATGTAGAGGCCGGCCGCCTTCGCATGGCTCGGCGCCGTCTCGGGGCTCGGCCGCTTCCACTTGGCGATGTCGAGCTTGGCGCCCTTCATCTTCGCGTCGCCATAGTAGTTGCCCCATTCCCAGGCGGCGACCGCCAGGCGCACCGGGTTGCGCTTGGCCGCGACGCCCATGTCCTGCCCCGCCCCGCGCCAGGCCACCGCGCGGACATAGGCATCGGTGAAGCCGTTGGCGGTCAGGACCTCCTGCTTCGCCGCCTCGATCTCGTCCACGGTATAGGGGATTTCGAAGTCAAGGCAGGAGGCGGAGTAGCGCAGACGCTCGGAATGGCGGCGGCTTTCGAAGATCTTGCCGCCGTAGCACCGCTCGCCCTCGAACACCGACGAGGCATAGTGCATCGCGTGGGTCAGCAGGTGCACGTTGGCATCGCGCCACTCCACCAGCTTGCCGTCCATCCAGATCTTGCCGTCGCGGTCGTCGTAAGCGCCATCCATGGCATGCGTCCTCTTGTTGGCCCCGCGCAGGGGCGCACTTTCCGATAGTTGCGCAAGATAGGTCCGATCCGGATGTTTTATTGCGCGGTTTGTGACGGTTCGCTAACAGTTGAGTCTTGGAATGTCAACATGGCTGACATAAACTGTGACCAAGGAACGGGCACTCCGCGAAAGGAAACGGCGATGGGAGAACAGCGACCGGGGGCCGAGAACCTCCTCTTCCTGACCGACGAGCAACTGAGGCGCGGGATCGAGGCGATGTATTTCGCCTACCGCGGCTTCACCGCCGACCCCGACCGCATCCTCGAACAGCACGGCTACGGCCGCGCCCACCACCGGGCGCTGCACTTCATCAACCGCACGCCCGGCACCACCGTGAACAACCTTCTCGGCATCCTCGGTGTTACGAAGCAGTCCCTGAACCGTGTCTTGCGCAGCCTGATCGACGATGGTCTGGTGCAAAGCAGGATCGGCCAGAAGGACAAGCGTGAGCGGCACCTCTTCCTCACCGACAAGGGCAAGACGCTGGAGCGGGCGCTGTCCGAGGTCCAGGGCCGCCGCGTCCGTGCCGCCTATCGCGCCGCGGGCCCCGAGGCGGTCGCGGGCTTCCGGCAGGTGCTCGAGGCGATGATGGACCCCGACCAGCGCCGCCAGTTCGCCTTCACCGACGAGTCCGGATCGTGAGCGGCGTCTCGGACCTGCACCTGCTGATCGTCGACGACGACGAGCGCATCCGCCAGCTGCTCCAGAGATTCCTGATCCGCCACGGCTTCTTCGTCTCCGCCGCCCGCGACGCCGCCCATGCCCGCCGCCTGCTCGACGGGCTCGATTTCGACCTGATCGTGCTCGACGTGATGATGCCGGGCGAGGACGGCGTCGCGCTCACCGCGTCGCTGCGCGAGACGCTGACGGTGCCGATCCTGCTTCTGACCGCCAAGAACGAGACGGCGGACCGCATCAGCGGGCTCGAGGCCGGCGCCGACGATTACCTGCCGAAGCCCTTCGAGCCGAAGGAACTGCTGCTCAGGATCAACGCCATCCTGCGCCGCGTCCCCGCCGACCCGGTGCCGCAGGACGCACCCAAGGTGCTGCACCTCGGCGCGATCCGCTACGACATCGAACGGGGCGAGATGTGGCAGGGCGACAGCGTCGTACGCCTCACCGCCACCGAGACCCAGCTGATGAAGATCTTCTCGGCCCGCCCGGGCGAGCCGATCAGCCGCACCCAGCTGGTCGACGACCTTGGCCGCGGCGGCGGACAGGCGCAGGAGCGCGCGGTCGACGTCCAGATCACCCGCCTCCGTCGCAAGATCGAGAGCGACCCGAAACAGCCCCGCTACCTCCAGACCGTGCGCGGCGCGGGTTACCTGCTGTCACCGGACTGAGGCGGCTCAGCGATCCGTCGCCCCCTTTCCCGCGATGATCCTGTCCCTGAACTTCGCGATCCGCTTCAGCTGCGTCGCCTCGGTCTTCGCCGAGGACAGCGCGATCACATAGCTGCGCTGACGGCCCGGGGTGAGGGCGGCGAAGGCTTCGGCCAGTTCGGGATCGTCGTCCAGCGCCGCGGTCAGCACCTCCGGCAGGGTCGTGTCCGGGGCAGACCGCGCGCCCCGCCGCCCGGCCGCGGCATGCTCCATTGCCTGCCCGAGGAAGGCGCTCACCGTCGCGGCCTTCCCGGCCACCTCCTTCGCCCCGGAGAAGCGGAGAAGGCTCGGCTGGGCCGAGTTCGGCCCGGCCCGTTCCAGCAGCCCCGCGGGATCGTCCAGCAGGCCGGGGTCACAGAAGGTCAGGCGGATATCGTTGCGGAAGGCACCTATGATGGCGATGTTGCGCCCGGCATGGACATAGCAGGGGTGGCTCCACTTCACCGCCTCCTCCAGTCCCGCGTCAAGGCACAGACGCCGCAGCGCCGCCAGCCCGTCCTCGCGCAACCGGACCGAGCACTCCGGCGTGCCATGACGGGCACAGCGCCCGCAGCCTCTCGCGAAAAAGTCGTCGGCCCCGGCCATGCCGCGCTCCTCCCTGCTCGGGGCAGGATAGGGCAGCGACGGCGCGCTGCCCATACGGGGCAGGCGCGCAACGAAAAGGGCCGCCCCGAAGGACGGCCCGTTTCCTGTCGGCCCTGCAAGGGCTCAGCCGTTCACGCTGTCCTTCAGCGCCTTGGCGATGGTCATCTTCACCACCTTGTCGGCGTCCTTCGGCATCTGCTCGCCCGTGGCGGGATTGCGCACCATGCGCGCCGGACGCTCGCGGCAGTAGATCTTGCCGACGCCGGGAAGGGTCACGGCGCCGCCGGCCGACACTTCCTTGGTGATGATGTTGATGATCGACTCGAGCGCGGTGTTCGCGGTCTTCTTGTCGGCCTCCATCTCCTCGGCCAGCGCGGCGACGAGTTGGGTCTTGGTCATCGGTTTTGCCATGTATGGTCTCCTCAATCTGCCCGGTGTGGGGGTCATTGCCGGGATTTAACTGTATATATTGGACCGACACAACGATTAGTGGTCGGATTTCGTCAGCAAACAAGCGGTTTTTCGGCGGTTTTCGCCCGTTTCAAAGAAATGCGGTCTCCTCGAACGACCTCAGCTTCCTCGAATGGATGCGATCCAGCGGCATTCCGTTCAGCGACTCCATCGCGTGAATCCCGATCAGGAGGTGCCGCGCGACCTGCGTGCGGTAGAAATCCGAGGCCATGCCGGGCAGCTTCAGCTCCCCGTGGAGCGGCTTGTCGGACACGCAAAGCAGCGTGCCGTAGGGCACCCGGAAGCGGAATCCGTTCGCTGCGATCGTCGCGCTTTCCATGTCCAGCGCCACGGCACGGGACTGGCTCAGCCGCTGCACCGGCCCCGCCTGGTCCCGAAGCTCCCAGTTGCGGTTGTCGAGGCTCGCCACCGTGCCCGTGCGCATGATCCGCTTCAGGTCGTACCCCTCCAGCTCGGTCACCCGCGCCACCGCCCGCTCCAGCGCGATCTGGATCTCGGCCAGCGCGGGCACCGGCACCCAGAGCGGCAGGTCGTCGTCCAGCACCTTGTCCTCCCGCAGGTAGGCGTGGGCCAGCACGAAGTCCCCCAGCCGCTGCGAGTTGCGCAGGCCCGCACAGTGACCGACCATGATCCAGGCATGGGGCCTCAGCACCGCGATGTGGTCCGTCGCCGTCTTCGCGTTCGACGGCCCCACCCCGATGTTGACCAGCGTGATCCCGCCCCCGTCCGCCCGCTTCAGGTGATAGGACGGCATCTGCGGCAGCTTCACCGGCACCGGCAGCGGCTGGTCGCCCTTCGTGATCTGCACGTTGCCAGGGCCGACGAAGGCGGTGTAGCCGCTGTCGTGGTTGGCCAGCGCCCGGCGGGCATAGGCCTCGAACTCCTCGACGTAGAATTGGTAATTGGTGAACAGGACGTGGTTCTGGAAATGCTCGGGTGCCGTCGCGGTATAGTGCGACAGCCGCGCCAGAGAGTAGTCGATCCTCTGCGCGGTGAACGGCGCCAGCGGGGCCGAGCCGTCGGGATAGGTGAAGCCGAAGCCGTTCACGATGTCGTCGTTGGTCGTCGCCAGATCCGGCACGTCGAAGACGTCGCGCAGCGGGAACTCCAGCGCGCCCTCCTGCGGCACCGTCACGGTCGGATCGTCGGCCACCGCGAAATGCACCGGCATCGGGGTCTGCGACAGCCCGATCTCGACCCCTACGCCATGGTTGCCGATCAGCAGCCGGATCTGCTGGCGCAGGTAGTTGGCGAAGAGGTCGGGCCGGGTGATCGTGGTCGAATAGGTGCCCGGCATCGCCACGTGGCCGAAGCTCAGCCGGCTGTCCACGGCGGCGAAGCTGGTCGTGGTGAAGCGGATCTCGGGGTAATAGGCGCGATACCGCGCCTCGGGTTTGCGGCCCTCGGCGATCTTCGAGAAATGGCCGGAGAGAAAGGCACAGGCCGCGTCGTACAACTCCTGCAACCGATTCACCGCCGCGGCCGGGTCGTCGAAGGTCTCGTGCGCGGGCGCATCGGGGGTGACGAGGGGCAGGTTGCGGCTGGGCGGGAACATGGCGCGTCCTCTGGTCTGACCGGCGGGCGCAATCCGCCGCCGCGGAGTGGTTTCGGCTCCCTAGCCGGAAAACCCCCGCTTCCACAAGAGCGGCGGCAGAGCGCCGCAGCACGGAACGGCGCGACCCGGCACGGCGTTTCGGCCAAGGTAAGCGCCCTGTGTGACGATTTTCCGAGGTCCCATGTCCCCCATTCCCGGTCTTGTCTACTATCCCGACACCCGCCCCGGCATCACCCGCAGGAAGGCCGGGCGCGGCTTCACCTACCGCGCGCCGGACGGCACCACGATCGACTGCAAGGTCGAGCGGAAACGCCTCGCCGCCCTCGCCGTGCCCCCCGCCTATGTCGACGTCTGGATCTGCCCCAAGCCGAACGGCCACCTCCAGGCCACGGGCAAGGACACGCGGGCAAGGAAGCAATACCGCTACCACCCCGACTGGACGTCCTACCGGTCGGAGAAGAAGTTCGGCGACCTCGCGGCCTTCGGCACGGCGCTGCCCGCCATCCGCCGCCGGATCCTGAAGGATCTGAAGGAGGAGGCAGGCTCCCGCCCCTTCGCCCTCGCGGCGCTGCTCGCCATGCTCGACCGCCTGTCGATGCGCATCGGCACCCCGGAATACGCGGCGGAGAACGGCAGCTTCGGCGCCACCACCCTGCGCCGCCGCCACGTGAAACTGGACGACAAGGCCGATGGCCTGCGTCTCAGCTACACCGCCAAGGGCGGCCAGAAGGTGAGGCGCTCGCTGAAGGACGCCACCCTGCAACGTGCGCTCCACCGGCTCGAGGATCTGCCCGGCGCGACGCTCGTGCGCTGGATCGACGACGACGGCGATCCCCACAGCGTGTCCTCGGAGGCGGTGAACGCACTCCTGGAGGACATCAGCGGCGTGCACGGCCTGACCGCCAAGACCTTCCGCACATGGAACGGCAGCGCGGCGGCGATGGACGTCGCGCTGCGGGCCGAGGACCTGACGATCAAGGCCATGGCCGACACCGCCTCGGAACGCCTTGCCAACACGCCCACCATCGCGCGCAACAGCTACATCCACCCCAAGGTCATCGACCTGGCGGGCACGCCCCTGGAAGAGCGCCGGATCCTGCTGGAACGCGCCCCCGCCATCCGCGGTCTCCGGCGCGACGAAGCCGCGCTGATGCACCTGCTTCAGGGCTGAACGTCGGCGCCCCGTGGCATCCGAGCCCCCGCCACGAAGCGGACCGGTCGGCATTGAAGGAGCAAGAGTGGTCTTCTTCTTTGCCCAAATACTCCCGCCGGAGGCGTCCGACGGCGCAGCCCGAACCGTCCCCGCCAATTGACATCCCGGCCACCGGCTGCTGCACTCCGCCAGACCCCCGACAGCAGGAGCCCGCCGATGCCCGTCACTTCCCTCCGCCCCAACATGGACCACTGGCCCGAGCGCGTGGACCTCGCCGCCGCCTTCCGCTGGACCGCGCGGCTGAACATGCACGAGGCGGTGGCGAACCACTTCTCCCTCGCCATCAACGACGACGGGACGAAGTTCCTGATGAACCCGAACCAGATGCACTTCTCGCGCATCCGCGCCTCGGACCTGATCGTGGTCGACGCCAACGATCCGAAGACGCTGGAGGGGCCCGACGCCCCCGACCCCACCGCCTGGGGCCTGCACGGCGGGTTGCACCGCCACTGTCCCCACGCCCGCTGCGCGATGCACGTCCATTCGATCCACGCGACGGTGCTGGCGTCCCTAGCCGACTCGCGGCTGCCGCCGATCGACCAGAACTGCGCCACCTTCTTCAACCGCGTGGTGATCGACGAGAACTACGGCGGCCTCGCCTTCGAGGACGAGGGCGTGCGCTGCGCCCAGCTTTTCAACGACCCGAAGCAGAAGGTGATGGTGATGGGCAACCATGGCGTAATGGTCATCGGCGACACCGTGGCCGAGACCTTCAACCGCCTCTACTATTTCGAGCGCGCCGCCGAGACCTATATCCGCGCGCTCCAGACCGGCCGCCCCCTGCGCGTCCTGCCCGACGAGGTGGCCGAGAAGACGGCGCGCGAGATCGAGGAGTACCCCGAGCAGGACCTGCGGCACCTGAACGAGCTGAAGGCGATCCTCGACGAGGAAGGCTCGACCTACGCGAGCTGAGGGGACGGGCGGGCGTTCCGTGCCGGGACAATGGCCGCCGCACCCTGGTGAGATCGCAATGGGGCTGGAGATCGTGCGTTTCGAGCTGGCGGAGTTTGGAAAACTCCGGCCGCACCCGCTAAGACGTCTCGCCCGGCGGCAACGCCGGGCAGAGCGGCACGCATGCCGAAGACCGAGGACCACCGTACGTCCCAAGCCGTAGGGTGGGGTTTCACCCCACCCTTCCGCCAACCACCCGGGCCGCCCAACTCACTCCGCGGGCACCGCCTTCGCCTCGATCCCGAGCGGGTGGCTCAGGTGCGCCAGCATCTCCTTCGGGCAGACCTGCACGAAGTGCTCCAGGCTCTCCGACCAGTGCTGGAGGATGTCCGCCGCGCGGCGGCTGCCGGTCTCGGCCAGGTGCCGCTCGACAAGGGACTTCAGCTCGGCCTCCCAGTGGTCGACCGTGACCGGGCAGGTCACCAGCGTCTCCATGTTCATCAGCGTCCGCGCCCGGTCCTCGGGGTCGTAGAGATAGGCCATGCCGCCCGTCATCCCCGCCCCGAAGTTCGCGCCGATGTCGCCGAGGATCACCGCGACGCCGCCGGTCATGTACTCGCAGCCGTTCGACCCGCAGCCCTCGATCACCACCTTCGCGCCCGAGTTCCGCACGGCGAACCGCTCGCCCGCACGCCCCGCGGCGAAGAGATAGCCGTCGGTCGCACCGTAAAGCACGGTGTTGCCGATGATCGTGTTCTCGGCGGCGACGAGCGGGGACATCATCGGCGGGCGCACCACGATGGTGCCCCCCGACAGCCCCTTGCCGACATAGTCGTTGGCGTCGCCCGAGACCTCGATCTTCAGCCCCGGCGCCGCGAAGGCACCCAGCGACTGCCCGGCCGATCCCGTCAGCTTCACCGTCAGGTGGTTCGGCTGCAGCGTGTTGCGCATCCCGAACCGACCGACGATGTGGCTCGAGGTCCGCGTGCCGACGGTGCGGTGCGTGTTCTGCACCGCGTAGGACAGCTGCATCTTCTCGCCGTCCTTCAGGAAGCGTTCGGCATCCTTCACGATCTCGGCGTCGAGCGTGTCGGGCACCTCGTTCCGCTCGCGCGTCTTCCAGTACTTGATGTTCGCCGCACCATCGACGGTGATCAGCAGCGGGTTCAGGTCGAGGTCATCCAGATGCGCAGAGCCGCGCGACACCTGGCTCAGAAGGTCCGCCCGTCCGATCACCTGGTCGAGCGACCTCGCCCCGATGGAGGCCAGGATCTCGCGCACCTCGGTGGCGTAGAAGGTGATGAGGTTCACCACCTTGTCCGCGTTGCCGGTGAACTTCGCGCGCAGGGATTCGTCCTGCGTGCAGACCCCCACCGGGCAGGTGTTGGACTGGCACTGGCGCACCATGATGCAGCCCATGGCGATCAGGGCGGCGGTGCCGATCCCGAACTCCTCGGCCCCCATCATCGCCGCCATGACGATGTCGCGGCCCGTCCTGAGGCCGCCATCGGTGCGCAGCGTCACCCGCGAGCGCAGGTTGTTCATCGCCAGCACCTGGTGCGCCTCGGTCAGCCCCATCTCCCACGGCAGGCCCGCGTACTTGATGGACGTGGCCGGGGACGCCCCGGTGCCGCCGTTGTGGCCCGAGATCAGGATCACGTCGGCCTTGGCCTTCGCCACACCGGCCGCGATGGTGCCGACACCGGAAGAGGCCACCAGCTTCACGGTCACCTTGGCCCGCGGGTTGATCTGCTTCAGGTCGTAGATCAGCTGCGCCAGGTCCTCGATCGAGTAGATGTCGTGGTGCGGCGGCGGCGAGATCAGCGTGACGCCGGGGGTCGAGTGCCGGAGCCGCGCGATCAGCTTCGTCACCTTCATCCCCGGCAGCTGCCCGCCCTCGCCGGGCTTCGCGCCCTGGGCGACCTTGATCTCCAGCTCCTCGCACTGGTTCAGGTACTCGGCGGTCACGCCGAAGCGCCCGGACGCCACCTGCTTGATCTTCGCCGACGGGTTGTCGCCGTTCGGCTCGGGGTGGAAATGCGCCGGATCCTCGCCGCCCTCCCCCGAGTCGGACTTCGCCCCGATCCGGTTCATCGCCACGTTCAGCGTCTTGTGCGCCTCGGGGGAAAGCGCCCCCAGCGACATGCCCGGAGTGACGAAGCGCTTGCGGATCGAGGTGATGCTCTCCACCTCCTCCAGCGGGATCGGCTTGCCCAGGGGCTTGATGTCCAGGAGGTCGCGCAGATGGATCGGCGGGGCCGAACGCATCTTGGCCGAATATTGCTTCCACATCTGGAAGCTCGCCTTGTTGCAGGCCATCTGCAGCATGTGCATCGAGGTCGCTTCCCAGGCATGGGTCTCGCCCGAGCGCCGCGCCTTGTAGAAGCCGCCGATGGGCAGCACGTCGCGCCCGCCGCGCCAGCCGAGCGCGTGGATCTCTTCCGCCTTGTGCTGGATGCCCGAGACGCCGATGCCGGAAATCCGGCTCTGCATGCCGGGGAAATACTCGGCGCACATGGCGCGGGACAGGCCCACCGCCTCGAAGTTCAGGCCGCCGCGATAGGACGAGACGACGGAGATCCCCATCTTCGCCATGATCTTCAACAGGCCCTGGTCGATGGCCGCGCGATAGCGCGCCACCGCTTCGGTAAGGGTGCCGTCAAGCAGCCCGCGCGAGATCCGGTCGGCGATGGAATCCTCGGCGAGGTAGGCGTTCACCACCGTCGCGCCGCAGCCGATCAGCACCGCGAAATAGTGCGGGTCGATGCACTCGGCCGAGCGCACGTTGAGCGAGCAGAAGGTCCGCAGCCCCTGCCGCGTCAGCCAGGAATGCACCGCCGACGTGGCGAGGATCATCGGCACCGCCACCTTGTCGGCGCTCTGGTGCTGGTCGGTCAGAACGATGTGCCCCGCGCCCGAGCGCACGGCATCCTCGGCCTCGGCCCGGATCCTTGTCAGCGCCTCGCCGAGCGCGCCCGGGTGGGCCCCCTCGGGGAAGGTGCAGTCGATCTCGACGTAAGGGGCGTTGAACGCCTCCAGCAGCTTGTCGAACTGCGCGTTGCCGACGAAGGGCGAGTCGAGCACCAGGATCTCGGTCTGCGACGAATCCTCGTCCAGCACGTTCTTCAGGTTGCCGAACCGCGTCTTCAGGCTCATCACCCGGTATTCCCGGAGCGAGTCGATGGGCGGGTTCGTGACCTGGCTGAAGTTCTGCCGGAAGAAGTGGCTGAGCGGGCGGTACTTCGTCGACAGCACTGCCGAGGGCGTGTCGTCGCCCATGGAGGCCAGCGTCTCCTTGCCGTCCTCCGCCATGGGGGCCAGGATCTGCTCCAGCTCCTCCATGGTGTAGCCGGCCGCGATCTGCCGCTTCCTCAGCTCGCCGCCGGTGAACAGCGGCGCCTCGGTCGCGCCCGACAGCACCTCGTCCAGCTCGTTGATCTTGCCGACCCACTCGCCGAAGGGCAGCGCCGCCGCCAGTTTGTTCTTGATGCCCTCGTCGTGGTAGAGCTTGCCCTTGCGCATGTCGACGGCCAGCATCTGCCCGGGACCGAGCGCGCCCTTCTCGACCACCGATCCCTCGTCAACCGGCACCATCCCGGCCTCGGACCCCGCGATCACCAGCCCGTCGCCCGTCACGACATAGCGCATCGGGCGCAGCCCATTGCGGTCGAGCCCCGCACAGACCCAGCGGCCGTCCGTCATCGCCAGAGCGGCGGGACCGTCCCAGGGCTCCATCACCGAGTTGCAGTAGGAATACATGTCGCGCCAGGCTTCCGGCAGCTCCTCGGCCTGCTTGCTCCAGCTTTCCGGCACCAGCATCGTCTTCGCCATCGGCGCCGAACGGCCCGCGCGCACCAGCACCTCGAACACGGAATCGAGCGCCGCCGAGTCGGACGACCCGAGCGAGACGATCGGCTTGATGTCTTCGGCGAGGTCGCCGAACGTGGAGGAAGCCATGCGGATCTCGTGGCTCCGCATCCAGTTCAGGTTGCCCTTCAGCGTGTTGATCTCGCCGTTGTGGGCCAGCATGCGGAACGGCTGCGCCAGCCACCACTGCGGGAAGGTGTTGGTGGAATAGCGCTGGTGATAGATCGCGAAAGCGCTCTCGAACCGCTCGTCCTTGAGGTCGGGATAGAACTCGGCCACGTCCTGCGCCAGCATCATCCCCTTGTAGATGATCGACCGGCACGAGAGCGACGCGAGGTACAGCGTGCCCACCCCGGCCGCCGCCGCCGCCTTCTCGATCCGCCGCCGGATGACGTAAAGCTCGCGCTCGAAGGTCTCCTCGTCCACGCCCTTGGAGTTCGAGATCAGGATCTGCTCGATCTCGGGCCGCGTCGCGTTGGCCTTCTCGCCCAGCACCTCGATGTTCACCGGGACGTGCCGCCAGCCGTAGATGTAGTATCCCATGCGCAGCACCTCGGACTCGACGATGGTCCGGCAGGTCTCCTGCGCGCTGAAGTTGGTGCGGGGCAGGAACACCTGGCCCACGGCGATCATCTGGTCGGTGTGCGGCTGGTGCCCCGTCCGCTTGATCTGGTCGTAGAAGAAGTCGACCGGGATCTGCACGTGGATCCCCGCCCCGTCGCCGGTCCGCCCGTCGGCATCGACCGCGCCGCGGTGCCACACCGCCTTCAGCGCCTCGATCCCGTGCTCGACCACCCTGCGCGACGGCTTGCCGTCGATGGCCACGACCAGGCCCACCCCGCAGGACGCATGCTCGTCCTCGTCGCGGTAAAGCGAGTTCTCGGCCATCCACTTGCGCTTGGCCTCTTCGGCGGCAACCCAGGCCTCGTCGTAGTTGGTCATGTTTCGCTCCCGTCCACAAAGGGGTGACTTGCTTCGTACTCGGCCGCAGTGGCCCGGCGGTGATCGCCGGCCAGCTGCACCGAGGCCAGCCGCCGGTCGGCGTAGACTTCGCTGACCAGCGGAAAATCCTTGGCGCCGGGAAAAAGCCCCGGCATCAACTCGTAATCCGAACCGTCGTCGCGCAGCCACAGCGGGCTGCCGCAGGTGCCGCAGAAGGCGCGCGTGGCGAAGGACGAACTGCGGTATTCCGTCACCGGCCCCTCGATCCGGACCGCCTCGGGCGGGGCGGTGAACATGAAGTAGGCGGCGCCGCTCCACCGCTGGCACATGCCGCAGTGACAGGCGCCGACCTCGGGGCGGTGCGTGGCGACGGTGATCGTCACCGCCCTGCAAAGGCACCGTCCAACCAGCGGTTCGGCCACGGCGTCGATCCTTCCTCACTTGAACGGGTCAGTCTGGCTGACCTTGTTGAAACCCCGTGCCGAGGCCCGCCCCGCGAACCCGGCGCCGGGCCTGCGGCATCGACGTCACTCGGCGGCGACGCTCGCCGCGCCGTTGATGTACTCCAGCATCGCCTCGGCCGCCTCGCGCCCGTCGCGGATCGCCCAGACCACCAGCGAGGCGCCGCGCTGGATGTCGCCGCAGGCATAGACGCCCTCGATGCTGGTCGCGTGGGTGCGGAAATCGGCAACGATGGTGCCCCAGCGGCTGACCTCCAGCCCCTCGACACCCCAGAGCTTCGGCAGGTCCTCCGGTTCGAAGCCGAGGGCCTTGATCACCAGATCCGCCTCCTCGACATAGTCCGAGCCCTCGATCAGCTCGGGCATCTGCCGCCCCGTCGCGTCCGGCTGACCGAGACGCATCTTCTGCACCATGACCCCTTCGACGGTATCGCCGGTGAACCCCTTCGGGGACGAGAGCCAGACGAACTCGACTCCCTCCTCCTCGGCGTTCGCCACCTCGCGCTGACTGCCCGGCATGTTCGCCCGGTCCCGCCGGTAGAGGCACTTGACCGAGGTCGCGCCCTGCCGCACCGCCGTGCGGACGCAGTCCATGGCGGTATCCCCGCCACCGATCACGACCACCTTCTTGCCCTTGGCGTTCAGTGCCCCGCTGTCAAACTCGGGCACGTCGTCGCCGAAGCTCTTGCGGTTGGAAGCCGTCAGGAAGTCGATGGCCCGCACGATCCCCTCGGCGCCCGACCCCGGGCCCGTGAGCTCGCGCGTCTTGTAGACGCCGGTGGCGATCAGCACCGCATCGTGCCGCCCGCGGATGGCGTCGAAGGCGATGTCCTCGCCCACGTTGCAGTTCAGCACGAATTGCACGCCGCCCTCCTCCAGCTGGCGGATCCGCTTCATCACCACGTCCTTCTCCAGCTTGAAGCCGGGAATCCCGTAGGTCATCAGCCCGCCCGCGCGGTCGTAACGGTCGTAGACCGACACCTGGATGCCGTTGCGCCGCAGCATGTCCGCCGCCGCCAGCCCGCCGGGGCCCGCGCCGATGATCCCGACGGACTCGGCCCGCTCGCCCGCGTTGGTGATCGGCTTGACCCAGCCCTCCTCGAAGGCGGTGTCGGTGATGTATTTCTCGACCGAGCCGATGGTGACGGTGCCGTGGCCCGACTGCTCGATCACGCAATTGCCCTCGCACAGCCGGTCCTGCGGGCAGATGCGGCCGCAGATCTCGGGGAAGGTGTTGGTGGCCTGCGAGACCTCGTAGGCCTCCTGCAGCCGCCCCTCGGCGGTCAGGCGCAGCCAGTCGGGGATGTTGTTGTGCAGCGGGCAGTGGCTCTGGCAGTAGGGCACGCCGCATTGCGAGCAGCGGCCGGACTGCTCCGCCGCCTTCTCGCGCGCGTATTCCCCGTAGATCTCGTTGAAATCCTGGCGGCGGAGGTCGGGCGGACGCTTCTGCGGCATGTCCCGTGCCACGTTCACGAATTTCAACATGACGTTCTTGGCCATCCGCAAAACCTCAGCTAACTGTCAGCTTCCCCCTCTAAACCGAAAGCCGGGAAAAGAAAAGTCACTGGTGCTGACCTAGTTGCAATTATTTGGCGACCCCGGCAAGGGCTGGCGCGCCAAGCGGGCGAAACAAGGTCAGCACACGCGACATATATAGAAGTTTCCCAATTCCGTCAGCGCCTTGCGCGCACCCCATCCAGGTCCCCTGCATGACACTCTTCAATCTCCTTCTGGTCGCCATCATCCAGGGCCTGACCGAATTCCTGCCGATCTCGTCCTCCGGGCACCTGATCCTGCTGCCCGCGCTTACCGGCATGGCCGACCAGGGCCAGGCGATCGACGTGGCCGTGCATGTCGGCACCCTCGGCGCTGTCATCCTATACTTCTGGCGCGACGTCTCGACGGGGCTTGTCGGCCTCGGGCGGCTGGTGCGGGGCAAGGTGGACACGCCGGGGGCGTTCCTGGCCCTCTGCCTGATCGTCGCCACGATCCCGGTCATCCTCGCCGGTCTGGTCCTGAAGCTGACGGGGCTGGACGAGACGATGCGCTCGGCCGCGGTGATCGGCTGGACCATGCTGCTGTTCGGCCTGTTCCTCTACTGGACCGACCAGCGCGGCGCGACCGACCGGGTGGCGGAGCAGTGGACGCTGAAGCACGCGCTGGTCATGGGGCTCTGGCAGATGGTGGCGCTGATCCCGGGCACCTCCCGTTCGGGCATCACCGTCTCGGCGGCGCGGCTCCTGGGATACGAGCGGCAGGACGCGGCGCGGCTGTCGATGCTGATGTCGATCCCGACGATCCTCGCCTCGGGCATCCTGCTCGGGGCCGAGGTCGCCGGATCCGCCGACGCGCAGCTGGCGAAGGATGCCGCCATCGGCGCCGCCTTCGCCTTCGTCGCCGCCCTGCTGGCGCTGACCCTGATGATGCGCCTTCTGCGCTCGGTCAGCTTCACGCCCTACGTGATCTACCGGGTGATCCTCGGGGTCGGTCTGCTGGTCTGGGCCTATTCCTGAGAGCGGCGGCGCAGGTTCCGCGCCGAGGCCTTGATTGCGGCATACTGGCCCGAGGGGCGGAACCGCCACAGGTACTCGGGCAGCACCGTCTCCATCGAGGTCGGCGCGATCCCGAGATCGGCGAAGGTGCGGGCGTCCGGCGACACCACGTTGTCATGGGCGAGGTTGCGCACCTGGTCGCGCGTCAGCGGCCCGGCGATCAGCCCGCCGGTCATGCGGCCCAGCAGGTCGAAACCCGAGCCCATGATTCCCGCCAGCCAGAACGGGATGTTCACCACCAGCCGCCGCCGCTGGATCACGTCCAGCATCTGCTTCATCAGCGCGCGGAAGGTCATCACCTCGGGCCCGCCGAGTTCATAGACGCCGTGGGCCGACCCGGTCAGCCCCTCGACCGCGGCCAGCGCCACGTCGTCGACATAGACCGGCTGGAACCGCGTGTTCGCGCCCACCACCGGCAGGACGGGGCCAAGCCGGGTGAGACCCGCGAAGCGGTTGAAGAACTCGTCCTCGGGGCCGAAGACGATGGAGGGGCGCAGGATGGTCGCCTGCGGAAAGGCCTCCAGCACCGCCGCCTCGCCCCGCGCCTTGGTGCGGGCATAGGCACTGTCGCTGTCCTCGTCCGCGCCGATGGCCGAGACATGGACAAGCCGGGAAATCCCGAGTTCGGCCGACAGCCGCGCGATCCGCCCGGGCGCCTCGGCCTGGACGGCGTCGAAGGTCTGCCTGCCGCTCTCGGCCAGGATGCCGACGCAGTTCACGACGGCATCGGCCCCCCTCAGCACGGCGCGCACCGAATCGTCGTCGCGGATGTTGCAGAACACCGGCTCGACCTGGCCGACGGTTCCGTAGGGGCGCACGAACATGGCGTCGTTGGGGCGGCGCACCGCCACCCGCACCCGCCAGCCCGCCTTGGCCATCCGCCGCGCGACATAGCGCCCGATGAAGCCGGAGCCGCCGAAGATGGTGACAAGTCTGGTCATGTCTCTGTCCGCCTGGCTGAGGATCGCACCCGGTTTACTTGCGCCTCCCGCACCGCACAAGGCGCAATTGCCCCGCTTTCCCCCGCATCCGCCCGTGCCGCCGCGCATCCCCGACGACGCCGCGAAATTTCTGGGCCGAGGCCGTTGACAGTCCCCGCCGCCTGCCGTAGATCGCCCGTCACGCAACCTGCCCAGGTGGCGGAATGGTAGACGCGCTAGCTTCAGGTGCTAGTACTGGCAACGGTGTGGAGGTTCGAGTCCTCTCCTGGGCACCAATTCTCAAGTGACAATACAGAACACGCATCGCGGGATCGAAACGATCCACGCGCGTGTCTCGCTGCGCCGGTCACATCGGATCGCGCGGCGCCCCGGGGGCTGTGCAGGCGGTGACGGCCCGCCGCATTCGGCGGACCGCCGGAGGGGTCTCACCCCTCGGCGCGCAGCACCCTCAGGAAACGTTGAAGGCGCAGGGCGGCGTCGCGGCGGCGGGGGCGGCGGTGCAGTTCGGCGGTCTGCGGGGTCGGGCCCTCGCGGCGGGCGCGGCCGAGGAAGTTCTTCAACCGGGCGGTGCCGGTGCGCGTGCCGGGAGTGTCGGCGATATGACGGGGCATGATCGGTCTCCTCTCTCGTGATGCGGTTTCCGCACCGTCGATCATAACACGAATCGCCACCTCGGGCGACCCGGCGCGGATCCGGTGGCGCCCTCCCGCCCTTGACCTCGCCCGGCGCACCGCCGACATGGAGGGCAACCGAGGAGAGCCCCATGCCCGCACCGAACCCCGCAGCGCTCGATTTCCTGCTGACCCGCCGCTCGCGCCCGGCCAAGACGCTGGGCCTGCCGGTGCCGGACCGGGACGAGCTCTGCACCCTGCTGACCGCCGCCGCCCGCACCCCCGATCACGGCAAGCTCGAGCCCTGGCGCTTCATCGTGCTGGATCGCCGCGCCCTCGAAGCGCTGGCCGAGCGGATCGGCGAACGGGGCGAGGCGCTCGGCACCGATCCCGAGAAGCTGGCCAAGGACCTCGACACCTACGGCAAGGCGAACCTCGTCGTCGCGGTGGTCGCGGCGCCGAAGGCGTCCGAGAAGATCCCGGCGATCGAACAGACCCTTTCGGCCGGCGCGGTCTGCCTGTCGCTGCTGAACGCCGCGCTGGCCGCGGGCTGGGGGGCGAACTGGCTGTCGGGCTGGATGGCCTATGACGAGGAGATCACCGGCTGGCTTGGCCTCGCCGGGGGCGAGAGCATCGCAGGCTTCGTCCACCTCGGCTCGGAATCCTCCGAACCGCCCGAGCGGCCGCGCCCCGACATCGACGCGATCACCACCTGGTTCGTGCCCGGATCGCCCGCGTGATCCTCGGCTCGGCCATCCGGGCGCTGCGCCAGGTCGGCGATCCGGCGTTCCGGCGGGTGCTGCTGCTGGGCCTCGCACTGACCGTCGCGCTGCTGTTCGCGGTCTATGCCGCCTTCCTGGGCCTCGTGAACTGGATGGTGCCCGACACGCTCGATATACCGATGCTGGGCGAGGTGACCTGGGTCGACGACCTGCTGTCGGGCGCGTCGGTCATCCTCATGCTGGTGATGTCGGTGTTCCTGATGGTGCCGGTCGCCTCGGCCTTCACCTCGCTCTTCCTCGACGACGTGGCCGACGCGGTCGAGGCGCGGCACTATCCCGCCCTGCCCCCCGGCCGGCGCGTCGGGATCCTGGAGGGGCTTGGCGACAGCGTGAAGTTCATGGGCGTGCTGATCCTCGCCAACATCGTGGCCTTCGTGATCTACGCCTTCTTCCTGCCCTTCGGCCCGGTGATCTTCATCGTGATGAACGGTTATCTGCTGGGCCGCGAGTACTTCCAGCTCGTCGCGCTCCGCCGCCTCTCACGCCCCGAGGCGAAGGCGATGCGGCGCCGTCATGCCGCGACGATCTGGGGCGCGGGAACGCTGATGGCGCTGCCGCTGACGGTGCCGCTCCTGAACCTGCTGGTGCCTGTGCTGGGCGCGGCCACCTTCACCCATCTGTTCCATCGCCTTGCGACACCGGCGGGTCCATCCGTCCGAACCAGTCCAGATCGCGCACGCTGATCATACCCGAGAAGATGATCCCGGCGATCACGCACCAGATCACGGCCGAGACGATGGTGACCCACATCGCCTTGCGCTTCAGGTTGAACTCGGCCGGGGAGCCGGCGTGGGTGCCCGGCACGATCTCGCCCTCGTCGCCCTGGGTGCGCAGGCCGATGGGCAGGGCGATGAACAGCACCATGAACCAGATCACGGCGAACAGGACGATGGCAGAGGTGATGCCCATGGCAGGTCTCCTTTCGGGCTGACGGGTCGGACGGTGACTGTTGCGGACAGGAAGGACGAGGCCGCGCCTCAGCTCTGCTCCAACTCGATCAGGCAGCCGTTGAAGTCCTTCGGATGCAGGAACAGCACCGGCTTGCGGTGGGCGCCGATCTTCGGGGCGCCGTCACCCAGCACCCGCGCGCCGCTTGCGGTCAGCCGGTCGCGGGCCGCGAAGATGTCCTCGACCTCGTAGCACATGTGATGGATGCCGCCCGACGGGTTGCGCTCGAGGAAGGCGGCGATGGGGCTGCCCTCGCCCAGCGGGTGCAGCAGTTCGATCTTGGTGTTCGGCAGGTCGATGAAGACGACGGTCACGCCATGGTCGGGCTCGTCCTGGGGGGCGCCGACCGTGGCGCCCAGCGTGTCGCGGTACTGCGCCGACGCGGCGGCCAGGTCGGGCACCGCGATGGCGATGTGGTTCAGCCGTCCGATCATGGCGCGCTCCCTCGCTAGGCTCGCAGCCGTTATGCGCAGGGCAGGCCGCGGTCGCAAGGGGCGCATGGCCGCAGCCTGCGCGTCTTAACGCGGTGTTATCTTTCGTGGCCGACAGTCGTCCTGCGCCGAGACGCGCCTGCGAACGGAGGACGAGATGCCGGAGATGCGCGACGAATTCCTGTTCCCCTGCCGGCCGACGGCCGAGCGTCCGTTGCTGGGCCAGACCGTCCTGATCGTCGAGGACAGCCGATTCGCCAGCGAAGGCGTGCGGCTGATGTGCCTGCGGCTCGGGGCGCGGATCCGCCGGGCCGACACGCTCGCCGCGGCCGGGCGCCACCTCAAGGTCTATCGCCCGACGGTGGTGCTGGTCGATCTGGGCCTGCCGGACGGATCGGGGCTGGACCTGATCCGCGACCTCGACGCCGCGCGCCCGCGGGTGCCGGTGCTGCTGGCGACCTCCGGCGATTCCCACCTGCGGGACCGCGCGCTCGGGGCGGGGGCGGACGCCTTCCTCGAAAAGCCGATCCCGGGGATCGAGGCCTTTCTGGGCACGATCCTCGACCGGCTGCCGCACCCCGACCGGCCGCGCCGTCCCCGGCCCGTGCTGGACGAAGTCATCGTCGCGGACGAGGCCGCGCTGCTCGACGACCTGTCCCACCTTGCGAACCTGCTGGGTGGCGACCTGGACCCGGCCGGGATCGAGTACCTGTGCGGCTTTCTCGGCGGACTCGGCCGCAGCATCGGCGACCATGCGCTGACGGAGGCTGCCGAGGCGCTGACGCATCTGCAGCGGGAAGGCCGTCCGACCGGGCCTCAAGTATCGCGCATCGGCGCCCTGGTCCGCGAACGTCTCGACACCCGGAAGATCGCGGTCTGAGCCGGTGGGCAGGGAAGCCGCGTATTGCCACGATGCCGCCGGGCCTTCCACGAAGGGCGGTCACGTCTGCGGACCGCCGCACCCATCCTCAGGCGCCAAGGGCCGGGTCCGAGGCGACCCGCACCGGCGCGGTCAGCTCGCCCAGGGCACGGCGCTGTCGGCCGTCGGGGTCGAAGTTCTCCGGCCCGCACCAGGTCTCGAAGGCGGCGGCAAGGGCGGGCCAGTCCGAATCGGTCACCGCGAACCAGGCGGTGTCGCGGTTCCGCCCCTTGACCACCGCGGCCTGTCGGAACACGCCTTCGAAGCTGAAACCCAGCCGTTGCGCCGCACGGCGGGAGGCGAGGTTCAGCGCGTTGCACTTCCACTCGTACCGGCGATAGCCCGCGCCGAAGGCCCAGGCCATCATCAGGAACATCGCCTCGGTGGCGGCGGGGGTGCGGCGCAGGCCCGCGGACAGGGCGATGTGGCCGACCTCGATGCTGCCCGCCGCGGGCGAAATCCTGAGGAAACTGGCGACACCGCCGGGCGCACCCGACGCGCGGTCCTCGATCGCGTAGAAGAAGGGGTCGGACCCGCTCGCGTCACGGCGCATCCAGTCGGCATACTCCGCCACGTCCGCGAAGGGACCGTAGGGCATGTAGTCCCACATCGCCGCATCCTCGCCGTTGGCGCGGAAGAGCGCGGCGGCATGGGCACCGGCCTCCAGCCGCCGAAGCCGCGCGAACCGGCCTTCCAGCAGCGGCGGCCCCGGCATCGGCGGCGGCACCCAACCGGGAACCCTGCGGCCAAGGCGCGTGTCGTCATCCCTCATTCCGTCGTCCTTCCGTCGATGCCCCCAAGTTGCACCGCTTCAATCTCACTTTTGTCCGATTTCGTCACCATCTTAGCTCTCGACCCGCAGAGCTGCCCCTGCGGAGAATGATCGGAGTAACGTGATGGAAGCGATCGTCGCCCTTGCCCTGCGCCCGAAGCGGAAGACCGACCTTCTGGATCGGCTGATTCTCGGGGCCGGGCTGATGTCGCTGATCGTGGCCGTGATCGGGACCCTCGCGCTCGGCACGCCCCCACAACTGGCCGAGGACGCCCCGGACACCGGCGCGCCGAAGGTGCTGCGCACGTCCTGATCCTTACGGCCCCTGCCGCCCCGACCTGCGGGGCGAAAAGTTCAGAGCAGCAGGCCCGGATCCGCCCCCATGTCGAGCCCCGGGAAGATCTCGGTTTCCAGCTGCGACCGGCTGACACCGTAGTTGCCGTGCAAAGCCCAGGCGGCATAGGCCCGCACGTCGGCCGTCGGCATCAGGTCGCGCCGCTCGTAGAGGGCGGTCTCGGACAGCCCCGGCCACTTGCCATAGACCTTGCCGCCGCGCACCGCGCCCCCGGCCAGCAGCATCGCGCCGCCGGTGCCGTGATCCGTCCCGCCCGAACCGTTCTCGCGCACCGTGCGGCCGAACTCGGTCATCGCCAGCACGGTGGTGCGCTCCCAGACCGGGCCAAGCCCCTTGCGCAGGGCCAGGACGGTCCGCGCCAGCCGGTTCAGCGTGCGGGGCAGCGCCTTCTGCTGGTCGCGGTGGGTGTCCCAGCCGTTGATCGAGAAGGCGGCGATGCGGGATTCCTCGCGCAGCCGGCCGGCCGTGAAGGCGGCCAGCTCCTCCTCGGGAATCAGCTTGCCCCCGGGCAACGCCGCGTCCCCGACCAGTTGCGCCCCGTCGCGCTCGCGCAGGGCCGCAAGCTCGATCGCCTCGGTCGCGGAGTCCCGGAACAGCGGGTCGTCGTGGTAGATCTCGTTCAGCAGCAGCCGCGCCTGGGGCGAGACCGAAAGCTCGGCATTGGGCGACCAGTTCATCACCGGCGCCTGCCCCTCCAGCACCTTCATCTCGTCGCTGCCGATGGCATAGGCGGTGCTGCTCTCCACGCCCGGTTGCGTCTGCAGCATCCGGTTCAGCCAGCCGTCGCGCCGGGTATGGTCCGGCACGTCAAGCCCGGTGCCCGCCTCCAGGATGTCCTGGCCGTCGAAATGGCTGCGCTTATCGCGGTAGGGGGTCGAAACCGCCTGCACGAAGCCGAGTTGCCCGGCCTTCCAGAGCGGCATCAGCGGCGACAGGGCCGGGTTCAGCTCGAAGAAGCCGTCCAGCGGCAGGCCCGGCGCCGTCTCCTTCAGAAGCCCCGCGCGGGCCGCGGCATAATCCGGATCGCCCACGGGGCGCACGACGTCGAGCCCGTCCATCGCGCCGCGCAGGATGATCGTCACCAGCCGCGCGTCCCAGGGGGCGGCGGCGAAGGTCACGGTGGTCATCAGCGGAGAGGCGGCGGCCGAACAGCCGATGAGCGCCGCGCCGCGGGTCAGCAGGCCGCGCCGGGTAAGGGTCTTGGGCATCGCTGCGTCCTTTCCTGTGCCGGATCAGCGGCGGTTGAATTCGGGCGAGGCAAAGACCAGCCCCACCCCCTGCGGCACCGTCTCGCTGGCGCCGACGGCCCAGACCAGGCGCGGCGAGGCGGCATCGTCCAGCACCCGCGTCACGAAGCTGCGGGGGTCGGGCAGTTCCTTGCGCAGCATCGAGGGGACCTGGAGCCCCCAGAGGATCCGTTGCGACACGCCGAGCGGGGTGATCCAGGCCTCGGCCTCTTCCGGCCAGCCGTTGGGCCCCCCGGGCAGCATGAACCGCTGCCCCATCACGTTGAGCGTGCGGAACATCGCGCGGCGGAACTTCTTGTCGTCCATCGCCATGATCTCGTCGCCCCCGATCCCTAGGGCGACGATGCCGGAAGCCACGAAGTCGAACGGCTGCTTGGCCTTGGCGAAGACCGGCGTCCAGGCATCGGGATGGCGGAGCATCGCATCGTAGACGGCGAACAGGTCGCCGCCCGTCTTCGTCCAGGTGGCGCTCATCTGGTCGACCAGCGCCTGCGGCGGATCGTCGGACACGAAGTGCACCGCCAGCTTGCGCGAGACATGGGCGGCGGTGTCGGGGTGGACCGAGAGATCGTCGAGGAACGCGAGGATGTCGTCGAGGCGCGCAGGCTGCTCGCCGCCATAGCTCTGGCCCAGGATCGTCTCCGCCCCGGGTTCGGCCTTGGGGGGGAGGAACGCGAAGCCCCGGGCGGCGCGGAAGTCCAGCCCGGTCAGAAGCTCTGCGAACTGGCGGACGTCGTCCTGTGTGAACGACCCGCCGACGCCCATGGTGTGCAGTTCCAGCACCTCGCGCGCCAGGTTCTCGTTCAGGCCGAGGTTCCGCTTCTTGCCTGCCGGCGAATTGGGGCCGACCGAGGAGGTCTGGTCGAGGTAGAGCAGCATCGCCGGATGGAGCACGGCGGCGCTCAGCAGGTCGGCGAAGCGGCCGGTGAGGTTCGGCCGAAGGGCACCATCGATCTTGGCGATGGCGAAGGGCGTCAGGCTCACGCCGCGGACCGGCGCCGTGAAATGGTCGGACCAGAAGGTGGTCAGGCGCTCGCGGAACGGCGAGGAGGTCTCGGCGATCCGCGCGAGGCTCACGCGCAGGGCGCCCAAGGTCTCGAGGTTGATCTCCTTCTGCTTGGCGGTGCGCCGCTCTGCCGCCGCCTTTCCCCCGCCCTTCACCTTCCGAGCGAGCGCGTGCACCTCGGTCACCATCTTCTGCGCGGCGGCAAGGTCCAGCATCGGATAGGCCTGGGCCACCTTGTCCGGCAGTTTCAGCGACTTCAGCACGGCATCGGGCGAGTCGGGCTGCCCCTCCGGGCCCAGCCCGTAACCGAACCGGATGGCGGCGATGGTCGCGGTCTTCATGCCAGGGCCCTTCCGAAACCGGCCCGCCATGCCGGACCAAACCTGCCGCAGCGATAGCAAATCCGCCGGGGTCGCCCAAGGCACATTCCCGCGATCCCGCCCCGGATCGGCGATCGGGCGCTCAGCCCTGCGGCGTCATCACCTTGCGGCCCTTGGCACGCTCCAGCCCCAGCGCGCGCTCGCGCCAGATGATGAAGATCCCGGCGGCGATCACCACCGCGACCCCGGCCAGCATGACGAGCGTCGGCGTCTCGCCGAAGACGGCATAGCCGATGCCGACCGACAGGAGGATCGAGGCGTATTCGAACGGCGCCACCACCGACACGTCGGCCAGGCGATAGCTCGTGGTCAGCAGGATCTGCCCGAAGCCGCCAAGCAGCCCCGCCGCCACCAGCATCGCCGCGACCTTGGGGCTGGGCACCGCCCAGCCGAAGGGCAACGAGCACAGCGCCATGACCGAGGCGGTGATCGAGAACCAGAAGACGATGGCCGAGGTCTGTTCGGTCTTGACCAGCTTGCGCACGAAGACCTGCGCCAGCGCCGCGCAGGTGGCCGACATCAGCACCAGCATCGCGCCCAGCGCCTCTTCCGGCTCGACCGATCCGCCCGAAAGCGCCGTGAGCCGCGGCGAGAGCACAATCAGCACTCCGGCGATCCCCATCGCCACGGCCGACAGGCGGAACAGCCGCACCTCCTCGCCCAGGAACATCGCGGCGAAGACGACGACCAGCAGCGGCGCGGCGTACTGGATCGCCTGCACCTCGGCCAGCGGCAGGAAATAGAGCCCGGCGAAGCCGAGGCCCATGGAGGTGGTCCCGACCACCCCCCGCCAGACGTGCCCCATGGGGTTGACGGTGGCGAGCCCGGTCGAAAGCTCCCCCCGCCACATCAGCCAGCCGAGGATCACCGGCACCGCGAAGGCCGAGCGGAAGAACACCGCCTGCCCCGGCGGCACCTCGGCCGAGGCCCCCTTGATCAGCGCCGACATCAGCACGAACAGCGTGACCGAGCCGAGCTTGAACAGGATACCGCGGAACGGGGACATGAAGGGCCTTCCGGAAGGGAACGGGTCCAGCCCTTAGACCGCAATCCCCGCGCGGTCCAGAGCCTCGGCCACGCCGGTGAAGTCGGCGCCGCCGTGCACGAAGACCCCCATGTTGCGCATCGCCGCCATCTTCTGGCGCTCCTCCTCGCCCAGGCTCCGGCCCGCCTCGCGCAGGATCACGCCGGCGACCTGGCCCCCTGCCCGCTCGCAGACGCGGTGATAGATCTCGGCATCGTGCTGCCCGGTGTCGCCCAACAGGACGAAGGGCAGATCGGGATTTGCCGCGAGGATCCGCTCGATCGCCGCGCCCTTGTGCTCGGCATGGGCGTTGCCGCCCTTCGCGGCGGTGCCGACGCCGAAATCGCGCAGGAACATCGGCCCCGCCACCAGCCCGGCACGGGCGAAGACCTTGTCCAGGAAATAGTGCAGGTTCCAGGGGCTGGAACTGACGTAGAAGACGGGGTTCCGGCCGTGGGCGTGCAGGTGATCCATCAGCACCACGGCGTCCGGGAACACCTTCCGCGTCAGGGCCGAGCCGGTGAAGGTGGTCCAGAGGTTCCTCGGCAGCGAATAGGCCCCGGTCTTCATCATCGTGTCGTCGATGTCCGAGATGATGCCGAGCCGCGCCTCGCGCGAGGGCACCATCACCGGAAACGGCACCGGCGGATCCTGACCGCCCACGATGACCGTCTCGACCTGGTGCCAGCCCGGCCCCTCGCCCTCCCGCGGGACCTCGAGCCAGACATAGCCCTCGCCGTCGCTCACCGCGGTCAGGCCACGCGCCTGGACGGTGACGCCCGCCACCTCGTCGGTCAGGAACAGGGACAGCATCTGGCGCAGGTTGGCGTATTTCCCCTGGTCCGGCAGCGGCGCGGTGCGGCGCGACGCGGTCAGCACCCGGCCGCGCAGGATCAGCCGGTCGGGCGTCGCGAAGCCGCGATAGCCGTCCAGAACCGGGCTCGCGTCGCGATTCCGGAGCGCGGCGTCCATGACCCGCTCGAAGCCCGTCCCGAGCTTGTGGAGAATGCTACGTCCCAGCACCGCGCGCCGCCCGTCCCCTATCGACCGTCCTTCCGCCGCCCCCCCGGCGAGGGCCGTTCCTCCGTCAACCGTCGCCTCGCCCAGGCCGCCGCATCGCGCACCACGGGGTCGGCATCGGCCAGAAGCGGCTCCAGCACCTGCACCTGCACCGAATCCGCCGCGTTGCCAATGGCATAGCACACATTTCGCACAAAACGATCCCGTCCGATGCGCTTGATAGGGCTGCCCGAGAACCGCGCCCGGAAGCCCGCATCGTCCAGGGCCGCCAGATCCGCCAGCCGCGGCGCGTCCAGATCGCCCCCGCCACGATAGCGCAGATCCCGCGCCGCGGCGGCGAACTTGTTCCAGGGACAGACCGCCAGGCAGTCGTCGCAGCCGTAGATCCGGTTCCCGAGCAGCGGCCGCAGATCCTCGTCCACCGGCCCCCTGTGCTCGATCGTGAGGTAGGAGATGCAGCGCCGCGCATCCAGCTGGAACGGCGCCGGGAAGGCCGCCGTCGGGCAGATGTCGAGACAGCGGGTGCAGCTGCCGCAGTGCTCGGCCTCCAGCGCGTCCGGCTCCAGCTCCACCGTGGTGAAGATCGCCCCGAGGAACACCCAGTTGCCGATCTCGCGCCCCAGAAGGTTCGTGTGCTTGCCCTGCCAGCCCAGCCCCGCCGCCTGGGCCAGAGGCTTCTCCATCACCGGCGCGGTGTCGACGAAGACCTTGATCTCCTCGCCCGGGCACCGTTCCAGCAGCCAGCGCCCCACCCGCTTCAGCCGCTTCTTGACGATGTCGTGGTAATCCTTTCCCCGCGCATAGACGCTGACCGCCCCGAGGTCGGGCCGCTCCAGCACCGCCAGCGGATCGACCTCCGGCGCATAGCTCTCGGCCAGCATGACGACCGACCGCGCCGCGGGCCACAGGGCTGTCGGATCCCCCCGCCAGCCCATCCGCTCGGCCATCCATCCCATCTGCCCGTGCCGCCCCGCGGCCACGAAGGCCGACAGCCGCCCCGCCGCGTCCGGGATCGCGTCCGGCCTGCACACGCCCATGGCCGCGAACCCGGCGTCCATCGCCTCCGCCTCCAGCGCAGCTTTCAGATCAGAGGACACGGACATCCCATCTTTGCTTCACAAATATCCTGGGGGAGGCCCGAAGGGCCGGGGGCAAAGCCCCCGAAACCCGGTCCGCCGCCTCAGAAATCCAGGTCGGCGTAATGCGGCGGCGGCAGGAAACCCGAGATCTGGTCGGCCAGGATCGACCGGAAGGCGGGGCGCGACTTGATCTTGGCGTACCAGTCCTTCACCGTCTCGCTCCGGTTCCAGTCCACGTCCGAGATGTAGTCGAGGCAGGACAGGTGCGCCGCGGCGGCGAAATCGGCCAGCGTCATCGCGTCGCCCGCCAGCCAGCGGCGCTGGTCCAGCAGCCACGCCATGTAGTCGAGGTGGAACTTGATCGCCTTCGCCCCCTGCTTGATGTTCGTGCTGTCGGGATAGCCGAGCCCCATGACCTTCTTGTTCACCCGCTCGTAAAGCAGCTTCGACGTCACCTCGCGGTGGAACTTGTCGTCGAACCAGCCGATCAGGCGGCGCACCTCGAAACGGCCCTCGGGGTCGGCGGGCAGCAGGGGCGGTTCGGGATGCAGCTCCTCGATGTATTCGCAGATCGCCACGCTCTCGCTCAGGATCTGCGAGCCCATGCGCAGCACCGGCACCTTGCCGGCCGGGTTGCGGCGCAGGAAGTCGGGGTCGTTCTCCCAGTACCGCTCCTCGACCAGCTCCACCTCGATCTTCTTCTCGGCAAGGCTCAGCCGCACCTTGCGACAGAAGGGCGACAGCGGGACGTGGAACAGACGGTTCATGGGGAGTTCACCAGGGGAAGGGGTCGGGGATTGATGCCCCCCTTACCACGGCGAATCAACCCTCGAAACAGGCGGCGCGGCCATCGGCGCGGATCGTGGCCGCCCCGTCGCGCACCTGCGCGGCCCGCTTGCGGACGAAATCGCTCGGCCGGCTGGCCGAGCGTCCCTTCGGATCGGGCAGGATCGCCGCCAGCCGCGCGGCCTGGGTATCGCTCAGCTTGGCCGGGGTCACGCCGAAGTAATGCTGGGCGGCGGCATCGACGCCGAACACGCCCTCGTCGAACTCGGCGATGTTGAGATAGACCTCGAGGATCCGCCGCTTGCTCCAGACAAGCTCGATCGCCGGGGTGATGACGGCCTCCAGCGCCTTGCGGGTCCAGGAGCGGCCCTGCCAGAGATAGAGGTTCTTCGCCACCTGCTGGCTGATGGTCGAGGCGCCGCGCGCCGCGCCGTCCTCCAGCGCCATGCGGATCGCCGTCATGTCGAAGCCCCAGTGCTCGCAGAAGTTTGCATCCTCCGCCGCCACGGCCGAACGCGCCATCGCCGGGGCGACATCGTCGATCGGCACCCATTCATGGTCGATGGCGCCGAGGCGCTGGCGCTCGGCCCGCATGTAGGGGGTGGTGGGCGGATCGAAGACGGCGAAGCAGCCCACCGCAATGAACAGCACCGCGGCGGCGAACAGCACCAGGCGCACGGTCCAGAGCGCCAGCCACCGTCCGGGCCGGAACCTGCGCGCTGCCACCGCCTTGCCTGTTGTCTTCTTTGCCCGTGCCACGGCGCAGCATAGCCACGGCGCGCGGCCGGGGGTCAAGGGCCGACGCGGCGCCAGGCCCCGGACGCGGCGCGTCGGCCCGCTGCCGCGCCGCACCGCACAAAGGGGCAACCCGCTTGCCGCCGCCGGAAAATCTGCGAAACCTCGGCGCCATGGAAAAGCATCTGTTCAGCTTCGGCCACGGCTACTCGGCCCGCGCCCTCGCCGCCCTGCTCCTGCCGGAAGGATGGCGGATCACCGGCACCACCCGCAGCGCCGACAAGGCGGAGGAGATCGCGGCGACCGGCGTCACCCCGCTGGTCTGGCCGGGCAACGCGATCGCCCCCGACCTCGCCACCGCGACGCACCTGCTCGTCTCCGCCGGCCCGGACGAGAACGGCGACCCCGTGCTGGCCGACGCCGGGGCGCGCGCCGCCATCGCCGCCGCCGCGCCGCATCTCGGATGGGTCGGCTACCTCTCCACCACCGGCGTCTACGGCGACCACCAGGGCGGCTGGGTGGACGAGACGACGCCGCTCACCCCCTCCACCCGGCGCGGACAGCACCGTGTGCGGGCGGAAGGCCAGTGGCAGGCGCTGGCGGAAGAGAGCGGACTGCCGCTCCACATCTTCCGCCTTGCGGGCATCTACGGCCCCGGCCGCGGCCCCTTCTCCAAGGTCCTGAACGGCACGGCGCGGCGGATCGTGAAGGAGGGCCAGGTGTTCTCGCGGATCCATGTCGAGGACATCGCCCGGGTGCTCGCCGCCTCGATCGCCCGTCCCGATCCGGGCGCGATCTACAATGTCTGCGACGACGACCCGGCGCCGCCGCAGGACGTGATCGCCCATGCCGCCGAACTGCTGGGCCTGCCGCTGCCCGAGGAAGTGGATTTCGAGACCGCCGAGATGTCGCCGATGGCGCGCAGCTTCTATGCCGAGAGCAAGAAGGTCGACAACACGCGCATCAAGCGCGACCTCGGCGTGACGTTGAAATACCCCGATTACCGCAGCGGCCTCGCGGCGCTGCTGGCGGCGGGCGACCGGTCCTGACGCCAGGCGGTCAGGTCGGCGCCGCCACGGTAGAGCAGCAGCAGCGCCCCCTCGGGTGCATGGTCGGCGAACATCTTCGACACCGCCCGGACCTCGGCAGGCCAGCCGAAGACGAAGGTGACGTCGGCCCCGAACAGCGGCAGGCCCTCCACCGGCCCAAGGTCTGCCGCCCGTGTCTCGCCCGCCAGGAACCCCTCGGGCTTGTAGCTCCCGACGGCAAAGCGGGCCCGCCCGCCGTGGGCCGCGGCCAGCCTGCGCGCCTCGGCCACCAGCACCGGCTCCAGCTCGATCCCCCATGCGTCGAACCCCGCCCGCTCGGCCAGCAGGGTGACAAGTCCAAGGCCCGAGCCCCATTCGCAGAACCCCGCCCCGTCGCGCCCGACCAGCCCGCGCGCCATCCGCACCGCCGCCCAGCCGACGCGCCCCGAGGTACCGACAAGCCCCGGCACCCGCCCCTCGGCCCCCGGTGCGCCAAGGGCGACGGCGCGGGCCTCGGCCGCCTCGGCCAGGGCGCGGTGCTCGGGCGGCAGCGGGTCGAAGGCGGGGCGGACATCCACGGCCGACAGCATCCCGCGCCCCCTATTCCGCCGCCGCCAATCGCCGCCGCAGAACCATGCGCCGGGCCAGGCAGATCCCCCAGCCGAGCCCGGTGAACAGCACCGCCATGGCAGAGGTCGAGAGGTAGAAGCGCAGACGGTCCGCGAGATCGAGGTCGTTCAGGAACGGATAGGGCAGCCCCGAGGTCGCGTCGCCCACGGGCGTGGCGTTCAGCGGCGCGACGGCAAGCTCGATCCAGCCGACATAGGCAAGGACCAGCACCGCAAGAACGCCCAGTACCCGCAGCGGCGCCCGGAAGGCGCCCATCAGGAGAAGCGCGTCGATCCACTGCAGCACCGGCCCGGCGAGGTGCAGGTAGTATTCCTGCCACCAGACGATCCCGTTCGCCCCGTTCACCAGCGCCGGGTCGATCAGGTAGAGCCGCCAGTAGAGCAGCACCACAAGCGCGTTCAGCACCGCCGCGACCGAGGCCAGCGTGTCGGGACGTGTCCCCCGCCCGCGCGCATGGCGCAGCACCGCGAAGGCCGAGAGCAGGGAGGCGGTCAGGGCCCAGATGGTGAGATAGCGGAACTGCCAGCCGAATCCGGCCTCCCCGAGGTGGCGGAACTGGTAGAGCCAGTAGCCGAGCGCCAGCAGCAGAACCGCCCGGCGATACGCAAGAAACCGTCCCGCCTGCTCCAACACCGCCTCCGACTGCCGTCACCGGCCCCGGATCCTAGCGGAATCCGTCCACGCCGTCACGTCCCGCAGGCTTTGCAGTTGCACCCTGCGCGCCATCGGCTATAGCGCGCAGCATGTCCCAGAATCCGCCCGATCTGCGCCCCGACCTGGCCCCGAAGGCCAGGCCCGGCGACGCGCCCCGTCCCGGCCAGCCGACCATCGGCATGGTCTCCCTCGGCTGCCCCAAGGCGCTGGTCGACTCGGAACGCATCCTCACGCGGCTCCGCGCCGAGGGCTACGGCATCTCACCCGACTACAGCGGCGCGGACGCGGTGATCGTGAACACCTGCGGCTTCCTCGACACCGCCAAGGCCGAGTCGCTCGACGCCATCGGCGAGGCGCTGGCCGAGAACGGCCGGGTCATCGTCACCGGCTGCCTCGGGGCCGAACCCGAGTACATCACCGGCGCCCACCCCAAGGTTCTCGCCGTCACCGGCCCGCACCAGTACGAACAGGTGCTCGACGCCGTGCACGCCGCCGTGCCGCCGGACCCCGATCCGTTCATCGACCTGCTGCCGGCCTCGGGCGTGTCGCTGACGCCAAGGCACTACAGCTACCTGAAGATCTCGGAAGGCTGCAATCACAAGTGCCGCTTCTGCATCATCCCCGACATGCGCGGCCGCCTCGCCTCGCGTCCCGCCCACGCGGTGGTGCGCGAAGCGGAACGGCTGGTGGCGGCGGGCGTGAAGGAGCTGCTGGTCATCTCGCAGGACACCAGCGCCTACGGCGTCGACCTGAAACACGCCGAGGCGAACGGCCACCGCGCCCACATCACCGACCTCGCCCGCGATCTCGGAAGCCTCGGCGCCTGGGTCCGTCTGCACTACGTCTATCCCTATCCCCACGTCCGCGAGCTGATCCCGCTGATGGCCGAGGGGCTGGTGCTGCCCTACCTCGACATCCCGTTCCAGCACGCCCATCCCGACACGCTGAAGCGCATGGCGCGCCCCGCCGCGGCGGCACGGACGCTGGACGAGATCGCCGCCTGGCGCGCGACCTGCCCCGACATCACGCTCCGCTCGACCTTCATCGTCGGCTACCCGGGCGAGACGGAGGCCGAGTTCCAGACGCTCCTCGACTGGCTCGACGAGGCGCAGCTCGACCGGGTCGGATGCTTCCAGTACGAGGACGTCAAGGGTGCGCGGTCGAACGCGCTGCCGGATCACGTCCCGGCGGAGGTGAAGCAGGAGCGGTGGGAGCGGTTCATGGAGAAGGCGCAGGCCATCTCGGCCGCGAAGCTCGAGGCCAGGGTCGGCACGACGCTCGACGTGATCGTGGACGAGGTGGACGACGAGGCGGCCACCTGCCGCACCAAGGGCGACGCGCCCGAGATCGACGGCACGCTCTTCATCGACGAGGGGTTCGAGGGGCTGAAGCCGGGCGACATCCTCAAGGTCTCCGTGGAAGAGGCGGACGAGTACGACCTCTGGGGACGTCCCGCCTGATCCTCCGAAGAAATGCGGGCCCCGAAGGGCCCGCGAGGATCACCTGCCGTCTTCGTCGTCGGGGCTGAACAATTGCAGCGCCGAGATAGAGTCGCGCTGCTTGCGTCCCAGCGCTCCGCGGCTCGACGCGCCCAGGAACTGGCCGTCGGCCATGATCCCGCCCACTTCGAGGATCGCGCGCTGCGCGAAGACCAGACCGAAATAGTCGACGTGGTCGCAATCCGTCACGCGCTCGATCCCCGGCATCGACAGCAGCGCATGGGCCGGAGCCAGGTATTCGGCCCGGCCGAAGAACAGCTCGGCCCGCCAGCCGGTGACCAGCACCCGGTTCTCCGGGGCCATCACGAGGTCGCTCGTCGGGCAGCCACGTCCCAGCGCCCCGGCCGAGATGCGGATCGGGCGCATGTGCCCGTTGGCGGGAGTGAAGCGGACGCGGTTGCGGTGCAGCACCTTCAGGGGCTGCAACCCGTGGTCGAGGGTCCAGACCATCGAGCCGGCATGCAGGTCTTCGACCGAAAGGCGCCCCTCGGCACAAAGGATCCGCGTGCCCCCGGCCAGGTCGATCTCGAAATGCGTCTGGCCCGAGGTATCGGACCGCTCGCTGTGGTCGAGCGCGATGGAAGCATCCCGAACGAGGGGCTCGTGATGGCCGGTCCGGATGTTGAACTCCATGGTCATGACAAGGATCCTTTCTCTGCGCCGCCATGCATCGCGGGGATGCGACGGAGATGGACGTTTCTCTGGCGCGGCCCGGGCTGCGCCTTCTTTCAACAACCTAAAGGAGAATGCAGGAAATGCAAAAGGCTTGGAGTTGAGGTCCGAGAAAACACCCGCGGCCGCTTCGGGGCGAAACAGTGGCCGGGAGATGGCAAAGATTAACCCCGCGGCGCAGACGGCGCAGAAGACAAGTTGCCTGAAAAAGAGGCGCCGATGCACGCGTCCCGCGAATCGGACGTATACCTACAACCCGGCAGCGACCCGCCGGACGGTGGCGATCCGCTGCGCGTTGGGTGGATGGGTGCCGAGGAAACGGTTGCCCGGATCCGGCGTGCGCATGAAGTATTCGGCCCCGCGCACCGGGTCATAG
The DNA here is from genome assembly GCF_002869745.1 of Oceaniglobus roseus. Lineage (GTDB taxonomy): Bacteria > Pseudomonadota > Alphaproteobacteria > Rhodobacterales > Rhodobacteraceae > Oceaniglobus > Oceaniglobus roseus. The sequence goes on from NZ_PNOS01000031.1 coordinate 40,130, forward strand.
CCGGCCCGCAGCGCGATCACCGTGCCGAGCGCATCGGCCTCCAGCTCGAAATCCTTGGAATAGCGCCGCGCGCCCAGCGCCGCGCCGTATTGCTGCGCCTCGCGCACCCGCGCGGCACTCGCGCCGCTGGCCGACGCCAGGGTGCCCAGCAGCACCGCCCCCTCGTAGGCCGACTGCCGCCCGCGCTCGATGTGGCCCTCGATATGGTGCGAGGCCTCGTGCCCCAGGATGAAGGCCAGCTCGTCCGCGTTCCGCGCCGCCGCGATCAGCGACAGGGTGAAGCCGACGATGGGCCGCCCCTCCGGGTCCAGCGTCTGGAAGGCGTTCGGCTGCAGGCCCACTCGATCGTCAACGACGATCACGAAGTCGCAGTTCACCCCCACGGTGCGGGCGCGGCACTCGCGCTCGGCCACCGGCTCGACCGTTTCGATCACCGAGACGAAGGTGCGCGCCGCGCTCTGGCCGCGCGCCGCGCTGTCGATCGGCGGCGTCCCCGGCGACCGGACCACGAGAGGAGACTGCACGCTGCAGGCGCCCAGCACCAGCAGACCCAGAACCGCAATCAACCGCATCGCCCGCCTCCGTTCCTGGCTGCCCCGACAATACGCGCCCCTGCCGCGACGGCCAGACGCAGCGGAGCGATTTTTCCTGTCCCGCAGCCGCCTCGCGCATATGTCATCGACATGACCAAACCCGTCACCGTCATCTACAACCACACCTGCCCGGTCTGCCGCCGCGAGATCGACGCCTACCGCCGCACGGCCGAGGCGCAGGACCTGCCGCTGTCCTTCCGCGGCCTCGACAGCGACGCCCTGCCCGACTGGGGCCTCACCCCCGATACCGCCGCCCGCCGCCTGCACGTCGTGAAGGATGGCGAGCTGCTGGCCGGGCTCGACGCCTTCGCCGCGGTCTGGGACGAGCTGCCGCGCCTGCGCTGGCTCGCCCGCCTCGTGCGCCGCCCCAGGGTGCACGCGGTGGCCGATGCGCTCTACGAACGCGTCCTCGCGCCCGTCCTCTACGCCCTGCACCGGCGCCGCGTCCGCCGCGCCCGCGGCTGAGCCGATTGCCCTTGCACCCGCCCGGTGCGGGCCTAAGCTCGGACTCATGTTCACCATCGAGCACGACTTCGACGCCACCGTCGTCACCCTCGTCGACGATCCCGCGCCCTACCGGCAGGAGGACGTGACGATCAACGCCTTCGAGGATTGCGTGACGGTCGAACAGCTCGACGCGCGCAGCGGCGAGGTGCAGAAGGTGACGCTGTCCATCGCCATGGTCCGCGACCTCGCCGCGGCGCTGGACCTGCCCGAAGGCGTCTACCGCCTCCAGCGGGACTGAGTCACGCGACCCGGAACACCTTGTCGCGCGCCGTGTCGCCGCGCACCAGCACCAGCCGCGTCTTCGGCAGCCCCAGCGCCTTCGCCAGCAGCTTCACCACCGCGGCGTTCGCCTTCCCGTCCTCCGGCACGACGGTGACGTAGACGCGCAACGGCTCTCCGGCGACAATCCGCTCGCGCGACGCCTTCGGGGTCACGCGCACCGCGATCTCCGCGCCGGGGACGGCGAGGCGGGTCAGGTCGGGGAGGTCCATCGCCGGAGGCTATCGCATGCGACCGCGCCGGAGAAGGCGGCGCAGGAAAGTTTCCCGCGCGCGGTTTCCCGGCCTATCATCGCGCCGACTCAGGCCGGGGATCCCATGTCCGCCTTCGCCATCAGATTGCTCTCGCCCGATACATGGCCCGCCTTCGCCGCCCTCGCCGAGGCGCACAACGGAGTCTGGGGCGGCTGCTGGTGCATGGGCTTCCATGCGAAGGGCCCCGGCTGGGGCGTTTCGGCAGGCATGAACCGGGACGAGAAGAAGGCCCTGGTGAGCGAAGGCCGGGCCCATGCCGCCCTGGTGTTCGAGGACGCGGCCTGTGTCGGATGGTGCCAGTACGGCCCCCCGGCCGAGCTTCCGCGGATCAAGAACCGCCGCGCCTATCTCGCCGGCGATCCCGTACCGGCCGACTGGCGCATCACCTGCTTCTTCGTCGGCAGGACCCACCGCGGCCGCGGGGTGGCCTCCGCCGCGCTCGACGGTGCGCTCGACGCCATCGCCGAAGCGGGTGGCGGCCAGGTCGAGGCGTTCCCCGAGGACACGGACGGGCGCAAGGTCTCGGGCGCCTTCCTCTTCAACGGCGCCCTCGGGATGTTCGAGGCGCGGGGGTTCGCCCGGATCCGCCCTCTCGGCAAGCACAAGTGGCTGGTGGCACGGACCCTCGCCCCCGCCCGGGCCCGCGCCGCGCGTTGACGGCGGGGGGCGAAGCGGCGACACAGGGGGGCAACGGACATCAAGGGACGAGGGCGCACCATGACCACAGGCTTCTTCTGGGACGAACGTTGCTTCTGGCACGGCGGCGGCAACTATGCGCAGTACCTCCCCGTCGGCGGACTGGTGCAGCCCATGGCGGCCGGGGGCCTTCCCGAATCGCCCGAGACGAAGCGGCGGCTGAAGAACATGCTGGACGTCACCGGCCTTCTCTCCGAGCTCGCCGCGCAATCCGCGCCGCCCGCGACGATGGAGGATCTGCGCCGTGTCCACCCCGAAGCCTTCCTGACCGAGTTCAAGCGTCTCTCCGACGCGGGCGGGGGGGAGATCGGCATCCGCACCCCCTTCGGCCCCGGCGGCTTCGAGATGGCGACGCTCTCGGCGGGCCTCGCCTGCACCGCGCTCGACAAGGTGCTGGCCGGTGAACTCGACAACGCCTATGCCCTGTCGCGTCCGCCCGGCCACCACTGCCTGCCCGACAAGCCCAACGGCTTCTGCCTGCTCGCCAACATCGCCATCGCGGTCGAGCGCGCCTATGCCGCGAAGACGGCAAGCCGCATCGCCGTGCTCGACTGGGACGTGCACCACGGCAACGGGACCGAGGCGATCTTCTACGACCGCGCCGACGTGCTGACTATCTCCATGCACCAGGAGAGGAACTATCCGCAGGACACCGGCTTCTTCGGCGACCGCGGCACCGGCGCGGGCGAAGGGTTCAACCTGAACGTCCCCCTGCCCGCGGGCACCGGCCACAAGGGGTATCTCGAGGCCTTCGACCGCCTCGTCGCTCCGGCGCTCACCGCATTCGAACCCGACGCCATCGTGGTCGCCTGCGGCTTCGACGCCGGGCTGATGGATCCGCTGGCGCGGATGATGGCGACGGCGGAAACCTTCCGCGCCCTGACCGAGCGGACCATGGCGCTGGCCGACAACCTGTGCGGCGGCAAGCTGGTGCTGGTCCACGAGGGCGGATATTCCGAGTTCTACGTCCCGTTCTGCGGCCACGCGACGATCCAGCAGCTGGCCCGCAGCAGCACCGCCGCGCCCGACCCGGTGGCCGAGAACTTCATGGCCCGCCAGCCCGACGCCCGCTTCGATGCCTTCCTGTCGGGCATCATCGGCGAGATGGCCGAGACGCTCGGCTATCGCTGAGGGTTGATTTCGCGTTCGGCCCCGCGGAGCCGCCGCATCGCACCGGCATCCTCGCCCGCCTCAGTGCCGCGCGACAAGCTGCCCGGGCAGACCGCGGACGCGGATTTCGACACGCGCGACATGAAGATCGAGAGGCGGCGGCCGAAGGACATCGCCGACCCGCCGCTCGATCTCGTGACCCGAGGGAACCGGAGCGGCGCGGGTTGGTTGACCCGTCGCATATTTCCGGAGGACCGCATGCCATCCATCTACGAGGCCATCAAGGCCGACCATGACGAACACCGCGCCCTGCTCGAAACCATCGGCGGCACGGAAGGCGCCAGCGAGGAGCGGAAGGAAGCCTGGTCGAAGTTCTACCACGAGGTGAAATCCCACGCCGCCGCCGAGGAGGAGACCTTCTATTCCAAGCTGATCTCGAAGACCTGGGGCCAGGATTCCGCCCGCCACTCGGTGTCCGAGCACAAGGAGCTCGACGACCTGATGGAAGAGCTGAACGACATGGACATGAGCTCGTCGGGCTGGCTCCAGAAGTTCAGGACGCTGGAGCACGACTACCTCCACCACATCGACGAGGAAGAGGACGAGGTCTTCACCCGTGCGAAGGAGGAGATCCCGGAGAGCGAGATCTCGGGCTACGGCGACCGCTTCCTGAAGCGCAAGGAGGAAGAGCGGAAGCTGGTCGAGGAGAAGAAGGAAGACAGTCTGGAGGACTGACGCCTCCGTTCTCGGACAAAAGCGGCAGGCCGGTCTTCGGCCCGGCCCCGTCTGGATCGCCAGTGCAGGCCGGGCAGCCCCTCAGAACCGGAACCCCTTCCGGTAGCGGTGCTGCCCGTCATAATCCTCCTTGCCGATCTCGACCCCCTCGGCCCGCAGCACGGCATAGGCCATGGCGACGTGGAACCAGAGGTTCGGAAAGGCGAAGAGCCGCAGGTAATCCGCGCCCGACTGCCGGAGGTCCGCGAAACCCGCCCGATGCGCCACCTCGCGCTGCGCCGCGCCCGCGAAATCCGCCGCGTCGAGACCGTCGAGCAGCGCCGCCGCCTCCGTCACCTTGCGGCGCAGGGCGGCGAGGTCGGAGTCCAGCGTCACCACCGGCACCTCGCGCCCGGCCAGCGGCAGGGTCGCGCGCAGCACGAAGCCCGTGGCGCTGGCCAGCTGGCCGCGGCAGGGCCACATGTCCTCGGACAGGCGCGCCGACAGCAGCGCCTCGGCCCGCCCCGACGCCTCCACGATGTCGAGCAGGTGGGAAATCCGGCTCAGGGCGTGGCGGGCGACGGGGACGGCCTCGGCGTACATGTCGGGTCTCGGGCTCAGGATTCCGGCGGAAGCACCCGCAGCCGCAACTCGCGCAGCTGCTCGTTGGTGGGCTCGGACGGCGCGCCCATCATCAGATCCTCCGCCCGCTGGTTCATCGGGAACATGATGACCTCGCGGATGTTGCTCTCGTCGGCGAGCAGCATCACCATCCGGTCGATCCCCGCCGCGCAGCCGCCGTGGGGCGGCGCGCCGTAGGTGAAGGCGTTGACCATGCCGCCGAACCGCTTCCTGACCTCGTCCTCGCCGTATCCCGCCAGCTCGAAGGCCTTGAACATGATCTCGGGCTTGTGGTTCCGGATCGCGCCCGACACCAGCTCGTAGCCGTTGCAGGCGAGGTCGTACTGGAAGCCCAGCACCTTCAGCGGATCGCGCTCCAGCGCCTCCATCCCGCCCTGCGGCATCGAGAACGGGTTGTGCGAGAAGTCGATCTTCCCGGTCTCCTCGTCCTTCTCGTACATCGGGAAGTCGACGATCCAGGCGAAGGCGAAGCGGTTCAGGTCGGTCAGCCCCAGCTCCTCGCCGATCACGGTGCGCGCGCGGCCCGCCACCCGCTCGAACGAGGCGGGCTTGCCGCCGAGGAAGAAGGCCGCGTCGCCCTTGCCGAGGCCCAGCTGCTGGCGGATCGCCTCGGTCCGCTCGGGGCCGATGTTCTTGGCCAGCGGGCCGGCCGCCTCCATCCCGTCGTCGCCGTCGCGCCAGAAGATGTACCCCATCCCGGGCAGCCCTTCCTTCTGGGCGAAGGCGTTCATCCGGTCGCAGAACTTGCGCGACCCGCCGCCGGGCGCGGGGATGGCGCGGATCTCGGTGCCCTCCTGCGCCAGGAGCTTCGCGAAGATGGCGAAGCCGCTCCCCGCGAAATGCTCGGACACCACCTGCATCTTGATCGGGCAGCGCAGGTCGGGCTTGTCGGTGCCGTACCAGAGCGCGGAATCGGCATAGGAGATCATCGGCCAGTTGGCATCCACCGGCCGGCCGCCGAAGCGCTCGAAACAGCCCTGGATAACCGGCTGGATCGTCGCGAATACGTCCTCCTGCCGGACGAACGACATCTCGACGTCCAGCTGGTAGAAGTCGGTGGGCGAACGGTCGGCGCGCGGATCCTCGTCGCGGAAACAGGGGGCGATCTGGAAGTAGCGGTCGAACCCCGCCACCTGGATCAGCTGCTTGAACTGCTGCGGCGCCTGGGGCAGCGCATAGAACTTGCCGGGATGCAGGCGCGAGGGGACCAGGAAGTCGCGCGCGCCTTCCGGCGAGGACGCCGTGATGATCGGCGTCTGGAACTCGTTGAAGCCCTGGTCCCACATCCGCTGGCGCAGGTCCTTCACCACCTCGGAACGCAGCACGATGTTGTCGTGCAGCTTCTGGCGGCGCAGGTCGAGGAAGCGGTAGCGCAGCCGCGTCTCCTCGGGGTACTCCTGGTCGCCGAACACCTGCAGCGGCAGCTCGCCCGCCGCGCCCAGCACCTCGATGTCGCGCACGAAGACCTCGATCTCGCCGGTCGGGATCTTCGGGTTCACGAGCTCTGGGTCGCGCGCCTTCACCTCGCCGTCGATCCGGATGCACCATTCGGCGCGCACCTTCTCGACCTGGCTGAACACGGCCGAGTCGGGATCGCACAGCACCTGGGTCATGCCGTAGTGGTCGCGCAGGTCGATGAACAGGATGCCGCCGTGGTCGCGGACACGGTGGACCCAGCCGGACAGGCGCACGGTCTCGCCCACGTTCTGGGCAGAGAGGGCGGCACAGGTGTGGCTGCGGTAGGCGTGCATGGGAACTCCCCCGGGGCTTTGCGGTTAAGGGCCTTGATCCGCGCCGATACACCCGCCTGCGACCGGGAAGTCAAGGACCGCATCGGCCGAAGCCGGCCGAGTCTGCTTGAATTCCCGACAGAATGTCGCAGGTTGCTCGGGTGATAACGAAAACGAGAGGGGGCGCGCCATGTGGGAAAGGATGTTCGAAACCTTCCTGATGCGCTTTTTGCGGCGGGGCACGCTGCATGTCACACTGCCATCGGGAAAGAAGCTGACCGCCGGGGACGGCACCGGCGATCCCGTCTCGGTCCGCCTGACCGACCCGAGCCTTCTGCGCCGGATCGCCACCACGCCGGACCTCGGCGTCGGCGAGGGCTACATGGAAGGCACGCTCCAGATCGAGAACGACGACGTGCGCGGCTTCCTCGATCTCGTCGTCGCGAACACCACGGACGCGCCGCCCATGGCGTGGCAGCGCCCGCTTCGCCTCAGCCGCCGCTATCTGCGGGCGGTCCATCAGTGGAACCCGGTCGGCCGCTCGCGCGCCAACGTGGCGCATCACTACGACCTGTCCTCGACCCTGTACGACCTGTTCCTCGACGCCGACAAGCAATACTCCTGCGCCTACTTCCGCAGCGACGACGACACGCTGGAACAGGCCCAGGAGCAGAAGAAGCAGCACATCGCGAAGAAGCTCCGGCTGGAGCCGGGGATGAAGGTCCTCGACATCGGCTGCGGCTGGGGCGGAATGGCGCTGACCCTGGCGAAGGACCACGGCGCCAGCGTCGTCGGCGTCACGCTGTCGGAGGAACAGCACCGCATCGCCAACCAGCGCGCGGCCGAGGCGGGGCTGGCCGACCGGATCGACATCCGGCTGATGGACTACCGGGAACTGACCGAGACCTTCGACCGCATCGTGTCGGTCGGAATGTTCGAACACGTCGGCGTGCCGCAGTACCGCACCTATTTCCGCACCGTCCGAGAGCGCATGGCGCCCGAGGGCGTGGCGCTGATCCACACCATCGGCCGCTCCGGCCCGCCGGGCGCGACCAGCGCGTGGATCGAGAAGTACATCTTCCCCGGCGGCTATATCCCCGCCATGTCCGAGATGACGGCGGCGATCGAGCTGGAACGCCTCTACATCACCGATGTCGAGGTCTGGCGGATGCACTATGCCAAGACGCTCCGCCACTGGGACGACCGCTTTGTCGCCAACATCGACAAGGTGCGCGCGCTCTACGACGACCGCTTCTGCCGCATGTGGCGCTTCTACCTGATCGCCTCGGAACTCACCTTCCGCTACGGCCCCCAGGTGGTGTTCCAGGCACAGCTGGCCCACCACAAGGAGGCGGTGCCGATCACGCGGGACTACCTCTACGGGGGCGACACGGCCGGCTGATGCCGGCCTGCCACGGAATTGCACCGGGACCGCCCCGCTTGCGCCATCGCCGACGGGCACCCTGACGGGCAGAGGTCGACAGGCGGGGGCGAGGCAGTGACCAGAGAGATCGGCACGGCGACCCGCAGCGTCCTGTGGTGCGTGACGCTGGCGGTCTGCCTTCACGCCGCTCTGCGCGTCCCGATGTCGGCGGATCTGCTGGCGCTCTGGCTGGCGGGCCAGTCGCTGGCCGCGGGCGCGCCCCACCTCGTCTACCCGGCCGAGACGATGTTCACCATGCGCCCGCCCGGCGAGTGGGCTGCGATGGCGGCGGCGGCGGGGCACGGGCAGCATGTCTATCCCTATCTCTATCCGCCGCTGACCGCCGCGCTGGTGGCCCCTCTGACCGAGACCCTGCGCTTCGCGACCTTCGCGCGCGCCGCGCTCTGGATCAACGTCGCCCTGGGGCTCGCGACGAGCTGGCTGGCCTGGCGCGCGACCGGGCGGGTGCTGGCGCTGCCGCTGTTCCTGCTGTTCGGCGCGCTGGTCTTCCACGGCACGATCTTCGGCGCGGTCGCGCTGGAACAGGGGCAGCCGCAGATCCTCGTGGCCTTCCTGTGCGTGCTGGCGATCGAGCGGCTGGGCGCCCGCGCGCCGGTCGTCGCCGGGGCCGCGCTGGCGCTGGCCGCCGCGATCAAGGTCTATCCGGCGCTGTTCGTCGTCTTCCTCGTCGCGCGGCGGGAGGGACGCGCCACCGCCGCCTTCGCCGTCACCGGGGCCGGGCTGGCGGCGCTCTCTCTCGCGCTGGCCGGCTGGCCGCTGCATGCGGCGTTCCTGCGCCAGCTGCACGCCATCTCGCAGACCGCCGTGGTGCTGCCGCTGACCTTCTCGCTCGACACGCTCGCCGGGACATGGCACGGCGCCGAGATCCTGGCGCGCCAGGTGACGGTGCCCGGGTACGAGGCCCATTCGGCGACCATCGGCGTCGTCGGCAAGGGCGCGCTCTGGACGACGCTGGACAGGCTGGCGCTGCTGGGCGTCCTCGGCGGCTTCGCCGTTGCCTTCGCACGGCGGCCGCACCGGGTGCTGCTCTGGCCGGCGGCGATGATCGCGCTCGCCATGGTCTCGCCCCTGGCCTGGGCGCACCATTTCCTCGCCGCCGTCGCCTTCGCTCCGGCACTGCTGGTGCGCTGGCACCCCGCGACGCTGCTGGCCGTCTTCGCCCCCCTCAGCCTGCCGGTGCTGACGACGCCCGGCCTTGGCCCGCTGGTTCTGTCGCACCTGTCGGTCCTCGGAGCGGCGGCCATGACGGCGCTGTGGCTGATGATGCTGCTCCGTCCCCCGCGGCCGCGCCACGGCACGGCCGCCGGCGCCGACCACAAGGCCGGGCGCACCGTATCGGCAGGCTGAACGCACCACAGACCTTGCGCCCCGGCCCCACACGGCTATAACCCCCGGCGATTTGCCCGAGGGATGCGCCATGCCGAAAAGAACCGATATCAAGTCCATCATGATCATCGGCGCGGGCCCCATCATCATCGGACAGGCCTGCGAGTTCGACTATTCCGGCGCACAGGCCTGCAAGGCCCTGCGGGAAGAGGGCTACCGCGTCATCCTCGTCAACTCGAACCCGGCGACGATCATGACCGACCCGGGCCTCGCCGACGCCACCTATATCGAGCCGATCACGCCCGACATCGTCGCGCGCATCATCGAGAAGGAGCGCCCCGACGCGCTGCTGCCCACCATGGGCGGGCAGACCGGGCTCAACACCTCGCTGAAGCTCGACGAGATGGGCGTGCTGGAGAAGTTCGGGGTCGAGCTGATCGGCGCCAACCGCAAGGCCATCGAGATGGCCGAGGACCGGAAGCTGTTCCGCGAGGCGATGGAGCGGATCGGGCTGGAGAACCCCAAGGCCACCATCGCCAACAACATGGCCGAGTGCATGGCCGCCATCGACTATGTCGGCCTGCCCGCCATCATCCGCCCGGCCTTCACCCTGGGCGGCACCGGCGGTGGCGTCGCCTACAACCGGCAGGAATACGAATACTACTGCAAGTCCGGCCTCGACGCCTCGCCCGTCTCCCAGATCCTGATCGACGAGTCCCTGCTCGGCTGGAAGGAGTTCGAGATGGAGGTCGTGCGCGACCGCGCGGACAACGCGATCATCGTCTGCGCCATCGAGAACGTCGATCCCATGGGCGTGCACACCGGCGATTCGATCACCGTCGCCCCGGCGCTGACGCTGACCGACAAGGAATACCAGATCATGCGCTCGGCCAGCATCGCGGTGCTGCGCGAGATCGGGGTGGAAACCGGCGGATCGAACGTCCAGTGGGCCGTGAACCCCGACGACGGCCGCATGGTGGTGATCGAGATGAACCCGCGCGTGTCCCGGTCGTCCGCGCTGGCGTCCAAGGCCACCGGCTTCCCCATCGCCAAGATCGCCGCGAAGCTCGCCGTGGGCTACACGCTGGACGAGCTCGACAACGACATCACGAAGGTGACGCCCGCCTCCTTCGAGCCGACCATCGACTATGTCGTGACCAAGATCCCCCGCTTCGCCTTCGAGAAGTTCCCTGGCTCCGAACCCCTCCTGTCCACCGCGATGAAATCGGTGGGCGAGGCCATGGCGATCGGCCGCACCATCCACGAATCGATGCAGAAGGCGCTGGCATCGCTCGAGACCGGCCTCACCGGCTTCGACGAGATCGACATCCCCGGCGCCCCCGACGCCGCCAGCATCACCGCGGCGCTTGCCCGCCAGACCCCCGACCGCCTGCGCACCATCGCCCAGGCCATGCGCCACGGCCTGTCCGACGACGACATCCACGCGGTGACGAAATACGACCCCTGGTTCCTCACCCGCATCCGCGAGATCGTCGAGACCGAGGCGGAGGTGCGCAAGAAGGGCCTGCCCGTCACCGAACAGGGCCTGCGCCGCCTGAAGATGATGGGCTTCACCGACGCCCGCCTCGCCCACCTGACCGGCCGGGAAGAGGAACAGGTGCGCCGCGCCCGCACCAACCTCGGCGTCACCGCCGTGTTCAAGCGCATCGACACCTGCGCCGCCGAGTTCGAGGCGCAGACGCCCTACATGTACTCGACCTACGAGACCCCCGTCATGGGCGAGGTCGAGGACGAGGCGCGCCCCTCGGACCGCCGGAAGGTCGTCATCCTCGGCGGCGGCCCCAACCGCATCGGCCAGGGGATCGAGTTCGACTACTGCTGCTGCCACGCCTGCTACGCCCTGTCGGACGCGGGCTATGAAACCATCATGATCAACTGCAACCCCGAGACGGTCAGCACCGACTACGACACCTCCGACCGCCTCTATTTCGAACCGCTGACCTTCGAGCACGTCATGGAGATCCTCCGCGTCGAGCAGGAGAACGGCACGCTCCACGGCGTCATCGTCCAGTTCGGCGGCCAGACCCCCCTGAAGCTCGCCAACGCGCTTCAGGACGCGGGCATCCCCATCCTCGGCACCTCCCCCGACGCGATCGACCTCGCCGAGGACCGCGAGCGGTTCCAGGCCATGCTGAACGAGCTGGGCCTGAAGCAGCCGGTGAACGGCATCGCCCGCTCCGACGCCGAGGCCATGGAGATCGCCCAGAAGGTCGGCTACCCGCTGGTGATCCGCCCCTCCTACGTCCTTGGCGGGCGCGCCATGGAGATCGTGCGCGACGACGCCCACCTCGCCCGCTACATCCGCGACGCCGTTGTCGTCTCGGGCAAGACCCCGGTCCTGCTCGACAGCTACCTCTCCGGCGCGACCGAGGTGGACGTCGACTGCCTCTGCGACGGCACCGACGTCCACGTCGCGGGCGTCATGCAGCACATCGAGGAGGCCGGCGTGCACTCCGGCGACTCCGCCTGCTCGCTCCCGCCCCACACCCTGCCCGACGACCTGATCGAGGAGATGGAGCGCCAGGCCGCCGCCATGGCCCTGAAGCTCGGCGTCGTCGGCCTGATGAACGTCCAGTTCGCGATCAAGGACGGCACGATCTACGTGCTCGAGGTGAACCCCCGCGCCTCGCGCACCGTGCCCTTCGTGGCCAAGGCGACGGACAGCGCCATCGCCTCCATCGCCGCCCGCCTCATGGCCGGCGAGAAGCTCTCGGCCTTCCCCAGCCGTCCGCCCTATCCCGCGGGCACCGGGCCGGACGACACGCTGCCCTATGCCGACCCGATGACGCTGGCCGACCCGGCGATGCCCTGGTACTCGGTCAAGGAGGCGGTGCTGCCCTTCGCCCGCTTCCCCGGCGTCGACACCCTGCTCGGCCCCGAGATGCGCTCGACGGGCGAGGTCATGGGCTGGGACCGCTCCTTCCCCCAGGCCTTCCTCAAGGCGCAGATGGGCGCGGGCGTGACCCTGCCGACCTCCGGCACCGCCTTCCTGTCGATCAAGGACGCCGACAAGACCGACCAGTTCCTCGACACCGCCCGGATCCTGACCGGCCTCGGGATGAGCCTGCTGGCCACCCGCGGCACCGCCGCCTTCCTGAAGGCGAACGGCATCGCCGCGACCGAGGTGAACAAGGTCTACGAGGGCGGCCGCACCATCGTCGACGTGATGAAGGACGGCGGCGTGGCGCTGGTGATGAACTCCACCGAGGGCGCCCGGGCCATCGAGGACTCACGCTCGATGAGGAACGTCGCCCTGATGGACAAGATCCCCTACTTCACCACGCTGGCGGCCTCCCACGCGGCGGCGCTGGCGATGCAGGCGCGGGACGAGGGCGAGCTTGGGGTCAGGGCGTTGCAGGGGTGACGCCCACCCAAGCAAGCTTGGCTTGAAAGCGTCGGGTGGGGTTTCACCCCACCCGCAACGACCACCACGGCCCGCGCCCCCTCATTCCGGCCGCCCCTCCAGAAACCGCACCGCCCGCTCCGCATCCGCATCCTGCGACCGCTCGGCGAAGAAGTTCGACGCCCGATGTGCCCCGACTTTCTCCGCCAGGGCCATTGAGATGAACTGGTTGAGGGACACCCCGTACTTAGAAGCAAAATCCTCCGCCGCCGCTTTCAGCGATGCCGGAAGGTGCGGAGTTATCCGTTCCTTCATTGCCAAGCCTTTCACACTAAACAGGCGCATCGTCGCACCATTCCCCACGATCCGGTAGGGTGACCCCACCCTCGTCCGGCCCGATCATCGCCAACACTTGATCCAGTTCTTGTAGGTCGGAGGTATGTGTCTGCTCATGCATCCCAGCAAAGTCTCGCCTTCATCGTCGTCGAGCGGCAGAGAGCCCTCATCTCTAAACGTATAGGAGCTCGTCATTTCTTAAATACTCTCCGGATTACTTCCCAAATTATATGTCGAAAGAAAAACCACAAAGCTAGAAAAATGCTGAGATAAAACATTGCTGAGTAGAAATACCAAAACCGCTGAGCTCTAAAGCTACCGGACTGCAAGCCCAGCCAAAACACCAATGCGCACAGACAGCTGACGAGCACGCCAATAATTGCACCCTTCATTTTATCTTGCATAGTCGCCTAATCCTCCTAACTGGAAAGCGTCGCGTGGGGTTTCACCCCACCCGGCACAACAACCGGCACTCTTGCGCCCTCGCTCCGGCCGCCCCTCCAGGCCCCGGCCACCGCCTTCGGGAATGACGGAGGGACCGAGGTTGTCCGTGCCATCATCGTAAGGTCCTCCGCATGACGCCCACCCATCTTCGCAGCATTCGCCGCGCTCCGGTAGGATGGGGTTTCACCCCACCCTCGCCCAACCCCTCTTGATCCAGAACAAGGCCCCCGCCTCCCCGCTCCCCTACCGTGCCTCGAAACCACGGAGGCCGCCCATGACCATCCTCATCCTCTACGCCACATGCGAGGGGCAGACCCACAAGATCGCCCGTTTCGCCACCGACACCCTTCGGGCCGCGGGTCAGGAGGTGGCGCTGGTGGACGTCACGGCGAAGACCGCCGCCGTCTCCCTCGACGGCGCCGACGCGGTGATCCTCGCCGCCCCGGTCCACGAACGCCGCCACCCGGAAGCCTTCGAGGTGCTGCTGGCCGCCCGCCGCGAGGAGCTGAAGGAAAAGCGGACCCTGATGCTGTCGGTCAGCCTCTCCGCCGCCTTCCCCGAGGGGCTGGAGGAGGCGCAGGACTACCTGACCGAGATGGAGATGCGCACCGGCTTCACCCCCGATGCCGAGGCGCTGGTCGCCGGGGCGGTGAAGACCGGGGAATACGACTATTTCGCCTCGCAGCTGATCCGCCACGTCGTTCTGCGCGGCCGTCCCTACGACCCGGCCCGGGGCGCGCACGAGTTCACGGACTGGGACGCCCTGCGCGAAACCCTCGCCTCCTTCCTCGCATCCGCGCCTGCCGCCCCGGCGTCCTGAGCGGGCAGCGGACGGGCGGGCGATGCGCAATCGCAGACGCCGGCCACGGAAGGGATGCCTCGCCGGGGCCCCGCGCGCCGCCATCCCCGGGGACACGCGGGCGCGCCGCGCGCCGCCGGGGCTCACTCTTGGCGCAGCCGCAGGATGATCATCGCCGCGACGGAGAGGATCAGGATCGCCACCGCCTCGAACAGGATGTTCTCCGGCGCCATCTCCTTGCCTTGAAGGATGATCAGCCGGGCCAGCGCGGTGATGGCGATGAAGATCGGATAGACGAAGACCGACTGCCGCTCGGCATAGAAGACGGCGACCATGCCGATGACCTCGAGGTAGAGGAAGATCAGCAGGATGTCGGCCAGCGTGATGGTGCGGTTCTCCCAGACCTTCCAGATCTCGAACCCCGCGCCGCCCACGGTCATCAGCACGACCACGATCAGCAGCGCCCGTTCGATCAGGTGGAAGATGGTGAGCGCGACCGATGCCTCGCGGGCGCCCGCCTCGGGACCTTCCATGTGTCCGCCCGGGCCTGCGCCCGTCCCGCTCCGGTCGTCCCTCCGCGCCACGGCGAGCTCCCTCGTCGTTTCCATGCGCCTCCAACGCGGGATCCGCGGACCGCGTTCCGGTGTCACGGCGCCGCACCCTCCGGCGCCCTTGCCCGCCTGTCGCCGCTCGGCTAGGTGCCTGCCATGGCCAAGCTCTACTTCCACTACTCGACCATGAACGCGGGCAAGTCGACCCTGCTGCTGCAGGCGGCCCACAACTATGCGGAGCGCGGCATGCGGCCGTTCCTGCTGACCGCGCAGCTCGACACCCGCGCGGGGGCGGGCCTGATCCGGTCGCGGATCGGGATCGGGCAGACGGCCGACACCTTTGCCCCGGGCGACGACCTGTTCGCGCGGATCGCGGAGCAGCACGCGGAGCGGCCGGTCGCCTGCGTCTTCCTCGACGAGGCGCAGTTCCTCGAGCCCGCGCAGGTCTGGCAGCTGGCCCGGGTGGCGGACGACCTGAAGGTCCCGGTGATGTGCTACGGCCTCAGGGTCGATTTCCGGGGCGAGCTCTTCCCCGGCTCGGCCACCCTTCTGGCGCTGGCCGACATGATCCGCGAGGTGCGCACCATCTGCCACTGCGGACGCAAGGCGACAATGGTCATTCGCCAGGACGCCTCGGGCAAGCCGCTGAAGGAAGGCGCGCAGATCCAGATCGGCGGCAACGAGACCTATGTCTCGCTCTGCCGCCGCCACTGGCGTCTGGCCATGGGCGATCCTGGCTGACACCCGCACCCCCGCGCCAGAGCCGAAGGCGGCGGCGCGGAGATGGCGTGGCGCCGCAAGGCGCCTCCTTCAGGTCACACCCGGTTGGGCAGGCTGCCGTCCTCGAAGAACGCGACGAGGTTGTCCACCGCCATCATGCCCATGGCCGTCCTGACCTCCAGGGTCGCGGTGCCGAGATGGGGGAACAGGGTCACGTTCTCCATCGCCTTCAGCGCATCCGGCACCTTCGGCTCGAACTCGTAGACGTCCAGCCCGGCACCCGCGATCCGCCCCGCCTCCAGCGCCGCGATCAGCGCCGCCTCGTCCACGATGTCGCCCCTCGCGATGTTGACGAAGACCGCCGTGGGCTTCATCGCCGCGAAGACGGCGCCGCCGATCATGTGGTGCGTCTCGGGCGTCGCCGGAACGGCGGCGATCAGCACGTCGCAGGTGCCCGCGACCTCCTCCAGCGTGTCGAGCTGGCGGGCCGGCATCCCGGGATCCTCGACGCGCGAGCGGTTGTGGAACACCACGTCCATGCCGAAGCCGAAGTGGCAGCGCTTCGCGATCGCCTTGCCGATCCGCCCGAGGCCGACGATCCCCACCGTCTTGCCGCTGACATGCTGGCCCAGAAGCTGCGTCGGGTGCCAGCCGCCCCATTGTCCGGCCCGGACCATCCGCTCGCCCTCGCCGGCGCGCCGGCAGGTCATCAGCATCAGCGTCATGGCGATGTCGGCCGTCGCGTCGGTCACGGCGCCCGGCGTGTTGCTGACCTCGATCCCCTTCGCGCGGGCCGCCGCGACGTCGATGTGGTTGTAGCCCACGCCGAAATTGGCGAGCAGCCTGCAGCGCACCTCCCCCGCCCGGTCGAAGGCCGCGGCGGTCAGCCTGTCGCCGAGCGTCGGCAGGATCGCGTCGTAGCGCCCCATCGCCTCGGCCAGCTCGTCCTCGGTCATCGGCGTGGTGTCGTCGCGCATGGTGACGGCGAAGGACCGCCCCACGCGGTCGAGCACGGCATCGGGCAGGCGGCGGGTGATCAGCAGGTCGGGCATCAGAACATCCTCCCGCCGACGGGCACGTCGTGGTCCGGGCGCAGCAACACCACCTCGCCCTCGGCGTCCGGCGCGCCGAGGACCAGCACCTCGGACTTCACCTTGCCGATCTGGCGCGGCGGGAAGTTGACCACGGCCAGCACCTGGCGGCCCACCAGCGTCTCGGGGTCGTAATGCTTGGTGATCTGGGCGGAACTCTTCTTCTCGCCGATGTCGCCGCCGAAATCGACCCAGAGCTTGGTCGCGGGCTTCCGCGCCTCGGGATAGGGTTCGGCCCTGGTGATGACGCCGACGCGGATGTCGATCTTCTGGAAGTCGTCGTAGGTGATCTCGCTCATTGTCCCAGCTCCCTCGACCGGTCCGCCGCCGCCGCGACCGCGCGGGGCAGCAGCGCCGGAAATCCCGTGTCCTCGTCCATCAGCACCGAAAGCGCCGCCGCCGTCGTGCCCTTCGGCGATGTGACGTTGACGCGCAGCTGCGCGGGGTCCTCGGCCGAGTCCTCGGCCAGCTGCCCCGCGCCGCCCACGGTGGCCTTGGCCAGCCGCATGGCCAGATCGGCGGGCAGGCCCTGTGCCTCGCCGGCCTTCGCCAGCGTCTCGATCAGGTGGAAGACATAGGCGGGGCCGGAGCCGGAGACTGCAGTGACGGCATCCATCTGCCCTTCGCTCTCCAGCCGCACCACCTGTCCCACGGCCATCAGCAGCGCCTCGGCCAGGTCCATGGACGCGGCGCCGGGGCCGTTCGGGATGATCGCGGTGATGCCCCGGCCGATGGCGGCGGGGGTGTTCGGCATGGCGCGGATCACCGGCGTGCCCTCGCCCAGGACGTTTTCATAGTGTCGGATCGGGGTGCCGGCGGCCACCGACAGGAACAGCGTGCCGCCGCCGCCCATGGCCTTCAGATCGGGCAGCGCCTCGGCCATCATCTGCGGCTTCACCGCGACCAGTACCAGCGCGGGATCGCCCGGCAACGCCTCGTTCAGGTGCAGCCCGTCCAGTTCGTTCAGCCAGTCCGAGGGGTTCGGATCCTTCACCCAGACCGACGAGGCGGGCAGCCCCCCGGCCAGCCACCCCTGCAACAGCGCCGAGCCCATCTTGCCGCAGCCAAGCAGCACCAGCCCGCGCTCGCGCACATCCGTCATGTCCATCGCAGCGTCCTCCTTGCCGCGACTCTAGCGAAGGGCGCCGACAGGGAAAACCGCGATCTTCGGCTCTCAGAAGCCGCGGTCGGGCAGGCGGCGGCTGCGCAGCCACCATGTCATCTGGGTGCGGATCAGGGCATGGCGCTTGTAGACGGTGTAGCGGACCCCGGCCATCTTCGCCACGGTCCTGATGCGCAGCTCGTACGGCCCCTCGCGTCCGTCGGTGTCGATCAGCGCCACCACCGGCGCCTTGCCCGTGAGGGACGCGGCGAACAGCGCCTGCTGCACGCTGTCGAGCGACGACCGCTTGTCCAGTCCGACCTCCACCACCTCATCCGCCGTCTCGCAGTCGACGCGGATGCGGTGCAGGTCGTAGCCGACGCTGTAAGGGTGGCTGACCTCCGTCGCGCCGTTCAGCACGAAGGAACAGAGGATCGCGGCGAGTTCGGATTCGAGGGGCATGGCCCGGGGCATAGCAGATGCCGCGGGCCAGCGTTAACGATTTGTTAACCTTTGGTTAAGATCAGGCCCGGCCATAGGCCTCGGCAATGGCGACCTGGATCGACTCGGCCGCCGTCCGTCCGCCCCAGGCGGCCAACTGGAACGCGGGATAGAAGCGTTCCGCCGCCGTCACCGCATTGCGGATCAGCGTGTCGATCTGCTCGGGTCCCGCCATCTGGCCGCCGGCCAGCACCAGGCCATAGCGGAAGACCATCAGCTTCTGCGCCTCCCAGTAGGTGAAGGCGCCGGACCAGCAGTGATCGTTCGCCGCGTTCAGCGTCGCGTGAAGCTCGGGCAGCCGGTCTTCGGGCGGCTCCATCTCGAAGGTGCAGATCAGCCGCAGCGTCTCGTCGAAGCCGGACCAGGCGAGGGTGATCGAATAGGTGCGCCACTGGCCCTCGACCGCCATGGCGATCTGGTCGTCCCCCACGCGGTCGAATTCCCAGGCATGGTGTTCCGCCAGGGTTTCGACGATATCGATGGGATGAAGATCCTCGGTATCGTAGTACTGCTCGGCTAGCGACATGATTTGCCTCATCTGTTATCGCTGATTTCGGAGCCTGCCCCCACCACAGCTTGGTGTCTTGTCTAATTGCGGCGTTGCCTGTGTGCCGTTCTTACAAGATATGGTGTGACCAAACGCAATGACCTGTAAAGCCTTTATTTGGGGATAAGCGCCTCGTTCTGTGGATAATCCCGATTTTTCGGGGGATGCACTGCACGACGGCGTGAATAAGGGCCATGGCGCGGAAAACGCCATGGCCCCCGACGGTTTCGCCCCCCGCACGAGCGGTTTTCAGCCCAGACCGCCGCTCTGGCTGAGGAGCTTCTGCAATTCGCCCCGCATCGCACGGAGATCGTCGACCACGGGACCATTGACCGGGTCCGCGATCGCCTCGTCATAGCTGTCGAGGACGTGCTGCTCGCCGTCCCGCACCTGGTCCATCACGTCGGCGTCTATATCGTCGAACCATGAACGAACGGTGACGACCGCCTTGTTCACGCTGCCCATGAACGAGCCGTCCTCGTCCGGCGTCACGCCCATCCGGCGCAGGTGGCCGGACAGCCGGGTGGCGTGGTCCTGGTGCAGGGCGGCAAAGCGTTCGGCGACGGGGCGGAACTCGGGCTCGGCCTTGTCGGTCATGCGGACGAAGCCGGTCTTCGCGTCGACGGTGCGGGTATGCGCCGCCGACAGGGTTTCGAAATCGTGGTCGTGATCCATCTCGACTCTCCGGAAAAGTGGATATCCGGAATCAAGCTGGATCGGACGGCAAAGTTCCCGCGCCCTCAGGCGCCGGTCTTGCTCTCCATCGCGTCGAGCCGCGCCTTCAGCTGCTCGTTCTCCTCGCGGGCCTTCTGGGCCATGGCGCGGACGGCGTCGAACTCTTCGCGGGTCACGAAATCGCGGTCTGCCATCCAGCGGTCGACGAGGCTCTTCATCGCCGTCTCGGCCTCGGTCCGCGCGCCCTGGGCCACGCCCATGGCGTTGGTCATCAGCTGCGAGATATCGTCCATGATCTTGTTGCGGGTCTGCATGGCAGGCTTCCTTTCTGGGTTGCCTCCAATATGGCGGCGGCCCGGACAATTCTCAAGGTTGACACTGCGCGCGGATCGCGGCCTTCCTGCCGCCATGCAGATGGTCCTGTCCTTCCCCGACATCAGCCCCGAGATCTTCTCGATCGACCTCGGCGGATTCAGCTTCGCGCTGCGCTGGTATGCGCTGGCCTATATCACCGGGATCCTGCTCGGCTGGCAGCTGGCCCGCGCCACGGTACGCCGGGCGCGGCTCTGGCCGCGCGACACCGCGCCGATGACGCCCGAAGCGGTGGAGGAGCTCATCACCTCCGTCATCCTCGGCATCATCCTCGGCGGGCGGCTCGGCTTCGTGCTGTTCTACCAGCCTGCCTACTACCTCGCGAACCCGATCGAGATCCCGATGATCTGGCAGGGCGGGATGTCGTTCCACGGCGGGATGCTGGGCGTCACCGTCGCCGGGCTGCTCTTCGCCCGCCGCCACGGCGTCCCGCTGCTCAGCATCTGCGACCTGATGGCGCTCTGCACGCCGCCGGGGCTGTTCCTCGGCCGCATCGCCAACTTCATCAACGCCGAGCTCTGGGGCCGCCCCTCGGACCTGCCCTGGGCGGTGATCTTCCCCGGACAGGCGGCGCAGGACTGCCCCGGCGTCGAAGGGCTTTGCGCCCGTCACCCCTCGCAGCTGTACGAGGCGGGTCTCGAGGGGCTGCTGCTGGGCGGCCTGCTGGTGTTCCTCGCCTACCGCCGCGGCTGGCTGAAGCGCCCCGGTCAGATCATGGGCCTGTTCGTCGCGGGCTACGGCACCGCGCGGTTCCTCGTCGAGTTCGTGCGCCAGGCCGACGCGCAGTTCATCACGCCCGACAATCCGCTGGGCCATGTCGTGCAGCTGGGCGCCCTCGGCGTCTCCATGGGACAGCTGCTGTCGCTGCCGATGATCGTCCTCGGCCTCGGCCTGATCGCCTTCGCCCGCGCCCGGCGCGCGCCGACGACCGCATGAGCGCGCTCGAAGCGCTGCTGTTGCGCCAGATCGCCGCCGAGGGGCCGATGACGGTGGCCGCCTTCATGTCTGCCTGCCTGATGCACCCGGTCCACGGCTACTATACCACCCGCGATCCCCTGGGCGCGGAGGGCGACTTCGTCACCGCCCCCGAGATCAGCCAGATGTTCGGCGAGCTGATCGGACTCTGCCTCGCGCAGGCCTGGCTCGACCGCGGCGCGCCCGCACCCTTCGCGCTGGCCGAGCTTGGCCCCGGACGCGGCACGCTGATGGCCGACGTGCTCAGGGCGACGCGCGGGGTGCCCGGGTTTCACGAGGGCATGAGGCTGCATCTGGTCGAGGCCTCGCCGCGGCTCAGGGCCGAGCAGGCGCGCAGGCTGCCGGGGGTCGCGCCGGTGTGGAACGACGGCATCGCCGACCTGCCCGACCTGCCGCTGTTCCTGGTCGCGAACGAGTTCTTCGATGCCCTGCCCGTGCGCCAGTTCCTGCGCGACGGCGACCGCTGGCGCGAGCGGGTGGTCGGCGCCGCCGACGGCCGCCTCGCCTTCGGCCTGACCGACCCGGTGCCGCCGCCGCTCCAGCCTGGCCGCCCCGGACAGGTCCCCGACGGCGGCCTGGT
>NZ_PNOS01000032.1 GCF_002869745.1 Oceaniglobus roseus
CCGCCAGGGCGGGGCCGCGCCGCCCCCTCTCGGCCCCCGCCCCCGCCGGGGGGGGCCCCCCCCCGCGCCCCCCCCCCGCCGCACCGCCGCCGCCGCCCGCCGAACCCCGCCGCCCCGCCGCCGCCGCCGCGCCCCGCGTCGGCCCCTGGGGTCCAGCCACCGGAAGACGTTCGTGATCTTCGCCATCGCCCGCCTCGCCCTGATGGGCTTCGTGATCCTCAGCGTGATCTACGTCCTGCTGTCGCTCTACTCCCGCTCGGTCCGCCGCGAGAAGCTGGAGAACGCTTGGGAGGCCGAGGGGCGCCCCGGCGAGCGCGAGGAGTTCGTGCGCGCGGGGCTCGCCGAATACGACAGCTCGCTGCGGCGCAAGCTGATCCTCGGCGTCTATGTCATCCCGCCGATCGTGGTCGGCACCCTGATCTACGCGATCAACTACTGGTAGGAGCCACGCATGCGCTACGTCAAATGGGCCTTTTGGCTGGTCATCGCCGTGATCCTGGCCGGCTTCCTGCACTATACGCTGCCCCAGCAGGACATCGTGCGCGTGGTCAACACCGAGGTGCGCCGCGTCGACGTGGGCGAGAACAGCTGGTTCTGGGCCCAGACCGACGTCGGCAACAACCCGGACACCACCAACCGTGACGTCCGCTTCATCGAGACGATCAGGCCCAACGGCCGCCCCGTCGTCTATCGCAACGAGGACACGGGCTGGGGCTGGCCGCCCTATTTCAAGCTCGACTCGTCGAACCTCCAGGCCCAGGCGAGCGACATGATCTCGACCCGCGCCAACCCGGAATGGGTGGTCGTGCGCCACTATGGCTGGCGCAACGAGTTCCTGTCGATCTTCCCCAATGCCGTGGGCATCCGCCCGGTCGCGGGGCCGGACGTGACGCTGATCCCCTGGCTCAACATCGTGATCCTCGGCGCGCTCCTGGTCCTCGTGCTGCTGATCCGCGCCATGTGGCTCCAGTTCCGCCAGCGCACCGTCGATCCGCTGATCGAGGACGCGGGCGAGGCCTGGGACCGCGCCGACGCCTATGCCGACGAGAAGCGCGGCCGCCTGAACCGCTGGCTCGACACCTGGAAGAAGAAGCCGGGGCCGCGGCGGCGATAGGCCGCGCCCCGGCCGCACCGGAGGGGGTCAGCCCGAGGCGTCCAGCCCGTCCCGGAAATCGTTCCAGCCGCCGTCGACCGAGGAGGGCGCGTCGCGCCACTGGTGCAGCGGCCGGCCCGTCACGGGATCGCTGGCCGGGATCGGCAGCGACATGATCAGCTTGGCGGCGGCGCGGAAGTCGGCCTCGCTCACGAATTCCTCCTGGATGTTGTCCCAGTCGCGCCCCTCGGGATAGCCGCCGGTCACCATCACGTCGTCGGAATTGCCGATCATGCAGTGCGACACGCCCGCGGGCATCACCACGACATCCCCCGCCTCGACGCGCACCTTCGTGCCGCCCTTGCCGAACAGTTCCAGTTCCATCCAGCCTTCGGCGACGCCGAGGCATTCGTGGGTCGTCGAGTGGAAGTGGTGATAGGTGTAGATTCCGGGATAGCGCCAGTTGTTCAGCCAGCCGTTCTCCCGGAACCGCCCGCGCACGGCGTCGAGCCCGCCGCCGGGAACGCCGCCGCGGTGGATCAGCAGCGGAAAGCGGCTGTTGGGCACCCGTCCCCGGGGCATCGACTGATGTTCTTCGATCTTGCCGGTCATGCCGGTCCTCCCTTCTTCAAGCCGTTCCGAAATGAAAAGGGGCGGCCTGCGCCGCCCCCGTCCGTCGGCTCAGTTGCCGCCCCAGGCCTGGGGATAGTTCTCCATCTCCTCGCAGCCGCACATCGCATAGTGCAGCGGCGGCATCGCCGGGTTCACGTACTGGTCCAGGTTCTCCTGGGTGATCGCCGGCTGCGGCAGCACCCACTCGGGCCCCGGCACCGCCTCGCCCTCGATGACCTTCGCGGCGGCGATGATCGCCGTGCGCCACTGGTAGGTCGGATAGGTCGGCGCGATGGCGGTCAGCCCCTCGTCCTGCCACTTCCGCAGGAAGTCCTGCTGGTCCTCGCCCACGAACACCGGGATGTCATAGCCTGAATCCTCGAACGCCTCGATGGCGGCGACGGCGGTGGCGCCCGCGTCCATCCACACGGCGTCGATGTCGCCGCGCATCAGGTAATCTTCCACGATGGACTTGGTCTTGGCGTTGTCGCCATCGGTGAATTCGGCGCCGACGATGTTCATCCCCGCCTCGTCGAGGATCCGCCGCCCGGCCGAATACCGCGTCTCCAGCACGTCGACGCCGGGCAGGATGCGCAGCATCAGCACGTTGTCGCCCTGTTCCAGCTTGCTGGCGATGAACTCCGCCCCCTGGATGCCGAAGCCGTAGCCGCCGACGGGGTGGATGAAGGTGACGGGGCACTGGGTGTTCACGCCGCGGTCGAAGACGATCACCGGCATCGCCTCGCAGGCGCGCTCGACCGCCGGGGTCAGCGCGGCGGTGGTGTTGGGCGAGACGATCATCACGTCGCACTCGCCGCCCGCCAAGAGGTCGTCGATGTCGGCGATCTGCTTGTCGTCCGAGCCTTCGGCGTCGACGTGGATGAAGTTGCCGATGGATTCGTGGTTCTTCACCTCCTCGGTCATGTTGGTATAGCCGACGACGCGCCAGGGGTTGTTCACGCCGGCGTTCGAGAAGCAGACGGTCGCGGGCGCGCTCAGGCCCAGGTCCGCCGTTTCGACCATTTCGCCGCCGATGTGCTGAAGCCAGGGCTGGCCCTCGGGGCCTTCCGGCGTCGCCGCCAGCTGTTCCTTCTGCTTGGCGAACTCCTCGGGGTCGTCGAAGTTCTGGGCGTGAAGCGGCGCAAGGCTCAGGGCCAGGGCGCCGGTCGCCAACAGGATGCGTTTCATGTGGTCTCTCTCCCTATCGGTTGGGGGCCGCGTTTTGCGACCCTCAGGTTCCCGTCTCCTCCCTTCGGTGCATGGCCAGCGCGACGGCCGCGATCAGGATCAGACCCTGCACCACCTGCCGGACGGGTTGCGGCAGACCGAGGAAGTTCAAAAGCGTGAAGATGGCCGTCAGCGCCAGCGCTCCGCCCACGGCCGCGGGGACCGAGCCGCGCCCGCCCAGAAGCTGCGCGCCGCCCAGCACCGCGGCGGTGATCGCCTGCAGCTCGTAGCCGGTGCCGACATCGGTCGACACCCCGGCGAACCCGCCCAGAAGGATGCCCGCCAGCGCGCCCGAGAGGCCCGAGAGCATGAAGGCGGTGATGCGGACCCGGTTCACCGCGACCCCCGCCAGCCGCGCGGCCACGGGGTTGTCGCCGATGGCGTGGACCTGTCGGCCGAGGTTGGTGCGGTGCATCAGCCAGGTCAGCAGCCCCACGACCACCACCAGCACGATCACCGACACGGGGATGAAGCGCACCAGCGGCACGTCCTTGATCAGCTCGCGCCCGAAGAAGCGGAAGGTGTCGGGCAGATATCCGCGCGGCGCGCCGCCCGACCAGAGGAAGGCCAGCCCGTTCAGCGTGATCATCATGCCCAGCGTCGCGATCAGCGAGGGTACCCGCAGGAAGCAGACGATCGCTCCGTTCACCGCGCCGACGCCAAGGCCGAGCGCCAGCATCAGCGGGATCACCCAGACCGTCGCCGAAGGGTCGTTGTTCGTCAGCATGGACGAGCCGACGACGACCAGCGTGATGAGCGAGCCGACCGACAGGTCGAAGCCGCCCGAGACGATGACATAGACCTGCCCGGCGGCGAGGATGGCGAGCGGCGCCGCCCGTTTCAGGAAGTTCATGTAGCCGGTGGGCTCCACGAACCCGGGGTTCATGAAGACGATGGCGAGGATCAGCGCGGCCAGCAGCAGCCAGACCGGATTGACCCGCGGCAGGCGGCGCCGGGCGGCGCGGGGGCGGGCGGTGCTGTCGCTCATGCCACGATCCTCTTCGAACGGATGGCATAGAAGGCGACGGCGGCGACGATGATGATGCCCCTCAGCACCTGCTTGGCGAAGCTGTCCACGCCCGCGATGTTGAAGACGGAATCGATCAGCGAGAAGATCAGCATCCCCGCCATGGTCCCCCAGATCCCGCCGCGCCCGCCCGCCAGCACCGTTCCGCCGATCACCACAACCGCGATGCTTTCGAGGTCATAGACCCCGTCCGACCCGATCCACGGCGCGCCCGAGCGCAGGCGGCTGGCGAGGTACAGCCCCGCGATAGCGGCGCAGACCGAGCAGATGACATGGGTCAGGATGACGACGCGCCCGGTCTTGATCCCGGCGAAGCGCGCCGCCTCCTCGTTGCCGCCGACGGCGTAGATGTCGGAGCCGAACCTGGTGAACCGCAGCACCGCCCAGGCGAGCGCCGCCATCAGCGCGAGGAAGATCAGCGCCAGGGGGAAGGGGCCGATCTCGCCATAGGCGAAGACCTGGAAGGCCACGGGCACCTTGCCCGCGAAGTTCGACACGAAGGCCGAGAGGCAGCCCTGGATGATCAGGCTCATCCCCAGCGTCGCGATCAGCGGGTTCACCTTCAGCGCGCTCACCATCAGCCCGTTGCAGACCCCGACCAGCGCGCCGAGCGCCAGCGCCGCCAGGATCGCGGGCAGGATCATTGCGGGCGCGCCGTCCATCACGACCGAGGCGAGGACGGCGGTGGCCGAGATCAGGCTTGCCACGCTGAGGTCGATGGACGCGACGAGGATCACGAAGGTCTGCCCGATCGCCGTGATGCCGAGCGCGATGGAGCGGCCGAGGATGGCGATGAGGTTGTCCAGCGTCAGGTACTGCGCCTGCCCCGTGCCGATGGCGACGGCGACATAGATCAGCGCCGCGCCCGCCAGAAGGATCAGCGGCGCCCAGCGTTCGAAGCGGAAGCCCGTGGCGCGGGGCGGAGTGTCTTCGGCGAGGCTCATGCGGCCACCTCGGCCCCGCCGGTCGCGGCGTGCATGATCTCCTGCTCGCTCGCGCCGCGGCCGAAGGCGGCCACGATCCGCCCCTCCTGCATCACCAGCACCCGGTCGGCGGCGCCGATCACCTCGGGCAGGTCCGACGAGATCATCAGGATCCCCGCGCCCTCCCGCGCGAGGTCGCGCATCAGGTGATAGATCCCGGCCTTGGCGTTCACGTCGATGCCGCGGGTCGGCTCGATGAAGATCAAAAGCTTCGGGCGCATCGACAGCCACCGCGCGACGATGGCCTTCTGCTGGTTGCCCCCCGAAAGCGCGCGGATGTCCTGGTCGTAGGAGGCGGCGCGGATCTCCATCCGGTCCAGGAGCCCGTCCATGCCAGTCGTGTCGGCATGGGCGTTGCGCCGGTCCGAGGCCCAGAGCGGCGCGAAGGCGCGGGAGGTCAGCATCCCGTTGTCGCGGACGGACTGCATCAGCACCAGCCCCTCGCTCTTGCGGTCGCCGGGCAGAAGGCCCACGCCGCCGAGGATCGCGGCGCGGGGGCTGCGGAAATCGACCCTTTCGCCGCTCAGCGTCACCTCGCCCCGCTCGAAGGGTGCCTGCCCGAACAGCGCCATGGCCAGCGCCACGCGGCCCGCGCCCTGGATCCCGGCAAGGCCGACGATCTCGCCCGCCTTCACCTCCAGATCGATGCCCTTCAGCACCGCGTTGCCGCCGCCCCTGACGGTCAGGACCGGCGGACCGATCTCCCCGGCCGTGGCGGGAGCGGCGTAGAAATCGGCGATGTCGCGGCCGACCATCGCGCGCACGATCTCCGCGGGCTCGGGCACCTCGTCGAAGCGCGCGGCCACCTCGCCGTCCTTCAGCACTGTGACGCGGTCGGCCAGCCGCGCGATCTCGCGCATCCTGTGGGTGATGTAGATGATCGCGACGCCCCGGGTCCGCAGCGTGTCGACGGTGGCGAACAGTTCCTCGCACTCCGCCTCGTTCAGCGCCGCCGTCGGCTCGTCCATCACCACGACGCGGGCGCCTGTCGAGACTGCCTTGGCGATCTCCACCACCTGCTGCGTGGCCACGTCCAGCGTGCCGACGATGCGGTCGGGGTCAATCCGCCCGGCGGCGGCGAAGAGCGACAGCACCTCCCGCGTCTCGCGCCGCATCCGCGCGCCGTCGATCAGCCCGAAGCGGGTGCGCGGCTCGCGGCCCAGGAACAGGTTCTGCGCGACGGTCCGCTCGGGCAGCAGCGAGAACTCCTGGTAGATCACCGCGATCCCGGCCCGGAGCGACTCGACGGGATGGGCGAAATGCACCGGCTCGCCGTTCAGCAGCACCGCGCCGGAATCGGCCCGGTAGACGCCCGAGAGGATCTTGATGAGGGTCGACTTGCCCGCCCCGTTCTCGCCCACCAGCGCCTGCACCTCGCCCGCGCGCACGTCGAAGCTGACGTCCGACAGCGCGCGGACTCCCGGGAAGGTCTTGGTGATGCCCTTCATCTCGATCATGGGCGCGGAGCCGGGGGCAGGGGCGGTCATGCGGCCTCCCATGCCCTGCGGATGACATCGTGGGATTCGGTGAACAGCGTCTCGAAATCCGGGAACAGCGGCCGCCAGACCCGCGTGGCCGCCGCAAGCTCGGGCACGCCCGCGCCGAAGGCTTCCAGCACCACGTGGCCGTCGAAGCCGGCGGCGCGCACCGTCCTCAGGATACCCGCGAAGTCAATCTGGCCGCGCCCGACCACGCCGCGGTCGTTCTCGGACAGGTGCAGGACGTGCATCTTCTCGCCCAGATGACGGATCGCGGCGTGCTGGTCCTGCTCCTCGATATTGGCGTGGAAGGTGTCGTACATGATGCCGAAGGCCGGGTGGTCCACGCGGTCGGCATAGTCGCGGGCCTGGGCCATGGTGTTCAGGAAGTAGGTCTCGAACCGGTTCAGATGTTCGAGCGCGAGCCTGTAGCCGTTCCTCGCCGCCCGCTCGGCCATCGCGCGGTGCGCCTCGGCGCCGCGCTCGATCTCGCCCTCGGTCGGCCCCTCGCCGGTGAAATGCCCCATGGGCGCGTGAAACGGCCCGCCGACGGTTTCCGAGCCGAGCGCCTCGGCACAGTCCTGGATCCACGACAGGTGGTCGAGACCGCGCCGGCGCACCGCCGGATCGTCGGAGAGCGGGCTGGCATCGGGATCGGGCACGATCGAGGTCTGCGCGCGGCCGAGGCCCATCCCGGACAGCTTGCCGCCGAGCCAGGCGTAGTGGTCGGGGCTGCCGCGCATCACCGGCACCTCGACATGGTCGTAACCAATCTCGGCGATCCGCTCGATCTGGGGCAGGTGGCTTTCGTCGATGTGACCGCCGAGGCAGAGGAGGTTGACGCCGAGTTTCATGGCGTCACCCAGGCGCCGTTGTCCCGCGACGAGCGCACGCAGGCCGCCACGAAGCGCATCCCCGCCAGCCCGTCCTCGAGCGTGGGGTAAAGCAGCCCGTCCGGCACCGCCTCTCCCCTGCGACGGGAGAGGATCGCGCGGGCGGCGTCGGTGTAGATGTTGGCGAAGCCTTCAAGGTAGCCTTCGGGATGGCCCCCCGGCACGCGGCTGGCGGCGGTGTTCGCCGCGCTCGCCCCCGCGCCGTTGCGGGTCAGCAGCCGCTTCGGCTCGCCCAGCGGCGTGAACCACAGGCGGTTCGGCTCTTCCTGCTCCCACTCGAGCCCGCCCTTGTCGCCGTAGAGGCGCAGGCGCAGGGCGTTCTCGTTGCCGGTGGCGACCTGGGAGCACCAGAGCATCCCCCGCGCGCCGCCCTGCCAGCGCAGCATCATGTGGGCGTTGTCGTCCAGCACCCGTCCCTCGCCGAAGGCCTGCAAGTCCGCCGAGAGGCTTTCCAGCGTCAGGCCCGAGACGAAACAGGCGAGGTTGTAGGCGTGGGTGCCGATGTCGCCGATGGCCCCGCCCATGCCGGAACGCTCGGGGTCCATCCGCCATTCCGCCTGCTTGCCCTCGGCCGCGCCGGCCATCCAGTCCTGCGCATATTCCGCCTGCACGACGCGCAGGGTGCCGAGCAGCCCGTCGGCCACCATCTCGCGCGCCTGCCGGACCATCGGGTAGCCGGTGTAGTTGTGGGTCAGCACGAACAGCGCGTCCGAGCGCCGCGCGGCCTTCGCCAGCGCCTCGGCCTGCTCCAGCGTCGCGGTCAGGGGCTTGTCGCAGATCACGTGGATCCCGCGGTCGAGAAAGGCGATGGCGGCCTCGGCGTGGACATGGTTCGGGGTGACGATCGCCACCGCCTCGATCCCGTCCTCGCGCCCCGCCTCGCCCTCGGCCATGGCGGCGAAACTGTCGTAGCTGCGGGGCAGGCCAAGCGCCCCGGCGCTGGCCCGCGCCTTCTCGGGCGTCGAACTCAGCGCGCCCGCGACCAGCGTGTAGTGCCCGTCGAGCCGCGCGGCGATGCGGTGGACCGCGCCGATGAAGGCGTCGCCGCCGCCGCCGACCATGCCGAGCCGGATGGGTGCGTCGGCCATCTCAGACCTCCAGCCCCAACATCCGGCGGTTGGCGGCATCGTCCGCCCCGCCGTCCGCGAAATCGTCGAAGGCGCGCTCGGTCACGCGGATGATGTGGTCGCGCACGAACTGCGCCCCCTCCCGCGCCCCGTCCTCGGGGTGCTTCAGGGCGCATTCCCATTCGACCACCGCCCAGCCGTCGAAAT
Organism: Oceaniglobus roseus; assembly: GCF_002869745.1. Classification (GTDB taxonomy): domain Bacteria; phylum Pseudomonadota; class Alphaproteobacteria; order Rhodobacterales; family Rhodobacteraceae; genus Oceaniglobus; species Oceaniglobus roseus. The sequence goes on from NZ_PNOS01000032.1 coordinate 8,588, forward strand.
CCATCGCCGTGAGCTTCGAAAAGACTGCGCCGAAATCCACCTGACCGTCTCCGGGGCTGCGGAACCGGCCCGCCCGGTTCACCCAGGACTGGTAGCCGCCGTAGACGCCCTGCTTGCCGGTCGGATTGAACTCCGCGTCCTTGACGTGGAACATCCCGATCCGCCCGGCGTAATCGTCGAGGTGGGCGATGTAGTCGAGGCACTGGAGCACATAGTGCGACGGGTCGTAGAGCATCCGGGCGCGCGGGTGCTGGTCCACGCGGTCGAGGAACATCTCGAAGCTGACGCCGTCGTGCAGATCCTCGCCGGGGTGGATCTCGTAGCAGATGTCCACGCCCTTCTCGGCCGCATGGTCGAGGATCGGACGCCAGCGCTTTGCCAGTTCGTCGAAGGCGGCCTCCACCAGACCCGCGGGCCGCTGCGGCCAGGGATAGACGTAGGGCCAGGCGAGGGCGCCGGAGAAGGCGCCGAGCGCGGTGAGGCCGAGGTTGGCCGATGCGTCGAGCGCGAGGCGCACCTGCCGCACCGCCCATTCCTGCCGTGCCTTCGGATCGCCGCGCACGGACGGGTCGGCGAAGCCTTCGAAGGCGATGTCGTAGGCCGGGTGGACCGCGACGAGCTGCCCCTGCAGATGGGCGGAGAGTTCCGTCACCGCGATGCCGTTCTCGGCGGCCTCACCCTTGAACGTGTCGCAGTAATCCTGCGAGGCGGCGGCGGTTTCGAGGTTGAACAGCCGCTTGTCCCAGCTTGGAACCTGCACCCCCTCGTAGCCGCAGTCGGCCGCCCAGCGGGTGATCGCACGCCAGCCGTTGAACGGGGCGTCGTCCGACGCGAACTGCGCCAGGAAAAGGGCGGGGCCCTTCATTGTCTTCATGGTTCCTCCCAGCGGCGCCGTCCTCCCCGGCGCCTCTGCAATCGATTACAACGCGATTCGCCGCAGCATTGCAAGACAATTTGCAATCGATTACAGTCCCGCTGTTTTCCGGGAGAACCCATGCGGGCACGGCCGAAGATCAAGGATGTGGCGACGCTTGCCGGCGTCTCCACGGCCACCGTCAGCCGGGCGCTCTCGACGCCGGAAAGCGTCGGCCTCGCCACCCGCGAGAAGGTGATGGAGGCGGTGAAGGCGACGGGCTACCGCATCAACGCCGCCGCGCGGGATCTCAGGATGCGGCGGGCGCGCTCGATCCTGATCCTCGCGCCGAACCTGTCCAACACTTTCTTCAGCCGGATCTTCGCCGCGGTTCAGGAAGAGGCCAGCGCGGCGGGGCTCACGGTGCAGATCTCGGACAGCCGGATCGGCCGCGAGAGGCTGCTGTCGCTCGGTTACGACGGGCGGGCGGACGGGATCGTGCTGCTCGACGGCAGCCTCGACCCCGAGGTGGTGAACGGCTGGCAGCTGCCGCTGATCCAGCTCAGCGAATGGAACGACGCCTACGACGCCCCGCGCCTCGGCATCGACAACCGCGCCGCCGCCGGCCTGGCCGTGCGCCACCTTGCCGCGCTCGGCCACCGGAAGGTGCTGCACGTCAGCGGCCCCGGAGACAACGTGCTGGCCCTGACCCGGCAGCAGGGCTTCAGCGGAACCGCGGCAGAGAGCGGCATCGCGCCCGTGGTGTTTCCGGGCGATTTCACGATGGAAGCGGGGGCCGGGGCCGCGCGGCGCTGGGCAAAGCTGTCCGACCGCCCGACCGCGGCCTTCTGCGCCTCGGACGAATGCGCGCTCGGCTTCATCTCGGAGTGCGTGCACATGGGCTTTTCCGTGCCGGGCGACGTGTCGGTGGTGGGTTTCGACGACATCGACTTCGCCGACCGCTTCCTGCCCTCGCTGACCACCATCCGCCAGCCGCGCGAGGCGATGGGACGGCTCGCGGCGGAGCGGGTCATCGCGATGATGGGCGCCCCTGCGAAAGAGCCGCGCTCCCGTCCCGCGCCCCCGATCCACGTCGCCGCCGCGCTGGTCGAGCGCGCCTCGACCGGACCCGCGCACACCTGACCGCTCATTCTTCCCGGCGCAGGCACGAGGCGGACCGGGGCAGGGTGCGAAACCGTACCTCGCGGGCGAGTTTGTCGCGATTTGTCATAAATCCATAACACCCGGCCCCTAATCCGCCTGTCACCCGCTGCCGGGTTCCGCCGCCGCCCCGTGCCGCGTCGGGCTGCATCTGCTTATGGAGATTACCATGACCCTTCGTTCCGCGCTTGCCACCTCGGCGGGTGTCCTCGCGATCCTGTCCGCCGCGGCTGCCTCGGCCCAGTCGATCGAAGACCTCTACGCCGCCGCCAAGGAAGAAGGCCAGCTGACCACCATCGCGCTGCCCCACGACTGGTGCGGCTACGGTGCCGTGATCGACGGCTTCAAGGCCAAGTATCCGGGCATCACCGTGAACGAGCTGAACCCGAACGCAGGCTCGGGCGACGAGATCGAGGCGATCAAGGCGAACAGGGACAACACCGGCCCGCAGGCGCCCGACGTGATCGACGTCGGCCTCGGTTTCGGCCCGTCAGCCAAGGCCGAGGGGCTGCTCCAGCCCTACAAGGTCGCCACCTGGGACGAGATCCCGGACAGCGCCAAGGACCCCGAGGGCTACTGGTACGGCGACTATTACGGCGTGCTGGCCTTCGCGGTGAACAAGGACATCGTCACCGACGAACCGAAGAGCTTCGCCGACCTGATGGATCCGAAATACGCCAACTCGGTCGCCATCCCGGGCGATCCGCGCACCGGCAACTCGACCATGATGACGGTCTATGCCGCGGGCCTGTCGACGTCGCCCGAGGCCGCGGGCGCGGAGGCGCTGAACGCGGGCATCGCCTATTTAAAGGCGATGAAGGAGAACGGCAACCTGGTGCCGGTCAACGGCTCGGCCCAGAACCTCGCGCAGGGCACGACGCCGATCTACTTCGACTGGGACTACAACCTGCTGGCGATGCGCGACAAGCTGGCGGGCAACCCGCCGGTCGAGGTCATGGTGCCGTCGGACGGCGTGGTGGCCGGTGTCTATGTCCAGGCGATCTCGGCCTTCGCGCCGCACCCGAACGCGGCGAAGCTGTGGATGGAGTACCTCTATTCCGACGAGGGCCAGCTGCTGTGGCTGAAGGGCTACTGCCACCCGATCCGGTTCAACGCCATGGCCGAGGCCGACAAGCTGCCCGCCGACCTGATGGAGGCGCTGCCCCCGGCCGAGAACTATGCCAAGGCCGTGTTCCCCACCCTGGACGAGCAGACCGCCGCCAAGACCGCCACCGCCGACAACTGGGCGACCGAGATGGGCGCGAACTGATCCGCCCGGGCATGATCACCGCGGGGCCGGGGCGGCTGTCCCGGCGCCGCCTTTGCAGAAGCCCGGGCGCACGGCGTCCGGGCCAGCGGCCGAGCAGATGACGACGATCGCCACCGACGCACTGGAAGAGACCGCGCCCCGGACGGCGCCGCGCCCGCCGTTCCTGCGCGGGGCGCGGGGCCGCTGGGACTGGCTCGGCGCGCTGCCCTATCTCGCGTTCACCGCGCTGTTCATGGTCGCGCCGGTGTTTTACCTCGTCACCGGCGCCTTCCAGCACCCCGACGGAGGCTTCACCCTCCAGAACATCCGCGACCTCGCCGCGCCGAACATCGCCGCGTCCTACTGGCTTTCGATCCGCCTCAGCCTCGCCTCGGCGCTGATCGGCACGGTGGCCGGGCTGCTCCTTGCCTGGGCGGTGGTGCTGGGCGGGCTGCCCTCCTGGGTGCGCAGCGCCGTCACCACCTTCTCCGGGGTCGCGTCGAATTTCGCGGGCGTGCCACTGGCCTTCGCCTTCATCGCGACGCTGGGGCGGATCGGCCTCGTCACCGTGCTGCTGCGCGACCTGTTCGGCTTCAACCTCTACGGCACAGGCTTCTCGCTGTTCTCGTTCTGGGGGCTGGCGCTGACCTATCTCTACTTCCAGATGCCGCTGATGCTGCTGGTCGTCACCCCCGCCCTCGAAGGGCTGAAGCCCGACTGGAGCGAGGCGGCGGCGAGCCTCGGCGCCAGCCGGTTCCAGTTCTGGCGCCATGTCGGCGCGCCGGTGCTGGCGCCCTCGGTCCTGGGCTGCTTCCTGCTGCTCTTCGCCAACGCCTTCGGCACGCTGGCCACGGTGATCGCCTTGACGGGATCGAACTTTTCCGTCGTGCCGATCCTCCTGTTCCAGCAGATCCGCGGCAACGTCTTGTACAATCCGAACCTTGGCTACGCGCTGGCGGTGGGGATGATCGCGATCATGGCGGTGTCGAACACGCTCTACCTGATGTTGCGCGCCCGGGCCGAGCGGTGGCAGCGATGAGGCGCGGCACGCCGATCCTGTCGACCGTGATCGTGCTGCTGGGGGCGGCCTATTTCCTCGTGCCGCTCTATGCCGCGTTTCAGTTCTCGCTCCAGATGAAGCGGGGCGAGCTGTCCCTCGAGGCCTACCGGTCGGTGCTGTCGAGCAGCGTGTTCCTGTCTACGCTCACCTTCTCCGCCGTCGCCTCCTTCGCCGCCATCGCGATGGGCGCGCTGCTGGTGGTGCCCACCGTCTACTGGGTGCGGCTCAAGCTTCCGCGTCTCAGGCCCGTGGTCGAGTTCCTGTCGCTGCTGCCGCTGATCATCCCGCCGGTCGTGCTGGTCTTCGGTCACATCCGGCTCTTCGGCTCGAACTCGGTCCTGCCGCTGACGATGACCGCATCCGGCACGAACGTGCTGCTGGTCATGGGCTATGTCGTGCTGTCGCTGCCCTACATGTTCCGGGCCGTCGACAACGGCATGGCGGCGATCGACATCCGCACCCTGACCGAGGCGGCCGAAAGCCTCGGCGCCTCCCGCATCCGCACCATCGCCGGGGTGATCTTTCCGAACGTCCGCTCGGCCATCGTGTCGGGCGCCTTCCTGACCTTCTCGATCTGCCTCGGCGAGTTCGTGCTGGCGAGCCTGCTGAACCGCCCGGCCTTCGGCCCCTACATGGTGCAGCTCGGACAGGACTATGCCTACGAGCCCGCGGCGCTCGCCATCCTCAGCTTCGCGCTGACCTGGACGCTGATGGCGCTGATGCAGCTCTTCGCCACCCGCAGCCCCGGCCGCCGCCGCCGCGCCCCTCTAAAAACGAGCACGACGCCATGAGCTTCCTCGCCCTCTCCTCCATCCGCAAGAGCTTCGCTGCGAACACCGTGGTGAAGGACTTCACCCTCGGCGTGGAGCGGGGCGAGTTCGTGTCGCTCCTCGGCCCCTCGGGCTGCGGCAAGACGACCGTGCTGCGGATGATCGCGGGCTTCGAGACGCCGAGCGCGGGCAGCCTCCGCATCGACGGCGAGGACGTGACCGCGCTGCCTCCGAACCGGCGCAGGATCGGCATGGTGTTCCAATCCTACGCCCTGTTTCCGAACCTGACCGTGGCGCAGAACGTGGCGTTCGGCCTGCGCGTCGCCGGCGTGCCCGGGCCCGAGCGCGAAACGCGCGTGGCCGAGATGCTGCGACTGATCGGCCTGCCGGACCTCGGCGCGCGCTATCCCTACCAGCTGTCGGGCGGCCAGCAGCAGCGGGTCGCGCTCGCCCGGGCGCTGGCGGTGCGCCCCCGGGTGCTGCTGCTGGACGAGCCGCTGTCGGCGCTCGACGCGAAGATCCGCGTGTCGCTCAGAAGCGAGATCCGCGAGATCCAGCGCGACCTCGGGATCACGACGATCTTCGTCACCCACGACCAGGAGGAGGCGCTGTCGATGTCGGACCGCGTCGTGGTGATGAACGGCGGCGTCGCCGAGCAGGTCGGCACCCCGTTCGAGATCTACAACCGCCCCCGCACGCGCTTCGTCGCGGGCTTCGTCGGCACGCTGAACCAGCTCGAGGCGGTCGTGAGGGATCCCGGCCGCGGCCTGGTCGAGATCGGCGGCACGACCCTGACCATGAGCGGCCCGCTTGCGGTGGCGCCGGGCCGGCGGGTCCGCGTCGCGTTCCGGCCCGAGGCGATCCGCATCGGCGCCGCGCCGGGGCGCGAGGTGATGCTGCGCGCGCGCATCACCGCGGTGGACTTCATGGGCGCGGTGATCCGGATCCGCGCCGAGACCGAGGGCGGCACCCTGTCGCTCGACACCTTCAACCGCCCCGACACCCCGCCCCCCGGCATCGGCACGCGGACCGACCTCAGCCTTTCGTCGCGCGACCTGATCGTGCTGGAGGACGGCCCGGCCGCCTGAGTTCCAGGAGCGGGAGACCCTGCGCGCCCGCGTCCGCGGCGAGCAGGATCCCAATGTCGGGGGGGCGTCCCTGCCCCCGGCGTCTTGGGCGCCGGCGCTGCCGGGCGGCGGGGCAGGGAAAGAACCCGGCGCGCCAGGCCCGACACCCCTGGCTTCGCACTCCGCCCGGCAGCCCGCCCAAAGCGCCGCCTTCGCGTCGATTCTCACCACAGGAAACCAGATGGCCTACCGCGAAACTCCGCGAACCCCTGCCCTGGACGGCGCGAAAGGCTGGCCTACCGCGGCGCCTTCCGTGTCCGCCGGTGTTACACGGAGCGGTCGGGAGCGAGCGCAAATCTGGGGAAGCTTTCGGGCGCATTCGACACGACTTTGAAGCGCGAAACGCGCAGGCCCTCTGGCCTGTACCTTCGCTGTCCTGTCGAGAAACTTGGTTGCGGGAGTAGGATTTGAACCTACGACCTTCAGGTTATGAGCCTGACGAGCTACCGGGCTGCTCCATCCCGCGCCAAGTCCGGGTTATCTATTGGAGCCTCCGGTGAGTCGCAAGGGGGAGAGGGCGGATTGCTGCACTTTCATGACGAAAAATCTGCATGCCCTCGCGTCAGCCGTCAGCCGCCAAGAAACACCCGCACCGAAGCCTCCACCTCGCGCGGCTTCTCGGCGTGAAGCCAGTGGCCCGCATCGCGGATCGCGGCGAAGCGGGCGGCGGGGAAGAGGGCGCGGATCGCTCCCCGGTGCTCGGGGCGGACGTAGCCGCTTTCGGCACCGGTCAGGAACAGGGTCGGGCCGTCGAAGCTGCCCGCGATCCCGGGCCAGCCCATGATCTTTGGCATTTCGCGCGCCAACACGTCGAGGTTCAGCCGCCAGCGCCCCTCGGCCACGTCCAGCGACTGCAGCAGGAAGGCGCGCACGCCCCGGTCCTCCACCGTCTCGGCCAGCCGCGCGTCGGCCTCGCTGCGCCGGGTGATGCCGGTCAGGTCCAGCCCCCGCATCGCCTCCACCAGCGGCAGCTGCGTGTGCCGGTAGGCGACCGGCGCGATGTCGGCGACGATCAGGCGGCGCACCAGCCCGGGCCGGGTCAGCGCCAGCACCATCGCCGCCTTGCCGCCCATGGAATGGCCCAGCACGTCGGCGGGGACGTCGAGCGTCTCCAGCACCTCCGCCAGGTCGCCCGCCATCTCGGGATAGCCGTGGGTGTCGCTCCGGAAGGAGCCGCCGTGGTTGCGCATGTCCACCGCCACCACCTGGCGGTCGCTGGCCAGCCGCGCCGCCACGGCGCCCCAGTTCCGGGCCGATCCGAACAGTCCCGGAACGATCAGCAGGGGCGGCAGGGCGCCCGGTTCCCCGTGGTGGACCGTGTTCAACATGCCGCCGTTCTATCCCGCACCCTCTCCCCGCGCCACAGCATATTGAGCGCGCGGAACCTCTGGAGTAGGAGGGCGCAAAAAGGATGGGTGATGACCCCGAAGGAGCAGGCACAGGAGATCGCCGACCTGATCGGCGCGCGCCTCGGCGTGGGCGGCACGGGGCTCGAGACCAAGCTGCGCCGGGCCGGACGCCTGCTGCCCCGCCGGATCCGCAGGGAGGCCGAGCAGCTGGCCCAGGCCGCCCGCCTTGCCGAGCATCCGCGCCTCGCCAAGCAGCTGCACCTGATGGACCACGACCGCGCCTACCGCGACTGCAAGCGCTTCCTCGAAGGCATCGACGGCTCCGAGCGCATCGTCCGCGCCCTTCTCGGGTTCGTGACGACCAACGCCTTCAACGTCCTCGTCATCGGCGCGCTCCTGATCGCCCTGCTGCTCTGGCGCGGCTTCCTCTGAGCCTTCCGCCCCGTCGCCGTCAGCGCCGCGACCCCAAGCCGCCCGCCAGCGGTGCGGGGTGCAGCACGTCGCGCACCACCAGGGTGACGCTCACGAAGCTCACGAACAGAAGCAGGTACCACGATCCGATCTTGGCCGGGCTCACCCAGTCGCCCTCGCTCTGCCCGGCATAGATCCAGACACCGCCGTGGGTACCCACGTTCTCGGCCACCCACAGCGCGAGGCTCGACAGGAAGGCGGCCAGCGGCAGCGGCATCCAGCGGTCGCGATGGCCGATGCGGAACCATATCCGGGTCCGCCAGAACAGCGCCAGCGTCGCGGCGAACAGCAGGGAGCGGGCGTCGGGCAGGACGTGGTGGGCAAAGAAGTTGACGTAGATCGCCACGGCCAGGGCCACCGTCGCGGGGAAGGCGGGGTAGGGCGCGAAGCGCATCTCGAAGACCCGGATCGCCCGCGCCATGTAGCTGCCGACGCTCGCATACATGAAGCCCGAGAACAGCGGCACGCCGCCGATCTTGAACAGCCCGGGCTCGGGATAGCTCCACGATCCGGCGTCGACCTTGAAGATCTCCATCAGCGTCCCGACGGCATGGAAGATCAGGATCACCCGCACCTCGCGCCAGGTCTCCAGCCGGAAGGCGAGGAACAGGGCCTGCACCGCCACCGCGAAGACCAGCAGCGCATCGTAGCGCGCGACCGGCCAGTCCGGGCGCCAGGCCGCGTGACTTGCAAGGATGGCAATCAGCAGCAGGGCACCGTACAGGGCGGCCCAGCCCTGTTTCAGCACGAACATCACCAGCTCCGCCCAGCCCGGCGGCAGGTGCGCGCGCACCCGGTCGCCGAGGTGCCGCTCGATCCCCCGGGTGTCCGCCGGGGGAACATCGACCCTGTCGACCCTGCTCACCGGAAAGCCTTCCGCGTCATGCCCTTGGCACCGGCCGTCCGTGACCGCACCGGTCCGCCGCCCGGCCGGACGGCAAACCCGCTCCGCACCGCTTCACCCCATCTTTGCTTCCCAAATATCCCGGGGTGCGCGAGGGGCAGGGCCCCTCGCTCCCACACCTACAACCCGCGCCTCACGCCTCGGGATAGATCGGGAAGCGGGCACACAGCGCCTCGACCTCGCCCTTCACGCGCGCCTCGATCTCGCCGTTGCCGTCCTCGCCGTTGGCGGCAAGGCCGTCGACCACCTGCACGATCCAGTCGGCGATCTGGGTGAACTCCGCCGCGCCGAAGCCGCGCGTCGTCCCGGCGGGTGCGCCCAGCCGGATCCCCGAGGTCACCGTCGGCTTCTCGTCGTCGAACGGGATGCCGTTCTTGTTGCAGGTGATGTTCGCGCGCCCGAGCGCCTTTTCCGTTGCGTTGCCCTTCACCCCCTTGGGGCGCAGGTCGACGAGCAGCACGTGGCTGTCGGTCCCGCCGGTGACGATGTCGAGGCCCCCCTCCATCAGCCGGGCCGCCAGCACCTTGGCGTTGGCGATCACCTGCTGCTGGTAGACCTTGAAATCGGGGCGCAGCGCCTCGCCGAAAGCCACCGCCTTCGCCGCGATGACATGCATCAGCGGACCGCCCTGGATGCCCGGGAAGATCGCCGAGTTGACCTTCTTCGCGATGTCCTCGTCGTTGGTCAGGATCATGCCGCCGCGGGGGCCGCGCAGGGTCTTGTGGGTGGTCGTCGTCGCGACGTGGACATGGGGGAAGGGCGAGGGGTATTCGCCCGCCGCGATCAGCCCGGCGAAATGCGCGACGTCCGCCAGCAGCCAGGCGCCCACGGAGTCGGCGATCTCCCGCATGCGGGCAAAGTCGATCACCCGCGGAATGGCCGAGCCGCCGGCGATGATCATCTTCGGCTGGTGCTCCTCTGCCAGCGCCGCCACCTGGTCATAGTCCAGCTCCAGCGTGTCGCGCTTCACGCCGTACTGCACGGCGTTGAACCACTTGCCCGACTGGTTGGGCTTCGCGCCGTGGGTCAGGTGCCCGCCCGCGTCCAGAGACATGCCGAGGATGGTGTCGCCCGGCTTCAGCAGGGCGGTGAACACCCCCTGGTTGGCCTGCGAGCCGGAGTTCGGCTGCACGTTGGCGAAGCCGCAGTCGAACAGCCTACACGCCCGCTCGATCGCCAGCTCCTCGGCGATGTCGACGTACTGGCAGCCGCCATAGTAACGCCGCCCGGGATAGCCCTCGGCGTACTTGTTCGTCATCACCGACCCCTGCGCCTCCATCACCGCCTTCGATACGATGTTCTCGGACGCGATCAGCTCGATCTCGGTCTGCTGGCGGTGCAGCTCCTTGCCGATGGCGCCGAAGATCTCGGGATCGCGCTCGGAGAGGGGTTCGGTGAAGAAGCCTGAGCTCTTGTGGGGGGCGTTCATGGCAGCACTCCTGGGACGGGTGAAGGTTGCGCAAGGGTCTATCCGATGCGCGGGTTTCGAAAAAGACCGGATTGCGGCGCTCCCGCCCTTGGCAGCGGCGTCCGCCCCGGCTAGGGCGCGGGGATGCGCTGCCCGCCCCGCCTCCGCCCCGCCACCGCCGACGACGCCTCCAGCCTCGCCGCGCTCTCGGTCGAGGTCTGGCTCTCCACCTACATCCGCCGCGGCATCAACGCCCATTTCGCCGACTACGCGCTGGCCGAGTTCACCGCCGCCCGCTTCGCCGCCCGCCTCGCCGACCCGAAGGAAACCTTCACCGTGTCCTGCAACGCCGAGGGCATCGACGGCTTCCTGCGCCTGACCGACGGCAGCCGCGCCCCGGTCGAGGGGTGCTCGGACACCGAGATCGCGACGCTCTATGTCCAGCCGCGCCACCAGGGCAGGGGGATCGGCGCCGCGCTGCTGTCCGCCGCTTTGGACCAATGTCGCGCGGCGGGCGCCCCGGCGCCCTGGCTCGCCGTCAACGCCGAGAACGACGCGGCCCTCCGCTTCTACACCGCCCACGGCTTCCACGTCGCCGGCGAGACGCGCTTCAGCTTCGGCGGACAGTCCTATCCGAACCTGATCCTGTCCCGCCGCCTCGGCGCCTGAAATCCCCCGCGACCTTCGCCGGACTTGTAATCCCGTCGCCTCCGCGCCATCCATGAGCGGACCAACCGGAGCACGCCATGCCGCGCGCCATCGCCTTCGAGGCCAGCTCGGCGCCCATGGCGCAGGCGGCGGCCGAACGCCTTCGCGCGCTCCACGGCACCGTGCCGCCGGAGCGGGCCGAGGTGATCGTCGCGCTCGGCGGCGACGGCTTCATGCTCCAGACGCTCCACGCCACCATGATGCTGGGCGTGCCGGTCTACGGCATGAACCGCGGCACCATCGGCTTCCTGATGAACGAGTACTCGGAAGAGGATCTGCCCGCCCGCATCGACGCCGCCGAGGAGGAGGTGATCAACCCGCTGGTGATGACCGCCACCAGCATCGACGGCCGGGTGCACGAAGCCCTTGCGATCAACGAGGTCGCGCTGCTGCGCGCCGGGCCCCAGGCGGCGAAGCTCGCCATCCACGTCGACGGCCGGATGCGCCTCGCGGAACTCGTCTGTGACGGCGCGCTCGTCGCGACGCCCGCCGGGTCCACCGCCTACAACTATTCCGCCCACGGACCGATCCTGCCCATCGGGGCCGAGGTGCTGGCGCTGACCGCCATGGCCGCCTTCCGCCCCCGCCGCTGGCGCGGCGCGCTGCTGCCGAAGTCCTGCACCGTGCGCATCGAGGTGCTGGAGCCCGAGAAGCGCCCGGTCATGGCCGATGCCGATAGCCGCCAGTCGGTGCGCGACGTCGCCACGGTCGAGATCCGGTCGAAGACCTCCGTCCGCCACCGCCTGCTGTTCGATCCCGGCCACGGCCTGGAAGAGCGGCTGACCCGCGAACAGTTCGTCTGAGCCGTTCCGACGGTCCTTGTCATTTGAACGCGCGATCCCGATGCCGGATCATCGGGGTCATTGAACGCAGACATTGACGAGACCGAAGATTTCAGCTGCTGCATTGACGGGTGCGCTGTTCATGGTCGGGTCGCCCCGGCCATGGGCAGCGCGCCGCAGCGCCTCGCGGGCGTCGCCCGCGCGATGTCCATGACGACCGGGGACTGTCAGGCAATCCTTGCCGCGAAGACCCCGAGGCAGGCCTTGCGGGCATCTGATCCATGAAATTACGTGGCCGGACGGGCGGCATGTCTCCACCCTTGCCGCGAAGGAGCGCCCCGGCGCGACCCTTGCAGACACCTGGTCCGTGGAGGTCCGCCGCCGGACGGGCGGCATGTCGCCGGGCTTGCGCACCGGCGGCGCCCTAGATGCGGCCGAGGGCGAAAGGGTCACGCTCTGCCGGGTCGGCATCGGCGGCGGGGCGGCGGGATCGAGGCGGAGATGGCCCGCACTTTAGACAGCGCCACAAGACTGCCCTCTCCGGACCGACCCGCCGCTCACGCGCGGCTTGTGGGGGCCGTCACCGGGTGGAGCCCCCACGGCGCGGCTTGCCGGATGGGGACCGCGGTTCGTTGCGCAGGGGGGCGGAACCCGATCCAGGCCCCGGATACTGACGGATCGGAAATCCGGGCCGTTCCGCGACGCGCGGGCGCAGTAGCCTCTGCGACGCCGGAACAGGGTCGGCCTGCGTCAGCTTCGCTCCGGCACGCCGTACAGCTCCCTCTCCGAGCGGAACGACAGGAGCTTGCGCTGCCGCTCGTCCCAGAGGTGCAGCTTCACGCAGGCGAGGCTTTCGCGCAGGGTCAGCCGCTGGGCCGTCGCAAGCTCCGCATGGTCGCGCAGGACCTCCGTCAGGCGATAGAACGGGATCCGCGCATAGAGGTGATGGACGTGGTGCACCCCGATGTTGCCCGAGAACCAGCGCAGCACGCCCGGCAGGTCGTAGTGCGACGAGCCGTGCAGCGCCGCGTCGTGCAGCTGCCAGTCCTGGTCGTTGTCCCAGTGCGTCTCCTCGAACTGGTGCTGGACGTAGAACAGCCAGACCCCGGCCGAGGCGCCGACCAGCACCGTGGGCAGGAAGATCAGCACCAGCGGCTGCCAGCCCCCGGTCCACCAGATCAGCCCGAGCGCCCCCGCGATCAGGACATTCGTCGCCATCGCCGAGGTCCAGTAGGTCGCCCCGGCGCGCATCAGCCCGAGGGGCAGGCGGTTCTGCACCATGAACAGGTAGCTCGGCCCCAGCCCGAACATCACCGCCGGGTGACGGTAGACGCGGTAGAGGAACCGGTTCCAGGGCGACAGCGCCCGGTATTCGGCAACGGTCAGGGTGTGGACATCGCCCATTCCCCGCTTGTCGAGGTTGCCCGCCGCCGAATGGTGGAACGAGTGCGTCCGCCGCCACACGTCGTAGGGCGTCAGCGTCAGCACGCCGATGGCGCGTCCTGTCCAGTCCGACAGGGACCGGCTGCGGAAGAACCCGCCATGCCCGCAGTCGTGCTGGATGATGAACAGCCGCACCAGGAAGCCGCCGTTCAGCACCGCCAGCAGCACCGACAGAACCGGCGCGATGTCCAGAAGCCACCAGGCCAGCGCCCAGATCGCGAGGTAGGGCAGGAGGCTGACCCCCAGTTCGAACCCGCTGCGCAGCGGATCCGGGTCGCGATACTTGGCGAGGATGCTCACCCAGTTCCGGGCGGGCATCGGCGCGCCGCTGTTGCGTGAAGGGTCGGCTGTCATGGATCGGATCCTGTCGTCTGCTCGATCGAGGCTGCACCGGGACCGCATGTGGCCCGCTGGAGCGCAACCCTACGCGAGGGAGCGGCCCAAGTCGAGCGGTGCAGGTCGTCCGGCGGCTGCGGCATCATCCCTCGCCATAGGGGATCCAGATCGTCTTCGTCTCCGTGGCCTCGGTCCTGAACGCCTCGGCCACGCCCCCGGGACCCTGCCAGTCGCGGGTTAATCCGTGGTTAAGCCAGGTCCGCTTCAGGTTCGCGGCCGAGGCCTTCGCAACGACCTCCGACAGCCCCGTCGCCGAGGAGAAGGACCAGACCGCGTCAACGTCCATATGCCCCGCCAGGAGCGGCGCAAGCTCGGCCGCGTCGCCGGTCAGGATGTTCACCACGCCCGCGGGGACGTCCGAGGTGTCGAGCACCTGGTAGAAATCCGTCGCCGCCAGCGGAAAGGCCTGCGAGGCCACCGTCACCACCCGGTTGCCGAAGGCGATCGCGGGTGCGACGACCGAGACCAGCCCCAGCAGCGGCGCCTCGTCCGGCGCGAACTGGCCGATCACGCCCACCGGCGCGGGCATCGCCAGCGCCACCGCGCGCATCGGCACGCCCCGCGCCGCGCCGTCGTGCTTGTCGGCCCAGGCGGCCCAGTGGAACAGCCGGTCGACGCTCGCCTCGACCTCGGCCTCCGCCTGCTTCGCCCCCGTCCCGGTCATGTCCCGCAGCCGCGCCGCGAACTCCGCCCCCCGCGCCGCCAGGTTCTCGGCGACGTAATAGAGGATCTGCGCCCGCAGGTGCCCCGTGCTGCGCGACCAGCCCGAAGCCGCCTGCGCCGCCTCCACGGCATTCCGCACGTCCTTCCGGTTCGCCAGTCCGACATGGCCCAGCAGCGTTCCCGAAGGCGACCAGACGGCGCGCGAATAGCCCCCGTCAGGGCGCGCCTGCTTGCCGCCGACATAGAGCTTGGCCGTCCGGTCCAGCCCCTCGACCTTCGCGGCCTTCGGTGCCGGAACGGCCTCCACCGGCTTCAGCGGCTTCTCGCCGTCCGTTGCCTTCGTATAGGCCGCCAGCCCTTCCCGGCCGCCTTCCCGCCCGAAGCCCGATTCGCGCACCCCGCCGAAGGGGGCCGCCGCATCGAAGAGGTTCGTCGCGTTGACCCAGACCACCCCGGCCGCGAGCTTCGGCGCGATGTCGAGCGCGAGGTTCACGTTCTCGGTCCAGACCGTCGCGGCCAGGCCGTAGCGGGTGTTGTTGGCCATCTGCACCGCCTCGGCCGGGGTGCGGAAGGTGGCCGAGACCAGGACCGGCCCGAAGATCTCCTCCTGCATCAGCGTATCCGACGGTGCGAGCCCGGTGATCAGCGTCGGCGGATAGAAGCAGCCCGCGGGCAGCGCGACCGCCGCGCGGTGCACCTCGCCGCCCGACCCGTCGACCAGCGCCGAAATGCGCTCCAGCTGCACCGGGTCCACCACCGCGCCGACGTCGATGCACTTGTCCAGCGGATCGCCGACGCGCAGGCGGTCCATCCGCGCCTTCAGCCGGGCGTGGAAATCGGCCGCGATGTTCTCCTGCACCAGAAGCCGCGAGCCCGCGCAGCAGACCTGCCCGCCGTTGAACCAGATCGCGTCGACCAGCCCCTCGATCGCGCTGTCGATGTCGGCGTCGTCGAAGACGATGTAGGGCGATTTGCCCCCCAGCTCGAGCGTCAGCGCCTTGCCGGTCCCCGCCGTCACCTCCCGGATCCGGCGCCCGACCTCGGTCGAGCCGGTGAAGGCGATCTTGTCGATGCCGTCTTGGGCGACGATCCTCTCGCCCACGGCACCATCGCCGGTGACGATGTTGACGACGCCCGCCGGCACTCCGGCCTCGGCGCAGAGTTCGGCGAAATACAGTGCCGTCAGCGGCGTGTATTCGGCGGGCTTCAGCACCACCGTGTTGCCCATGGCAAGGGCAGGGGCCACCTTCCAGGCCAGCATCAGCAGCGGGAAGTTCCAGGGCACGATCTGCCCGCACACCCCCAGGGCTTCCCGCCCCGGCAGCTCGGACTCCATCAGCTGCGCCATCCCGGCGTGATAGTAGAAATGCCGCGCCACCAGCGGCACGTCGATGTCGCGGCTCTCGCGGATCGGCTTGCCGGTGTCGAGGCTTTCGAGCACGGCGAACATCCGCGCCTGCTTCTGCACCAGCCGCGCCAGCGCATAGAGCACCCGCGCCCGCGCCGCGCCCCCGGCCTTCGCCCACCCGGGTTGCGCCTTCCGCGCCGCGGCCACCGCGGCGTCCACATCCGATGCCGTCGCCTGCGTGACCGAGGCCAGTACCGTTCCCTTCGCCGGGTTGCGCGTCTCGAACGTGTCGCCCGGCGCCGTCATCTTCCCGCCGATGAACAGCCCGAAGGCCCGACCGTGCCCCTCCAGCCATCCCTGGGCCTCGGCGTCGCTCTCGGGCGCGGGGCCATACTCCATGCTCTGGTATATCTCGGAAACGCTCATGGCTCTTTCTTGGTCCAAATACTCAGTTACGCCGCCCGCAGCACGCGCCGTCAGCCGATCCCGTGGCGATAGCCGGCCGAGTAGCGTCCGGTCACCTGGTGCTCGAGCTGCCGCTCGATGTCGCCGAGCAGCGAGGAGGCGCCGAAGCGGAACAGGTCGGGCTGAAGCCAGCGGTCCCCAAGCTCGTCCTTCATCAGCGACAGGTACACCAGCGCGTCCTTCGCCTTGGAAATCCCGCCCGCCGGCTTGTAGCCCACCTTGAACCCCGTGCGCGCCTCGTAGGCGCGGATCGCCCGGACCATCACCAGGGAGACGGGCAGGGTGGCGTTCACGGTCTCCTTTCCGGTCGAGGTCTTGATGAAATCCGCCCCCGCCATCATGCAGACCAGCGAGGCCCGCGCGACGTTCCGGAGCGTGCCAAGCTCTCCCGTCGCCAGGATCGCCTTCACGTGGGCGTCGCCGCAGGCCGCGCGGAAGGCGCACATCTCGTCGTAGAGCGCCTGCCAGTCCCCGGTCAGGACGTGTCGGCGCGAGATCACGATGTCGATCTCCGAGGCCCCCGCCGCCACCGACTCGCCGATCTCCGCCAGCCGCAGCCGGTAGGGCGACAGGCCCGCCGGGAAACCCGTGGAGACCGCGGCCACGGGCACGCCCGTGCCCTCCAGCGCCGCGACCGCCGTCTCGACCATCTCGTGATAGACGCAGACGGCCCCGGTGGTGATCCGCCCCATCCCGAGCGCGTCCAGCAGGTCGCGCCGCACCGGGTTCGCCGCTTTGGCGCAGAGCCGCTTCACCCGCTCGGGCGTGTCGTCGCCCGACAACGTCGTCAGGTCGATGCAGGAAATCGCCCGGAGCAGCCACGCCGCCTGATGGTCCTTCTTCACCGACCGCCGCCCCGGCAGCGTCGCCGCCCGCCGCTCGATCGCCGAGGTGTTGGCCTGCACCGCCCGGACCCAGTCCATGTCCAGCGCCATCCCCGGATTGCGGGGCAGGCTCAGCTGCGGCAAAAGCGCCGTCTGGGGCAGGGCATGGGTGGTCATTCCGGGAAGCTCTCGGTTTCGATAACGCCGGAACCCTCGCACGGGGCCGTGCCGGAGGCAACATTGACCCGGCGGACGGATGTCGCCGGACTGGCGTCCGGCGCGATTCCGGTCTATCGCACCGCCGTCCCCCGCTGCCGGAAGGAGCCCGCAATGCCGTTCGACCGCTCGCCCAAGATCGCCCCCTCGATCCTCTCGGCCGACTTCGCCGATTTCGGCCGCGAGTGCCGCGCGGTGCAGGAGCAGGGGGCCGACTGGATCCATGTCGACGTGATGGACGGCCATTTCGTCCCGAACCTCACCTTCGGCCCCGCCATGGCAAAGGCGATCCGCCCCCATGTGAAGACAGTGATGGACGTCCACCTGATGATCGCCCCGGTCGATCCCTACATCGACGCCTTCGCCGAGGCGGGGGCCGACATCCTGACCGCCCATGTCGAGGCCGGGCCGCACATCCACCGCACCCTCCAGGCGATCCGCGCCGCGGGCATGCGCCCCGGCGTCGCGATCAACCCCGGCACCCCGGTCGAGGCGGTCGAGGGCGTGCTCGACCTCGTGGACCTCGTGCTGGTGATGACCGTGAACCCCGGCTTCGGCGGGCAGAAGTTCATCTCCTCCGCCCTGTCCAAGGTGCGCCGCCTCCGCGAGATGATCGGCGCGCAAGAGATCCACATCGAGGTCGACGGCGGCATCGACGCCACCACCGCGCCCCTCGCCCGCGACGCGGGGGCCGATGTCTTCGTCGCGGGCTCGGCGCTCTTCAAGGGCGGCTCGGTCGACCGGCCCGAGGTCTATGGCGCCAACATGAAGGCGATCCGCGACAGCTGGGCCTGAGCCTCAGCGCCAGCGCTCGGGCAGCTCGGGCCAGGCGATGCCGCGGAAGGGCGGGAAGTCGGCGTGGCGCGCCTGCCGCTCCCCGGCCGTCTCGCCCGGCACCGCGCCCGCCGCCAGCAGCTTGCCCTTCGGCGCGATGTAGGACGAGATCGTGCGCGCCCCCGCGGCGTGCCAGCCGATGTTGAACGCCGCCCGCTTCGGGAAGAACCAGAGCGCGCAGGGCGGCAGGTGGTCGTGGATCCACCAGGCAAGGTCGCGCCAGTCCCGCCCCGCCTCGTACTGCGCGGCGAACCACGGCACAGACACGCAGGCCATGGCCCCGGCATGCCCGGCGCCGTCGCGGGCGTCCCACCTGTGGTGCGCCGCCGCCGAGGCGTTCATCGCGCAGTTCATGCCCTTGGCATTGCCGAACCCGTTCACCGCCGCGTTGCGGTAGGAGCCGCGCAGCGTGATCGGCCCGAAGGTGTCGACCAGCGGATCCAGCAGGTCGGTGCACAGCCTGGTGCCCGCCGCGATCGCCATCTCGGGATCCTCGGGGAAGTTCGGGATGCCGTGGAAGTTGGCGATCTCGGAATAGAGGAACTCGCGCATGTGGAAGTGCCGCGACAGGCGCACGCGGCCCAGCTTCTCGAGCATCGCGAAGGAGCTGACCGCGCGCATCAGCGGCCCGGCACGGTGTCGATCTCGAACTCCAGGAACGCGGGCGACGGCGCCCGTGCCGCGCGGCGGCTCTTCAGGCTGACGGCGGCGCGGGTCGTCTCGCCGAAGCCCGCCTGCTCCAGCAGCCCCGCCAGCCCCTCGCGCGCCGCGATCGGCGCCGCGCGGGTCCGCTCGACCGCGGGCTGGGCGAGGAAGGACAGGTCCTCGACCTCCGACTGCGGCGTTGCGGGGGTCAGCACCACCACCATGCGGTCGCGTCCGAAGGCCGCGTCGGTGATCAGGATGAAATCCTGGTCCAGCCTGTCGCCGGGCAGCAGCCGCCCCTTGTCCATGAAGGAGATCGAGTAGTCCGACCCGACGTAAAGGATGTTGCCGCGCAGATTCCGCCGCATTGGGTCCACGTCGTTCGGCGGGCCTTTGAGCCGGAAGCGTTCGTCCGGGCTAAGGCACTCCGAGGCGCCGATCAGCGGCACGAAGGCCTCCCGCGCCGTGGCTCCGCGGGGCGCCACGGCAGCGATCATCGCGGCGATCAGCAGCAGGTCGGGACGCAGCGGGGCAGGGAAGCGAGGGATCATGGCGGTCCTTCTCCGTTCCTCATCGGCATGCGGGCGCTGACCCCGGGTCCGTCGTTGCGCACTCCGACCGTCACGCTCCCGGCCGTCGCAGGCTCCCGGCCGCGGTAGGCGATGGGACCCGGCGCGGTGTCGAAGATCGGCGCCCCCGCGACATCGCGCACGAAGAGGTTCGGATCCGCCGCGCCCGCGCCCTCGACATATACACCATATGCATCGGCTTGGGAAAAGGGCTTCGACGACCACCTTGCCAAGCCTTTCGACCCCGCCGATGCCGAGGTGCGCGGCGAGATGCGCAACGCCATCCGAATCTTCGACGCCATGCTCGACATCTCCGGCGCCGAAGCGGCGGCGGGCGAGACCCCGGGCCCTGTCCCCGTCGACCTCGGCGCGCTGGCCGAAGAGGTGGCCGAACTCTACCGGCCGCTGGCCGAGGACCGCGGCCTGCGCTGGTCCACCGACATCGCGCCCGGCCTTCGCGTGCTGGGGGACGCGAACTTGATCGCGCAGGCGCTGTCGAACCTCCTCGACAACGCGGTGAAGTTCTGCCGCCCCGGCGACGCCATCGCGGTCACCCTCCACTAGGCCGAGGGCCGCCACCGCCTGTGCGTCCGCGACACCGGCCCCGGCCTGCCCGAGGGGATCGGGGACGCCGCCTTCTCACGTTTCGTCAGGGGAGACCGCGACCGCGCAGCACCGGGCCACGGCCACGGCCTTGCGCTGGTGCAGGCCATCGCCACCCGACACGGCGCGCGCCTGTGCCGCCCTGGCGTCGCCCGCGGCCTCGCCGTCGAACTGGCCTTCCCGCCGCTCGCGACGCCCGCGGACTGACCCCCCCCGCCGGAAACCGCTGGACACCGCGCCCCCGCCTGCGCCACGCTCCGCCCAACCACCGAAGGAGCCGCCATGTCCCCCGAATTCCTGCTGACCGCCCTGGTCGTCGTGCTGCTCCCCGGAACCGGCGTCATCTACACCCTCGCCGTCGGGCTTGGCCGCGGCTTCCGCGCATCGGTCTTCGCGGCCGTCGGCTGCACCCTCGGGATCGTCCCGGCGGCGCTGGCGGGGATCGCGGGGCTGGCCGCGCTGCTCCATGCCTCGGCGCTCGCCTTCCAGATGCTGAAGCTGCTCGGCGCCGCCTACCTGCTGTTCATGGCGTGGCAGATCCTGAAGGACGGCGGCACGCTCGACGTCCGCCCAGAGGTCAAGCCGCGCACCCCCTGGGCGATCCTGCGCGACGGCACGCTGCTGAACGTGCTGAACCCGAAGCTGTCGCTCTTCTTCCTCGCCTTCCTGCCGCAGTTCGTCCCCCACGACGCGGCGCACCCCACCGCGCTGCTGCTGGGCCTTGCCGGGGTGTTCATGGCGATGACGCTTGCCGTCTTCATCGCCTACGGCGCCTGTGCCGCGCTCGCCCGCGATCACGTCCTCGCCCGGCCGCGGGTGATGCTGTGGCTGCGCCGCAGCTTCGCGGTCACCTTCGGCCTTCTCGGCTTGAAGCTCGCCACCGAACGCTGACCGAAAGCATGACATCCGCGTTCACCCGCCGGTGATTTGTTGCCAAGCTTTCAGGTTCCTATAAGCTCGTCGGCATGAAACCGCTCATGCTCCTCGGCGTCGCCGCCACGCTGCTGCTCTCGGTCCACCCGGCCGGGGCCGAGGTGCGGGCCCTTCTCGTCGGGGTCAGCGACTACCAGTATCTCGACGCCGACCTGCGCGGCCCCGCCAACGACGTCCGCCTCATGGCCGAGACGCTGGCGGCCCGCGGCGCCGACACGATCACCGTCCTCGCCGCGCCTTCGGTCGTGCTGCCGAAGGGCGTCAGGGCGGGGGGCGCGCCGACCCACGCGGCGATCGTCGAGGCACTGGGCAAGCTGGCCGATGGCCTCGGTCCCGGGGACACCGCCCTGTTCTACTTCTCCGGCCATGGCGCCCAGGCCCCCGACACCAGCGGCGACGAGGCGGGCGGATACGACGAGATCCTGCTGCCCGCCGACTCGAAACAGTGGAACGGCGGCATCGGCGAGGTCGAGAACTCCATTGTCGACGATGCCTTCGGTCCCTATTTCCAGGCGATCCTCGACAGCGGCGCCACCCTTGTCGCCATCGTCGATGCCTGCCACTCGGCCACCGGCTTCCGCGCCGTCGGCGGCACCGGCGTCGCGCGGTTTCTCGGGCCCGAGATCCTGCACCTGCCCGCCGATGCCCCGCCGCCGCCCGCCGCCGATCCGCGCCAGACCCCGCCGCTGTCGGGAGAATACGCCTTCCTCTATTCCTCCCAGTCCGACGAACGGTCCTTCGAGTTTCCGCTGGGCGACCCGGACCAGCCCGGCAACTGGTATGGCGGCTTCACCCGCGCCCTGGCCCGCGCGCTGGCCGACGCCCCGGCGCTGACCTGGGAGCAGGCGCTGGCCGCCGCCACGGACGCGCTGCGTCGCGACGGTGTCGACCAGACCCCGGACGGCGAGGGCACGGCGCTCGAGAGCCCGGTCTTCGGTGCCGCCCGCGTCTCCGACGTGCCCGCGCGGATCCCGTTCCGCGACGGGGTGCTGTCCGCGGGCCTGCTCGACGACCTCAGCGAAGGGGCCGTCGTGGCGCTCTACGCCAGCGCCGCCGCGCCCGAGCCGGTGGGCGAGGCGCAGCTCACGGCCCTCACCGCCACCTCGGCGCAGCTGTCCGCCGCCCCCGAGCTTCCGGCGTCGGGCTTTGCCATGCCGATCGCTCCGGGTCTGCCCGTCCCCTTCGCCATCGCGCCCCCGGTGGTGCTGGACGACGCCGACTATGCCCCGATCCTCGACCAGCTGGCCGAGCTGTCGGCCGCGGGCCTTCCGGAGGGGGCGGTCTGGAACGCCGCCAGCCCCGATGCCGTCCCGGTGCTCGTCGGCGGCGCGCTCGCGCTGACCGGCCCCGATGGCGTGCTCGATCCCGCCGGCCCCGGCTCGTCGCCGCGGATGCGGGGCGATCCCGCGGACTTCTTCGAACGCGCGGCCCGCGTCCACAACCTGCGCCGCGCCCTCGCCCTGGCCCAGAAGCGGCCCGGCCGCCGCACCGCCTTCCCCGGCGCGGGGCTGAACGTCACCGTGGAACGCCAGCCGGGCAGCCCCAGTGCCGAGGGTTGCGGCGAACCGGCGCCGCCCGCGGCGTTCGACGCCGCGCAGCCGGTTGGTCCGTGCGACCGTCTGTGGCTGTCGATGGCCAACCGCGGGACCGCCGCCCAGGACGTGACCGTGCTCTATGTCGATGCCGACAACCGCATCTCCGCGCTCTGGCCCGAACCGGGCCTCTCCAACCGCATCGGCTTCGGCGAGACCCGGGAAGCCGGGCTGGAGATCCACCTGCCCGACAACCGGCCAGGCCGCGAGGAGATCGTGGTGATCGCCGTGCCCGCCCGCCCCGGCGCCCCGCGCACCGTCCTGACGGCGCTGGCCGATCCCGCCGTGACCCGCGCCGGTCCCGACGCGCCGCTGCTGGAGCAGTACCTGCGCGCCGCGCTGGAGCCCGGCAGCCACGGCCGGGCCTTCGGCGCGACGGGCGACCTGGGACAGCTGGGCGTGACCCGCGTGCCGCTGGTGCTTTCACCCGGACCCGAATGATCGAACGCGGCGTGAAGCCCGCCGGGATGCGCCCGACCGCGGTGCAGATCCTCGACCGCGGCCTCTGCAACAGCATGACGATGGAAGGACACGCCAAGAACGCCTCGCAACCGGTCAACCAGGCCGCCGCCGTCTTCCAGCTGAGCGATGAGGACGCGCCGCCTAGAACGCCCTGACCCAGAGCGTGCCCCTGCCGCTGACCCCGAACATGCTCTGCTCCGTTCCGCGACCACCCCTACCGGATCGAGTCCGTCTCGCATCAGGGGGTCGCCGCGCTGGCCCGCGAGCGGCTGAAGGAGGCCGACCTCCCGCTGCGCGCCGCCCACGCCGCCTGCGCCCCCCGCGGCGACCCGGAGGACGCCAGGGCGTCGCCCATTTCTGGCTCGCCACCACCGCGCTTTGCCTCGACGCAGACGATGCCCGCGACCTCAGGGAAAGCTTCTTCGACGCGAACGCCTTCGACAACCCGCTGATCTCCCTGCCCGAACATGCCCTCCTCCTGCAAGCCGACGCCATGGAGGCGATAGCGCGAACTCGGCATAGTGATCGGCCGGGGCGGCGGGACCCCGCCGAGAGAACCTTCCTCGACGGCCACTACGCCCGGGCCCAGGGCGCGCTCCTCGCCGAAACCGACAGCGGCAACACCGACCCGTCCCTGGCCCTGAACCGCGCGCCGTTCTTCGCGCTGATGGGGATGCAGGCCGACGCGCTGGCCGATCTCGACCGCGTCCGCGCGGCCCCGCCCGCGATCGAGGGCGCCGCCTACGCCGCGGCCGTCGCGCCCGCCCTCGCCGACCACCACGAAGGGCGCCCAAAGCCGGGGATGGGCCAGCCGCGACGCGTTCTGGTCGTCGATCAGCGCCGGCATCGCGGCCCGCAGCGCCTCGGCCCGGCCAGCCCCGGCAGGCTGCCGGACAGCGGCCCGTGGGTGGCGCATGAGACGATGCGCACCGCCGGCAGGTCCGCCGCCAGCAGATGGCCGAGCTGCGGGTCGCCGGATCCGACGAAGGGCTGCCGCGCCGCAAGGGCCGCCGTGACTCGCGCGAAGCGCAGGACCTTCAGGGCCGTGACGTTGGGCAGCGTCGTCAGCGCGTGGTCGCGGATCATCGAGGCGGTGCCGCGCGGCGAGGCCGGATCGCCGTCGCCCGCCGCCCCGCCCGCCGGCGGCGCGGTGACGAGCAGCGACAGCGGCAGGCTCGCCAGCGACCGTCCACCGCCGCCATCACGTGCCGCGCCGTGCCGAACACCGATTCCAGCGGCGCGAACAGATCCCGGTACAGCGCAAAGGCCGCCTCCCGCGGGAAGGGCGTGACCGCGGGACCCGCCGCGGGCCGGTTCAGCGCCACGCCCGAGCGGTCGTCGGCGCCCGAGAACCCGGCCCGCAGCTCCGCCACCCGCGCCGCCAGCGCCTCGGTTCCGAGATCCGCGCGGTGCCAGTCCGCCGCCTCCGGCGAGACCGCCCAGACATAGGTGTAGGTCGCGTCGGTGAAGCTAAACAGCACGGCTTCCCCGGGATCGAGGATGGCCTGCAGCGCCGCGATCCGCGTCGCCGACTGCGCCAGCGCCGCGTACGCCGCCGTCACCACCGCCCGCCGCGCCGTGCGGAAGGCATGGTCCATCGCCTCGGCACGGGCGCCGTCCCGCGTGCCATACCGGGCGGTGCCGGGGTGCGGCAGGCCCGCAGGACAGGCAGGAAAGAGCGCGACGCGAAAAAAGGTCATCGGAGCAGTCTGTAAAACCGTTGACGGCATCCTATGTCAGAGATGACACGGCTGTGAGGGAACTCCGACCATCCCGTGCGCGCCCCGCGGCCTGCCGCACCCCTGACACCTGCCGTCCGATCCGGACCGGCGCCGACCGCCACCCCGACTCAGAGAGCCGAGGAGACAGCCATAGCGACCGATCCGAAGTCCGACCGCCGCAACGGGATCGCCGGCTGGGCGCCCGTTCTGCTCTCTGCCACTCTGTTCGCGTGGTTCTGCACGTTCCTCCCGGCTGTCGCCGAGGGAGAGGTCCTGCTCTGGCAGCTCGACTGGGTGCCGTCCCTGAGCGTCTCCCTCTCCTTCCTCGTCGACGGACTGTCGCTGACCTTCCTGCTGCTGATCTCGGGCATCGGCACGCTGGTGATGCTCTATTCCGACAGCTACCTGCGGGGCGATCCGCAATACGCGCGCTTCGCCCTCTACCTCACCTCGTTCATGCTCTCGATGCTGGGGCTCGTCGCGGCGGACAACCTGATCGCGCTCTTCGTGTTCTGGGAGCTGACGACGATCACCTCCTACCTGCTGATCGGCTTCCACAACGACGAGGCCGACAGCCGCCGCTCGGCGCTCCAGGCGCTGCTGGTCACGGGCACCGGGGCGCTGGCCATGATGGCGGGGATGATCCTGATGGGCGTCGCCGCGGGCACCTTCGAGATCTCCGAGATCGTGGCCCAGGGCGACGTCCTGCGCGAACATCCCTGGTACCTCGCGATCATGATCCTGATCCTCGCGGGGGCCTTCACCAAGTCGGCGCAGGTGCCGTTCCACTTCTGGCTGCCCAACGCCATGGCCGCGCCGACGCCGGTCTCGGCCTTCCTGCACTCGGCCACCATGGTGAAGGGCGGCGTCTACCTGCTGGCCCGCCTGCACCCGGCGCTTTCCGGCACCGAGGTCTGGCTCTGGACGCTGACCATCGCCGGGGCGGCGACGGCGGTCTTCGCCTCGCTCCAGGCGATGCGGCAGACGGACATGAAGCAGGTGCTGGCCTATACCACGCTGATGGCGCTTGGCACGCTGACGCTGTTCCTCGCCTCGGGCAGCGCCTATGCGATCACCGCCTTCGTCGTCTTCCTCGTCACCCACTCGTTCTACAAGGCCTCGCTGTTCCTGATGGCGGGCTGCGTCGATCATGGCACCGGCACCCGCGACCTGCGCGTGCTCGGCGGGCTCGCCCGCGCCATGCCCCTGACGGCGCTCGCCGCCGCGATTGCCGCGCTGTCCATGGCCGGGCTGCCGCCCTTCATCGGCTTCATCGCCAAGGAACTCGGCTATGGCGGCTCGATCGAGGCCGCGTCCTCGCCGCTGCTCGTCACCGGGGCGGCGCTGATCGCCAACGCGCTGATGTTCACCGTCGCCGCCGTCGTCGCGCTGAACCCGTTCTGGCGGAGGGGCGGCGAGACGCCGTCGAAGCCCCACGAGGCCGACTGGCAGATGCTGGCCGGGCCGCTGATCCTCGCCGCCCTGGGCCTTGCCGCGGGGATCTTTCCGCATGTCCTGGAACACTACGCAGCCGCCCCCATCGCGCAGAGCCTGCTCGGCGACGCGGAAAAGGCGAAGGAGCTGCACCTCTGGGCCGGGGTCAACACGCCCTTCCTGCTGAGTCTCGCGACCTTCGCGCTCGGCCTCGTCCTCTATTTCGCACGCGGCGCCCTGCGCCGGGCGCTGGAGTCGACGGTGGGCAGGCTGCCGGACCTCGACGCGCGCTGGGACGACGTGATCGACGGGCTGAAGGGCTTCGCTGCCTGGCAGACGCGGCTGCTCCAGACCGGCAAGCTGCGCCGCTACCTCGTGGTGATCTTCGCGACCTATGCCGGGGTCATGGCCGTGACGCTCGCCATGAAGGCCGCCGTGGTGGTCGAGCTCGACTTCTCCGACCTGATCCTGAAGCAGTGGATGGTGGTCGGGCTGATCGTCACCGGCGCCGCCATCGTGACCGTCACCCGCTCGCGCCTCGCCGCCATCGCCGCGCTCGGCACCGTCGGCATCGGCGTGGCGCTGACCTTCATCGTCTACTCGGCCCCCGACGTCGCCATCACCCAGCTCCTGATCGAGACGCTGAACGTGGTGCTGGTCTCGGTCGCGCTGCTCCGGATGCCGCTGCTCGACCCCGCGGGCACCCACGACCACCGGCCCAAGGACGCGGTGCTGGCGCTGGCCGTGGGCGGCGTCGTCGCCACGCTGCTGCTCTGCGTGCTGGCGGTGCCGATGGACATGCGCCTGACCCAGTTCTTCGAGGAGGCAAGCTATCCCGACGCCCACGGCCGCAACATCGTCAACGTGATCCTCGTCGACTTCCGCGCCATCGACACCTTCGGCGAGATCACCGTGGTCGTCATCGCCGCGCTCTCGGCCTATGCGCTGCTCAGGACCACCGGCAGGAGGGACCGCGCATGAGCCGTCTTCCGATCCGCGGTGTCCCGGGACGCGTGCGCGGTGGAGCCGCAACCGGCAGGCGGGCGTTCTGCGGAATGCGGTGCCGCGTGCTCGACCGTCCGGCAGGGGAGGTGCAGCCGTGAAATCCCTGATCCTCCGCGTGGCCACCCGCTATCTCGCGGCGCTGCTGCTGATCTTCTCGCTCTACCTGCTGCTCCGGGGCCACAACGAACCCGGCGGCGGCTTCATCGGCGGACTGGTCGGGGCGACGGCCTTCGTCCTGCACGCCATCGCCTGCGGTACGGCCGAGGCGCGGGCGGCCCTGCGCGTCCAGCCCCAGACGATCGCGGTCACCGGCCTCGCCGTGGCGCTGGTGGCGGGGCTGGTCCCGGCCTTCTCGGGCGACGCGTTCCTCACCGGCGAGTGGCTGTTCCTCTTCGCCGAGGATGGAGGCAAGGGCATCCCGCTGTCCACCCCGCTGATGTTCGACACCGGCGTCTACCTCGTGGTGCTGGGTGCGATCCTGACGCTGGTCCTCGCGATGGAAGAGGAGATCTGAGATGCCGCCCGCCGACCTTCGATCACCCGTTCCGCTCCGTTCGTCCTCCGGCGCCCGGGGGAGGGCCGGGGGGGGGGGGGGGGCCCCCCCCCCCCCCCCCCCCCCCCCCCCCGGGGGGGGGGGCGGGCCCCCCCCCCCCCCCCCCCCCCCCCCCCCCGCCCCCCCCCCCCCCCCCCGACGGGTGCGCGGCGCACCCGCCGGACCCGTCCCCGACACGTTATCCTGTCCCCGAACCGCCTGAGCCATGGAAACCCTTCTCTCCCTCACCATCGGCCTTCTCATCGCCGCTGCCGTCTACCTGATGCTGGCGCGCAACGTGCTTCGCTTCCTGTTCGGCATGCTGTTGCTGTCAAACGCCGTGAACCTGCTGATCTTCACCGCGGGCCGCCTGACCTTCGGCGTGCCCTCCTTCGTGCCCGAGGGCGCGAAGCTGCCGCCCGAGGACGCCGCGAACGCGCTGCCGCAGGCGCTGGTGCTGACGGCCATCGTCATCGGCTTCGGGCTCTTCGCCTTCGCGCTGGTGCTGGTGTTCCGCGCCTACACCAGCCTCGGCACCCTCGAATCCGCGAAGATGCGCGTCGCCGAGCCGGAAGAGGAAAAGGCGTGAGCTGGATCCTCGTCACCCCCCTGCTGGTCCCCTTTGCGACGGCCATCGCGGCCTTCCTGCTGCGCCACCGCCCGGCGGGTGCCTGGATCTCGGTCGCAGGCTCCGCCGCCGCCCTGGCCGCCTCGATCGTCCTGCTGACGGCGGTGCTGCAACAGGGCGTCGTCGCGGGCCAGATGGGCGGCTGGCCCGCGCCGTTCGGCATCACGCTGGTGGCCGACCGCCTTTCCGCCGTCATGGTCGTCATCACCGCGATCACCGGCCTTGCCGTCGCCCTCTACGCCACCGCCGAGGTGACCGAGCGGATGCGTTACCTCGGGTTCCACGCGCTGTTCCAGGTGCTGCTGGCGGGCGTCACCGGCGCCTTCCTGACCGGCGACATCTTCAACCTCTACGTCTGGTTCGAGGTCATGCTGATCTCGAGCTTCGGGCTCCTGATCCTCGGCGGCCGCCCGGCGCAGATCGACGGCGGGATCAAGTACGTCACGATCAACCTGATCTCGACGATCTTCTTCCTGTCTGCCACCGGCCTCCTCTACGGGATGACCGGCAGCCTCAACATGGCGGATCTGTCGCAACTGATCCCGCGGGTCGAGAACCAGGGCCTGATCACCGTCGTCGCGATGATGTTCATGGTCGCCTTCGGCATCAAGGCGGCGGTCTTCCCGCTGTTCTTCTGGCTGCCGGCCTCCTACCACACGCCCGCCTTCTCGGTCTCTGCCGTCTTCGCGGGGCTGCTGACCAAGGTCGGGGTCTATGCCCTGATCCGGGTCTTCACGCTGATCTTCGACCACGACACCGGCTATACCCATACGGTGCTGCTCTGGGTCGCCTGCCTGACCATGGTCACCGGCGTTCTGGGGGCGGCGGCGCAGATGGACTTCCGCAAGATCCTGTCGTTCCACATCATCAGCCAGATCGGCTACATGATCCTCGGCCTCGCGCTGCTGACGCCGCTGGCGCTGGCGGGGGCGGTCTTCTACCTCGTTCACCACATCATCGTGAAGGCGAACCTGTTCCTCGTCGCGGGCGTCGCCGAGCGTCTCACCGGATCCACCGCCCTCGGGCGCATCGGCGGCCTCTACACCCATGCGCCGCTGCTGGCGCTGCTGTTCCTGATCCCCGCCTTCTCGCTCGCGGGGTTCCCGCCGCTCTCGGGGTTCTGGGCGAAATACGTGCTGGTCAAGGCCTCGCTCGACATCGAACACTGGATCGCCGCCGCCGTGGCGCTGGCCGTGGGCCTGCTCACCATCTTTTCGATGACCAAGATCTGGGGCGAGGCGTTCTGGCCGCCCCACCCCGACGGGGTCGAGCCGAAACTGTCCCGCCTCACCCGCGCCGAGCGTTGGCGGCTCCTGACCCCGATCGCGGCGCTGGCCACCATGACGGTCATCATCGGCCTCTTCCCGCAGCCCTTCATCACCTTCGCCGAAGGCGCGGCCGCGCAGCTTCTGGACAAGACCGCCTATGTGGACGCCGTGCTGGGGGCGCAGGAATGAACCGCTTCGTCACGAACCTTCTTCTCGCCGCCAGCTGGGCCGCCTTCCAGGGGCAGTTCACCCTGTTCAACCTTGCCGTCGGCTTCGTCATCGGCTTCGGCGTGCTCTGGGCGCTGCAACCGCTGATGGGCGGGCCGAGCCCCTATTTCCGCCGCGCGTGGACCTGGTCGAGGTTGCTGGTGATGTTCCATTACGAGCTGATCCTCGGCGCCATCACCGTGGCCTGGGACGTGCTGACCCCGACCCAGCACTCGCGCCCCGGCATGGTGGAGGTGCCGCTCGACGTGACCTCGGACACCGCGATCTTCCTCGTCACGAACCTGATCTCGCTGACGCCGGGCACGCTCTCGCTGGACGTGTCCGAGGACCGCAAGACGCTCTATGTCCATGCCATGTTCGCCCACGACCCCGAGGCGACGGTGAAAAGCCTGAAACAGGGCATGGAACGCTGGGTGAAGGAGGCCGTGGAGACATGACGCCCGAAGATTTCCTGGCCGTGGCGCTGAACGTCACCTTCTCGCTGATCCTCGCCGCGCTGGTGCTGGGCTTCTACCGCCTTGCCAAGGGGCCGACGCTGCCCGACCGGGTGGTGGCGCTCGACATGATGACGGTGCTGATCGTCGCCTTCTGCGTCGCCTTCTCGATCACCTCGGAGGATCGCGCCTTCCTCGACGTGGCGCTGGTGCTGGGGCTGACCGGGTTTCTCGCGACTGTCGCGCTGGCCCGCTTCGCCGAACGCCGGCAGGCCCGGCGCGAGGCCCGCTCGGACACGGAGGACGGGGAATGAACGACATCGTCACCGGCATCCTCTGCCTTGCCGCAGGAGTCTTCGCGGTGATCGCCGCCCTCGGCGTCGTGCGCCTGCCGGACGTGCTGGTGCGGATGCATGCCTCGACCAAGGCCGGCACGCTCGCCTCGGGGCTGATGGCCGCGGCGGCCATGGTGCACTTCGGCGACATCACCGTGATCTTCCGCGGCATCCTGATCGTCGGCTTCCTGTTCCTGACCGCCCCTGTGGCCGCCCACATGATCGGCCGCGCCGCTCTGAAGACCGGCGCCTCGCCGGAGACGCGCGACCTTACCCCGGGCGAGGAACACCCGCTCTGAGGCGGCGTTGCCCCCGGGGAGACCTTGCAGTTCCTGACAGTCCGGCTGTAACCTTCGACTGACATCTTGACCCCGCCCGGTGGCGGCCGGACCCGCACCCCGCACGCACGGGGGCCGGGCCACGGCTGGCGCAGAGCGGCCTGCATGCGTTGCAGGCCACCGGGAGCAATGGGAGACGACGCGCCGATGATCGAGCATTTCTCCGAATACATGCCCCACGGCATGTGCCTGCTGTGGGAACCCTGGCTGCTGCTGCTCTACGGCGGGTCCGATGTCCTGATCTTCATCGCCTACTTCGCCATCCCGCTGGCCCTGCTGAAGGTGCTGCGGGGCCGCAAGGACATCCGCCATCGCGGTCTGATCCTGCTCTTCGCCTCGTTCATCCTGCTGTGCGGCATCACCCATGCGATGTCGGTCGTCACGCTGTGGATCCCGATCTACCC
This sequence comes from Oceaniglobus roseus, assembly GCF_002869745.1. Taxonomy (GTDB): domain Bacteria; phylum Pseudomonadota; class Alphaproteobacteria; order Rhodobacterales; family Rhodobacteraceae; genus Oceaniglobus; species Oceaniglobus roseus. The sequence continues at coordinate 39,750 of NZ_PNOS01000032.1, forward strand.
GATCCAGGGGACGATCAAGCTTCTGACCGGCATCGTCTCGGCCACGACGGCGGTGGTGCTGTTCCGCCTCGTGCCGCGGCTGATCGCGCTGCCGGGGGTCGATGCGCTGGAGCGGGCCAATGCCGAGTTGCGCGCCGAGATCGCGGCCCACGAGCAGACGCTGGCCGACCTGCGCCGCTCGCGGCTGGAGCTGGAGGGCAAGGTGGAGGAGCGCACCGCAGAGCTGAAGGTGGCGAACGCGCGGCTGGCCGTGACCGCGCGGGAGGCGATCCACCGCAGCCGCAACCTGATCACCGTCGTCGCCTCGCTGGCCCGCCAGACCGCCCGCGGCCAGACCAGCCTCGACGCCTTCACCGAGCTGTTCAACGGCCGTCTCCACGCGCTGACCGTCGCCACCACCGCCGTGCTGCAGGGCGCGAACGAGACGGCGGCGGACCTCGACGACGTCATCCGCCGCCAGCTCGAGCCGCTGCTGCTGACCTGGGGCGAGCGGATCGAGATCTCGGGGCCCACGGTGCAGGTCGGTTCGGAAGCGGCGCAGCAGATCAGCCTCGCCATCCACGAACTGTCGACCAACGCCCAGAAGCACGGCGCGCTCGACACCCCGGGCGCCCGGATCGCGGTGACCTGGACGCTGCCCGTCGCGGCGGACGGCGACCGCCGCCTGGTGCTGGCCTGGCGCGAGACGACGCCCGCCGTCACCGCCACCCCCGCGGTGGAACGCGGGGGGCCGGGCTTCGGCACCCGGCTTCTGAACCAGATCGTTCCGACCATGCTCCAGGGCAGCGCCCGCCAGCTGCGCGACGGCGGGGGGCTGTCCTACGTGCTCGACGTTCCCGTCTCCGCGCTGCGCCCCGGGGATGGCGAGGCCGAGAACGAGGGCTTCGTCACCGCCACCATCGACGAGACCTACGGCGTGGCCTGACCCGCTGCGGGCCGCAGGGCGGTTCTCCGGAGGAGGGCGGCGGGTCTCTGCGGCATTCCGGAAGGAAACAGAGTGGGGGTCAGGCCTTCCGGGGGCGTTTCAGGGCGCCGCGGATGTCCGACAGCGCGAAGGCGCCGATGGCCGAGCCGATGACGTAGTAGCTGACCATGCCCGTCAGGACGAGGCCGACCAGCGCCGGGACCTTCCAAGCCGGCAGGTCGAACAGCGGTCCGAGCGCGGCCATCGCCGCCCAGAGGCAGAGTCCCATGCCCGCCGAGGCGGCGAGGATGCGCCAGAGGCGGCGGCGGAAGCGGTCGTCAAAGCGCGCCGCCTCTCCCATGGTGCGCGCGCCGCGCCAGAGCAGCCAGACCATCGCCCAGGCCGCGAGCGTCGTGCCGAGCGCCGCGGCGAGGTAGCCGATCACCGGCGCGAGGCCGATGGCAAGGCCCGCATTCACCACCAGCGCGGCGAGCGCGAAGCGGAACGGGCTCTTCGTGTCCTCGCGCGCGAAGTAGAGCGGCTGCAGCACCTTCTGGAGCACGAAGGCGGGCAGGCCCAGCCCGTAGACCGCCAGCGCCCAGGCCGTGGCAAGGCTGTCCTCGGGGCCGAAGGCGCCGCGCTGGAACAGGACCTGCGTGACGGGCAGGGGCACCACGACGAAGGCGACGGCACAGGGCACGGTCAGGGTCAGCGCCATCTCGGCGGCGCGGCTGACGGCATAGCGGCCGCCCACCGTGTCCCCCGCCTGGAGGCGGCGCGACAGCTCGGGCAGCAGCACCACGCCGATGGCGATGCCCACAACGCCGAGCGGCAGCTGGTAAAGCCGGTCGGCATAGTTCAGCCAGGCGATGGCGCCGTCGAAGAAGCTGGCCACCTGGCGGCCGACCAGCAGGTTGATCTGCACCACGCCCCCCGCCAGCGCCGCCGGCGCCGCGATGATGGCGAGCTTCTTCAGGTCCGGCGTCAGCTTCGGCTTCCGGATCGTGAGCTTGAACCCCGCCCGCGCCGCCGCCCACCAGACCAGCGCCAGCTGCGCGATGCCGCCCACCGGCACCGACAGCGCCAGCGTGTCGCCGACCCTCAGCCCCAGCATCTGGTCCATTCCCGCGCCCAGCATGTCCGACGCCGGGCGCCCCATCGCCGCGCCGACCAGCACGCCGACGATGAAGACGATGTTCAGCAGCACCGGCGCCGCCGCCGCCGCTAGGAACCGACCGTTGGCGTTCAGCACGCCCGAGACGAGCGCGGCGAGCGAGATGAACAGGATGTAGGGAAAGGCGATGCGGCCGTATTCCACGGCGAGGTCGAAGCGTTCGTCGCCGCGGAACCCCCCGGCCATGGCCGTGACGAGCCAGGGCATGACGAGGATGCCGATCACGGTGAAGACCGAAAGGACCAGGATCATCCCCGCGAAGGCGTCCTGCGCGAAGCCCTTCGGATCGTCGCCGGATTCCACCTTCTTCGAGAACAGCGGCACGAAGGCCATGTTGAACGCGCCTTCGGCGAAGAAGCGGCGGAACATGTTCGGCAGGGAGAAGGCGACGAGGAAGGCCTCGGCCACGGGGCCCGAGCCGAGGTAGGCCGCGATCATGATGTCGCGGACGAACCCCATGACCCGGCTCGCCATGGTCCAGGCGCCGACCGTCAGAAATCCGCGCAGCATTACGCCCGGGCCCTCGCAGATCCCTGTTCGATGGCCTCGCGCAGGCGCCTCTCGATCGTGCGCTGCTTGCTCTCGGTATAGAATTTCAGACCGAACATGTCCTTGACATAGAAGGTGTCCACCACCTGCTCGCCGTAGGTCGCGATGACGGCGGAGGCAATGGAGATGTTGGAGGCGGCCAGCGTCCGTGTCAGGTCGTAGAGCAGGCCGGGGCGGTCGCGGGTGTCGACCTCGATGATGGTGTAGATCTCGGAGCCGTCGTTGTCGAAGGTGATGATCGTCGGGACGCGGAAGCCCTTCTCGCGCTTCTTCATCTTGTCGCGCGGCTTCAGCGCCTCGCGCGCCACGACCTCGCCCTTCAGCGTGCGGCCGATCATGGTGCGCAGGCGGTCGAGCTTGTCGCGGGCATAGGGGTGGCCGTCGGCGTCCTGCACCCAGAACACCGCCGTGGCATAGCCGTCGTTGGAGGTGTAGGTGCGCGCGTCGACCACGTTCGCGCCGACCAGCGCCAGCGCCCCGGCGAGGCGCGAGAAGATGCCGGGGTGGTCGACCATGGCGAAGCAGGCGCGGGTCGCGTCGCGGTCGGGGTCGGGTTCGAGGTCGATGCGGATGTCGCCGTCCTCGATGTTCTGGAGGAGCTTGGCGAAGACGACATGGGCCGCGGTGTCGAGCCCCTGCCAGTAGGGCGGGTAATGGCGCTGCGTCTCGTGGCGGACCACGGACTTGTCCCAGCCCTCGAGCGCCTCGCGCAGCAGGCGGCGCGCCTCGGTGCCGCGGGTCTCGCGGTTGAGCGCCTCGATGCCGTTCTCCAGCGCATCCACCGTCTCGCGGTAGAGCTGGCGCAGCAGCTGGGCCTTCCAGTTGTTCCAGGTGCCGGGGCCGACCCCGCGGATATCGCAGACGGTGAGAACGGTCAGCAGGTCCAGCCGCTTGCGGTTCCTCACCGCCTTGGCGAAGTCGCGGATGGTGCGCGGGTCCGACAGGTCGCGCTTCTGGGCGATGTCGGACATCAGCAGGTGATAGCGCACGAGCCATTCCACCGTGTCCGTCTCGGCCTGCTTCAGCCCGAGCCGCGGACAGACCTTGCGCGCGATCTTGGCGCCGAGGGCCGAGTGATCCTCGTCCCGGCCCTTGCCGATGTCGTGCAGCAGCACCGACAGGTACATCACCCGCCGGTTCACCGCGTTCTCCTTCAGGATCCGGCTGGCGATCGGCAGCTCCTCGACCAGCTCGCCCCGCTCGATCTGCGAGAGCGCGCCGATGCACTGGATCGTGTGCTCGTCCACCGTGAAGTGGTGGTACATGTTGAACTGCATCATCGCCACGATGGGCTCGAACTCGGGCAGGAAGGCGGCCAGCACGCCCAGCTCGTTCATCCGCCGGAGCGCCCGGTCGGGAGAGGGGTACTTCAGCAGCAGGTCCATGAAGATGCGCACCGCCTCGGGCGACTTGCGCACGCTGTTGTCGATCAGGTGCAGGTTGGCGGCGATGGCCCGCATGGCGTCGGGATGGAGGAGGTGGCCGGTCCTGAGCGCCTCCTCGAAGATGGCGAGCAGGTTCAGCGGATCGGCAAGGAAGGCCTTGCGGTCCTCGAAGTTCAGGCGGTTCTGCTCGATCGCGAAGCCGGGACGGGTCTTCCGCTTGCGGCGGAACAGGCCGACGAGGCTGGGCGCGTCCTTCTTGTGGTCGGCTTCCAGCGCGGTCAGCAGGATCCGCGTGAGCTCGCCCACCCGGTTCGCGTGCCGGAAATAGGTCTGCATGAAATGCTCGACCCCGCGCCGCCCCGCGCGGTCCTGGAAGCCCATGCGCTCGGCCACCTCGACCTGCATGTCGAAGGTCAGCTGGTCCATCGCCCGCCCCGCGATCAGGTGCATGTGGCAGCGCACCGCCAGCAGGAAGCTCTCGGCCCGCTGGAACTGGTCGAACTCGTTCTGGGTGAAGGTGCCCGCTGCGACGAGGCCCGAGGTGTCCTCGACCCGGTTGACGTATTTCGCGATCCAGAACAGCGTCTGGAGATCCCGGAGGCCGCCCTTGCCCTCCTTCACGTTCGGCTCCAGCACGTAGCGCTGGCCGCCCTGCTTGTTGTGCCGCTGGGTGCGCTCGGCCAGCTTGGCGGCGATGAACTCGGCCCCGCTGTCGTTGAAGAGCTCGCTCCACAGCCGCTCGCCCAGGTCGTCGTCCAGCTCCTGCCGCCCGACGAGGAAGCGCCGCTCAAGAAGAGCGGTGCGCACGGTATAGTCCTCCTTGGCCATGCGCAGGCAGTCCTTGATGGTGCGGCTGGCATGGCCGACCTTCAGGTGCAGGTCCCAGAACATGTAGAGCATGGACTCGATCACGCTCTCCGCCCAGGCGGTGATCTTGTAGGGTGTCAGGAACAGCAGGTCGACGTCCGAGAAGGGGCACATCTCGGCCCGGCCGTAGCCGCCCACGGCCAGCACCGCCAGCCGCTCGCCCCCGGTGGGGTTCGGGCGCGGGTGCAGGTGGCGGGTGGCGACGTCGAAGATCGTCCCGACGACGCAATCGGTGAGATAGCTGTAGGCGGCGACGGTCGGGCGCGCCGTCTCGGGACTGGCGGTGAAGGCCTCGGCGATCGCGCGGCGGCCCTCGTCCAGCCCGGCCTTCAGGTGCTGCACGGCGGCGGCGCGCATCGCGGCGGGATCGGTTGCCCCGGCAATATCGGCCTCGATCCGCGCCTGCAGGGCGGCGCGGTCGAAGATCCGGTGCTCCGGCAGGATCAGGTCCCCGTGGGACGCTGGAAAGACGTCGACGGGCGCAGGCTCAGAAGCCGGGGCCGCCGAAACTCTTCGGCGCAGGGTCAATCACCACCACCTGGTTGTTGCGGATCTGGGCCACGGCCATGCCCCGCTGGTTGGTGCCGTCGGGCCGCAGCCGGAAGATGCCGTTGACGCCGATGAAGCCCGAACCCTGGGTCAGCGCGCTGGTGCTGAGCGCGTCGCGGCGGCCGGTCTTCACCAGGGCGCCGATCGCCGCGATCCCGTCATAGGCCAGACCCGCGATCGCATGGGGGTTCGAGCCGTAGGCGGCGGTGTAGCGGCTTTCGAACCGGCTGGTCAGGCCCGGATCGGGCAGGGCGAACCAGCTGCCCTGGAGGCCCTGGAGCGACAGCGCGCTGCTCGGGATGTCGAGGCGCGAGAGGCCGATGAACTGGGTCGCCGAGGGCGAGACGCCATTGGCGGGCAGCAGGTCGGCCAGGAAGGGCAGGGCGCCGGCGGTGTCCGAGGTCATGAACAGGGCGTTCGCGCCCGAGGCCTGAATCGCGCTGGCGATGCCGGGCACGGCGCGGGTCACGCCCTGCTGCGACAGCTCGAAGGACGAGACCCCGGCCAGCTGCGCGCGGTTCGCCTGGATGGCGCCGAGGATGGCGTCGCGGCCCAGCTCCTCGGCCGTGCTCTGGCCGTGGACGACGTAGATGTTGCCGCGGCCCTGGCGGGCGGCGTAGCTGACCAGCCGGTTCGCCGTGTTCTCGAAGGTGTTGCCCAGCACGAAGACGTTGCCGCCCGCGATCGAGGTATTGTTCGAGAAGGCCAGCAGGTTCACCCCGCGGTCGGCCACGGCGACCCCGGCCGCGTTGGCGGCCTGGGCGAACACGGGGCCGAGGATGATCTGCGCGCCGTCGGCCACCGCGCGGGTCGCCGCCTCGGCCGCCTGGGCGGGTTGGCCGCCGGAATCGTAGACCTTGAGGTCGATCTGGACGCCGTCGAGGTCGGTGATGGCAAGCCGCGCCGCGTTCTCGAGGCTGCGGGACAGCAGGGCGCCGCCGTCGGGCGAGGAGGCGGGCACCAGCAGGGCCACCTGCACCGGCGCCGACGGGTTGATCCGCCCGCCGCCGCCTCCGCCGAGCGCGATCGGATCGCAGGCGGCAAGCGAGAGGGCGGCAAACGCAGCGGCGGCCAGCCGGACGATCGGCTTGCGGGCGGCGGTCAAAAAGGCAAACATCGGCGAACTTTCTTGCGGCGCGGTCTGAAGGTGTCGCACGACCCTAGGCTGAGACGCGGAGCGTGTAAATCGGAGAGAGCGCCGACATGCCGCCAATCGCACAGATCCGCCCGCTGGACCCCGGGCTCTACTTCGTGGCGACGCCGATCGGCACCGCGCGCGACATCACCCTGCGCGCCCTCGACATCCTCGCCTCGGCCGACGCGATCGCCGCCGAGGACACCCGCACGGCCCGCAAGCTCATGGAAATACATGGCATTCCGGTGGGTGGGCGACCGCTGATCGCCTATCACGACCACAACGGCGCCGCGGTGCGCCCGCGGCTGCTGGCGATGATGGCGGAAGGCCGCTCGGTTGCCTATGCCTCGGAGGCGGGAACGCCGCTGGTCGCCGATCCGGGCTTCGCGCTCGCCCGGGACGCGATCGCGCGGGGGCTGCCGGTGACCGGTGCGCCGGGGCCTTCGGCGCTGCTCGCGGCGCTGACGCTGGCGGGGCTGCCGACCGACCGCTTCCTGTTCGCCGGGTTCCTGCCGCCCGCCTCGGCGGCGCGCCGCAAGGTTCTGCGCGAACTCGCGGCGGTCCCGGCGACACTGGTGTTCTTCGAGTCGCCCAAGCGGCTTTCGGGAACCGTTAGGGATATTGGTTCAGAGTTGGGCGAGACGCGGCGAATCGCGGTATGCCGGGAGCTGACGAAGAAGTTCGAGGAGGTGCGCCGCGGCACCGTGGCCGAAGTGCTGGCGGACTGCGAGGAGCGGCCGGTGCGCGGCGAGGTCGTGATCGTGCTGGACCGTGACCGCTCGGTGGCGGGCGAAGAGGACATGATCGCGGCCCTGCGCCGGGCGATGGAGACGATGACGGTGAAGGACGCGGCACGGGCCGTGGCCGAAGACCTGGGTTTGCCGAAACGCGACGTCTACCAGGCGGCGCTGGAACTGGAGGGAAAGACATGAGCGGTGCGGTTTCCTATCACGCCGGGCTCTGCGCGGAAGACCGGGTCGCAGCGGAATACAGCCGTCGCGGCGCCGCCATCGTCGGCCGCAGGTGGCGCGGCAGGGGCGGCGAGATCGACGTCATCGCCCGCGAAGGTTCGGCGCTGGTCTTCATCGAGGTGAAGGCGTCGCGCAGCCATGCCCGCGCGGCGGAACGGATCGGCGCGCGCCAGATCGCGCGGCTCTACGATGCGGCCGCGGAATACGTCGCGACGGAACCGGACGGCCTGAACACCGAGATGCGCTTCGACGTGGCGCTGATGGACCGGACCGGGGCCATCGAGATCCGCGAGAACGCCTTCATGTGACGGGCGGCGCGCCCGCGCCGCGCGGATCCGCCATTGCTCCCGCCCGTCCCTCGGGCCATGAAAGCACATGTCAGGAACCGAGGGCCCCATGTCACTGAAGATTGCCATCCAGATGGATCCCATCGCGCCGATCAACATCGACGCGGACTCCACCTTCCGCATCGCCGAAGAGGCGCAGAAGCGCGGTCACAGCCTGTTCTACTACACGCCGGACCGGCTGGCCTGGCAGCAGGGCCGGGTGACCGCGCGCGGCTGGCCGCTTGAGGTCCGGCGCGAGAAGGGCAACCATTTCACGCTGGGCGAAGAGGCCGAGGTCGATCTTTCAGACTGGGACGTGGTCTGGCTCAGGCAGGATCCGCCCTTCGACATGGGCTACATCACCACCACCCACCTTCTGGACTTCCTCGCGCCGAAGACGCTGGTGGTGAACAACCCGTTCTGGGTGCGCAACTATCCCGAGAAGCTGCTCTGCCTGCAATTCCCGGACCTGATCCCGCCGACGGCCATCGCGCGCGACCTCGCTACGCTGCGCGCCTTCAAGGCCGAGCACGGCGACATCATCCTGAAACCGCTCTACGGCAACGGCGGCGCGGGCGTGTTCCGCCTGACGCCGGAGGATCGCAACATCGCGAGCCTGCACGAGCTGTTCTCGGGCATCAACCGCGAGCCGCTGATCGTGCAGAAATACCTGCCCGCTGTGACGAAGGGCGACAAGCGGGTGATCCTGGTCGAGGGGGAGCCGGTGGGCGCGATCAACCGCGTGCCGCAGCAGGGCGAGACGCGGTCGAACATGCATGTCGGCGGACGGGCCGAGAAGGTGGGCCTGACCGATCGCGACCGCGAGATCTGCGCCGCCATCGGCCCGCTGCTGCGCGAGAAGGGGCAGGTCTTCGTCGGCATCGACGTCATCGGCGACTACCTGACCGAGATCAACCTGACCTCGCCGACCGGCATCCAGGAACTCGAGCGGTTCGACGGCACCAACATCACCGCCGGGCTGTGGGAGGCCATCGAGGCGCGCTGCGCCGCGCGCTGAGGCCCGGCATCGCCGGGTCCGCCCGCCCCTCGGCAAGACGGCGGTCCGCACCCCGGGGCGGCTCAGGCGGTGGCCGGGAGGCGGAAGCTCAGGGCTTCGGCGACGTGGCACTCCAGGACGCCGTCGCTTTGCGCGAGGTCGGCGATGGTGCGCGCCACGCGCAGCACCCGGTGATAGCCGCGCGCCGACAATCCGAACCGGTCCGCCGCCTTCAGCAGCAGCGCCCGGCCGGCGGCGTCGGGGTTTGCGAACCGCTCCAGCAGCGCGCCCTCGGCGTCGGCGTTGACGGTCACGTCGTCAAGCCCGTCGTAGCGCTCGGCCTGCCGCATCCTCGCCGCGGCGACACGGGCCGCGACGACGGCGGAGCTTTCGCCGCTGGCGGGCAGGTCGAGATCCTGGAAGGAGACCGGCGGCACGTCGACGCGCAGATCGAAGCGGTCCATCAGCGGGCCGGAGATGCGGCCGAGATAGTCCTCGCCGCAATGGGGCACCCGGGCGCAGGCGCGGGCGGGGTCGGCCATGTGGCCGCACTTGCAGGGATTCGCCGCGGCGACCAGCATGAAGCGGCAGGGATAGCGGACATGGGCATTGGCGCGGGCGACGACGACATCGCCGGTCTCGATCGGCTGGCGCAGGGTCTCCAGCACCGCGCGGGCGTATTCCGGCAGCTCGTCGAGGAACAGCACGCCGTTGTGGGCAAGCGAGATCTGTCCCGGCTTCGCGCCCTTGCCGCCGCCGACGATGGCGGCCATCGAGGCGGTGTGGTGCGGCTCCATGAAGGGCCGCTCGCGCGAGATCCCGCCTTCGGTCAGCAGCCCGGCGAGCGAGTGGATCATCGAGGTGTCGAGCGCCTCCTTCGCCGTCAGCGGCGGCAGCAGCCCCGGCAGGCGCTTCACCAGCATCGACTTGCCCGAGCCCGGCGCGCCCACCAGCAGCAGGTGGTGACGTCCGGCGGCGGCGATCTCCAGCGCCCGCTTCGCGCGCTCCTGGCCCTTGACCTCGGACAGGTCGCGGCTGTGGACCGAGGGGGCGACGATGCCGGCCGTGGCGGGCGACAGCGGCGACTGGCCGTTGAAATGTCGGATCGCCTCGGAAAGGCTTGCGGGCGCGATCACCGTTGCCGCCTCGACCCATGCCGCCTCGGCCCCGCAGGCCTTCGGGCAGAGCAGGACGCGATCCTCCGTCGCGGCGGTCAGGGCGGCGGGCAGGGCACCGATGACCGGCACCAGCGTGCCGTCGAGGGAGAGCTCGCCCAGGGCGAGCGTGCCTTCGACCTCGTCCTTCGGCAGGATATCGAGCGCGGCGAGCAGGGCGAGGGCGATGGGCAGGTCGAAGTGCGACCCTTCCTTCGGCAGGTCGGCGGGCGAGAGGTTGACGGTGATCCGCTTGCTCGGCAGCGCGATGGCGAGGGCGTTCAGCGCGGCGCGCACCCGCTCGCGCGCTTCCGACACCGCCTTGTCGGGCAGGCCGACGACCGAGAAGGCGGGCAGGCCGGGCGCGATGGCGCACTGCACCTCGACCAGGCGCGCCTCGATCCCCTCGAAGGCGACCGTGTAGGTTCTTGAGACCACCCTCCGCTCCTGCCGCTGGACTTCGTTAACGGCTAGGGCAGGGGCGTTTAGGAATGGTTAACGATGCGCCTTCCCGGTGTCCGCGACCAGCGCCATGAAGGCAGGCCAGGCCTCGGGGTCGGCTGCGGTCCTGTCGCGGCAGAAGGCGTTGCAGAAGCCGTAGATCCTGCCGTCGAACTCCAGGAAATGGGTCACCGGCCTGCCCGAACAGGGGCAGCTGTCGTTGACCGCCGGGCCGTGGTCCACCGCGCCGGCCGGACGGGGGGCCGGGCCGGGCCAGGCGGTCTGTTCGCAGGGGCGCGCGTACCAGGGCAGGTCGTCGCCGTGGACAAGGCCCATGGCCCGCCAGCGGCGAAACGCCGGATCGGCAAGGTGGGCGTCGACATAGGCGCGGGCGGCGGCGCCCACGCTCAACCCGTAGGTGGCGATGCGCGTCGCCACCGGGGCGAAGAAGGCGTCGGCGGCGGAGTAGGGCCCGCAGAGCCACGGACCTTCGGCGGCGCAGGCGCGGCGGGCATGGTCCCAGATCGTCTCGAGCCGTCGCAGGTCCGCCTGCACCCCGTCCGAAGCCTCGAAGCCGGTGTAGGCGCAGCGCAGGTTCATCGGGCAGGCGCTGCGCAGGGCGGTGAAGCCTGCGTGCATCTCGGACGCGAGGGTCCGGGCGATCGCGCGGGCCTTCGGGTCGGTCGGCCAGATCCCGGCCCCGGGGTGGCGCGAGGCCAGCTCCTCGGCGATGGCGAGGCTTTCCGAGACCACGGCGCCGTCGTCGAAGACGGCGGTCGGCACCGTGCGGGCGGGGGCGAGGGCCGACATCTGGTCGGCCACGGCGCCGTCGTTGAAGTCCACCATCTTCGTGGCGAACGGGATGTTCCAGCGGTCGAACAGAAGCCAGCCGCGCAGGGACCAGGAGGAATAGGCGTAATCGCCGAGGTAAAGCTGTGTCATGGCGCGACGCTAGGGCGACGGCGGACGGCGGGGAAGCGAATCTTCGTCATCGCGGTCATCACGGCCGGTGATTGACCGGCCCCGCCGTTCCCGCGGCATAGTCGAGCCGGGTCAGCGACAGCGGCTCGATCCGCTGGGCGAGCGCCTGGTAGGGGGTGCAGCCGGTCGCGGCGGCGAACTGCGTCAGGATCGTGCCGATATGGGCGACGGCGACGATGTCGCGCCCGGGATGCGCCGCCGAGAGCGCGGCGACGGCGGCCGAGACCCGCGCCGCCGCGGCGTTCCAGCTTTCGCCCTCTGGCGGCGCGATGTCGCCCGGTTCCTCCCAGTACCGTCGGGACAGCGCGGGATCGCGGGCCGCGATCACGTCGAAGGTCAGTCCGTCCCACGCGCCGAAGTCGAATTCCCTGAGCGCGGCGGCATCGGGCAGGCGCTGCCGCTTGCCCTGCAGGGCGTCCGCCGTCGCCCGTGCACGCAGCAGGTCCGACGAGACGACCAGTGCATCCTCCGGCAGCGCCGCCGCCAGCCGGCAAAGGGCGGCGCTGTCCGAGAGGTCGGCCGCCACGTCGCGCCAGCCGCAGACCGCCTTCTGGTGCGTCGGACCGTGGCGCACCCACCACCAGGCGCTCACGAACCGTCCCCGGGCAGCGCGCCCTTCAGCACCAGCGGCAGCCCGGCCATCACGGCGACGACCAGCCCGGCGCGTTCCGCCAGCCGACGGTTCAGCCGTCCCTGCGCATTGCGGAACCGGCGGGCCAGCGCGTTGTCGGGCACGATGCCCTGACCGACCTCGTTGCTGACCACGACAAGGGGGCAGGGCAGGGCGTCGAGCGCGTCCAGCAGGGCGGCACACTCCGCCTCGACATCGGCATCGGCCAGGATGAGGTTGCTGAGCCAAAGTGTCGCACAATCGAGCAGCGCGATGTCCGAGGGCGCGAGCGCGCCAAGCGCCCGCGGCAGGTCCAGCGGCACTTCCCGCGTCTGCCAGCCTTCCCCGCGGGCGGCACGGTGGGCCCTTATTTTCTCTCGCATTTCATCGTCGAAGGCCTGCGCGGTGGCAAGATACACCGGCCGACGGTGCCGCTCGGACAGGACCAGACGCTCGGCGAAATCGGATTTTCCCGAGGCGGCGCCACCTAGCACAAGGGAAACATTCGGCAACATGTCCGGCAACTTTCTTTGATCCAGTAACGTTACGACCCCGTAGATTTCACAAATGTTTAAGGGCCCGGGCTGGCGGGCCGCAATCGGGGAAATATGCGATGGCACTCGACGGTTTCAACGATCAGACACTCCCGCGGCGGGCCATGAAGGCCGAACTCCTGGACGCGGAGACGGAATTGCAGCTGGCCTATGCCTGGCGCGATCATCGGGACGAGAAGGCGCTGCACCGTCTGATCACCGCCTACATGCGGCTGGCGATCTCGATGGCCTCGAAGTTCCGCCGTTACGGTGCACCGATGAACGACCTTATTCAGGAGGCGAGCCTCGGGCTGATGAAGGCGGCCGACAAGTTCGACCCCGACCGCGGCGTGCGCTTCTCGACCTATGCCGTGTGGTGGATCAAGGCCAGCATCCAGGACTATGTCATGCGCAACTGGTCGATGGTGCGCACCGGCTCGACCTCCTCGCAGAAATCGCTGTTCTTCAACATGCGCCGGGTGCAGGCGCGGCTGGAGCGCGAGGCGGCGGCGCGGGGCGAGCGGCTGGACATGCACCAGATGCGCCAGATGATCGCCGTCGAGGTCGGCGTGCCGCTACATGACGTCGAGATGATGGAGGGGCGGCTTTCGGGATCGGACTATTCGCTGAACGCCACGCAGTCCTCCGAGGAAGAGGGCCGTGCCTGGATCGATGCGCTGGAGGACGAGGGCGAGCAGGCGGCCGAGTCGGTGGAGCGCAGCAAGGACATGGGCACCCTGCGCAACTGGCTGCTGACCGCCATGGCGGACCTGAACGACCGCGAGAAGTTCATCGTGCGCGAGCGCAAGCTGCGCGACGAGGCGCGGACGCTCGAGTCCCTCGGCAACGAGCTTGGCCTCAGCAAGGAGCGGGTGCGCCAGCTCGAGGCGGCGGCGTTCAACAAGATGAAGCGCAGCCTGGAGACACAGTCGCGCGAGGTCCTGCACTTCCTGGCGTGAGGCGCGGTCCGGCGGAGCGGCCTCAGGGCCGCGCGCCGACGCGACAACCCGGTGGCCGCGCGCCGACGCGACCCCGGATCGGGGATCGCGCCGCGCTTGTACCGCCGTCACGGCTTGCCTAGAACCGTGTGAACCCTGCGGAGCGCGGTCATGGCAAGCGGCAGACATATCCTTCTGATCATCGCGGGCGGGATCGCGGCCTACAAGGCGCTTGAGCTGATCCGCCGCCTGCGCGAGCGCGGGATGCACGTGACGCCGGTGCTGACCCGCGCGGCGCAACAGTTCGTCACCCCGCTGTCGGTCTCGGCCCTAGCCGGGCGCAAGGTCTTCACCGACCTCTTCGACCTCACCGACGAAGCGGAGATGGGCCATATCGAGCTGTCGCGCGCCGCCGATCTGGTGGTGGTCGTTCCCGCCACCGCCGATCTCATGGCGAAGATGGCGCAGGGGCAGGCCGACGATCTGGCTTCGACCCTGCTGATGGCCACCGACAAGCGGGTGTTGATCGCCCCCGCCATGAACGTCCGGATGTGGCAGCACCCGGCCCTGCAGCGCAACCTCGCGCTGCTGAATGGCGACGGCATCCTGACGGTGGGCCCCGACGAGGGCACAATGGCCTGCGGCGAATTCGGGCCCGGCCGCATGGCCGAGCCCGCGGCGATCGTCGCGGCCGTCGAGGGGGCGCTGGCCGAAGGGCCGCTCTCCGGCCGCCATGTCCTCGTCACCTCCGGCCCGACCCACGAACCCATCGACCCGGTGCGCTATATCGCCAACCGCTCGTCCGGGGCGCAGGGCACGGCCTTGGCCGAGGCGCTGCTGGACCTCGGGGCGCGCGTGACCTTCGTCACCGGCCCCGCGCAGGTGCCACCGCCCCCACGCGCCGAGGTCGTCCGGGTCGAGACGGCGCGCGAGATGCTGGCCGCGGTCGAGGCGGCGCTTCCGGCCGATGCCGCCGTCTTCGCGGCGGCGGTCGCGGACTGGCACGTCACCGGCGCAGCGGAGCAGAAGATCAAGAAGACCGCGGGCGGGCTGCCGACCCTGACCTTCGCCGAGAACCCCGACATCCTCGCCACGGTATCGCAGCGGACCGAAGGACGGCCGCCGCTTGTCGTCGGCTTCGCCGCCGAGACCGAGAACGTGGTCGAACACGCGACGGCGAAGCGGCTGCGCAAGGGCTGCGACTGGATCGTCGCCAACGACGTCTCGCCCGCCACCGGGATCATGGGCGGCGCCGAGAACGCCGTCACCCTGATCCGTGCCGCGGGTGTCGAGGAATGGCCGCGCCTGCCCAAGGCCGAGGTCGCCCGCCGCCTCGCCGCGCGCATCGCCGCCGCCCTGAACGGCGAAACAGATCGGGACGGCGCGGCAGACTGAGGGGCGGGGTGGTTGCACTCCATGGGCTTCCGGGCCATCCTCGGACCCGCCATGCATGACGATCTTTCCTCCGACCCCGCCGGGGATGCCGTCGGCGACGCGCCCGGAGCGCGCGCGGTGCCCTGGTGGCAGACCGCCACGGGATACCAGGTCTACCCTCGCAGCTTCTGCGATTCGGACGGCGACGGCATCGGCGACATTCCCGGGATCACCTCGAAGCTCGATCACCTCGCCGATCTCGGGATCGGCTTCATCTGGCTCTCACCCGTCTATGCCTCGCCCATGGCCGACAACGGATACGACATCGCCGACTACCGCGCCATCGCGCCGGAGTTCGGCACGCTCGACGATTTCGACCGGCTGGTGGCCGAGGCGAAGGCGCGGGGCATCGGCATCGTCATGGACCTGGTGGTGAACCACTCGTCGTCCGAGCACGCCTGGTTCCGCTCGGCCTGCCAGGGCCGCGACGCGCCGTTCCACGACTACTACATCTGGCGCGACCCGGCCCCCGACGGCGGACCGCCCGACGGTCGCCGCGCGGCCTTCGGCGGCTCGGCCTGGAGCTTCGTGGCCGAGGTAGGGCAGTATTACCTGCATCTCTTCAGCCCCGCCCAGCCCGACCTCAACTGGCAGAACCCCGGCCTGAGGGCCGAGATCTGGGACATGATGCGCTGGTGGCTGGCCCGCGGGATCGCGGGATTCCGGATGGATGTCATCAGCCTGATCGGCAAGGACGTGGACGGCGGCATCGACGAGGAGGGGCCATATCTGCACGGCTTCCTGCAGGAGATGCACCGCGAGGTGCTGGCGGGGCGCGATCTTGTCAGCATCGGCGAAAGCTGGTCCGTCAGCCCCGAGACGGCGCTGATGTACTGCGGGCGCGACCGCCACGAGCTCGACATGGTGTTCCAGTTCGCCCACGTGAAGGAGGGCTGGGATCCGGTCCACGGCAAGTTCCGCCCGAAACCCTTCGACCTCGTCGCCTTCAAGCGGGTGATGTTCGACTGGCAGGCGGTGATGACCAACGACGGCTGGAACTCGCTGTTCCTGACCAACCACGACCTGCCGCGGCAGGTGTCGAAATACGGCGACGACGGGGAATACCGCGTGCGCTCGGCCAAGGCGCTGGCGACGCTCCTGCACCTGATGAAGGGCACGCCCTTCGTCTACCAAGGTGAGGAGATCGGGATGACCAACGCCACATTCACCGCGATCTCGCAGTTCCGCGACCTCGAGATCCTGGGCCACCATGCCGAATCCGTCGCCGCGGGGATGAGCGAGGCGGAGTTCATCGCCGGGGCCAACGTCAACGGCCGCGACAACACCCGCACGCCGATGCAGTGGACGGATGCACCCGGCGCGGGCTTCACCGCGGGCACGCCCTGGATCGACATCAACGACAACCACGTCAGGATCAACGTGGCCGCCGACCGGGCCGACCCCGACGGCGTCTTTGCCCATTACCGCCGCCTGATCGCGCTGCGCCGCGAGAAGCGGGTGATCAGCCACGGCGCGCTCACCCCCTGGCACGAGCCGCATCCGCAGGTCATGGTCTATACCCGAGACCTCGACGGCGAGCGGGTGACGATGATCGCCAACGTCTCGGGCGAGGAGGTGCGCTTCGCCCCCGACCCGGCGCTGGTCGCGCAGGGCGTCTGCCTGGTCCACAACGTCGCCCCCCGGGACGCCGTGACCTCCGACCTGGCGCTGGCCCCGTGGGAGGCCTTCGCGCTGCTCTCCCGCGCCGACGGAACGACGCCGCTCGCCGCTTGACCCAGATCAATGCGCCGCCCCGCTGTGCCATGACATTTGGCGCATCCGCTGATGAGGTGCCCGATGCCGTTCCCGTCCCTGTCCACGATCCTGCTCGGCGCCGGCGCGCGAAGCACCCTCGGCAGCGCTGCGGCCTGTGCCGCGGCCTGGAAGGCGCGACTGGACGTCGTCTGGATCGAACCGCTGAGGATCGAGGCCGATATCGTCGTTCCGGGCTACGGCGGCGCGATGCCCGTGCTCGGGGCCAGCTTCTCGGCCGCGTCCGAGCGCGAGGTCGAACTGGCCCTCGACCATGCCCAGGCGGTGGTGCAGGACATGCTGGAGGACGCGGATTTCGGCTGGAGCTTCCAGGGGCTGAGCGGCGAGCTGCTGCCGACGATGCGCGCCGCGGTCCGCTCGGCCCTCTACGCCGACCTGCTCGTGATCGAGCTTGGCGGGACCGCGCGGCCGGAGGCGGCGACCCTTGCCGAGGCGGCTCTGTTCGGCGCGCGCGTGCCGGTTCTGGCGCTTCCGGCGCTGCCCGAGCCGCG
The DNA here is from genome assembly GCF_002869745.1 of Oceaniglobus roseus. GTDB lineage: Bacteria > Pseudomonadota > Alphaproteobacteria > Rhodobacterales > Rhodobacteraceae > Oceaniglobus > Oceaniglobus roseus. The sequence continues at coordinate 56,962 of NZ_PNOS01000032.1, forward strand.
GTTCGGGCGCATCGTCATCGCCTGGGACGGCAGCGCCCAGTCGCTCGCGGCGGTGCGCGCGGCGCTGCCGCTGCTGAAGGCGGCGGCGGACGTGCGGCTGGTGCAGGTGGATGCGGCGGCCGGGTCGGACGGCGCGCCGCCGTCGGCCGGGGTGGTGCGGATGCTGTCGGCCCACGGCGTCGCCGCCTCGGTCTTCGAGCGCCGCTCGCAGGGGCGCAGCATCGCCGTTACGCTGGCGGACTATGTCGGGGACAGCGCGGCGGACCTGCTGGTGATGGGCGCCTACGGCCATTCCCGGCTGCGCGAACAGATCCTCGGCGGCGTGACCCGCGACATGCTGCGGCAGACCGGCGTGTCGCTGTTCCTGGCCCGCTGAGGGTCAGTCGTCCGGATCGGCGCCCGCCGCCTCGAGCAGGCGGGAGAAGTCCGGGATCGCGATGGTCCGGTTGTTCTCCAGCGCGATGATGCCTTCCTTGCGCAGGCCGGTCATCTGGCGGCTCACCGTCTCGATGGTCAGGCCCAGGTGATCGGCGATCTCGGCCCGGGTCAGCGGCAGCTGCACCTCGACCGCGCCGCTCAGGGGTGCCGATTTCGTCTGCGCCCGCTGCCGCCGCGCGAGGCTGGCAAGGAACGACGCCACCCGCTCGCGCGCCGTGCCGCGGCCCAGCGTCACCGCAAGGTCCTGCGCCGCCTCCAGTTCGTCCAGCGTCATCTCCAGCAGCCGCGAGGTCAGGCTGGGGGTGTCGGCCAGCAGCTGCTCGAAGCGCTTGCGCTCGAACCGGCAGAGGGTCACCTCGCTCAGCGCGACGATGTCGAATGTCGCGCGCGTGCGCCCCGGCCGCCCGATGAAGTCCGACGGCAGCAGCAGGCCCACGGTCTGCCGCCGCCCGTCCTCGAACCCCTTCGAGATCGTGGCGCAGCCGGCCACCAGCGACGACAGGTGTTCGAGCGGCTCGCCGGCCCGCGCCAGGTAGGTGCCCGCGGGATAGCTGCGGTAGGATTTCACCTGCTGCAGGATCGCCAGCGACGCGCCGTCGGCCGAGGCGCAGACGGCCGAGTGGCGAATCGGGCAGGCGCGGCAATCGGCGGGGATCAGGGGCAGGTTCATCGGGGCACGGGCCTTGTCCGGGGGCGGTGCGGGTCTTCCGGTGTCAGGGTGCCACGGGGGCGCGGCCGGTTCAAGGGACCGCCGATGCGGTGCGCCGCCTCGTCAGCGGTCGCGCGCGCGATCGCGCGCGACAAGGGCATGTATTCCATCGCGAATATCGCCCAGGGCGCCCGGCAGCTTGACCGGCGGCGTCGTCATGTATAGGCAAATTGCGGGCGAGGCTCCCGATCCGGGGGCGAAGCGCCGTGCCGTCCTACGGCACCGGCCGGAAACGGAGCGTCGAGGTGATCCGCAACCGCGCGAGCGAGACCCTGCATGCCAGGATCAAGAAGCGCCTTCTCGACAACATCGTCGGCGGCACCTGGAAGCCGGGCGCGCAGGTGCCGATCGAGACCGAACTTGCCGCAAGCTTCGGCGTGTCGCGGATGACGATGAACAAGGTGCTGACGCAGCTGTCCAACGAAGGGTACATCACCCGTCACAAGAAGCGCGGCACATTCGTCGCGCGGCCCCGCTCGCAATCCGCCGTCATGGAGATCGCCAGCATCCGCGAGGAGGTCGCCGCGCTGGGCGAACGCCATCGCTGGTCGCTGCTCGAACGTGCGGTGCGCCCTCTCGGACCCGAGGAGCGGGCGCTGCTGAACCCGATGGTCGATGCCGCCGCGGACCGGCTGGTGGTGGTGCGCGGCGTGCACTTTTCCGGCGAGGTTCCGTTCTGCCACGAGACCCGGGCGATCAACCCGCGGGCCTGTCCGGCGGCGCTGGAGCAGGATTTCGAGACGGTGGAGCCCGGCCAGTGGCTGCTCGACACCGTGCCATGGATCACGGCGCAGCATACCATCCGCGCGATCAACGCCAGCCGGGCCGAGGCGCGGGTGCTGGCGCTGGACGACGGGCAGGCCTGTCTCGAGATCCTGCGCCAGACCCGCACCAGTGCCGACTGGGTGACGACGGCGCGGCTGCTCTACAGCGGCGAGGCGCACCAGCTCGTCGCCCAGTTCGGACCCGGCGGGAGAGGGAACGCGCCATGATCGACGGGGCGCCCGGCCGCCTTGCGCAAGCCGCGGCGCCCTGCATGGCGAATGACGGGAACCGGCCGGGCCGGAAGCGGCGGTGAATGCTGTCGGGATGGTGCGGGTGAAGGGACTCGAACCCCCACGCCTTGCGGCGCCAGAACCTAAATCTGGTGCGTCTACCAGTTCCGCCACACCCGCAGGACCGCCGCCTGCTTAGCAAAGCCGCCCCGGCGACGCGAGGGCGAAAATGCGTCCCCTCGGGGTCGATGCCGCGGAATTCCCCGGCCTCGCCCTTTTCCGGCCGCATTTGCCGCCAAGGATCGGGGCAGTCCAGAGATGAGGCGACCGACCATGATCACCGAGACGCACGCGCCCGCCGCCCCCGCCGCCACCCTGTCCGGGACCGGCTTTGCCGCTGGCACCGAGGTGATGACGATGACCGGCCCTGTGCCCGTCGAGGCGCTGAAGGTCGGCGACCGCCTGATCACCCGCGACGGCATGCGCCCGGTCCGCGCGATCCGGCTCCGCATCCTGCGCGGTGTCCGCCCCTGCCGGATCAGCCAGAACGCCCTGGGCAACGCCCGCCCCGAGCGCGACATCACCGTCGCGCCCGATCAGCCGATCCTGCTGCGCGACTGGCGCGCCCGCGCGCTGTACGGACAGGGCACCGCGATGGTCGCGGCGTCGCGGCTGGTCGACGGCGTCTATATCTCGCGCGCGGCCGCGCCCGTGGACCTCGAGGTGCATGTGCTCGACCTCGGCACGGACCAGGTGATCTACGCCGACGGCCTCGAATTCGGCGTTTCCGCCCTCTGAGGCCCTCCTCCGACCCCGCATCCGCCGTGCCTTTCCGCCTCCGTTAAGCCTTTGTTGCCGGATCCTGCGGCAAAACGGGACGACGAGGCAGCGGAAGGGCGGTTTGTCATGGAAGCGGACGCGATCCTCGCGCCGGTACGGGAGTGGTGCGCCCAGGCGGCGCACCGGGACATCGGCCTTGGCGCCGGCGTTCGGGTGATGACGCTGCGCGGTGCGGTTGCCGTCGAACGGCTGGTGCCGGGTGACCGCGTCGTGACCCGGCGCGGCGCGCGCCGACTGCTGGCGGTAAGGACCGCCCGGCTGACCGATATGCGGCCCTGCATCCTCGGCGGCGACGTCCCGCGCCCCGGTTGGCCCGCTGCTACGCTGCAGGTCGCGCCCGGCCAGCCGATCCTCCTGCGCGACTGGCGGGCGCGCGCGCTTTTCGGCCAGGGCAGCGCCATGGTGCCCGCCGCCCTGCTGGCCGATGGCCTGGCGATCCGCCGGGCCGGGCGTGCGCGGACGATGACCGTCCATCGCCTCGACCTCGGGGAGGACGCGGTGGTGCTGGCGGTGGGGCTGGAGTTCGGCGTGCCGCGGCCCTGACGGCGCGCCTCCGGTTCAGGTGCCGGACAGGGCCTTCAGGGCCGCCGAGACGGGGGCGAGGGTGACGGTGGCCGCGCGATTGCCGAGGGTCCACTCCAGCAGCGCCCCCAGCGTCTCGGGCCGGTTGCGGCCGACGAGGATCACCGCCTCTTCCTGGCGGGCGCGGAAGGCCGCCTGGTCGAGGAACCGCTTGACCGCCCGCAGATCCTGCCCCTCGGCGTCGATCTGGCGGAACACCAGCGCGGCGGGCACGCCCGCACGCCCGGCCACCTGCTGCCCGGCGTTCAGACCGCTCGGGAAGGACACCAGCCCGTGGCCGGTGCGCGACAGTTCCGACACGACCTCGGCCATGGCGTCGCGATTGGTCTGCAACTCGCCGTCCGGGCGGTCGATCAGCGCGGCGGCCACCGGGACCGTCGCGAGGTTGCTTTCCAGAGCCACCGCCGTGTCGGTCGCCGTCGCGCCTTCGGGAAGGGTCGGGATCACCAGCACCTCCTTGCCCTGGGCGCGGTAGGCCTCGGCGCGGGCGGCGGCGTCGGGCAGCGTGGGGTCGACCGCGATGCTGACGGGCAGCGGCAGTTCGATCAGCGGACCGCCCCCGTCCAGCAGCACCACGGCCACCAGCGGCTTGCCCTCGGGGTTCTCGAAGGGTTCGCCGTTGCGCGTCAGGGCATCGTCCACCGCCGCGTCCGCCCCGCTTTCGCCAAGGGGGGCGACCGCGGCGGGCGCGCCGATCTGGGGCAGGCGGCGGACCACGACATCGCCGCCCGCGATCTGTGCGGGCAGCGTTCCGGCCCCCTCCGGTGCCGAATCCGTCGCCAGGGTTCCCGTCGCGGCGGGGTCGCGCACCTGCGGCAGCGGCGCGGGCAGCGGTGCCGGGGCATCGGCCGCGATCTCGGGCAGGCGCGGGATGTCCGAGGGCGGCAGCGGCGCCGCCACCTCCGCGCGCTCCGGCGCCTCGGCCTCCGGC
>NZ_PNOS01000033.1 GCF_002869745.1 Oceaniglobus roseus
CGGCACCCGCGAAAGCGGCAGCGACCGCCTGCGCAACGCCGCCGTGGGCGCGGCCATCGGCGCCGCCGGCGGGGCCGTCGTCGGCAACATCCTGGACAAGCAGGCGCAGGAACTGCGCGGCGACTTCAGCAACGGCGCCATCGACGTCGTGAACACCGGCAACGAGCTGATCGTGCGGATGCCCCAGGATATCCTGTTCGCCACCGACAGCGCCGCCGTCTCGCCCGGCCTCCAGGGCGACCTGCGGGTTCTGGCGTCGAACCTGAACCGCTACCCGAACTCGATCGTCGAGGTGCAGGGCCACACCGACAGCGACGGTGCCGCCGCCTACAACCTCGACCTGTCGCAGCGCCGGGCGCAGTCGGTGTCGTCGATCCTGATCGCCAACGGCGTGTCCTCGGGCCGCGTGCGCGCGGTCGGCTACGGCGAGGACCGCCCGGTGGCCAGCAACCTGACCGCCGCGGGCAAGGCGCAGAACCGCCGCGTGGACATCGTGATCCGCCCGACGAACTGATCGCCCGCCGGGCGAACGGCAAAGGGGCCGGGCTTCGCAGCCCGGCCCTTTTTGCTGTGCGGGACCGGTGCACGGGCGGACGGTGCCCGCTCTCCGGACGATGCCGCGGGATCGCCCCTTGCTTCTCCGTCCCGCGAAGTGGTCATATAAGCTGACCAATCCAGCGGGGCCGCCATGCCGTTCCAGAAGATCCAGCCCGAGAAACTGTCCCGCTCCGTCGTCCGGCAGATCGAGCTCCTGATCCTGCGCGGCATCCTGCGCCCCGGCGAACGCCTGCCCTCGGAACGCGACCTGGCCGAGAAGATGGGCGTCTCCCGCCCCTCCCTGCGCGAGGCGGTGGGCGAGTTGCAGGCGCGGGGGCTGCTGACCAGCCGGGCAGGGGCGGGGATCTTCGTCTCCGACATCATCGGCTCGGCCTTCTCGCCCGCCCTCGTCGCGCTGTTCGGCAGCCACGAGGAGGCGGTGTTCGACTGCATCGCCTTCCGCCGCGACCTCGAGGGGCTGGCGGCCGAGCGCGCGGCCAGCCACGGCAGCGAGAGCGACCTGAAGCTGATCGCGACGCTGATGGAGAAGATGGAGGCGGCGCACGGCAAGCGCGATCCCTCGGAGGAGGCGGAGCTGGACGCCGCCTTTCATTTCGCCATCATCGAGGCGAGCCACAACGTGATAATGCTGCACATGATGCGCGCGATGTACGACCTGCTTCGGCAGGGCGTCTTCTACAACCGCCAGATCATGTTCCGGCAGAAATCCACCCGCGGCCTCCTGCTGGAGCAGCACCGCGCGATCAACGCGGCGCTGCAGGCGCGGGACGGGGCCGCGGCGAGGGCGGCGGTGGCGGATCACCTGACCTTCGTCGAGACCGCGCTGGCCGACCAGGTGAAGGCCGAGCGGAACGAGGTCATCGCCCGCCAGAGACTTGAACACGAACAGGGCCGCTGAATGAAAACGCTGATCGTCCTCGCCCATCCCGAGCCGCGCTCGTTCAACGGCCAGTGGGCCGAGGCGACCCGCGCCGCCTGTGCCGCGCTTGGCCACGAGGTGATGGTCGCCGACCTCTGTGCCGAGGGGTTCGACCCGGTGGAACGGGCAGCGCATTACCCCGCGCCGCTGTCGCCCTTCGACCCGCTGAAGAACCAGGAACAGGCAAGCAAGGCCGCGGCCCTGCCCGAGGACGTGCGCCGCCACGTGGCGAACATCCGCGCCGCCGACCGGATCGTGTTCCACTTCCCGATGTGGTGGTTCGGCCCGCCCGCGATCCTGAAGGGCTGGATGGACCGTTGCCTGCCCCATGGCGAGCTGCACACGGGGTCGGAGCGCTTCGACACCGGGCGCCTGCGCCACGTCTCGGCGCTGTTCTGCGTCTCGACCGGCGGGACCGAGGCCCAGTCGGGCCCGGACGGCAAGGAGGGGGACACGCGGCTGCTGCTCTGGCCGCTGGCGCAGACCCTGCGCTATTGCGGGGTCGAGGTGCTACAGCCGCGCATCGTCCACGGCGTCCACGGCTATCATCGCCCCGAGGGGCAGGCGAAGCTCGGGCGGGCGCTGGAGCACATGCTGGCGACGCAGGGGCAGGCGATGGCGGAGTGGGACAGCGCGCCGCGGATCCCGTTCAACGCCGACAGCGACTTCGACGAAAGCCAGCGGCTGAAGGACGGCGCGCCCAGTCACTCGCCGTTCATCCGCAAACCGGACTGAGCGGGGAAAGCGCCGCGCGCATCCCCCCGGAAACGCGAAAACCCGGCCTCGCGGCCGGGTTTTCCTGTCTTGCGGCGATCCGGAAGGATCAGTGCAGCTTGGCTTCCACCGTCCGGATCGAGTCGTCGATCAGGGCGTTGGCGCGGGCGCCGTCCATGTCCTTCTTCAGGACCTCGGCGGCGGCGGCCACGGCGACCTGGATCGCCCGGTTGCGCACGTCGCGCACGGCCTGCGCCTGGGCCTGGTCGATCTGGTCCTCGGCCGCCTGCAGGCGGCGGCGGATCGAGACCTCCAGATCCGCCTTCGCCTTGGCCGAGGCCGTCTCGGCCTCTTCCCTGGCGGAGGCGACGATGCGGTCGGCCTGGGCCTGCACCTCGGTCTGCTTGCGCTCGTAGGAGGCCAGCAGCGCCTGGGCGTCCTCGCGCAGCTTGCGCGCCTCGTCGAGGTTCGCCCGGATGCCCTCGGCCCGCTTGTCGAGCATCGACATCAGCGTGGAGGGCACCTTGAAGTAGACCAGCACCCCGAGGAACAGGATGAAGGCGATCAGCACCACGAAGTTGGTGTTGTTCAGCGAAAAGAACGGCCCCGTGGCGGCCAGCGCGGGGCTGGCGGCCAGGGTTGCGGCGAGGGCGGGAAGGGTGAGTCTCATCGTTTTCATCCTTTCAGCCGCGCCTCGACGGCGCCGTCGATGGCCGCCTGGTCGCCCGAGCCGCCAAGCGCGGTGACAAGCGCCCCGGCGGTGTCCTTGGCCACTTCCTCGATCGCGGCCATGGCGCCCTTGCGGATCTCGTCGATGGCGGCCTCGGACTCGGCCGATTTCGCCGCGATCTCCTCGTCAGCCTTCGCCATGGCGGCGTCCAGGTCCTTCTGGATGTCGGCCTTGGCCGCGGCGACGATGCGCCCCGCCTCGGCACGGGCATCGGCCAGCGCCTTGTCATAGGCCTTCTCGGCCTCCTGGGCGCGGATCTTCAGCTCTTCCGCGGCGGCGATGTGGTTGGTGATCGTGCCCTGCCGTTCGGCCAGCACGCCCCCGACCCGGGGCAGGCCGATGCGGGTCAGGATGAAGTAGATCGCGACCAGCGCGATGATCAGCCAGAAGACCTGGTTCGGGAACCAGTCCGCACAGAGCTGCGGCATCCCGATGGCGCCGCCGTTTGGGCCGACGCAGCTGCCGGCAAGTTCGGTTGTGATCGGCTCAGTCGCCATGTCGTCCCCCTGAAACCTTGAAATGCGGCGGGCGGGCCCCCGAGGAGGGGACCCACCCGGCCGGAAGGATCAAGCGTCGATCAGACGGCGAACATCAGCAGCAGCGCGACGAGGAACGAGAAGATCCCCAGGGCTTCCGCGAAGGCGATGCCGATGAACAGCGTCGCGGTCTGGCCCGCGGCGGCCGACGGGTTGCGCAGGGCGCCCGCCAGGAAGTTGCCGGCCACGTGGCCCACACCGATGGCCGAGGCGCCCGAACCGATGGCGGCCAGGCCGGCACCGATGAATTGACCCATGTTTGCGATATCGCCTTCCATGTCTTCTCTCCTTAGGATGGAATTTTTTGCGTGTCGTGTGCCGGGCCGTCCGGCCCGCCGTTGCGTCGGGGTGGGGTGTCGCCCCACCCGTCGTGTCAGTGATGCGGATGCAGCGCGTCCTTGAGGTAGACGCAGGTGAGGATCGTGAACACGTAGGCCTGGATGAAGGCCACCAGCAGTTCCAGCGCGTAGACCGCCGTGATCGCCGCGATCGGCAGGATCGAGAACAGGCCAAGCGCGCCGGCGAAGCCCGCGAACACCTTGATCACCGCGTGGCCGGCCATCAGGTTGCCGGCAAGACGGATGGAGTGGCTGACCGGGCGCACGAAGTACGAGATCAGCTCGATGATCGCGAGGATCGGGCGCAGCACCAGCGGCGCCGAGCTGACCCAGAACAGGCCGAGGAAGCCGGGGCCGTTCTTGATGAAGCCGAGCACGGTGACCGACAGGAACACCGCCAGCGCGAGGACCGCCGTCACGGCGATGTGCGAGGTGGTGGTGAAGGCCATCGGGATCAGGCCGATGAAGTTCGAGATCACGATGAACAGGAACAGCGTCATGATGTAGGGGAAGTACTTCACCCCTTCCTTGCCGGTCACGTCCTCGACCATCTTGTAGATGAATCCGTAGGCGAGTTCGGCGATCGACTGCGCGCGCGACGGCACGATGTTGCGGCCGCGGGTGCCGATCACCATCAGCAGCGCGACGCAGGCCACGGCGACCGCCATCCACAGCGTCACGTTGGTGACGGTGAACATGCCCACCGGCCCGTCGCCGAACAGCGGCTTGACGATGAACTGGTCCATCGGGTGGATGTTCAGCCCGCCGTGGGCCGCCTCGGCCCCGTGCGCGGCGGCCTCGGCCCCGTGTTCCGTCGCGGTCGCGGTCTCCGTCGCCATCCCTCAGTCCCTCTTCTCAGTGGCGCGGAGCTCTTCGTCCGCCGCCCGTATCGCCTCGTCCTGGAGTTCCTTCGCGGTGCGCATCATCGTCTTGACGCCCGCCGCAAGGCCCAGTCCCACAAAGATCAGCATGAACCACGGCAGGGTGCCCAGCAGCACGTCCAGCCCGTATCCCATGCCGAAGCCGATCCCCAGACCGGCCACAAGCTCGATCACCATGCGCCAGGCGATGTTCGCCTGGCTGTAATGGCTGTCCGTCTTCGGCTTCGGACCATGTTCCGCTTTCGCGGCGGCGATCCTGTCCTCCAGCGCCTTGAGGCGCGCGGCTGATGGATCGTCGGCCATGGCAGACCCCCTTGACGGCTGGCGGGACACTAGAAAGGTGCCCCCCCCGAGTCAAGGCGGAGCGGGCCGTTGCGGACCGGGCGCAAGTGATTGATATATTGACGGATTTCATTAGGTCGCCCCGTGCGCGACGATCAGCGCGTCGCCGCTTGGCGCCATATGCGGCCCGCCGCAATATTCAACCCGCAGGTTGACGATATGCGGGGGCGGTGGCACGAGATGCCATGGCTCCCTCGCTCGACATGGTGTTTTCCGCCCTCGCCGATCCGACGCGGCGCGAGATCCTGTCGATGCTGCTGGAGGATGACATGGCGGTGACGGACGTCGCCGAACCCTTCGCCATGTCGCTGGCCGCCGTCTCGAAGCACCTGGCGGTGCTGGCTGCCGCCGGGCTTATCACACAGGAGCGGCGGGGGCGGGTGAAGTGGTGCAAGCTCGAACCCGACGCCATGCGGGCGGCGTCGGTCTGGATGCAGGGGTTCGGTCAGTTCGAACCGGTGCATCTGGAAGCGTTCGAGAGGTTCCTCAGGCAGGAACTGCCCGAAGGGGATCCGGCCTCAGAGCACGAATGACACGATGGCCACCACGATGACCACGAGGCCGACGATATAGATGATGCGGTTCATTTGAGCTCTCCGTTGGAAGGGGGGAGGGCCGGTGCGACTGGATCGTCCCGGCCCGCGTGCGGCGACGGGATCAGGCCACGAAGTTGACGATGGCGACGACGATCACGACAAGGCCGACAAGGTAGATGATGGCGTTCATGGTGAGTTCCTTTCGATGTTGTTCACACAACATCGTGAGCGCCGCCTGGTTCCCTCCGATCGGTGCCCGCCGGCTTTCGCCCGGCAGTTTTCCGCAAGGTCCCGGCCATACCGGGGCTTCGGAAAAGAAACGGGCGGACCGCGAGGGTCCGCCCGGGAAGATGCTCAGGATGACCGCCCCGCCGGGGTGGCCGTCACGATGCCGGATCAGTTGCCCGTCGTAGTCGTGGTGGTGGTGGTGTTCTCGTCGTCGTTGTTGCCGACGATCAGCACCACGGCCAGCAGCGCGGCGGCGGCGGCGCCACCGGCAACGGCCGGGTTGATCTCCGACGCGCCGGCCGGCAGGCCGGTCACGTTGGCGCCGGTCGGGCGGAAGTCGGCACCGTTGCAGTTCGGCACTTCGACCGAGGAGGCGCGGGTGGACGTCGGCGCCTCGAACTGGACGCTCGGGTACTTCGACTGAAGCACGGCGACGATCTGCGCGTTGACGGAGGCGACGCGCTGGTTGTTGCCCGATGCCGGCATCGAGATGTTGCAGGTCGCGGCCTGGGCGGCGATGGCGGTGCCAAGAACGGCGAAGCCGGAAACGGCCATGGCCCGTGCAAGTGTCTTGAAGGTCATAATGGTCCTCACCCTTCTAAAGCTGTTCGGGGTCGTTTAATCACAGTGACGGCGGCCAGCAAAGCCCAAATCTCTGCTCGGCGTAAAATCACCGATGCAAATTAACGCAGTGATGCATTTTGGTGCGGCACGCCCGCCGGAGATAACACCAATAGGGCGGGAATCGTCAAGACCGACGCGTTTGGCGACACGGGAAACGCCCCCCGTAGGCGCTGACCGGGGGGCTGCCTAGCCCGGGGTCCAGCCGCGCACTTCCTCCTTCAGGAACCGCAGGAAGCTCTGCACCTTCACGGTGCGGTGCAGGTCCACGTGGGTGACGAGCCAGAGCGGCGATTCCCACTCCGGGCGCGGCGGCATCACCTGCACGAGGTCGGGCATTTCGCGCGCCTCGATCGCCGACAGGAAGCCGAGGCCCGCGCCCTCGGAAATCGCCGACCGCATCCCCATGATGTCGCCCGTGCGATAGGTCACGGACGAGCGCGGGACGTTCCCTGCCAGCCAACGGAAGAAGGGCGCGCGGCTGTCCACGTCGTCGGGGCCGCAGATCCGGTGCCGCGCGAGGTCCGCGTCGTCCTTCGGCGTACCCATCTCGGCGATGTAGGCCCGGCTGGCGTACAGCGCGACGGGATCCTTCAGGAACGGCTGCACCACGTTGTCGGGATCCTGCGGCGCGGCGCCCGCGCGGATCGCCACGTGCGCCTCGCCGTATTCCAGCCGGAACACCCGGTCGCCGGTCAGGAACCGCACCACCAGACCCGGATGCGCGGCCTGGAAGCGGACCATGATCGGCGTCAGCATCTGCGCGAAGCTCGACAGCGAGGTGACGACAAGCTCGCCCGTGACCGAATCCCCCTGGCCGCGGATCCGGCCCGCGAGCTGGGTGAACTGGTCGTCCGTCGCCTGCGCCACGGTCAGCAGGTCCGCCCCCGCCTCGGTCGCCGTGTAGCCGCGGGCGTGCCGCTGGAACAGCTTCACCCCCAGCTGCGCCTCGAGCGAGTCGATGTGGCGGATGACGGTGGCGTGGTGGACGCCCAGGGCCTCGGCCGCGCCGCTGACCGTGCCCAGCCGCGCGACGTGATAGGCGGGCCGCACCTCGTCCCAGGTCGTGATCGTCATCGTCTTTGCGGCTCCGGCTCGGTTCCGCGGAAGGCAACGCCATCCCCGGGCCCGACGCAAGCCCGATGATGTGCCGGGACGGAGTCGGACCGGGGCCGGGCCGATGCGGCGGGCGCCCCCCCCCCCCCCCCCCCCCAGCCGAGTTCTGCGCATCTGCGCACAGGTGCACGGCAGTTCCTGCCCTTTATCCCGAGCAAGGCACCGTTACCTTCTCCTGCATCGAAATATCCCGTTCTCTTGAAAGGACACCCGACATGACCCGCATCCTCCGGATCGACTCTTCCGCCAACCTCGAGACCTCCGTCACCCGTCGCCTGACCGACCGCGTGATCGACCGGTTCGACGGCGCCCGCGTCACCACCCGCGACCTCGCCCGCGAGCCGCTGCCGCAGATCACCGGCACCTGGGCCGTCGCCCGCGCCACCCCCGCGGCCGACCGCAGCCCCGAGCATGTCGAGGCGCTGCGCCAGTCCGACGCCCTGGTGGCCGAGCTTCAGGACGCCGACGTCGTGGTGATCGGCGCGCCGGTCTACAACTTCTCGGTGCCCGCCTCGCTGAAGGCCTGGATCGACCTCGTCGCGCGCACCGGCGTCACCTTCCGCTACACCGCCGAGGGACCCGAGGGCCTGCTGAAGGGCAAGCGCGCGATCGTCGTCTCGGCCTCGGGCGGCACCCCGGCGGGTGGCGAGATGGACTTCAACACCCGCTACCTGAAGACGGTCCTGGGCTTCCTCGGCATCACCGACGTGACCGTCGTCTCCGCCGACACGCTGGCGACGGATGCCGAGGGCACCATCGCCCGGGCCGAGGCCGCGATCGACGCGCTCGACACCGCGGCGCTGAAGAAGGCCGCCTGAGCCCGCATCCCGCAGCCAATCTTGACTCCCGGCGCCGGCGCGGCTAACAGCGCGCCAGTTCCGGGAGTCTCCATGTCTTCCGGTCCCCGCAGATGTGCGGGGATCGCCCCCCACCAGCGCGTTGCGTCCGTGGGGGCGTTCGGCGTTTGGCCCGTGCCATGCGCCGTTTGAACCGCCGCCGGTCCGTGCCCACATGCGGATCACCCGAAACCGTTCCGGAAGGACGCGCGCATGTTTGAAAATCTGTCCGAACGCCTCTCCGGCGTCTTCGACCGGCTGACGAAGCAGGGCGCGCTGTCCGAGGACGACGTGAAGACGGCCCTGCGCGAGGTCCGCGTGGCCCTTCTGGAGGCGGACGTGTCGCTGCCGGTGGCCCGCGACTTCGTCAAGGCGGTGCAGGACAAGGCGACGGGGCAGGCGGTGACGAAGTCGGTCACCCCCGGCCAGCAGGTGGTCAAGATCGTCCACGACGAGCTGGTGCACGTGCTGGCGGGCGACGACGAGGATCCCGGCAGCCTGCGCATCGACAACCCGCCCGCGGCGATCCTGATGGTCGGCCTCCAGGGCGGCGGCAAGACGACGACCACCGCGAAGCTGGCGAAACGCCTCGCCGCCCGCGGCGGCAAGCGGATCCTCATGGCCTCGCTCGACGTGAACCGCCCCGCGGCGATGGAGCAGCTGGCGATCCTCGGGAGCCAGATCGGCGTCGACACCCTGCCGATCGTCCCGGGCCAGAAGCCCGTGGACATCGCGAAGCGGGCGAAGCAGCAGGCGGCGCTCGGCGGCTACGATGTCTACATGCTCGACACCGCCGGCCGCCTCTCGATCGACGACGCGCTGATGGCCGAGGTCGCGGCGGTCCGCGACGTCGCCAACCCGCGCGAGACGCTGCTGGTGGTCGACGGCCTGACCGGCCAGGACGCCGTCCACACGGCCGAGAACTTCGACGAGCGCATCGGCATCACCGGCGTCGTGCTGACCCGGATGGACGGCGACGGCCGCGGCGGCGCCGCGCTCTCCATGCGCGCCGTCACCGGCAAGCCGATCAAGTTCGTGGGCCTCGGCGAGAAGCTCGACGCGCTCGAGGAATTCCACCCCGAGCGGGTGGCGGGCCGGATCCTCGGCATGGGCGACATCGTCGCGCTGGTCGAGAAGGCCCAGGCGACCATCGAGGCCGAACAGGCCGAGCGGATGATGAAGCGCTTCCAGAAGGGTCAGTTCAACATGAACGACCTGAAGATGCAGCTGGAACAGATGCTGAAGATGGGCGGCATGGAAGGCGTCATGGGCATGATGCCCGGCATGGCCAAGATGCAGAAGCAGGTCGCCGAGGCGGGCTTCGACGACACCGTGCTGAAGCGCCAGATCGCCCTGATCCAGTCGATGACGAAGAAGGAGCGCGCCAATCCCGCGATCCTCCAGGCCTCCCGCAAGAAGCGGATCGCGGCCGGGTCGGGGCTGGAAGTCTCGGAACTGAACAAGCTTCTGAAGATGCAGCGCCAGATGGGCGACATGATGAAGAAGATGGGCAAGATGGGGAAGGGCGGCATGCTGAAGCAGGCGATGCGCGGCATGTTCGGCGGCAAGGGCATGCCGTCCGAGGCCGACATCCAGGCCGCGCAGGCCCAGATGGGGTCCGGCAAGGGCGGCGCGCTGCCCCCGGGCTTTCCCGGCGGTGCGGGCGGCTTCCCGGGGCTCGGCGGCGGCGCGTCACTGCCCCCGGGCCTCAGCGGCTTCGGCAAGAAGAAGTGATCATGGCTTCTTCTTTGTCCAAATACTCCCGCCGGAGGCATCCCCGGCCCGCCACGGGCACGGCCCCCGGCCTGACGCGGGACGGTCGCCCATGCTGATCCCCACCCTCACGACCGAGCGGCTGACCCTGCGCGCGCCGGTGCCTGCGGACCTGCCGGTGTTCACCGAGTTCCGCATGTCCGAACGCTCCCGCACCGTCGGCGGCCCCTTCACCGAGGATCAGGCCTTCCACCAGTTCTGCGGCATCTTCGGCCACTGGAACGTCCGCGGTTACGGCCGCTGGATCGTCGCCGACGGCGAAACCGACGCGCCGCTCGGCATCGTCGGCCCCTTCCATCCGCCCAACTGGCCCGAGCCCGAGCTCGCCTGGACGGTCTTCGCCGCGGGCGAGGGGCGGGGCGTGGCCTTCGAGGCGGCACAGGCCGCCCGCCGCCACATCTACGGCACCCTCGGCTGGCCGACGCTGATCAGCTGCGTCGCGCCGGACAACGCCCGCTCCCTCGCGCTCGCGCGGCGCATGGGCTGCACCGCGGACGGGCAGTTCGAACATCCGGACCACGGCATCCTGCACATCTGGCGCCACCCGGCCCCGGAGGCGCTGCAATGACGACGCTCGCCACCGACCGCTTCCTGCTGCGCAAGCCGCAGCCCTCGGACCTGCCCGCCTGGACGGCGTTCTTCCGCACCCCCCGCGCCACCTGGATCGGCGGCGGGCCCGAGCAGGCGGACCGCGCCTGGCGCGCCTTCGCGGGCATCCTCGGCCACTGGGACCTCCGCGGCTACGGCTTCCTCACCGTCGAATCGCGCGACACCGGCGCGCCCCTTGGCCTGATCGGACCCTGGTGCCCCGAGCCCTGGCCCGAGCGCGAGATCGCCTGGAACCTCTGGGACGCAGACCGGGAGGGCACCGGCGTCATGGCCGAGGCGGGCCGCGCCGTGCTGGCGCACGTCTTCGGCGACCTCGGCTGGGACACCGCCGTCAGCTACGTCGACCCCGCCAACGCCCGCTCCGCCGCGCTGGCCCGCCGCCTCGGCGCCGACGAGGATCCCGGCGCCCCGCGACCGGGCGGCGAGGTCGGCAGGGACACCCTCGTCTTCCGCCATCGCCCCGGTGCCGAAACGGCTCCGACGCCCCGTGCCCGCAAGGAAACCACTGCATGAGCGATCCCGCGACCCGCGCCGCCGAACTACTGAAGGAGCATCGCGCCAGCATCGACCGGCTGGACGCGATCCTCGTCTACACCCTGGCCGAGCGCTTCAAGCACACCCAGGGCGTCGGCCGGCTCAAGGCCGAGCACGACCTGCCGCCCTCCGATCCCGCCCGCGAGGCGCAGCAGATCGCGCGGCTCGAAACCCTTTGCGCGGATTCGGGGCTGGATCCCGAATTCGCCAGGAAATTCCTGGCCTTCATCATCCGGGAAGTCATCAAGCACCACGAAAGCCACCTCTCGTAGGATGAGTGATTCCCTCCATCCTGCCCAAGCCATTCAAAGGAGATAACCACAATGGCCATGAAGATCCGACTCGCCCGCGGCGGCTCCAAGAAGCGTCCGCACTACGCCATCGTCGCCACCGATTCGCGGATGCCCCGCGACGGCCGCTTCCTCGAGAAGCTCGGCACCTACAACCCGCTGCTCGCCAAGGACGACGAGAACCGGGTGAAGATGGACGCCGAGCGCGTGCAGTACTGGCTTGGCCACGGCGCCCAGCCGACCGACCGCGTCGCCCGGATGCTGGAAGCCGCGGGCCTGCGCGACAAGGCGACCCGCAACAACCCCAAGAAGGGCACCCCGGGCAAGGCCGCGACCGAGCGCGCGAAGCAGAAGGAAGCCAAGGCCGCTGCCGCCGCCGAGGCCGCCAGCGCCCCGGCCGACGAGTAAGACCGACGAACAAGACCGACCGGCAGGCGCCCCGCCATCGCGGCAGGGCGCCGCGCCTTCCTCCTCTGCGCGCGGGAAACAGCGACATGGGCCAGTCCGGCAAGGTGTGCGTCGGTGCCGTCTCGGGTGCCTTCGGGGTGCGCGGCGACGTGCGGCTGAAAAGCTTCTGCGCCGATCCCGAGGCGATCGCCGACTATGGCCCGCTGACCGATGAAAGCGGCGCGCGGAGCTTCGACATCCGCCTCACCGGGCAGGTCAAGGGCGGCTTCACCGCGCGCCTCTCGGGCGTCGCCACGAAGGAGCAGGCCGACGCCATGAAGGGGCTGCGCCTGTTCGCGCCGCGCGACCGCCTGCCGAACCTCGACGACGACGAATATTACCATGCCGACCTGATCGGCCTGCCGGTCTTCGACACCGGAGGCGTGCAGATCGGCACCGTGAAGGCGGTGCTGAACCACGGTGCCTCGGACCTTCTGGAGCTGCACCGCCCCGGATCGCCCTCCACGGTGCTGCTGCCCTTCACCCGCGATGCGGTGCCCACCGTCGACATCGCGGCGGGCCGGATCGTCGCCGATCCGCCCGAGGGCCTGCTGGATTGAGCTCACGTTTTCGGGAACAAGCCCCGGTGCCCCCGCGTTCTGCGACCGAACCGGCGCAGAGGCCGGAAACCGAAAGGGCATGTCATGCTGAAGCTCATCCTCATCCTGCTCGTGGTCGCGGCCGTCGCCTCGCTCCTCGGGTTCAACTTCATCTCCGGCGCGGCCCTGACCGGCGCCAAGTTCCTGATCGGCGTGGCCCTGGTGCTGTTCCTGCTGGTGCTGCTCGGCATCGTCGCCATCGCCTAGACCATTCCCGCGGGGGCGCGGATGGCTGATCCCGCCCCCCGCGTCATCGTCCACGCGGGCTTCCACAAGACCGGCACCACCAGCCTGCAGGCCTTCGTGGAGCGCCACCGGAAGGCGCTGTCCCCCTACGCACAGATCCACATCAAGACGGACCTCGGCCGCGCCCGTTATCTCGGGCGGTGGTACGGACAGCGCCCCTCGGCCTTCCGGCGGTGGCTGTTCCGCCTTGGCCTCGCGGCCTTCCTCCGGCGGCTCGACGACGGCCCCGTGCACTTCATCTCGCGCGAAAGCTTCTCCGGCATGATGCCGGGCTTCCATCGCCGCGGACGGCGCGTCACCGGCTACGGAGACACGGCGATCCCGCTGGCCCGCGCCATCGTCGACGGGTTGCGGCGCCGTTTCGGTCCGGAGGTGCGGATCGAGTTCCTCTACACCCTGCGCGACGGCGAGGCCTTCGTCCGCTCGCTCCATGGCCACATCCTGCGCACGAGCCCCCTGACCGAGGACGAGGCGGCCTTCCGTGCCGGCTTCCCCGCCGAGGTCGACCTCGCGGCCGAGGCGGCGCGGATCGCCGCCGCCATCGCGCCCGTGCCGGTGCACACCGAGCGGCTGGAGGAGATGACGCGCCACCGCCTCGGCCCCGGCATCGCCGTGCTGCGCCTGCTGGGCGTCCCGCGGGAGGAGTGGCGCCGCTTCACCGCCGCGCCGCCGAACAATCCCGGCCCCGATGCCGGACAGCGTGCGGAGATGCTGGAGATCAACCGCACCGGCGGCCGCCGCGCCGCCCTGCGCAGGCGCAAGGAGGCGCTGATGGCCGCGCGTCCCTGACCCGCTTGCCATCCGCGCCGCGCCGGTGCATCGAACGGCCCGTTGAGCCCCGAAGGAGCCCGCCATGCCCGAGGATCCCCCCGCCCGGTCCCACGGCCGCCTGACGATCCAGCCCACGGCCGTCCCGCGCGACCTGATGGACGAGGTGCCCCGCATCAAGGGCGCCTGGTGCGCCCGCGTCATCACCCTGTTCCCCGAGGCGTTCCCGGGCGTCCTCGGCGCGTCGCTGACCGGCAAGGCGCTGCAGGACGGTCTGTGGCAGCTCGACCCGATCGACCTGCGCCTGTTCGGCGAGGGGCGGCACCGCAACGTCGACGACACGCCGGCGGGGGGCGGGGCAGGGATGGTGCTGCGCGCCGACATCCTGCACCGCGCCCTGCGCCACGCCGCCCGCGGCACGCCACAGGACCGGGGGCGCTGGCCGGTGATGTACCTGTCCCCGCGGGGACGCCGGTTCGACCAGGCCATGGCGCAGCGGCTGAGCGCGACCGAGGGGATCACCCTGCTCTGCGGCCGGTTCGAGGGCGTGGACGAGCGGGTGCTGGAGCATCACGGCATCGAGGAGGTGTCGCTCGGGGATTTCGTGCTGACCGGGGGCGAGATTGCCGCACAGGCCTTGATCGACGCCACGGTCCGCCTTATACCCCGCGTGCTCGGGAATCATGCATCGACGCAGGAGGAATCCTTTTCGGAGGGCCTGCTGGAGCATCCCCAGTACACGAAACCCGCTCTCTGGGAAGGCCGCGCGATACCGGACATTCTCCTGTCCGGCCACCACGCGAACATCGCCGCCTGGAGACGGGAACAGGCCGAAAGGCTGACCAAGGAACGCCGCCCTGATCTCTGGCGGGCCTACTGTGCGCAGCACGGCAGGGACCCGGAGGACGACCGAGAGCTCTGAGGGTGCTTTGCAACAGCGGGAACAACCCGTGCAACATGAGGAGCGTGTCAGATGGATCTGATCGCACAGCTCGAGGCCGAACAGATCGCGGCCCTGGGGAAGGATATCCCCGATTTCAAGGCGGGTGACACCATCCGCGTCGGCTACAAGGTGACCGAGGGCACCCGGACCCGCGTGCAGAACTACGAGGGCGTCTGCATCTCGCGCAAGAACGGCAAGGGCATCGCCGGCTCGTTCACCGTCCGCAAGATCTCCTTCGGCGAGGGCGTGGAGCGCGTGTTCCCGCTGCACTCGACCAACATCGACAGCATCACCGTCGTGCGCCGCGGCAAGGTGCGCCGGGCGAAGCTGTACTACCTGCGCGACCGTCGCGGCAAGTCGGCCCGGATCGCCGAGGTCACCAACTACCGCCCGTTGTCCGACGACAAATCGGCCTGAGGAGCAGCCCCATGAAAGCCAACATCCATCCCGACTACCACATCATCGACGTCAAGATGACGAACGGCGACGTGGTGCAGATGAAATCCACCTGGGGCAAGGAAGGCGACCAGATGTCGCTCGACATCGACCCCTCGGTGCACCCGGCCTGGACCGGCGGCTCGCAGCGCCTGATGGACACCGGCGGCCGCGTGTCGAAGTTCAAGAAGAAATACGAGGGTCTCGGCTTCTGAGAGAAGCCGGACACCGACATCTTCCGCGGGCCGCCCCATCTCGGGCGGCCCGTTTGCTTTTGCGCTGCGCCATGAACTTTCAATGCCTCCGGCGGGGATATTTGGAAAGCAAAGATGGGGAGCGATTCCACAGGCATCTTTGCTTCTTAAATATCCCCGCCGGAGGCATTTGACTATCGTGAGAGACGTCAGCCGCCCCAGCCCTCGCCCTGCATCTCGCGCAGGCGCGAGGCGGTGCGCTCGAACTCGAACAGGCCCGCGCCCTCGAGGTAGAGGCGTTCGGGCAGGTCGGCGGCGGACAGGATCAGCTTGACCTTCGCCTCGTAGAGCGCGTCGATCAGGGTCACGAAGCGGCGCGCCTCGTTGTAGTTGTCGCTGGAGAGCCGCGGCACGTTCTCCAGCAGCAGCACCCGCACCGCGTCGGCGAGGGCGAGATAGTCGGCGGCGCCAAGGGCGCGGCCGCAGAGATCCCAGAAGCTGGCGCGCGCCACGCCGCCGGAGAACTGCGGCACCTCGACCGTGCGGCCCTGGACCTTGAGGTGCAGCGGTTCGGGATCGGGGCCTGCCAGCGTCTCCCACAGCCGGTCCATGGCGGCGCGGCTTTCGGCGTCGAGGGGCGTGAAGTAGACCGGCGAGCCGCCGAGGCGGTCCTGGCGGTAATCCTTCTCGGCCGCGAGCTCGCGCACCTCCATGTGCGCCTTCAGGTAGGCGATGAAGGGCAGGAACAGCTGCCGGTTCAGCCCGTCCTTGTAGAGGTCGTCGGGCACCCGGTTGGACGTCGTGACGATGGCGACGCCGCCGCCGATCAGCATCTCGAACAGCCGGCCCACCAGCATCGCGTCGGTGATGTCGGTGATCTGCATCTCGTCGAGGCAGAGCAGCCGGAGCCCCTTCGCGATCTCCTTGCCCACCGGCTCGAGCGCGTCGTCCACGCCGCGCTTGCGGGCGGCGATCATGCCCTTGTGCACCTCCTGCATGAAGGCATGGAAGTGGACGCGGCGCTTCTCGGGAAGGTCGACCGAGCGGAAGAACAGGTCCATCAGCATCGACTTGCCGCGCCCGACCCCGCCCCAGAGGTAGAGGCCGCGGATCGGCTCGGGCGCGCGGCGGGTGAAGAAGCCGCTCTTCCTCACCGGCTTGGCGAGGTCCCCGGCGATCCGCTCGAAGGACGGCAGGACGGCGCGTTGCACCGGGTCGTCCGCGATCTCGCCCGCCGCGATGCGCTGTTCGTAGAGGTCTTCCAGTGCGCCCATGCCGCCCCCGCTGTTCCGCCCGATGGCCTAGCCCATACCGCCGCGCGATCAAAGCCCTTCCGGCCATCGCGGCCGCGGGGGCGGGCCCCCACGAAATCTGATTTGACCGGGGGCGCGGCACGGCCCAATGATCCCCGGCATGGAACAGACCCGCGCCCCCCTGCTGACGCCCGTCCTCGTGACCGGCTGCCTGATCATCCTGGTCAGCTTCGCCATCCGTGCCTCGTTCGGGGTGTTCCAGATCCCCATCGCGTCGGAGTTCGGCTGGATGCGGGCCGACTTCTCGCTTGCCATCGCGGTGCAGAACCTGGCCTGGGGCGTGGGCCAGCCGCTGTTCGCCGCGCTGGCCGAACGGATCGGCGACCGGAAGGCGATCGTGCTGGGTGCGCTGACCTATGCCGCGGGGCTGGTGCTGTCCTCCTTTGCGGTGACGCCCGAGCAGCACCAGCTGCTGGAGATCCTCGTCGGCTTCGGCATCGCGGGCACCGGGTTCGGCGTGATCCTGGCCGTGGTAGGCCGCGCGGCGAGCCCCGAGCGGCGGTCGATGTCGCTGGCCGTGGCCACCGCCGCCGGCTCGGCCGGGCAGGTGATCGGCGCACCCACGGCCGAGTGGCTGCTGTCCTTCCTGCCCTGGCAGCAGGTCTTCACCGTCTTCGCCGCGGCGATCCTGCTGGTGCTCCTCGTGCTGCCGATGATGCGGGCGCCGAAGGTCGCGGGGCCGGTCGAGGTCGAGGAGGCGATGATGGCGAACCTGCTGCGGGCCTTCCGCGATCCCTCCTATACGCTGATCTTCGTCGGCTTCTTCTCCTGCGGCTACCAGCTGGGCTTCATCACCGCGCATTTCCCGGCCTTCGTGACCGAGATGTGCGGGCCGATCATGGCGGGCGGGATCCTGGCGACGCTCGGCATCTCGACCACCTCGGCGCTCGGGGCCGTGGCGATCTCGCTGATCGGGCTGGCCAACATCGCCGGCACGCTGGTGGCGGGGTGGCTCGGGCAGAAGTACCAGAAGAAGTACCTCTTGGCGGGGATCTATGCCGGGCGGACGCTGGCCTCGGTGCTGTTCATCGTCACGCCGATGACGCCCGGTTCCGTCCTGCTGTTCTCCACCGTCATGGGGGCGCTGTGGCTGGCCACGGTGCCGCTGACCTCGGGCCTCGTCGCGGCGCTCTACGGGGCGCGCTACATGGGGACGCTGTTCGGGATCATCTTCTTTTCCCATCAGCTTGGCAGCTTCATGGGCGTGTGGCTGGGTGGGCGGCTCTACGACCTGCAGGGGGACTACACGCTGGTCTGGTGGATCGGGATCGGCGTCGGCGCCTTCTCGGCGCTGGTCCACCTGCCGATCCGCGAGCGCGGGGCCCGGCCGGTCGCGGCCTGAAGCGACGTTGCCGCGGGGCGCCAATGCGCCCGAAGGGCAGATGGCGTCGCGCGTCGGCGCGGCTATTGGATCAGACCTGTCCGCCCCCGGCGAAGGCTGCCGCGTGGCGCCCGGCCCAGCGGCCCGTGGCAAGGCAGGCGGTGACGAGGTAGCCCCCCGTGGGCGCGTCCCAGTCGATCATCTCGCCCGCCGCGAACACGCCGGGGTGGCCCTTCAGCATCAGCCTGTCGTCGAGGGCGTCGAGGGCGAGGCCGCCGACGGTCGAGATCGCCTCGTCCATGGGGCGGAACCCTGCGTGTTCCAGCGGAAGGGCCTTCGCCAGCCCGGCCAGAGCCGCGCCTTCGGGCAGGGGGCGGCCGAAGGTCATCAGCAGGCCGAGGCGCGCGGGGTCCAGTCTCAGCGCCTTGCGCAGGTGGTTCGACAGGCTCGCCTTGCCGCGGGGCCGCGACAGGCGCTCGGCGACCTTCCCGGCGGGCCAGTCGGGCAGGAGGTCGATGGTCACGGGATGGCCCGCGCGGATCGCGGCGGAGACGGCGTAGATGCCGCCGCCTTCGAGGCCTTGGGCCGAGATCACGTATTCGCCGCGGTGGACGGCGTCGGGCGTGGCGAGGGCGGTGCCCTTGACCGGGGTGCCAAAGAGCCGTTCCATCTGCGGTGGCCAGTCGACGGCGAGGGCGGCGTTGGAGGGGGCGAAGGGACGGGTCGGGATGCCGCGCGCGGCGGCGAGACCGGCCCAGCGGCCGTCCGAGCCGAGCCGCGCCCAGCTTGCCCCGCCGAGGGCGAGGACGGTGGTGTCGGGGCGCAGGGTCTCGGGACCTTCGGGCGTGTCGAAGGTGAAGGCGCCGTCCTGCCAGCCGGTCCAGCGCCAGCGGGTGCGGGCGGTGACGCCGCGCTCCGCCAGGCGGCGCAGCCAGGCGCGCAGCAGGGGCGAGGCCTTCATCGCACTCGGAAAGACCCGCCCGGAGGAGCCGGTGAAGACCTCCTGCCCGAAGCCGCGCGCCCAGGCCTGCACCTCGGCCGGGCCGAAAGCGGCGAGGGCGGGGGCGAGGGGGCCGGTTTCGCCGTAAGCGGCGAGGAACTCGGCGGGGGCCTCGTCCTTGGTGAGGTTCAGCCCCGACTTCCCGGCCATGAGCAGCTTGCGCCCGAGGCTCGGCATCCGGTCCGCGAGGGTGACGGCGAGGCCGGCCCGCGCCACTTCCTCGGCGGCCATCAGGCCGGCGGGGCCGCCGCCGATGACGAGGGCGGATCTGTGCGGGCGTGTGGTCATGCCTCAAGCACCACGGCCGCGCTGACACGGATTTTGAGGTCGACACCGCGGAGAGGACTTTCCCGGCGGCAACGCCGTGCAGCAACCGGTTGGAGATTACGTCCGGATGGCCCTACTTCAGGGATGTCACAGAACCGGACCGCGCTCCCTTGCCCGATACCACAGACCCGATCTGCCCGCTCTGCCTGCGCCCGATCCCGCCGGACGTGCCGCAGAGCCTGCACCACCTCGTCCCGAAGCTGCGGGGCGGGAAGGGCGGGCCGACCGTGCTGATGCACCATGTCTGTCATCGCGAGATCCATGCCGCGCTCAGCGAAACCGAACTCGCGCGGCAGTACAACACCCCCGAGGCCCTGCGCGCCCATCCGCGTCTTGCCCGGTTCGCGGCCTGGGTGGCGAAACGTCCGCCCGGCTTCGCCTCGAAGATCCCCGGCAGGCGGCGTCATCGCTAGCTGCGGGCGGGCCGCGCGCGGCGGCTTTCGCGCCAGAGGGTGAACAGCCCCGCGCCGACGACGATCGAGGCGCCGAGGATCACCGCCGGGCGGATCGTCTCGCCGAAGACGAGGACGCCGAACATCGAGGCGAAGACCAGCTGGAAATACGAGAACGGCTGAACCGCGCTTGCCTCCGCCGCCTCGTAGACCTTGATCAGCAGATAATGGCCGAAGGCCCCGGTCATGCAGAGCACGGCCATCCACACCCAGTCCGGCGCGCTCATCGGCTCCCAGCTCCAGAGGCCGAAGGGGGTGATGACGATGGCGCCCATGACCCCGGTCCAGAAGAACGAGGTCGCGGCGGTGTCCTTCCGCGCGACATAGCGGGTCAGCAGGCCGTAGAGCGCGAACATCAGCGCCGCGACGAGGGCGACGAGGGAGTAGGGCGAGAACACGCCCGAGCCCGGTTGCAGGATCACGAGGATCCCGAGGAAGCCGACGGCGATCGCCAGCCAGCGCCGCCAGCCCACGGATTCGCCCAGCACCGGCCCCGACAGCGCCGCCACCAGCAGCGGGTAGCAGGCGAAGATCGCGTGCGATTCGACAAGTCCGAGGTGGACGAAGGCCAGCACGGTCACGCAGATCTCCAGCGCCAGCAGCACGCCGCGGAATCCCTGGACCAGCGGCTGCTCGGTCGCCGCGGCGGCGCGCAGACCGCCCGCCCGGCGGGCCGACACGGTCATGCAGAAGGCGGCGAAGAACCAGTAGCGCACCGTCACCACCATCAGCACGTTGTACTGGGTGCCGAGGTGGCGCGAGATCCCGTCCTGCATGGCGAAGACGAAGGTCGTCACGATCATCAGCAGGATGCCGCGGCGGGTGTCGTTGCCGGTCATGGGGCGGGCTCCAGCGCGCAGGCGGTCATGTGCCGCTTGCGCCCGTAGCCCGGCGCGCGGGTCACCGCGAAGCCCGCCTCGGCCAGCGCCCGGCGGACGTGGCCCGCGGCGGTATAGGTGGCGGCGGTGCCGCCCGGCGCGGTGTGGCGGGCGACCTCGGCCATCAGGTCGGGCGACCAGAGTTCGGGGTTCTTCGCGGGCGAGAAGCCGTCGAGGAACCAGGCGTCTGCCTGCCCCTGCCAGCGGGTAAGCGTCTGCCGCGCGTCCCCGGCGACGAGCGTGACGGTCAGCCCCGGCAGGGGGACGGTGCCGTCCCTGAGCCGCCAGACCGGCCCGAGGGCGGCGGAGATGCCGGCGAGGTCGGGGAAGGCGGCGTGGGCCTCGAGGATCTCGCCCTCGTCCAGCGGGAAGGCCTCGAAGCTGGTGAAGTGCAGGGTGCCGGGCGCACCGCTGTCGCGCCAGGCCGCGACGGTGGCCAGCAGGTTCAGCCCGGTGCCGAAGCCCAGTTCGGCGATGCAAAAGCCGTCCCGGAACCGCCCGGGCAGTCCGTTCCCGGCAAGGAAGACGTGGCGCGTCTCGGCCAGGCCGTCGTCGAGCGAGAAGTAGGGATCGTCGAACCGGCGCGATACCGGCACGCCGCCGGGCCGCCATTCGAGCGCCGATTGCTGGTTCGTCTCCATGATCTGCCGTATGTCCCCGCAAGGCCTCCGGTCCGCGGGACCGGGCGAGGCGGACCATGGGGAAGGGACAGGGGAATGGCAACGGTCGACGTGACGGTTTTCGGCGCCGGGATCTTCGGGCTGTCGGTCGCCTGGGCCTGTGTCCGGCGCGGCGCGCGGGTGCGGGTGGCCGACCCCCACGGCGTCGCGGCCGGCGCATCGGGCGGCATCGTCGGCGCGCTGGCCCCGCACACGCCCGAGCGATGGAACGCGAAGAAGGCCTTCCAGTTCGACAGTCTGATCGCGGCCGAGGCGTTCTGGGCCGAGGTGGCCGAGGCGGGGGGACGCGATCCCGGCTATGCGCGCACCGGCCGGGTGCAGCCGGTGGCCGACGACCGGGCGCTTGGCCTCGCGCGGGAGCGGGCGGCCGAGGCGGCGTCGCTGTGGCAGGGGCGCGCGGCGTGGGAGGTGGTGCCGGCCGGGGCGCAGGGCGCGTGGGCGCCGGTTTCGCCCACCGGCTGGCTGATCCGCGACACGCTGAGCGCGCGGCTGCATCCGCGGCAGGCCTGCCTTGCCCTCGCCGCCGCGCTGGCGGCGCGGGGCTGCGAGGTGGTGCGGGAGGCGCCCGAGGAGGGCCGCGTGGTCTGGGCCACCGGGGTTGCCGGGCTGGAGGCCCTCGGCGCGGCGGTCGGAAGCCCGGTGGGCAACGGCGTCAAGGGGCAGGCGGTGCTGCTGGACCTCGACGCGCGGGAGGCGCCGCAGCTGTTCGCCGACGCCCTGCATGTCGTGCCCCATGGCGACGGGACCACAGCCGTCGGCTCGACCAGCGAGCGGAGCTTTGGCGATCCGGCCGCGACCGACGACCAGCTTGACGCGGTGCTGGACAGGGCCGTCGCCGCGGTGCCCGCGCTGGCCGGGGCGCGGGTGCTGGCCCGCTGGGCGGGGGTGCGGCCGCGCGCGCTGAGCCGCGCGCCGATGCTGGGGCCCTGGCCGGGGCGGGCCGGGCATTTCGTGGCGAACGGCGGCTTCAAGATCGGCTTCGGCATCGCACCGGGGGTGGCAGGGGTCATGGCCGACCTGCTGCTGGAGGGGCGGGACCGGATCCCCGAAGGCTTCCGGGTCGAGGACAGCCTGCAATCGCCGCGCGCCCGCCGCCCGCGGTAGGCCGGGGCCCGGCCCGACCGCCGCCCCGCTATCCCCCGGCCGCCACCGCCTTGGCCTCGATGCACTGGCGGCCGTCCGGGCCGCGGACCCAGAACCGCGTGCCGTCCTGGCAGAGCCACGCCGCCTCGCCGCAGATCAGCGGTGACGTCAGGCGGAAGCGGAACTCCGCCAGCGGCCCGAGGCTGTCGGCCGCCATCAGGATCAGGTGCTGGGCGAGCAATGGGCCGTGGACCACGAGCCCGGCATAGCCCTCGACCTCGCGCGCATAAGCCTCGTCGTAGTGGATGCGGTGGCCGTTGAAGGTCAGCGCGGAGTAGCGGAACAACGTCGTCGTGTCTGTGGCAAGCGGCAGCGTCCGCTCGGCCCGGCCGGGCGCGGGGGGCGCGGCGGGGACGGGGCGGGACGGATCGTGATCCTCGCGATAGACGAGGTCCTGGCGTTCGGCGAGGCACAGCCGATCCTCCTGGTGCACCTCGTGGGCGAGGGTCACGAAGGCAAGGGGGCCCGACCGCCCCTCCTTCCGCACGGCCGAGACGACGCGGCTGGTGCGCCGGGCGGGGCGGCCGGCGATCAGCGGCGCCCGGAACGACAGCGCGCCGCCCGCCCACATCCGCCGCGGCAGGCCGAGATCGGGGATCAGCCCCGTGCCGACCCTCGGGTGTCCGTCGCGGCCCAGCATTTCGGGCGGGCGGGCCTCCCAGAAGTGGATGTGGTGGAAGAACGGCGGCAGCGGGGCGCCCACCTCCGGCGCCGGACCCTCCCGCCCCAGCGTCGCCCAGAGCGCGGCGGCGCGGGCCGGGTCCATCGCGTCTTCCAGACTGCCGACGGCGCTCATGCCGCGGCGCCCGCTTCGGTGCGCAGGATCGCCATGGCCTCGGTCAGGGCCCTGAGGTTCATCTCGTTGATCAGCCGCCCCTCGGCGTCGAACTGCTGCGCGGCGGCGGCGACCAGAACCTCGGGCCCGGCGCTGAAGCGCGGGCGGAAGGGCGTCATGGCGAGGCGCAGCGCATAGGTGCTGCGCGCCCCGCCCGCGCGGCCCGCGGCGGCGGCCATGATCGCGACCGGCTTGCCGAGCCAGGGCTTGCGGTCGGTGCGGCTGACCCAGTCGAGCGCGTTCTTCAGCACGCCGCTCATCGACTGGTTGTATTCCGGAGAGGAGATCACCACCGCCTCGGCTGCGGCGATCTGGTCGGCGAGGTCGATCACCCTGGCCGGGATGCCATCGCGCCGTTCGAGATCGCCGTCGTAGAGCGGCAGCGCCAGGTCCGCCTCGGTGAAGGGGCCGCCGTAAAGCCGCGCCGCCTCGCGGATCAGCTTGCGGTTCGTGGCCTCTTTACGCAGCGAGCCTGAGATGCCAAGCAGCATGGGTGCCTCTCTTTCCAATGGCTTCCGGTCTGACCTAGCCCGGTGGCGCGGGGGCAGCAAGATTTCGGCAGGCAGGAGCGGACATGGCACGGCACGGCGGGCAGATACTGGCGGCGGCGCTTGCGGCGCAGGGGGTGGAGCGGGTGTTCTCGGTGCCCGGAGAAAGCTTCCTCGCGGCGCTCGACGGGCTTTACGACAGCGGCATCCCGAACGTCGTCTGCCGCCAGGAGGGCGGGGCCGCGATGATGGCCGAGGCCCATGCCAAGCTGACCGGCAAGCCCGGCGTCCTGTTCGTCACCCGCGGCCCCGGCGCCAGCAACGCGAGCGCGGGCCTGCACGTCGCGATGCAGGACAGCACGCCGATGGTGGCCTTCGTCGGCCAGATCGCCCGCGGCCACCGCGACCGCGAGGCGTTCCAGGAGGTGAACTACCGCGCCTTCTTCGGCCCCCTGGTGAAATGGGTGGCCGAGGTCGACCAGACCGAGAGGCTGCCCGAATACATCGCCCGGGCCTTCCACGTGGCGACATCGGGGCGGCCGGGGCCGGTGGTGCTGGCACTGCCCGAGGACATGCTGTCGGGGCAGAGCGACGTGGCGGACCTCGCGCCGACCGCGCCCGCCGTGCCCCGGGCCGACGCGGACCAGATCGAGGCGCTGGGCCGGATGATCGCCGCGGCCGAGCGGCCGCTGGTGGTGCTCGGCGGTTCGGACTGGAGCGCCGAGGCCGCAGCGGCGGTGCAGCGGTTCGCCGAAGCCTGGCAGGTGCCGGTCGCGGCGAGCTTCCGGCGGCAGGGCCACATGGACAACCGCTCGCCCGCCTATGCCGGGGACCTTGCCGTGGGGATGAATCCGAAGCTGGGCGAACGGCTGGCCGCGGCGGACCTGCTGGTGGTGCTCGGCGCGCGCCTCGGCGACATCGCGACGCGGGGGTACGAGCTGATCGACCCGGCGGCGCCGGGGGTCCGGATCGCCCATGTCGCGCCCGATGCCTGCGAGATCGGCAAGGTCTTCCGCGCCGACCTCGGGATCGTGGCGCGGGCGGCGGACGTGGCGGCGCAGCTGGCCGCGCTGGACCACGCGCCCCGCGATCCGGCCTGGTGCCGCGCGGCGCGGGCCGATTACGAGGCCTGGCAGCAGCCGAAGGAGACGCCGGGGCAGGTGAAGCTGGAGGAGGTCGTCGGCTGGCTTTCGGCCAACCTTTCCGAGGATGCGATCCTGACCAATGGGGCGGGCAACTATGCGGCCTGGCTGCACCGCTATTTCCGGTTCAAGCGCTACGGCACCCAGCTGGCGCCGACGAGCGGCTCCATGGGCTATGGCTTCCCGGCCTCGGTGGCGGCGTCGCTGGCGCGGCCCGGCACCTGCGTGGTGTGCCTTGCCGGGGACGGCTGTTTCCAGATGACGCTGAACGAGATGTCGACCGCGGTGCAGCACGGGGCCACGCCGATCGTCGTGGTGGCCAACAACGGCCGCTACGGCACGATCCGGATGCACCAGGAGAACCACTATCCGGGGCGGGTCAGCGGCACCGACTTGGCCAACCCGGACTTCGCCGCCCTGGCCCGCGCCTATGGCGGCCACGGCGAGGTCGTGGAACGCACCGGGGACTTCCCCGAGGCGTTCCGGCGGGCCCGGGACAGCGGCCGGGCGGCCGTGATCGAGCTGAAGATGGACACCGACGCGCTGTCCACGAACCAGAGCCTGAGCGCGACGCGGGCGGCGGCGCTGGCGCGGCTCGGGGGCTGAGGCAGGGGGGCCGGGCTTCAGCCCGGCGCCCGCGGCCCGTGAGGCGGGCTCACTCCGGCGAGGCGATCTCCAGCTTCACCGCGGCGTACCAGTCGGCGGCGGCGCGGATCTGCTCGTCGCTCAGGTCGGCGGCGATGGCCGACATGATCTCGTGCGTCCGCTTGCCGCTGCGGAAGGCCTTCAGCTGGGTGTCGATGTAGATGTTCGTCTCGCCCGCGAGGTTCGGCGCCCCCTCGACCACCGCCATGCCGTCTACCCCGTGGCAGGACACGCAGGCCTCGGGCGCGCCCGAGGGATCGGCGGTCAGGGTCGCCGTGGCCTTCTGGCTGGAATACCAGGCGGCGAGGTCGGCGATCTGCTGTTCCGAGAGCGAGGCGGCGACCACGCTCATCATCTCGTTCTGGCGGGTGCCCTCGTGAAAGGCGGTGAGCTGGCGGACGATGTAGGCCGCCTGCTCGCCGCCGATGTGCGGAGCGACCGGGATCTTCGCATAGCCGTCGATCCCGTGGCAGGTGCGGCACATCCCGGCAAGCTTCTTGCCCTCGGCGGGGTCTCCCCCGTCCTGGGCGTGAACCGCCCCGGCGAGGATCACCCCGCCGAGGCCGATGAGAAGGGACCGGATCATTCGCCGTAGCTGATCCGGTAGACCGCGCCCGCGAGGTCGTCGGAGACGAGGAGCGAGCCGTCGCGCAGCTGCGCCACGTCCACCGGGCGGCCGAGGTATTCGCCGTTGGAGTCGATCCAGCCCTCGGCGAAGGGTTCGGTCGTGGCGGTGCCGTCCTCGGCGATGGTGGTCACCATCACCCGCGCGCCGACCGGCGTGGTGCGGTTCCACGAGCCGTGCTGGGCCGAGAAGATGGCGTTCTTGTACTTCTCCGGGAACATGTTGCCGGTGTAGAACGTCATGCCGAGGTCCGCGGCATGGGCCACGGTGGTGACCACGGGCATGGTCACGTCGACCGGCACTTCCTGGTCCTTGTACTCGTTGGTGCGGATGTCGCCGCCGCCGTACCACGGATGGCCGTAGTTGGCGCCGATCTCGGTCATGTGGTTGATCTCGCCCGGCGGGATGTCGTCGCCCATGCCGTCGACCTGGTTGTCGGTGAACCACAGGTCGCCGGTCTGCGGGTCGAAGTCCTGGCCGACCGAGTTGCGCACGCCGGTGGCGATGACCTCGCGCCCGGTGCCGTCCTGGTTCATCCGGATGATGCCGCCGATGCCGGTCTTCTGGTACTTCTCGATCTTGTCGGGCGGCGTCACGTTGTGCGGCTGGCCGAGCGAGATGTAGAGCTTGCCGTCGGGGCCGATGTCGCAGACGCGGGCGGTGTGGTTGAACGATTCCTCGTCGGTCGGGATCAGCTCTCCCTGCTTCACAACCTGGCCCACGGCGACGTCGGGGGATTCGTAGAAGAACTCGGCCGCCGGGAAGACCAGCACGCGGTTCTGTTCGGCGATGTAGAGGAATCCGTCGGGGCTGAAGCAGACGCCGTTCGGGATGGTGAAGGTCAGCGAGGGGGCGAAATCCTTCACCTCGTCGGCGACGCGGTCCTTGTTGCGGTCGGTGACGGCCCAGACCTTGTCCTTGCGGGTGCCGACGAAGGTGACGACGCCCTGCGGACCGACGGCGATGTGGCGCGCGTCGGGGACGACGGCGTAGAGCTCGATCTTGAAGCCGTCGGGCATCTTGATGCCTTCCAGCGTCTTCTTGATGCCGTCGGCATAGGCGCCGGTCTGTTCGACGGTCGTGAAATCCTTCACGCCGGTGGACTGCATGCTTTGCAGGCGTTCGATGTTGGGCGGCAGCTCCGCGCTTTGGGCATGGGCCGAAGCCGCGACCAGGGCAATGGCCGCCGCGGAAGAAAGCAGGCGTATCATGGATGTCCTCCCCGAGATTTCTGAATGTTATCAGAAAGCTCACCCTCCTAGCGCGCTGCCCTTGGGTCAACTCAGCCTAAGGTCGCGATGGACAGGGTTCTTGCCGCCTCAAGGGATTCGGGGCCTGTTCAGTCCACTTCGCGCATCATCGTCGCCATGTTGTCGTTGCGCGCGACTTCCTCGTACCCGGCCGCCTTGTAGGTGTTCACGGCCGGTTCGTTCTCGACCTCGACCTTCAGGGTGACGAGCGCGGCGCCCAGGCTCTTCGCGGCCTCCTCGGCCAGTTCGGCAACGCGGGCGCCCGAACCGCCGCGCTGCTCGGGCGAGAGGTAGACATAGGCGAGGTGGCGCATTTCCGGGCCGACGCCGGGGCGCAGGGCGAAGAAGCCGACTTCGGCGCCGGTGGCGTCGAGGATGTAGAAGGATTCGTCGTCGAGGTCGGCCAGCCACTTCTCCTGCCATTCGAGCGGGTCGAACGGGTGCTTGGCGCTGGGATTGACCAGCGCCAGGTCGCCTTCGTCGGTCAGCAGCGTCCGGAGGGGGGCAAGATCGCGCGTCACGTTGTGACGCAGGCTCAGGTCAGTCATGGCGGGATTCCCGTTGCGATTGGCTTGAAGGGGGCGATGTGGGCCATCGGGGGGCGTTTGTCCACCCCGGCGGGCGTTTGCATCGCGGCGCGGGGCGTGGTCAGGTGAGGCCGTTTCGCGCGCGGAGGTGGCTCATGGTGTCGACGGCGACGATGCGGGTGTTGGAGCCCGCGCCCCACGTCCTGGCCTTCTACGACGGCCGCGTGCCAGGGCGGCGGCTGGTCTCCGACGCGGCGAACTGGATGGACGACGGCGGCTATGTCCTGGGGATCGCCACCTATGCCGTGGTGGACGATGGCGAGGCGGTGCTGTTCGACACCGGGCTGTCGCCCGACCATGGGCGGGCGATCCGGGCCGAGCTGGAGCGGCGCGGGGTGCGGTCGGTCCGCGTGGTGCTGAGCCACCACCACCGCGACCACGTGGCCGGCGGCGCGGCCTTCGCGGAGTGCGAGATCATCGCCCTGCGCGCGACGGCCGAGGCGATGGAGGCGCAGCGCGACGTCTTCGCCGCGGGCACGCCGCCGATCGCGCCGCTGGCGATGCCGACGACGGTGTTCGACGGGGTCATGGGGCTGCGGGCCGGGGCGGTGGAGCTGGAGCTGCACCCCTACGACATCCACAGCCGCGACGGGCTGACGATGCTGCTGCCGGTGCCGCGGCTGCTGCTGGCGGGCGACACGCTGGAGGATACCGTGACCTACGTGGCCGAGCCGGAGCGGCTGGGCCTCCACCTGTCAGAACTCGACCGGATGGCGCGGCTCGACCTGCGGCGCATCCTGCCGTGCCACGGCGATCCCGGGCGGATCGCGGCGGGCGGCTATGGTCCGGGGCTGATCGCGGCGACGCGGGACTATGTGGCGTGGCTGCTGGCGCTGCGGGAGGATCCTTCGAGAGCGGACCTGCCGCTGCGCGATGTCGTGGCGGCGGCGCTGGAGGGCGGCGCGACCACCTGGTTCGCCCCCTACGAGGCGGTCCACCGGGCCAACGTGGCCGCGGTGCTGGCGCCCTGACGGGCGGGGCGATCACAGACGCCGGGGGTAGGTGCCCAGAACCGTCAGTTCGCTGGTGAAATGGGCGAGCTCGTCGAAGGCGAGCTTCATGTTCTCGTCGTCGGGGTGGCCTTCGACATCGGCATAGAACTGGGTCGCCGTGAATTCGCCGTTGACCATGTAGCTTTCGAGCTTGGTCATGTTGATGCCGTTCGTGGCGAAGCCGCCCATGGCCTTGTAGAGCGCGGCGGGGATGTTCCTCACGCGGAAGACGAAGGACGTGACCATGGCGCCGTCGCCGCGGCGCGACAGGTCCGCCTCGCGCGCCATCACGAGGAAGCGGGTGGTGTTGTTGCTGTTGTCCTCGATGTTCTTCGCCAGCGTTTCCAGCCCGTAGATCTGCCCGGCGAGTTCCGAGGCCAGCGCGGCGGCCGCGGCATCGCCCCGCTGCGCGACGAGCGCGGCGGAGCCTGCGGTATCGGCGCCGGTCACGGGCCTGATCGCGTGGCTTTTCAGGAACTTCTTGCACTGGCCGAGCAGGACGGTGTGGCTCATCGCCGTCTTCACCTGGTCGAGTGTCGCGCCGGGCACGCCGAGAAGGCAGATGTGGACCCGCACGAAGGCCTCGTCGACGATCTTCAGCCCCGAGTTCGGCAAGAGCGAGTGGACGTCGGCGACGCGGCCGTAAGTCGAGTTCTCGACCGCGATCATGCCGAGGTCCGCCTCGCCCGAGCGCACGGCCTCGAGCGCGTCCTCGAAGGTGGTGCAGGGCAGCGGCAGGTGATCGGGTCGCGACTGGACGCAGGCCTGGTGGCTGTAGGCCCCCAGTTCACCCTGGAACGATATCTTTCCGGGCATGGCGGCTCCTTTCCGGCATCCGGTGTCGAAAATAAGCGTCACCGGGCGTTTCGTCGCGGCTCATAGCGCTTGAAAGGGGGGGCTGGAAGGGGATAGGTAGCACGGCAACGCACAGCTGAGACGGATCGCGACATGTTCGACACAATGACCATCACCAAGGCCGTGGGCGCGTTTTGCGGCGCGTTCCTGATCTTTCTGCTGGGGGGCTGGGCTGCCGAGGCTCTGTACCATGTCGGCGGCGGACATGGCGAGGAAGAGCAGGCCTATGTCATCGACGTGCCGGAGTCCGAGGGGTCGGGCGGCGGCGAGGCCGCGGCGGAGGATCCGCCGGTGGAGGAGCTTCTCGCGTCGGCCGACGTCGGCTCGGGCGAGCGTATCTTCGGCAAGTGCAAGGCCTGCCACAAGCTGGAGGCAGGCGCCAACGGCACCGGCCCGACGCTGCACAACGTGGTCGGCCGCCCGGTGGACTCGATCGACGGCTATGCCTATTCCGGCGCGCTGGAGAAGGTCGCGGACGTCTGGACGCCCGAGAACCTCTATCACTTCCTGAAGGATCCCAAGGGCTATGCGCCGGGCACCAAGATGGGCTTCGCCGGCCTGCCGAAGCCCGAGGACCGCGCGAACGTCATCGCCTACCTCCAGTCGACCGAGGGCTGAGACCCGCCACAGGCTTACCGGGCACGGCCGTCGCGGGACCGCGGCGGCCGTTTTCGTTCGGTTTCCGCCAAGGCGGGATCGGCGGAACATTGCAGGGAGATGTCGGGAGGATCACGGAGTTTCAACTTGATCCCCCCTGCCTTGCCTTTACCTTGCAGACGAGTTGTGCCCCTGCTTTCCCGACGCGAAAAGGAACACGCCCATGCACCGATCCCCCACCCGTCGCCACCCTGCCGTCGCCGTCGCGGCGGCCCCGGCCAGACCGGGAGAGCAGGGGCTGCGATGGCTCGGGGCGCTGCTTCTGGGCGGCGCTCTGGCCTTCGGCGCCGGGATGGCGCGGGCGCAGTCGGACGATGCGGGCACGTCCGAGGGCGACGAGAAGATCATCACCTCCTACGGCTTCTCCGACCTCGGGACGCTGAAGTACGACGAGAACTTCAGCCACCTCGATTACGTCAACGTCGATGCGCCCAAGGGCGGCGAGATGTCGACCTGGGCGCGGGGGACGTTCGATTCGATGAACCCCTATTCCCGCAAGGGCCGGGCGCACGGCTTCTCCGTCCTGCCCTACGAGCGGCTGATGACCTCGGTCGCGGACGACGCCTACGGCTCCTACTGCCTGCTGTGCTCGACCCTTGAGTATCCCGAGAGCCAGGACTGGGTGATCTTCAACCTGCGCCCCGAAGCGACCTTCTCGGACGGCACGCCGCTGACGGCGGAGGACGTGAAGTTCACCTATGACATCCTGATGGAGCAGGGGCTGCCCTCGTTCTCGTCCGCGGTGAAGGCGATGATCCCCTCGGTCGAGGTGCTGGGGCCGCACAAGGTGAAGTTCAACTTCGCCGACGGCATCCCGAGGAAGGGACTGATCAGCCAGGCCGGGTATTTCATCGTCTTCCAGAAGAAGTGGTACGAGGACACCGGCGCGCGGCTGGACGAGAGCCGGCTGGAGAACTCGCCAGGGTCCGGTCCATATGTCTATGACCAGATCGAGGTGAACCGGCGGATCGTGCTGAAGAAGAACCCCGATTACTGGGGGAAGGACCTGCCGATCAACAAGGGCACGGCCAACTTCGACACGCTGAGGGTCGAGTTCTTCGCCGACAGCAACGCCGCGCTCGAAGGGTTCAAGGCGGGCGCCTACACCTTCCGGCAGGAGACGAGCAGCCTGACCTGGGCGACGCAGTACGATTTCCCGAAGGTCGAGAACGGCACAATCGTCAAGACCGAGCTGCCGGACGGCGACCTGCCGACGGCCACCGGCTTCGTCTTCAACCTGCGGAAGGAGAAGTTCCAGGATCCGCGGGTCAGGAAGGCGCTGGGGATGATGTTCAACTTCACCTGGACGAACGACACGCTGCAATACGGGCTCTTCGCGCATCGGCAGTCGTTCTGGCAGAACTCCGACCTGGAGGCGAAGGGCGTGCCGGAGGGGCGCGAGCTGGAGCTTCTGAAGACGGTCGAGGACCTGATCGACCCCGCCATCCTGACCGAGCCGGTGTTCGTCGCGGACGACGGCAGCGACCGGCAGCTCGACCGCGGCGCGTTGCGCGCGGCCTCGGCCCTGCTGAACGACGCGGGCTGGGTCGCCGGGGACGACGGCATCCGGCGCAAGGACGGCGAGGTGCTGAGCCTGGAGTTCATCGAGAACAACCCCAGCAACGACCGCATCATCCTGCCCTACATCGACAACCTGAAGCGGCTGGGGGTGCAGGCGGTCTATAACCGGATCGACGATTCCCAGTACACCGACCGGGTGCGGAACCACGATTTCGAGATGATCTTCGACAGCTACACCAACGGGCTGGAGGAGGCGCGGGGGATCTCTCAGCGCTATGGCTGCGACGACCGCGACGACGTGTTCAACCCCGCGGGCTATTGCGATCCGGCGGTCGACAAGCTGATCGAGCGGCTGATCGAGACCGACAACCTGGAGGACATGCAGGCGGCGGTCCGGGCCATCGACCGGATCATGCGCCACGCCTATTTCATGGTGCCGGTCTGGTACCTCGACAAGTACTGGGTCGCCTACTACGACATGTTCGAGCATCCCGATCCGCTGCCGCCCTATTCGCTGGGGAACCTCGATTTCTGGTGGTACAACGCCGAGAAGGGCCAGCAGCTGAAAGCTGCCGGGGCGTTCTGATCCCGCCATGGGCGCCTACATCCTCCGCCGGCTGCTGCTGATCATCCCGACCCTGCTCGGGATCATGATCCTGAACTTCGTGCTGACCCAGTTCGTCCCCGGCGGGCCGATCGAGTCGGTCATCGCGCAGCTTCAGGGCCAGTCCGACACCTTCGCCGGGATCAACGGCGGGGCGGGCGACGCGCAGAACCAGACCGCAGACACCGAAAGCTATGTCGGCGCGCGGGGTCTGCCGCCCGAGTTCATCGCCAAGCTGGAAAAGGAGTTCGGCTTCGACAAGCCGCCGCTCGAGCGGTTCCTGAACATGATGTGGAACTATGTCCGGTTCGACTTCGGCGACAGCTACTTCCGCTCGATCTCGGTCATGGACCTGGTGCTGGAGAAGATGCCGGTGTCGATCACGCTGGGGCTGTGGTCGACGGTCATCGCCTATCTCGTGTCGATTCCGCTGGGTATCCGCAAGGCGGTGAAGGACGGTTCCTCCTTCGACACCTGGACCAGCGCGCTGATCATCGTGGCCTATGCGATCCCGGGCTTCCTGTTCGCGATCCTGCTGCTGGTGCTGTTCGCGGGAGGGTCGTACTTCCAGATCTTCCCGCTGCGCGGCCTGACCTCGGACAACTTCGCCCAGCTGAGCACCATGGGCAAGATCGCCGACTACTTCTGGCACATCACGCTGCCGGTGCTGGCCTCGACCATCTCGGCCTTCGCGACGCTGACGCTGCTGACGAAGAACAGCTTCCTCGACGAGATCAAGAAGCAGTATGTGGTCACGGCGAAGGCGAAGGGGCTGTCCGAGGGGCGGGTGCTGTACGGGCACATCTTCCGCAATGCGATGCTGATCGTGATCGCGGGCTTTCCGGCGGTGTTCATCGGCGTCTTCTTCGGCGGCTCGCTGATCATCGAGACGATCTTCTCGCTCGACGGTCTGGGGCGGCTGGGATTCGAGGCGGCGGTGCAGCGGGATTACCCGGTGATCTTCGGCACGCTGTTCTTCTTCGGGCTGATCGGGCTGGTCGTCGGCATCCTGTCGGACCTGATGTATGTCCTCGTCGATCCGCGCATCGACTTCGAGACCCGGGAGACCTGAGCCGTGGCCAACCGTTCCGATCCCGACAAGATCCGCGGCCCGGTCTACGACACCGGGGAGCCGCTGGCGCTGCGCCGCCGCGACGGCGACCTTGCCTGGCAGAACCAGCCCGGCCTTCAGCCGGTGCCGGGGATGGACGCGCCCGCCCCGGTCGAGGCGCCGCCGCGGCAGGGCGGGTGGCTGAGCCCGCTGAACAAGCGGCGGCTGAGGAACTTCACGCGCAACCGACGGGCCTTCTGGTCGCTCTGGATCTTCCTCGTCATCTTCACCCTGTCGCTGTTCGCCGAGTTCATCGCCAACGACAAGCCGATCCTCGTCAGCTATCGCGGCGAGACCTATGCGCCGGTGTTCAACTTCTATTCCGAGCAGGACTTCGGCGGCGATTTCCGGACCGAGGCCGTCTATGGCGACCCGGAGGTGCAGTGCCTGATCGTGACCGGGGGGCTGGAAGACTGCTTCGACGAACCCGAGGCGCTGATCGCGCAGATCAAGGCCGGGGAGACGGTGGAAGGGGCCGAGCCCGGCTGGATCCTCTGGCCGCCGATCCCCTATTCCTACGACACGATCAACGACCTCGGCCGCGCGGCGCCCTCTCCGCCGGACAGCCAGCACATCCTCGGCACCGACGACACGGCGCGGGACGTGGCGGCGCGGGTGATCTACGGCTTCCGCCTGTCGATCCTGTTCACGCTGATCGTGACGGTCCTGACCTCGATCGTCGGCATCGCGGCGGGGGCGGTGCAGGGGTATTTCGGCGGCTACACCGACCTGCTGTTCCAGCGCTTCCTCGAGATCTGGACCTCGATGCCGTCGCTCTACGTCATCATCATCCTGTTCGCGATCCTCGGGCGAAGTTTCTGGCTGCTGGTCTTCGTCACGGTGCTGTTCGGCTGGCCCGCGCTGGTGGGTGTGGTCCGGGCCGAGTTCCTGCGGGCGCGGAACTTCGAATACGTCCGCGCGGCGAAGGCGCTCGGCGTCGGCAACTGGACGATCATGTTCCGCCACACCCTGCCGAACGCCATGGTGGCGACGGTGACGATGCTGCCCTTCATCATCACCGGCACGATCTCGACCCTCGCCTCGCTCGACTTCCTCGGCTTCGGCCTGCCGTCCTCGGCGCCCTCGCTGGGAGAGCTGACGTTGCAGGCGAAGCAGAACCTTCAGGCGCCGTGGCTGGGGATCACCGCGTTCCTGACCTTCGCGATCATGCTGTCGCTGCTGGTCTTCATCTTCGAGGGCGTGCGCGACGCCTTCGATCCGCGGAAGACCTTCCGGTGACCGCGATGGGCCGCCTCGGCGACACCATGCGCGCTGCGCCGCTCTACGGGGCGGGGCTGGTGCTGCTGGCGATCGACGTGGCGGTGTTCGGCGGCGACCTGCTGGCGGCGATCGTGCAGGGGCCGCCGCTGCCGATCCTCAGCCATCCGCCGACCTTCTGGGCCGCCTTCGTGGTGATCGGCATCGCCCTTGCCGTGCTGGCGGCGGCGTGGCGGCGGGCGCAGCGGGGCCAGCGGCCGGGCCTCGGCTTCCGCATGTTCACCGTCATCGCGAGCCTTGCGGCGGCGGCCTGCACCATTCTGGCGGTGTCGCTGTGAGCGGGGGCCTGACCGCCGACTGGCTGTGGCGGGCCTATTGCACGGGGCTGGTGCTGCACGGGCTCCTGATCCTGTTCTTCGCCTTCGCCGCCCTGGCGCTTGGCGGCTTCGTCTACCGCACGCCGAACGCGGCCTCGCAGGACCTGGGCTTCGCCCTCCTTTCCATGGTGCCGGCGCTGCTGCCCGCGCTGCCCTCGGCCCTGGCGCTGGCCTCGTGGAGGATCCTGCACCGGCGGGGCGAACGCGCCGGCCCCGGCCACCAGGCGCTGGTGGCGGCGGGGGCGGTGACGATCCCCGCACTGATCCTTCTCACCGCTGCCCTGACCGCGTGACCCCTGACCCTGCCATGACCGGAAGCTCCTGCCGATGACCCGTATCCTCGACGTCCGCGATCTGAGCGTGTCCTTCCGCCAGGACGGCGCCGAGACGCGCGCCGTGAAGGGCGTATCGTTCCACATCGACAAGGGCGAGACGGTGGCGCTGG
This sequence comes from Oceaniglobus roseus, assembly GCF_002869745.1. GTDB lineage: Bacteria > Pseudomonadota > Alphaproteobacteria > Rhodobacterales > Rhodobacteraceae > Oceaniglobus > Oceaniglobus roseus. The sequence continues at coordinate 35,660 of NZ_PNOS01000033.1, forward strand.
TGGGCGAGTCGGGCTCGGGCAAGTCGGTCACGGCGCTGTCGACGGTGTCGCTTCTTGGCGAGTCGGCGCAGACCTCGGGCTCGATCAGGTACCTCGGCGCCGAGATGGTGGGCGCGCCGGAGAAGGAGCTGCGCCGGGTGCGCGGCAACGACATCAGCTTCATCTTCCAGGAGCCGATGACCTCGCTGAACCCGCTGCACACGATCGAGCGGCAGCTGGAGGAATCGCTGGCCCTGCACCAGGGCCTGCGCGGCAAGGCGGCGCGGGAGCGGACGCTGGAGCTTCTGAACCAGGTCGGCATCCAGAACGCCGAGGAGCGGCTCCAGGCCTATCCGCACCAGCTGTCCGGCGGGCAGCGGCAGCGGGTGATGATCGCCATGGCGCTGGCGAACGGGCCGGACCTTCTGATCGCGGACGAGCCGACGACGGCGCTGGACGTGACGATCCAGGCGCAGATCCTCGAGCTCTTGGACGAGCTGAAGGCGCGGATGGGGATGTCGATGCTGTTCATCACCCACGACCTCGGCATCGTGAGGAAGATCGCCGACCGGGTCTGCGTGATGAAGGACGGCGAGATCGTGGAGGCCGGGCGCACGGCGGAGATCTTCGACAATCCGCGCCATCCCTATACGCAGATGCTGCTCGGTGCGGAATCGACGGGCCATCCCGCACCGGTGCCGGGGGATGCCGAGGAGGTGGTGCGCACCGAGAACCTGAAGATCTGGTTCCCGATCCAGCGCGGGCTGCTGAAGCGCACGGTAGGCTACGTGAAGGCGGTGAACGCGGCGACGCTGTCCGTCCGGGCGGGCGAGACGGTGGGAATCGTCGGCGAATCGGGGTCGGGAAAGACCACGCTCGCGCTGGCGATCATGCGGCTGATCTCGTCGGAGGGGCCGGTGGTGTTCCTCGGCAAGGACATCCAGGGATTGAAGTCGCGGCAGCTGCGGCCGATCCGCGGGGCGATGCAGATCGTGTTCCAGGATCCCTACGGCTCGCTCTCGCCCCGGATGACGGTGGAGGAGATCATCGCCGAGGGGCTGACGATCCACGGCACGCGCAAGGGCCAGGACAAGCGGCAGGCGGTGGCCGAGATCATGTCGGAGGTGGGGCTGGATCCGAAGACCATGCACCGCTATCCGCACGAGTTCTCGGGCGGCCAGCGGCAGCGCATCGCCATCGCCCGGGCGATGATCCTGCGCCCGCTGCTGGTGGTCCTGGACGAGCCGACCAGCGCGCTGGACATGACGGTGCAGGTGCAGATCGTGCAGCTTCTGAGGGATCTCCAGCAGAAGTACAGGCTCGCCTACCTGTTCATCTCGCACGACCTGAAGGTGGTCCGCGCGCTGAGCCACAAGGTGATGGTGATGAAGCGCGGCGACGTGGTGGAGGCGGGGCCGGCGGGCGAGATCTTCGATTCGCCGAAGACCGACTATACCCGCGAACTGATGGCGGCGGCCTTCGGGGCGAAGGCGGCGGGCTGATAGCCTGGCTTACAGGCGGCGCATCGTCGTGGCTGGCATCAGGGCGGCGCGACCGGTACATTTCCTCGGGAAACGAGGAGAAGCGCCATGTTCGACCGCCCCTACCTGCTGCTGGTTTCGCTGCGCAGCCTGCCACGCGCCCGCACGGCTTCCGAGCCCCGCCCCGCCCGCCTGAACGCCCGCCTTGTCCGTGACGACAGCACCCGGCGCGCGCGGCGGATGACGCTGGCGAGCGGTCTCTGGTGAGACGCCGCGTCCGGCGGCGGCGCTTCGGCACGCGCCGGGGAGAAACCGCTCTGGCAGAGCGCTTTCTCCCCGGACCCCTCTGGGCGCGGGGCCCGAAGCGTCGTGCATTGGGGGAGGGGGTCTTGCAACCATTCGCCGCGTCGGCGTCTGCGCGGGGTGTTGCCTCTGCCGCGGGCACGCTAGGTTGCCGGTGAAACGACGGATGTGAAACAGCGGTCACGGGCACCATGGCGAAACACAACAGGACCTTCGGCGTGGTCGGTCTGGGCAACTTCGGCAGCACCGTCGCGGTCGAGCTGATGCGCTTCGGCAACCACGTCATCGGCATCGACATCGACGAGCGGCTGGTCTCGGCCCATGCCGACAAGCTGACCCAGGCGATGATCGTCGACGCGCGGGACGAAAACGCGCTGCGCGAAGCGGGCTTCGCCGACTGCGACACCGCGCTGGTCGCCATGGGCGAGGACCTGGAGGCCAACATCGTGGCCTCGATCAATCTGAAGATGATCGGGGTGAAGCAGGTCTGGGCCAAGGCGAAGACGCGGACGCACCACCGGATCCTGTCGAAGCTGGGGGTCGACCGGATCATCCACCCCGAGGTGGAGGTGGGCCAGCACATCGCGCAGGTGCTGCACAACCCGCTGGTGCGCGACTATGTCAGCCTCGGCAACGGCTATCACGTCGTCAACTTCATGGTCCCCGAAAGCCTGGAGGGCAAGAAGCTGAGCGAGCTGCCGCACACCAAGAACCACAACCTGCGCTGCGTCGGGATCATGCGGGGCACCGATTTCATCGGCCGCGACGGCGACAGCTGCACGCTTCAGGGCGACGACCGGCTGCTGCTCCTGGGGCAGCGCAAGGATCTCAGGGCCTTCGCGGCGACGCTCTGATGGGCTTGGCCATCCGCCTGAAGACCCGGACGCGGCGCCGCATGTGGCAGATCCCGCCACCGGCCTTCCTCGCCGCGCTCTATCTCGTGCTCGTCATCGTCGGTTGCGGGCTGCTGAAGCTGCCGATCGCCACGACCGAGCCGATCAGCTGGAGCGACGCGCTGTTCACCTCGACCTCGGCGGTGACGGTGACGGGGCTGTTCGTGGTCGACACCGGGTCGATCTTCACCCTGTTCGGGCAGGCGGTGATCCTGGTGCTGATCCAGCTCGGAGGTCTCGGGCTGATGACCTTCGCGGGGCTGGTCCTGCTGGCGCTCGGCATCTCTATCGGGATGCCGCAGCGGCTGATCCTGAAGGAGGACCTGAACCAGACCTCGATGAGCAACCTCACGACGCTGGTACGGGTGATCTTCTCGATCGCGCTGCTCTGCGAGGCGGTGGGGGTGGTGTTCCTGTCCTTCGTCTTCGTCCCCGAGTTCGGGTTCTGGCCGGGGCTGTGGCAATCGGTGTTCCACGCCGTGTCGGCCTTCAACAACGCGGGATTCTCGCTGTTCCGGGACAGCCTGATGCACTATGTCGACAACCCGGTCATCAACATCGTCATCCCGGCGCTGTTCATCCTCGGCGGCATCGGCTTCGTCGTGGTCGCCGACATCTACGAGAAACGGCGGTTCCGCACCCTCAGCCTCCATTCCAAGCTGATGCTGACGGGTACACTGGCGCTGATCCTTTGGTCCTGGCTGATGTTCGCGATGCTGGAATGGACCAACGACGGCACGCTCGGCGGGCTCGACGGCTGGGGCGCGCGGCTCTGGGCAAGCTGGTTCCAGGCGGTGACGACGCGCACCGCCGGGTTCAACACGCTGAACACCGGGGCGATGCACGACTCGACGGCGCTGATGACGATCCTGCTGATGCTGGTCGGGGGCGGGAGCGCCTCGACCGCGGGCGGGATCAAGGTGACGACGCTGATCGTGCTGGTGCTGGCGACGCTCGCCTTCTTCAAGCGCACCTCGACGCTGCACATCTTCGGCCGCTCGCTGGGGATCGAGGAGGTTATGAAGGTGATGGCCCTGACCACGGTCAGCATCATCCTGGTGATGACCGGGCTGTTCCTGATCTCGATGTCCCACGACGGCGATTTCCTGGATCTCGCCTTCGAGGTCGCCTCGGCCTTCGGGACGGTGGGGCTGTCCATGGGCGCGACGCCGACGCTGGACGGGCTCGGGCGGGCGATGATCATCCTGATCATGTTCCTCGGCCGTGTTGGGCCGCTGACCATCGGCTTCTTCCTCGCGACCCGCAGCGTGCCGCGGGTGCGCTATCCCTCGGGGCAGATCTACCTCGGGTAGGGCGGGGCGGTCGGCAAGCCGTCGCCGGGCCCCCTGTCCCAGAGGAACGTGGCTGCGGTGTGCTGCGTTTACGGGGCAAAAGCGAGGTTTTCGACATGAACAAGTTTGTTTTCGGCAGCGCCGTGGCGCTGGCCCTGTTCTCAACGTCCCTCTCCGCCGCGCCGGTTCCGGCCGGGGGAGTCCCGGGTCAGATCGCCCTCGCGCAGGACGCGCAGGTCTGGCGGGTCAAGGGCAACAACGGGAATGGCAACGGCAAGGGCCACGGTCCGAAGAAGATCGTGAAGGGCAACGGCAACCCCGGCAAGGGCAACGGCCACGCGGGCAAGCCCGAGAAGGGGCACGGAAACGGCAACGCGGCCAAGGACACCGGCAAGCCCGGCCGGGGCAACGACGTTGCCGCGAAGGGCAAAGGCAAGCCCGACCATGCGGGCGGTCCGAAGCCGAAGGCACGGCCCGAACAGGCCGCGCAGGACGGCAACGGCAACGGCAAGGGCAACGGCGCTAAGGAACGCCGCGATTTCAACGGCGCCGAGCGGGAAGAATACGTGCGCCGCATCGTCTCGACCCCCGCGCCTGCCGGGCGTGACATGGCGGCGATTCTTGGCGCCTCGGCGCTGGCCTTCCTGACGCCGCAACTGGCCGTCGCCGACATCCCCGAGGACGAGCTGATCACCTATCGCAACTGTCCGCCGGGACTGGCGAAGAAGGACCCGCCCTGCGTTCCGCCGGGGCTGGCGAAGGACGGTGTGACCTATGACGAATGGTCCTCCTGGGACCGGGACCGCTACGACGAGATCTGGATCGACCGCCGCGACGACTGGCTGCGCTCGGAATCCGCCTATGATCCCGACCCCGGTCTCCTGCTGCTGCAATCGCAGGACATCGCTTCGCTCTTCGGCCTCGACCCCGCGCCGAGCGGCCAGCGCTATGGCCTGATCGACGGGCTGCCGGTGCTGCTGGACGAGCAGGACTATACCTCGCTGCTGCTGATCAACCAGATCGCCCAGGTGGCCGACGTGGCCGGGGGCGTGCCGATCGCGCCGACGGCGGCGCTGACGCAGCAGGAGCTGATGAGCCTCTACCGCCTGCCGCAGCTCGGGGCGGGGCAGAACTATTCCGTGCTGAACGGCCAGCTGGTGCAGCTGAACGACCGGGAATACGACATGCTTCAGTTGATCCGGATCGCTCGGGCGGTGCTCTAGGCGGGCGCCTCGCCGAGAGCTTCCCCGGACAAGGAAAAGGGCCGCCCGACGGGGCGGCCCTTTTTCGTGCCGTAGGTCCTTCGGTCCGCGTCTCAGCCCGGGCCGAAGGTGGAACAGGCCACCTTGCGGGCGACGAGGCGGCGGCAGGCCAGTTCGGCGCGCTCCTCGGTCAGGCCGACGAAGTTGGCCTCGTAGCCGCCCTTGCGGGTCACGACCTTGCGCAGCGCCTCGTCCAGGGTGCCGATCTCGACCAGGGCGGTCTTGAGAAGCACGCGCTCGGCCTCGTATTTCGAGGCGTAGCGGCCGACGTTGATGCCGTAGTGGCGGCCGCCCGAGGTGGAGACCCGTGTGACGATCTCCAGCGCCATGGGCGGGTTCACGCCGTCGGCAAGCCCCGGCAGGTCTTCCGGGCGCGGCGGCGGGGCAGGGGCGGCGGCCACGACCAGCGTCTCGGCCGGGGCGCGGGCGACGACGACATCCTCCGGTGCCGGAGTCGTCGTCTGCGCCGGCGCCGGTGCGGCCTGGCGGCCCGGGCGCGGGGCCGGGCGGGGCGAGGCGTTGACGGCGGTCAGCAGGCGGATCGTCTTGCCCTTCAGGGACGGATCGCCGCCCTGCGCGGCGGCGACGAGGTCGGGCGCGGCGGGCTTGTTCACGGTCGCTCCGCTCGGCGCGCGCCGGAAGCCGAGGTCCAGCAGCTCGGCCACCTTGGCGTTGCGCGCGGCGCTCGAGCGGCCGCCGAAGACCGTCGCGATGACCCGCTCGTTGCCGCGCTTGGCCGAGGCGACGAGGTTGAAACCCGCGGCGTTGGTGTACCCGGTCTTGATGCCGTCCGCGCCTTCGTAAGCGGCCAGCAGGCGGCGGTTCGTGTTCGCCACCTTGCGGATGCCGGCGTCGGCCGTCGTGCGCGAGAACAGGTTGTAGTACTCGGGGAAGTCATACAGCAGGTGCCGCCCGAGGATCGTCATGTCCCGGGCAGTGGACAGGTGGCCCTCGCGGGTCAGTCCGTTGGCGTTCTTGAAGGTCGTCCGTGTCATCCCCAGGGCCTTCGCGGTGCGGTTCATCCGGTCGGCGAAAGCGGCTTCCGACCCCGCCAGCGCCTCGCCGATGGCGGTGGCGGCGTCGTTGGCCGATTTCACCGCCGCGGCGCGCACGAGATAGCGCAGCGCGATCCGCTGGCCCGCCTTCAGCCCCAGCTTGGAGGGCGGCTCGGACGCCGCGTGCTGCGAGACGCGCACCTGGGTGTCCATCGTGATCTCGCCCCGGCGCACGGCGTCAAAGGTGATGTAGAGGGTCATCATCTTGGTGAGGGACGCGGGGTGGAGTCGGGTGTCGGCGTTGGTCTCGTGCAGCACCTCGCCGGTGCGCGCGTCCATCACCAGCGCCGCATAGGGCGCCGCCTGGGACGTGGTGGCAAGCGCCGCCAGGAGCGAAAGGTAGAGCGCTATCGTGAATAGAATCCGCCCGATGCGGATGCCAAGGATCCGTCGTGTGTCCACGGTGTTCTGCCTTCTTACTGCCTCACGCGGCCGGGTCTGTCGCCCGATCCATCATTGCCCTGACGCTAGCACAAAGGCGGGGCGGCCAAAACATCTTTGTGCTCAGCGGCTTGCAAAGCTGGATGCAACAAGGACATCAACATGTACCGATAACGGCGCCCGAACCCCCAACATGTCTCCGAATCGACACGCGTCGACGAAGGGTTCAGCCGTCGAGATTATTGCAGATTGCGACAATTTTGCCGAGCCGCTCAACCTGAAGGAACCGTCCGTGTCCCTCAGGCGCGGCGGCGGATTCGAGCGCCCATGTCATCTCGTGCGGGACGTGGACGCCCCAGCCGCCCGCCGCCAACATCGGCAGCACGTCGGATTTCAGCGAGTTGCCGGCCATCAGCGCCCGCTCGGCCCCCTCGCCGTGGCGCTCGAAGATGCGCCGGTAGGTGTCGGGCGTCTTGTCCGAGACGATCTCGATCCCGTCGAACAGGTCGCCCAGCCCGGACTGCGCCAGCTTGCGCTCCTGGTCCAGCAGGTCGCCCTTGGTGATGACGAGCAGGCGGAAGTCCCCGGCCAGCGCCTCGACCGTCTCGCGCACCTCGGGCAGCAGGTCGATCGGATGTTCGAGCATCTCCTTGCCCGCGGCCACCAGCTCGGCGATCACGGTGGCGGGGACGGTGCCCTGGGTGACGTCGATGGCGGTCTCGATCATCGACAGCACGAAGCCCTTCACGCCATAGCCGTAGGGGCCGAGGTTGCGCCGCTCGGCGGCGAGCAGGCGCTCTTCCAGGTGGTCGGGATCGGCGTGGTCCGCCAGCAGCGCGGCGAATCGCTCCTGCGTCAGGCGGAAGAACTTCTCGTTGTGCCAGAGCGTGTCGTCGGCATCGAAGGCCACGGTGGTCAGGCGGCGCGTCATCTCGGGCTCCGGGGGCCACGGTTTTCGGCCCTGTCCCCGACGCCCCCCTTTTCAGTGCAAAGGGTCATCTTATATACACGTCTCACAGCGCAATCCCCGACTTCCGGAGTTTCGGTTTGACCACCAGACCTATTACCATGTCGGACAAGGATGACCAGCGGGACGGCGACTCGGGTGTTATCCTTGAGACGAAGAAGAAAACCCAGCGTCCGCCGCTGTACAAGGTGCTGCTGCTGAACGACGACTACACCCCGATGGAATTCGTGGTGCACGTGCTGGAGCGATTCTTCGGCATGAACCACGCCCAGTCGTTCGAGCTGATGCTGACCGTCCACAAGAAGGGGCTGGCCGTCGTCGGCGTGTTCTCGTTCGAGGTGGCCGAGACGAAGGTCGCGCAGGTGATGGACTTCGCCCGCCGCCACCAGCACCCGCTGCAGTGCACCATGGAAAAGGAATAGGGCCCCCGCGCCCGGCCGATGCTGACCGACCGCCTGTCCTTCGCCCGTGACGCGGGTGCGCTGGTGCTGCCCGACCCGGGGCGGCTTTGCGTGTTCGGGGCGCGGGGCGACGACGACCTGTCGCCGCTCGGTGCGGACCTGCAGGTGGTGCAGGGGATGAAGCCCGAGCACGATGCGCTGGCGGCGCGGGGCGTGGACGTGGCGGTTGCCCCCTCGGGAGAGTTTGCGGGCGCGCTGGTGGTGCTGCCGCGGGCGCGGGACCTGGCGCGGGACCTGGTGGCACGGGCGGTGGCGCTGGCGCGGGGCGGGCCGGTCTGGATCGACGGGCAGAAGACCGACGGCGTCGACGCGATGATCCGCAGCCTGCGCGCCCATGGCACGGTCGATCCGGTGATCTCCAAGGCCCATGGCAAGCTGTTCCGCTTCGAGGGCCGCGTGCCCGACGACTGGCGGGCGGGCGAGACCGTGCTGCCCTCGGGCTTCGTGACCCGGCCCGGCGTGTTTTCGGCCGACGCGCCGGACCGCGGGTCCGAGCTTCTGGCGGAGTTGCTGCCCGAGGGGCTGAAGGGGACGGTGGCGGACCTCGGGGCCGGCTGGGGCTATCTCGCGGCGCGGATCCTCGAGCGGCCGGGCGTCACGGCGCTGCACCTGGTCGAGGCGGACCACGCCGCGCTGGAGTGCGCCAGGGCGAACGTCCGCGACCCCCGCGCCGTGTTCCACTGGGCCGACGCGACGCGCGCGAGGCTGCCCGATCCGGTGGACCATGTCGTGATGAACCCGCCCTTCCACACCGGGCGCAAGGCGGATCCCGCGCTGGGGCGTGCCTTCATTGCCGCGGCGGCGGGGCTTCTGAAACCGGCTGGGCAGCTTTGGCTGGTGGCCAACCGGCATCTGCCCTATGAGTCCGTGTTGTCCGAGCGGTTCGCGAAATCCGCGGACCTGTCCAACGATCCGGCGTTCAAGGTGATCCACGCCGAACGCCCCCGCCGCGCCGGGCGCCCCCGCGCCTGAGCCGGCCCCTTCCGGAGCACGTCCATGTCGTTTTCCATCGCAGGCAAGACCGCCGTCGTCACCGGAGCGGCCAATGGCGTCGGGCTTGCCATCGCCCGGCATTTCGTCGCCCAGGGCGCCAAGGTGATGTTCGCCGACATCGACGAGGAGAAGCTGATCGACGAGATCGGCGAGACCCAGGAGGACGACAGCGCCGCCCGCTGGTTCGCGGGCGACCTGCGCGAGAAGCTGACGGTGGCGAACCTGCTCTCGGCCACGATCGACGCCTTCGACCGGGTCGACATCCTGGTGAACGCCTCGCGGCAGATGATGGTGACCGATCCGCTGGACGCCGACGACGAATCGATGGCGGTGCTCTTGCAGCAGAACCTGTTGACCAGCCTGCGCCTGTCCCAGGTCTTCGCCAACCGGATGATCCGCCAGGCCGACGAGGCGGGCGGCGACGGGAAGCTCGCGGGCTCGATCGTCAACCTCAGCTCGATCGCGGCGCGGCGGACCCATCCCGAGCTTCTCGCCTATTCCGTCAGCGCGGCGGCGCTGGACCAGGCGACGCGCTCGATGGCCGTGGCGCTTGCGGCGCACCGGATCCGGGTCAACGCCGTGGCCTTCGGCAGCGTGATGAGCGCTTCGCTGAAGGGCGCGATCCGCGACAATTCCGAGGTGCGCGACGACATCATCGGCCACACGCCGCTGTCGCGCATCGCAAGCCCCGGCGAGGTGGCCGAGGCGGTGCAGTTCCTGGCCTCCGAGGGCTCGGGCTTCATGACCGGGCAGATCCTGACCATCGACGGCGGGCGCACCCTGATCGACGTCGTGGACTGCGCCGCGCACTGAGACGATCCGTCGCTTGCCTTGGTGTCAACTTTGCGTGACAACGTGCCCGCCCAAGGGATCAGTCAGCGAAGAAAGGCACCCCCCATGACCGACCAGATGGACGCCGAAAAGGCCCGCGCCGCGGCCTGGTTCCGCGAGCTGCGCGACAGCATCGTCGCCGCGTTCGAGGCGCTGGAGGACCGCCAGACCGAAGGGCCCACGGCCCATCTGCCCGCGGGCCGGTTCGAGGTGACCGAGACGAGGCGGAAGTCCGACGACGGCTCGGACGCCGGGGGCGGGCTGATGAGCGTGATGCGCGGCGGACGGGTGTTCGAGAAGATCGGCGTCAACGTCTCGACCGTCTACGGGCAACTCGGAGAACGGGCGCAGGCGGCGATGGCGGCGCGCAAGGGCATCCCCGGCATGGCCGAGGATCCGCGGTTCTGGGCCTCGGGCATCTCGCTGGTGGCGCACATGCAGAACCCGCACACGCCTTCGGTCCACATGAACACGCGCATGTTCTGGACGCCGCAGGCCTGGTGGTTCGGCGGCGGGTCCGACCTGAATCCGTGCATCGAGTACGCCGAGGACACGGCCGATTTCCACGCCGCCCAGAAGGCGCGCTGCGACCTGCACGGCCCCGACATCTATCCCCGCTACAAGGCCTGGGCCGACGAATACTTCTTCGTGCCGCACAGGGGCCGGGCGCGGGGCGTCGGCGGGATCTTCTTCGACGACCACAACACCGGCGACTGGGAGGCGGACTTCGCGCTGACGCAGGATGCGGGGAAGGCGTTCCTGGAAGCCTTCGTGCCGCTGGTGGACCGCCGCCGCGACACGCCCTGGAGCGACGCGGACAAGGACACCCAGCTGATCCACCGCGGCCTCTATGCCGAGTACAACCTCGTCTATGACCGGGGCACGAAGTTCGGGCTGGAGACCGGCCACGACGCCAACGCGGTGCTGATGAGCCTGCCGCCGATGGCGAAGTGGGTCTAGGCCTGCGCGGGTGACGGCTGGCGCCGTCGCCCTCGCCTCGGAAGCCCTGCCGTCGCGCCACGTGGCGGCCCCAAGTTGCGCGGCCGCCTTGTTGCCGGGGCCTCGGCACTCTATGTCCGGGGGCATGAAGCGGTTCCTTCCTTTCCTGTCCAAGGGCCCCGTGGTGGCCGTCATCCGCCTGCAGGGCGTCATATCGACCGGCGGGCGGGGCGGGCTGAACGACGCCGCCCCCGCGCCCCTGATCGAGAAGGCCTTCGCCCGCGGCAAGCCCGCCGCTGTCGCGCTGTCGATCAACTCGCCCGGCGGCAGCCCGGTGCAGTCGTCGCTGATCGCCTCCCGCATCCGCCGCCTCTCCGCCGAGAAGAACGTGCCGGTCCATGCCTTCGTCGAGGACGTGGCGGCCTCGGGCGGCTACTGGCTGGCCAGCGCGGCGGATCACATCTGGGCCGACGAGACCTCCATCGTCGGCTCGATCGGGGTCATCTCGGCGGGATTCGGGCTGAACGAGTTCATCGCCCGCCACGGGATCGAGCGGCGCGTCTACACCGCGGGAAAGAGCAAATCCATGCTGGACCCCTTCCAGCCGGAAAAGCCCGAGGACGTGGCGCGCCTGCGCAGCCTCCAGGACGAGATCCACAAGGCCTTCATCAACCAGGTGAAGACCCGTCGCGCGGGCAAGCTGGCCGAGGACCGCGACCTGTTCACCGGCGAGATCTGGGTGGGGCAGGGGGCACAGGAGGTTGGCCTGATCGACGGCATCGCCCACCTCGTGCCGAAGATGAAGCAGCTGTTCGGGGACAAGGTGAAGTTCGCCGCCTACCAGCGCCGCCGCCCGTTCCTGTCGCGCTTCGGCCTCGCCCTGGCCGAGGATGCGCTCGGCACGCTCGAAGACCGCGCCGCCTTCGCCCGGTTCGGTCTCTGACGTGCTGTTGAAGATCGTCAGCCTGTTCCTCGTCGGCATGGTCGTGCTCGGGATGTTCGGAAAGCTCCGCTTTCCGGGCCAGAAGAAGCTCACCTCGATGAAATGCCCGCGCTGCGGCCGCTACCGGATCGGCAGCGGACCCTGCCCCTGCGGCGAAGGAAGACGCTGACATGGAATTCGCCGTCGCCCTCCTCGGCCTCGTGATCCTCCTGCTGGCCGGCGACGCGCTGGTGCGCGGCGCGGTCAACGTCTCACTGCGGCTCGGGGTGCCCGCCTTGATCGTCTCGCTGACGGTGGTCGCCTTCGGCACCTCGGCACCCGAACTTCTGATCTCGATCCAGGCGGTCCGGGACAACGCGCCGGGGATCGCGCTTGGCAACGTCGTCGGCTCGAACATCGCCAACGTCCTGCTGGTCCTCGGCATCCCGGCGATCCTGTCGGCGATGAACATGGCCGACTGCGACACGCGCCGCAGCTATCTGATGATGCTGGCGGCCAGCGTGCTGTTCATCGCGCTCGCCTTCTTCGGTCCGATCACGTGGTGGCACGGGCTGATCCTGCTGGCGGGGCTTGCCGTCATCCTGTTCGACCAGGCGCGCGCGGCTTTGGCCCACCGCCGCCTCGGCCCGGACGAGACGGAGGACCTGGAGGGGGCCGACCCCGACATGCCCTGGTGGAAGATCCTCATGTTCCTCGCGCTCGGGCTGGTCGGCCTGCCGCTCGGCGCCGACATCCTGATCGACAGCGCCACGAGCATCGCGCGGGATCTCGGCATCAGCGAGACGGTGATCGGCCTGACCCTCGTCGCCGTCGGAACCTCCCTGCCGGAACTGGCCACCACGGTCGTCGCCGCCCTGAAGAAACAGGCGGACGTGGCCATGGGCAACGTCATCGGCTCGAACATGTTCAACCTCCTGGCCATCATCGGCATTGCCGGGCTCGTCGGGCCGATCGAGGTCGATCCAAGCTTCTTCCGCCTCGACCTCTGGGTGATGCTCGGCGCCGCGCTGGTGCTCGCGCCCTTCGTGTTCCTGCGCTGGACCATGGGGCGGCTCTGGGGGCTGGTCTTGACCGCGCTCTACGCCGCCTACCTCTGGGCTGTGATCGTCTTCTGAGGATATCGACATGACCGAGCGACGCGCCCTCGTGACCGGCGGGGGCAAGCGGCTGGGCCGCGCCATGGCGCTGTACCTTGCCGAACGGGGGATCGGCGTTGCCGTCCATTACAACAGTTCCGCCGACGCGGCCGAGGAGGTGGCGGACGAGATCCGCGCCGTGGGCCTGCCCGCGGCCGCCGTGCAGGCCGACCTTCTGGACGAGGCGGCGACCGGGGCGCTGATGCCTGCCGCGGCCGAGGCCCTGGGCGGGCCGATCACGGTTCTGGTCAACAACGCCTCGATCTTCGAACACGACACAATCCACACCGCGACACGCGACAGCTGGGACCGGCACTTCGGCTCGAACCTCCGGGCGCCGTTCCAGCTGATCCAGGCGCTGGCCCGCACCGCGCCGCCCCCGGCAGAGGACGCGAACGGAGAGCCGGTGGCGCAGGCGCTGGTCGTCAACATGATCGACCAGCGGGTGCGGAAGCTGACGCCGGAGTTCATGACCTACACGCTGGCCAAGACCGCGCTCTGGACCCTGACCCGCACGGCGGCGCAGGGGCTGGCGCCGAAGGTGCGGGTCAACGCCATCGGCCCCGGCCCGACGCTTCAGGGGGCGCGACAATCCGACCGCCACTTCGCCGCGCAGAGGGCCGCCACGGTCCTTGAACGCGGCGCGGGCGAGGCCGATATCGTGGCGGCGCTCGGCTATTTCCTGGATGCGCCGGCGGTGACGGGGCAGCTTCTGTGCATCGACGGCGGCCAGCACCTGGCCTGGCGTACCCCGGACGTGCTGGGCGTGGAATAGGGCGCGGCGACACGGGTGTACGGCCGCCCTTACGTCAAGTTGTGCACCGGGCGGGAATTTGTAACGGTTTTGTATAAATTCCCGTTGCGAACCAGCCGGTTGCGCCGGAAACGAAAAAACATTGTGCGAAATCAACGCGTTGAAAATCCGCTGAAATCTTGTGCAGGGCGATGAGGGGTGTGAAATCAAAGGACAATTTCCACGTGCCCAAAACTTCTCCGCAGAGTTGTCCACAGGATCCGTGGGTATCATTCGACTTGAAGCCGCTGCCCTGACGGTGCAGCCAGAAAGCAGAATCACGAGGGTGTACAGATGAACGACGGCGACACCCGGCCCACCGGCCACGCCTGCATCCAGTCCTACCTGAGGACGCTCGACAACTCGCCCGGCGTCTACCGGATGCTCGATGCGAAACAGGCCGTCCTCTACGTCGGCAAGGCGCGGAACCTGAAGAAGCGGGTGAGCAACTACGCCAACCCGAACGGCCACTCGCCGCGGATCGACCGGATGATCCGCGAGACGGCGTCGATGATGTTCCTGACTACGCGCACCGAGACCGAGGCGCTGCTGCTGGAGCAGAACCTGATCAAGCAGCTGAAGCCGAAGTTCAACGTGCTGCTGCGGGACGACAAGTCCTTCCCGAACATCATCGTCACCGGCGACCACCCCTACCCGATGATCAAGAAGCACCGCGGCGCCAAGACCGAGAAGGGCAGCTATTACGGCCCCTTCGCCTCGGCCGGGGCGGTGAATCGGACGCTGACCCAGCTCCAGCGCGTGTTCCTGCTGCGGAACTGCTCGGACTCGATGTTCGAGACGCGCACGCGACCCTGCCTCCAGTACCAGATCAAGCGCTGCTCGGCCCCCTGCGTCGGCCACGTGAGCCAGGACGAATACCGCACCCTCGTCGCCGATGCCGAGCGGTTCCTGCAGGGCAAGTCCACCAAGGTGCAGACCCAGCTCGCCGCCGAGATGGAGCAGGCCAGCGCCGACATGGAGTTCGAGCGCGCCGCCGCCCTGCGCGACCGCATCCGCGCGCTGACCCAGGTGCAGGCGGGGCAGGGGATCAATCCGCAGGGCGTGGCCGAGGCCGACGTGATCGCACTGCACATGGAGGGGGGGCAGGCCTGCGTGCAGGTCTTCTTCATCCGCGCCAACCAGAACTGGGGCAACCACGACTTCTATCCCCGGACCGGCGCGGGGGCCGAGGCGGCCGAGGTGATGCAGGCCTTCGTCGGCCAGTTCTACGCGACCCGCGAGCCGCCGCCCCTCGTCCTCCTTTCCGACGCGATCGAGGATGCCGACCTCATGGCCGAGGCGCTGACCGAGAAGGCGGGCCGCAAGGTCGAGCTTGCCGTGCCGCAGCGGGGCGAGAAGAAGGATCTCGTCTCGGGGGCGCTCCGGAACGCCCGCGAAAGCCTCGCCCGCACCATGGCCGAGACGGCGACCCAGGCGAAGCTGCTGAAGGGGCTGGCCGAGGCGTTCGAACTGCCGAAGGTGCCCGAGCGGATCGAGGTCTACGACAACTCGCACATCCAGGGGTCCAACGCCGTCGGCGGCATGATCGTCGCGGGGCCCGAGGGCTTCGTCAAAAGCCAGTACCGCAAGTTCAACATCAAGGGGACCGAGCTGACGCCCGGCGACGACTTCGGCATGATGAAGGAGGTGATGACCCGCCGCTTCTCGCGCCTCCTGAAGGAAGACCCCGAGCGGACCTCGGGCACCTGGCCGGACCTGCTGCTGATCGACGGCGGCGCGGGGCAGGTCTCGGCGGTACGGGAGATCATGGAGGAGATGGGGGTGGGCGACATCCCCATGGTCGGCGTCGCCAAGGGCATCGACCGCGACCTCGGCAAGGAAGAGTTCCACCGCACCGGCAAGCCTGTCATGGCGCTCCGCCACAACGACCCCGTGCTCTACTTCATCCAGCGGATGCGCGACGAGGTCCACCGCTTCGCCATCGGCGCCCACCGCGCCAAGCGGGCCAAGGCAGTGGGAGCGACGCCGCTCGACGACCTGCCGGGGGTGGGGGCCGCGCGGAAGCGGGCGCTGCTGACCCACTTCGGCTCGGCCAAGGCCGTGGCCCGGGCCGACCTGAAGGACCTGAAGGCGGTCGAGGGGATCTCAGGGAACCTGGCGGAGAAGATCTATGATTATTTTCATGAAAGGGGGTGAAGGGTTTTGTGTGTCGAAAGGTGTGGATAGCTACCCTTCGCTTTAATATCTGAAAATTCCAAATTTACGGAAAAAGCATCTCCCCGCTTGCGCCAATTTTGTATATACTCTAAAATTGTCGATGATGAACTCTTCTAGCATTTCTAGAATAGATTCTTTGCCTTCCCGCCATAGAATGTTAAACATGCTACTAAGCTGGTTAAAAGAAATAAGCCGAGAAAGTAAGCACCTATCTCCCAGTCCTCGTAGGAACTGCGCCTTCGATAGTACATTTGACTTGCTATGATCAGGCAGACGCAGCCAAAAACGGTTGCAGCAGCTATGAACGACACGCTCCTACGACCCGCATTGGTATTTTGGTTCCAGCGCTTATAGATGGCGTTCGCAAGCCAGATTCCGCTCAGGGTGCCACCAAAACCAATGCCATATTTAATTAGAAGCCGACTTCCTGAAAGAAGTGGGCCGCCAAATATCCATGTGGATATGAGCGAAAAGATAAATGTATATACTGCAACCTTCCTTACGCTGGACATCCGTCCTACTCCAGCGGAACTGGAGCTTCTGCTCTGGCCACAGCACGGTCTCCATCAAGAATAAGAATTGAAATGAGTTGCCCGAGCCTATTAATGTCTTTCATTTTGTAATAATGCCTCATGCCAATCCCATCAAGCCCTTTGAACATGAGGGTTGGCGATTGACTTGGAATGTTCTCAGTCAAAAACCCAGGCTCGACGTCCCCGATTTCTTTAAAATAGCCAAATGTATTAATCTGAAGGCCCTCGCCGCTGTCGAGAAGGTCTCTAATCTCATCAATGGAGGCGTCCTCTGAATTCACAATGACCGCAATATGCTCTACGCCATCCGAGGACTCAATAAAGACTTCCGCAAGCCCATTATTAAGGCTTCGGATCCCGATGGTTACGGTCTCCATCTGAAGATTATTTCCATCTGGAGTGGACAGAAATATTGAAAGTTCAGTAATCTGAGCGGCGGCATTTCCCCAGAAGCTATCGTCGCAGGAGTCAATTCCAAAGTGCGCATAGCATTGATAGATGGTTCCAATCTCGCCACTAGTTCCGTCTTGGAAAACTACAGGTGACTCGCCGCGATCAAGACTCTTGACGCCTTTCTGAGTCCGTCGCGCGCACAATTTTGGGTTGAGTTGGTTCAAAGAGTCAATACCGAGACCTGCTTTCGACCAGAAAAATGCGCTCGCTTCGTCGGTCAGATTGCAAACTTCGTGGTATATTGAGGTGGTGTCTTGGTCTGTGATGATTGCAGAAAGAAACCGATGTTCATTCAATTCATCTATTATCGTATCCTCTGCCAAAGCTGAATTTGCCATGGAAAAAAGGCAATTACACCGATTAGCTTTCTGCTGTAGATTTTCATTCGGTTGCCCTCGGACTGCAAAGGTGACTAACTATCAGAAGCCTTGTTGGTTATACGGCTCGATGCTTGAACGTTCTTGGTGTGCGGACCAAGTCGATCTCACACAAAATTTGCAACGAAAAAAAATTTTGTTCAAGATTGAGTGCCCTTGAGCCTTGGTCCGTCGCCGCCGTTCGCCGTAAGTTGTGCGCACGTCCGCTAGGGCCAATGGCCCAGTCAACTCCTTACAACCCTCCCCGCCAAAGCCTGCAACAGCACCACCGTCTTTCCGCAGACGATCTCCCCCCGCCGCACCATCTCCAGCGCCTCGGGAAGGGGCAGGTGGACCACCTCGATGTCCTCCCCCTCGGATGCCAGCCCGCCGCCCCGGCCCACCCGGTCGGCGGGGCTGTAGGTGCCGAGGAAGAAGCTCTGCGCGCCGGGGACATAGGCGGGGGACATGAACAGGTCGAACAGGTGTTCGAGCGCACCGACGCGGTAACCCGTCTCCTCCTCCAGCTCCTCGCGCATCCGCGCCTCGGGCTCCATCCCGTCGAGGAAGCCCGCCGGCGCCGCCAGGATCATCCCCGCGTCGGGCGCCCCGTCCGCGTCGCCCGCCCGCGCCAGGTGCACCGGCAGGCGGAACTGGCGCACCAGCAGCACCGTGTCGGCCGCGGGATCGTGCAGCAGGCAGACCGCCCCGTCGTCGCGGGCATAGACCTCGCGGTCGAGCTTCTGCCAAGAGCCGTCGCGCCGCCGCTGTTCGAAATCGTAGCGGAACAGCGAGGCGAATCCGCGGTGCAAAAGGGTGCGGGTCAGGTTGCGGATGCTGTGGGTCATGGCGCTCCTCAAGGTTGAACCCGTCCTCTCCGGGCACCGCGCCGGTGTCAAGCGGGGCAGGGGCCGCCCGCCCCTGCCGGGCGCGGCGATCATGTCTGCGTGCGGCGGCGCCCGATTGCATCGCACCACCTTTCAACCCCCCGCGCGAACGGCTATCTCTGGCCCATGAGGTGGACTGTCCCGAATATCCTGACGCTTCTGCGTCTGCTGGCCGCGCCGGGCGTCGCCATCATGTTTCTCTATTTTTCCAGACCCCTGGCCGACTGGTTCGCCCTGCTGCTGTTCGGCGCCGCGGCCGCGACCGACTGGATCGACGGCTATCTCGCCCGCGCCTGGAAGCAGGAGACGAAGTTCGGCACCATGCTCGACCCCATCGCCGACAAGGCCATGGTCGTCATCGCCCTTCTCGTCATCACCGGCTTCTCGGGCATGAACCCCTGGATCCTGCTGCCCGCCACGGTGATCCTGTTCCGCGAGGTGTTCGTGTCGGGTCTGCGCGAGTTCCTCGGCGACACGGCGGGGCTGCTGAAGGTCACGAAGCTGGCCAAGTGGAAGACGACGGCGCAGATGGTGGCGCTGTCGGTGCTGTTCTCCCAAGGCATCTTCGAGCATTTCTTCGTCATGCAGACCCTCGGGATGGAGCCGGGCCTGATCGCCGACATCCTCGCGGGGCGCGAGGAGGACGTGCTCGGCATCGGCTGGAAGCACCAGGGGATGCTGGTGACGTGGTGGGGCGGGGTGATCTGCCTCTGGCTCGCCGCCGCGCTGACGCTGCTGACCGGCTTCGACTATTTCCGCAAGGCCCTGCCGTTCCTGAAGGAGGAGGCCCGCGCATGATCGACGTTCTCTATTTCGCCTGGGTCCGCGAGAGGATCGGCCTGCCCCGTGAACGGGTCGAGACGGGGGCCGAGACCGTGGCCGACCTCGTGGCCGAGCTGACGGCGCGGGAAGAGCGCTATGCCGCCGCCTTCCAGGACCTCTCGGCGCTGCGCGTCGCCATCGACCAGGAGCTGACCGATTTCTCCGCCCCCTTGGCCGGCGCGCGCGAGGTGGCCTTCTTCCCGCCGATGACCGGGGGCTGAGGCGCGTGGACGTGCGGGTGCAGGAGGCCGCCTTCGATCCCGGCGCCGAGCTGAACCGCTTCTCGGCGGCGCAGCAGAACGCGGGGGCCGTGGTCAGCTTCAGCGGCATCGTTCGCGACCGGCCCGAGGGCGGGCTGCTGCACATGGAGATCGAGCACTATCCGGGCATGACCCAGTCGGCCATCGCCGGGATGGTCGAGACGGCCGTCGCGCGCTGGTCGCTGGCCGATGCGCTGGTGATCCACCGGCACGGCGCGCTGAAGCGGGGCGAGGTCATCATGATGGTTGCCACCGCCGCGCGCCACCGGGCGGATGCCTTCGCGGCGGCGGAGTTTCTGATGGACTACCTCAAGTCCCGCGCGCCGTTCTGGAAGAAGGAGGTCGGCGCGGACGGCGCCGCTTGGGTCGCCGCGCGGGACGAGGACGAGGCGGCGCTGGGGCGCTGGTAAGCCGCGCGGCTGGGTAGGTATGGCCTGGGCCCGTCCTACGCGTGCTCTGCGAGCCTTCGCGCCAGCCGCTGTTGCCGCTCCAGCACCACCGGCAGGTCCAGCGTCGCGACCTGTCCGTCGCGCACCACCTGCCGTCCCTCCACGAACAGGTCGCGCACCCGCGTCGGCCCCGCCAGCAGCAGCGCCGCCGGATCCCAGCTGCCCGCGTTCTCGACGCCCGAACCGCCCCACACCGCCACGTCCGCCCGCTTGCCCGGGGCGATCTGCCCGCAGTCGTCGCGCCCCAGCACCTGCGCCCCGCCGCGGGTGGCGATCCACAGCGCCTCGCGCGCGCTCATCGCATCGGCGCCCCGCGCGACCCGCTGCAGCAGCATCGCCTGCCGCGCCTCGGCCACGAGGTTGCCCGCGTCGTTGCTGGCCGAGCCGTCGACGCCGAGGCCCACGCGCACGCCTGCATCCCGCATCGCCCTGACCGGCGCGATGCCCGACCCGAGGCGGCAGTTCGAGCAGGGGCAATGCGCCACTCCGGTCCCCGACCGCGCGAACAGGGAAATCTCGGCGTTGTCCAGCTTCACGCAATGGGCGTGCCAGACGTCCTCTCCGGTCCAGCCCAGGTCCTCGGCATATTGTCCGGGGCGGCAGCCGAACCGCTCCAGCGAATAGGCCACGTCCTCGTCGTTCTCCGCCAGGTGGGTGTGCAGCCGCACGCCCTTGTCCCGCGCCAGCAGCGCCGCGTCGCGCATCAGCTCGCGGCTGACCGAGAAGGGCGAGCAGGGGGCGACGCCGACGCGGCACATCGACCCCGCGGCCGGATCGTGGAAGGCGTCGATCACCCGAAGGCAGTCGTCGAGGATCGCCGCCTCGGTTTCGACCAGCGCATCGGGGGGAAGCCCGCCCGCGCTTTCGCCGATGGACATGGCGCCGCGGGTCGGGTGGAAGCGCAGCCCGATCTCGCGCGCCGCGTCGATCGTGTCGTCCAGCCGGGCGCCGTTCGGGAAGAGATACAGGTGGTCCGAGGTCAGCGTGCAGCCCGACAGCGCCAGCTCCGCCAGCCCGGTCAGGGCCGAGACGCGCATTTCCTCCGGCCCGAAGCGCGCCCAGATCGGGTAGAGCCGCCTGAGCCAGCCGAACAGCAGCGCATCCTGGGCGCCGGGAACGGCGCGGGTCAGTGTCTGGTAGAGATGGTGGTGGGTGTTGACGAGGCCGGGGGTGACGACGCAGCCGCGCGCCGACACGATCCCGGCCCCCGCGGCGTCCAGTCCCGGACCGATCTCGGCAACCACGCCGTCCCGCAGTCGCACGTCGCAGCCCGCCAGTTCCCGCGCGCCGTCGTCCATGCAGAGAACCAGGTCGGCACCCTGCACAAGAACGTGGCTCATCCCGCGTGCCCGGCGAGGATCGCCAGGGCGGCGGCGTGGATTTCGGGATTGGCGGCGGCGATCACCCGGCCGCCGTCGTGGGCCGGGCCGCCCGTCCAGTCGGTGACGATGCCGCCCGCCGCCTCGATCACTGCCATCGGCCCCTGGATGTCGTAGGCGTTCAGCCCCGCCTCGATCACCAGGTCGGCCTGCCCGAGCGCGACAAGCGCGTAGGCATAGCAGTCCATCCCGTAGCGGGTCAGCCGGACCTGCCGCGACACGGCCTCGAATCCCGCCCGGTCGGCGGTCGTGCCGACCTCGGGAAAGGTGGTGAACAGAATCGCCTCCGACAGCGGCCGCGGCGCGCGCGCCTTCAGCGCGCGCTGCCCGTGGGGGCCATCGCACAGCGCCGCGCCGAACCCGCCCGAGAAGCGCTCGCCGATATAGGGCTGGTCGACGATCCCGAAAAGCGGGCCCCGGGCGTCGGCGACCGCGATCAGGACCCCCCAGGTCGGCGCGCCCGCCAGGTAGGCGCGGGTGCCGTCGATCGGGTCGAGCACCCAGGTCAGCCCGGTGGTTCCGGGCGCATGTCCGTATTCCTCGCCCAGGATCGCGTCGTCGGGGCGCAGCTCGGCCAGCACGCGGCGCATCGCCGCCTCGGCCTGCCGGTCGCCTTCGGTCACGGGATCGAACCCGCCCGCATCCTTGTTGCCGCTTTCCAGCCCCGGCGCCCTGAAGTGCCGCAGCGTCTCGGGACGCGCGGCATCCGCCAGGGCGTGGGCACAGGAGGCAAGCTCCCGCTGAAGGTCGGCTGAAATCCGGTCCATCGGCAGTCTCCGCAAGGATCCTGCCCGCGGCTAGCGCGTCAGGGGCGGACGGTCAAGGAGAGGGAGATTTCAGGCCACGTCGCTGAGGACACGGGCCAGTTCGAACAGGCGGCGGCGCTGGTTTTCGGGAATGGCATAATAGGAGCGCACGAGTTCCAGTGCTTCCTTGTCGGCAAGAATGTCGCTCGGCATCGCCGAGGTTGAATGGTCGCGCCCCGCGGCACCGTCTTCCATGCCTTCGAAAAAGAAGGCGACCGGCACTTCGAGGACGTCTGCAATGTCCCACAGCCGCGAGGCGCTGATCCGGTTCATCCCGGTTTCATACTTCTGGATCTGCTGGAACTTGATGCCCACCTGTTCCGCAAGCTGCTGCTGCGTCATCCCCAGCATCCACCTGCGGTGCCGGACCCGTTTGCCGACGTGTACATCCACCGGATGTTTCATGGTCTTACTCCTTACCTAACGCTTGTGTGGCAATGAATTGTTAAAAGAGCCTCAACTCAACCTGACTATAAGTTCAGGCTGATGGCATCTGAAAAAAATATCAACTATTTCAAAGATCTGCCGGGGAACATAATTCAGGTCTGCTGATTTTTTGTTTCCTCCGCTCGCCCTGAGCGTGTCCTGAGGTCTGATTGTATGGCAAACGCCGCCTAACCTCAGCGTTGCATCGGCGACTCCGGCTCGCCCCGCGACGGGAAGTTTCGTATGGTCCGGCGATTCAAGGAGAGCACCGCCATGAAAGCCTTTCAAGTGCAAGATCACGCCCGCGCCCCGGCGATCGCCGAGACCGCCGCGCCCGACCCGGCCGCGGGGGAGGTGGCCGTCGATATCGCCGCGTGCGGTTTGAACTTCGCCGACCTGCTGATGGCCGAAGGCAAGTACCAGGAGCGCCCGCCGCTGCCGATGACCCTCGGGATGGAGCTGGCGGGAACGGTTCGTGCCCTGGGCGAGGGCGTCACGACCCTGGCGCCCGGGGACAGGGTCGCCGTCTTCTCGGGCCACGGCGGGCTGGCCGAACGGGGCTGCTTTCCGGCCGACCGCTGCACGAGGCTGCCCGACGCCATGCCGTTCGACCATGCCGCCGCCTTCCAGGTGGCCTATGGCACCGCCCATGTCGCGCTGGACCACAAGGCGGGGCTGCGCGAGGGCGAGACGCTGCTGGTGCTCGGCGCGGCCGGGGGCGTGGGGCTGGCGGCGGTGGAGATCGGCAAGCTGATGGGCGCCCGCGTCATCGCCTGCGCCCGCGGGGCCGCCAAGCTCGAGGTCGCGAAGGCGGCGGGCGCGGACG
Source organism: Oceaniglobus roseus (assembly GCF_002869745.1). GTDB lineage: Bacteria > Pseudomonadota > Alphaproteobacteria > Rhodobacterales > Rhodobacteraceae > Oceaniglobus > Oceaniglobus roseus. The sequence goes on from NZ_PNOS01000033.1 coordinate 58,744, forward strand.
AGGTGCTGGACAGCGACGCCGAAGACCTGCGCGGCGCGCTGAAGGCGCTCGGCGGGGTCGACGTGGTCTATGATCCGGTCGGCGGCGACCTGTTCCGCGCCGCCATGCGGGCCTGCAACCCGGAGGCGCGAATCGTCATCGTCGGCTTCGCCAGCGGCGACATCCCGCAGGTGCCCGCGAACCACCTCCTGGTGAAGAACATCACGCTGATGGGCTATTACTGGGGCGGCTACATGGCGTTCCGGCCATCGGTCCTGACTGACAGCCTGACCCGCCTTTACCAGTGGTACGGCGAGGGGAAGCTGCAACCGCACATCTCCCACCACCTGCCGCTGGAGCGCGCGGCCGAGGCGATGGAACTGCTCAGGTCGCGCAAGTCCACCGGCAAGGTTGTGGTGACGATGGGCTGATCCCCTGTCCGTCGGCGCCCGCACGATATGTTGTGGATAAGCGGCGGAAAGGGGCCACATCCCGCCTCCGCTTCTTGACAACGCGAAGGCCTGCGCAACAGGATGCGGGCCCGACAGACAACCGCAGGGCTTCCCCGACGTGCGATTCACCCGCCTGAAACTGAACGGCTTCAAGTCCTTCGTCGATCCCACGGACCTCGTGATCGCCGAGGGGCTGACGGGCGTGGTCGGGCCGAACGGCTGCGGCAAGTCGAACCTGCTGGAGGCGCTGCGCTGGGTGATGGGCGAAAACCGCGCCTCGGCCATGCGCGGCGGCGGGATGGAGGACGTGATCTTCGCCGGTGCCTCCTCCCGGCCCGCGCGCAACTTCGCCGAGGTGGCGCTGCACATCGACAACTCCGACCGCCGCGCGCCCGCGGGGTTCAACGATTCGGACGTTCTGGAGGTCACCCGCCGCATCACCCGCGACGCAGGCTCGGCCTACAAGGCCAACAGCAAGGACGTGCGCGCCCGCGACGTTCAGATGCTGTTCGCCGATGCCTCGACCGGCGCCCATTCCCCGGCGCTGGTGCGGCAGGGCCAGATTTCCGAGCTGATCAACGCGCGGCCCAAGGCGCGGCGGCGGATCCTGGAAGAGGCGGCGGGCATCTCCGGCCTCTACCAGCGCCGCCACGAGGCCGAGCTGAAGCTGAAGGCGGCCGAGGCGAACCTCCTGCGCGTCGACGACGTGGTGGAGGCCCTGGCAAGCCAGCTCGCCACCCTCGCCCGGCAGGTCCGCCAGGCCGCCCGCTACCGCGAGATCGGCGTGGCCCTGCGCCATGCCGAGGGGCTGCTGCTCTATCGCCGCTGGCGCGAGGCGGACGCGGCCCGCGCCGCGGCCGAGACCGCGCTGAAGGCCTGCGTCGCCGCCACCGCAGAAACCGCCCGCCGCGCCTCCGCCGCCGAAACGGCGCGCGAGCAGGCCGAGGCGGCGTTGCCGCCCCTGCGCGAGGAGGACAGCATCGCCGCGGCCGTCCTGCAACGGCTGGAGGTCGAACTGGCCGCCCATGCCGACCGCGACAGCCGCGCCCGTGCCCTGATCGGCACGCTGGAAGGGCGGATCGGCCAGCTGGAGAAGGACAGCGCCCGCGAGGACGCGCTGAACAGCGACGCGGGCGAGACGATCGCGCGGCTCGACGCCGAGGCCGCCGAGCTCGCCGCCGCCGGCGAGGGGCACGAGGCGCGGCTGGCCGATGCCGCCGAGGCGGCGCAGGAGGCGGGCGAAGTGCTGAGCGCCCGCGAGGCCGACCTGTCGCTCCGGACCGAGGACATGGCCCGCCTCTCGGCCCGCCACCAGTCCGCGCACCGCCTGAAGGAGGACAGCACCCGCGCCCG